>JAUIDR010000061.1 GCA_030428565.1 Alphaproteobacteria bacterium
TTACATGGGTTCTCGCACGCATTCAGGACCATAAGACCAACCGCATTGAAGACCTCATGCCCTGGCGCTTCAACGCTGAATAAAGCAACCGCAGTCAGACCGGACGCTTACGATTTCGGATCAATAACGACGTCATCTCAAGTTCGCCTGGCGTTGCAGCGGTCGCGATAACGGCGCTACCACCATCGCCAACGCTGGCCCCGGAAAAGCTGACATCGATTTCCGGATTGGCGGTGGCATTGCCGGCAAATTGCAAGGAGAAGAGGTCGTTATTGTCGGCGTCTGACTCAATCTCAATCATGCTTCCAAATTGCCCGACGTCCGTTGGTGTGTAGGTGACGCTGAGCTCAATCGAAGCTGAGGGATCGATGCTGTAGCTGTTATTGGCTAGATTGCTGTAGTCAATTTCAACCCCATCCACCTTGATACTATCAAAGCCCATATTTATGGCCCAGATCGCGCCCAATGAGGAGATCGTCATCGCCCCGCCGGTATCATCAGAGTTGGCTATGGTGTAGATCAATGTTTGGGCTACGGTGCCGGCAATCGGTGAGGGGCTTACTGCGGTCGGTGTCCCGCTTGTAATCAGCGATCCAGATAAATAAACCGCAATGTTTTTTGCTACCGCACTACAAGGCAGTGGCAAAAATAATATCACGAAGCAGAAACGATACATGATAAATTTTCAAATAATTAAAATATAGAACGATCATAACGCTAGAAAGACGGTCAAAATCGCACATCATTATGCACATTCGCCATAAATAATCGTTTTAGTTTTATAACTATACTTAAGAGTATTCCGATATATTCTTGAAACGTCACCAAAGTCGCTTGAATTTGATAACATCCATCACAATCATTTTATGACGACGCGATGTGCATGCCATGCACGCTGATGGCGCTCACGTCTTGGTGCCGGGTGACATCGGCACCGCCGTCACCCTTAGCTAGGACCGCCGCAGTTAGACCATGGATCCGGACAACAAAGCCACTTCATACTTTTTGCTCGCAAAGATGTACGAGACCGGCGATGGCGTACCCCGCGATTATGAACAGGCAGCGGCTTGGTATGAGCGGGCCGCAGACGCGGGCGATCCAGCCGCCATGCGCCATTTTGCACGCTTGTTTATCCAAGGTCGCGGCGTGCCAAAGAACCCCGATCAAGCGCTCGCCTTACTGCAGCGCGCCAAGGAGCTGGGCGATAGCAAGGCTGCTTTGCTGCTCAAGGCCCTCAAGAACGACCGATTCAACATCGACAGCCGCCTGAAGGAGGAAAAGGAGGCGAATGAGCCCCTCCAAATTATCCGCCCTGTTAGGACGGGGCTTGACGACGCGGGGCGCTCTGGGCCGAACAACAACGAACTTGCCGCGCTTGAGGCGGGCGCTTCAGCGGGGAGCGTCCAAGCCATGCTCGCGCTTGGCGATTACTATGGCCTAACCGATGGCGTGGTCGATGAAAAAAAGGCGGCCTTCTGGTATGACCGCGCGCGTGGGATAAACAACAAAGTAGCCAAAGCGCGGTTGGCCAACCTCTATGCTACCGTCGCAAGCGATATGCTGGGCGATGTTGTCGAGCGCTACATTCAGGCCGCAACGCTGGGTCACGCTGGGGCCTTCAATTGGTGCAACGAGCACTATTCTTGCCACCCCAAAATGCAACTATTCATGGCGGCGCGCTATCTGCACGGCGATGGCGTGCGGCGCAATCGACACCGCGCCCTGCAACTGCTCAAGATTGCCAGCGATGAAGGCAACATCGACGCGACCAAAATGCTGGAGGATCTGAGGCCGCCCAAAGACATTGAGTTCAAAAAAGCACAATAAAGTGCCCCCAGCTTGGCGCTTTGAAGCTTGGTTATCGCCCCCTCGATTATCGTGGACCGCTATTGGCTATGACGCGCGGCGCTCGTTCTTCGGTTGGCAAAACCAGAGAGCAATAAAAAAGGGCTCCCGATCGGGAGCCCTTTCACGTTCGCTTGCGGAAACTGGCGCGGCTTAGAAAGAGACCTTCACGCTGGCCCCGGCCGTCCAAGTGCGTTGCTCATTTCCAAGCACGCTTGCTCTGTTGACATCGATGCCCCGACCAGATCGCAAGTGGTAGGTTGACCAGTTATACGTGTTGTCACTATCCAGATTGGCCACGCCCGCACTCAACAGCAGACCATCGGCCAGCTCATAGGAGGCGCCAATAAAGTAGTTGGTCTCGTATTCTTGGCCGGTTGGATTGTCGTGCTTCATAAAGTGAATATCGCCGTGACGGATTTCGGTCTCAACGCCGGTACCGATAGTCAGTGCGCCCATGGCGTAGCCGACGCCAGTGGCGATGTATTCAGTGGTCGAGCCCGCTTCTTCCACAGCGTAGTTGACGCCAAAGCTCAGGCCGCCCGCTGCAGCGCCAATAGAGCCCGCTAGGGTATCTTCGCCCGCAGACAAGCCAAGCGCTACATCCAGCACGCCCACCGAAGCTGCATAGCCAATACCCAGGTTCCAGTTGGCATCGTCGTCAACTGAAGCGGCGAAATCGATGCCGACAAAAGAGTTTTGGTACTTGATCAATTCCAGCTCGGCGGTCGGATACTGGTCGCGCTCCAGGGCGTTGACCAGGTAAGGCACGTGCAGCTGGTTGCTTGCGGCTCCCGCAGCGCCGGCATCGCCCAATTTGACGTTACCCAGCGCGGAATTGATAAAGACATAGCCGTCATTGAAAGCGACGCTGTCTCCGATCAAACGGTCTTCATCGCCGAAGCCGTTCACTGAATAATAGTCGCTGTCAGGATTATAACGAACGCCGTCAGATTGATACAAATCCAGCTCAAAATGCACGCCATACTCAAGGCCCGACTTGGTCGAATTTGAATAGTCAAAATTCAATCGACCATCGACGCCAAAGTCCAGGTCGTCAATGCCGCCACTGCCGCCATCACCGCTGATCGTAAATTCGACGCCATCAAGATCATAGTTATCACCATAAATGGCTTCGAATTCCAGAAAGCCACTGAGGGTCAGGTCTTGGGCATACGCACCTCCAGCCAGCACGACAATCGCCGTTGTCGTCAGAAGGGTCTTTTTCATTTTTGGTTTCTCACTTTGGTCACGTGAAATCTCGACCATCGATTGTCGATAGCCGCTTAATAGTTACTGCAAGATTGCGGCCTCTTGGCGTATCCCGTCAAGAGGTGCGACTATACTTTAGGTAGCATTTTATCAAATTTGATGAGATTTTTCGCCTATTTTACAATATCAGACCGCCATTTTGGCTCAATGACGCTCGCCTGGAATGCGCAACCTCTGGTTTAAACACGCTACTGAGCCGACATGCACGCAAGCAGCTGTGGAGTCTCTGGGGACACCCGAGCTGCGGCGAGCCCTCGATTATCGAATGCCGGCGGCCCGCGCCATCGCAGCAGAGGAACAGCCCAGGCATGAAAACGCCTGGCAACAGGCAACAAAAAAGGGCCCCCAAGGGGAGCCCTTTTGATCGGCCAGAAGCCAACAGTTCGCTTAGAAGGAAACCTTCACGCTGGCGCCCGCTGTCCAAGCGCGCGTTTCTGCATCGCCGAGGTCTTGCCCTCGACCAGAGCGTCCGAAAAAATTGACAAGATGGCCAGCTCTGGCCGACCAGTTATTGGCGCTGTCACTGTCGAGATTGGCGACGCCCACACTCAGCGACAGACCATCGGCCAGCTCATAAGAGGCGCCAGCAAAATAGTTGGTCTCGTATTCCTGGCCGGTCAGGCTATTGTGTACGAATTGGTGCACATCGCCGTGACGGATTTCCGTTTCAACGCCGGCACCGATAGTTAGCGCGCCCATGGCATAGCCGACGCCTGCTGCCACGTATTCTGTTGTCGAGCCCACCTCTTCCACCGCGTAGTTGACACCAAAGCTTAGACCACCGACGCTTGCACCAATTGAGCCTGCCAGGGTGTCTTCGCCTGCAGACAAGCCAAGCGCCACATCCAATGCACCTACCGACGCCGCATAGCCTACACCTAGGTTCCAGTTGGCATCGTCATCGACGGAAGCAGCGAAATCAACGCCGACAAAAGAGTTCTCGTACTTGATCAGCTCAGACTCAGCGGTCGCATACTGATCGCCTTCCAGAGCATTGACCAGAAAAGGAACATGGAGCTGGTTGCTCGCGGCGCCAGCGGCACCGGCATCACCTAGCTTGACGTTCCCTAGCGCTGAATTGATGTAGACGTAGCCATCGTTGAAAGCGGCGCTATCACCGACGAGCCGATCAGGCTTGGACGCCCCAAAAATCGCCCACCCCTCAATGTCACCCAACATTGTTGGATCGCCTTCAACAATGGGGTGGGTGCCGCTATCAGCGTTTCGGGCGGTCTCATCCGATTGATAGAGATCCAACTCAAAGTGCATGCCGTATTCCAGGCCCGACTTGGTCGCGTTTGAATAGTCGAAATTCAATCGGGCATCGACACCAAAGTCCAGATTGTCAATCCCGCTACCGTTGCCAGCATTGGGGTTGCCGTTGACTTAGGTCTCCACCCAATATTCGACCGCATCAAAGTCATAGTTCTCGCCATAAATGGCTTCGAACTCCAGAAAGCCGCCAATGGTCAAATCTTGGGCTTGTGTACCGGCCGCAAGCGCGACAGCCGCTGTTGTCGCCAGAAGTATCTTTTTCATTTGAAACTCTTTTTGAGAGTATCCACTGGCAGCAATTTGCCAGCAGACCCTTCGTTTAAGATCCAATCACCATGGGCATTGTCTACTAAATTCCCGAACCAAATGCATTATGCGGGCCGCAGTGTTGCAAAAACAACACAAATCCACCGAAAATTTTGGCTGCGACCGATTTACTGGAACCTCAAGCCGACAAAACTACTGCCAACAACGACCGCATTCGCGTCCAAGCTTGGAGCCGATTCTGCTCAATACGATCCTGGGTAAGACCGAGATTGGGCCAATCAAAATGAGGCCCAAAGCCAGACTTTCTGCTAATCAGCCCAGGCAGGCCGCCCCCTTGCCTCTAGCGATTTGGCAGCTTGACGAGCCAGCGGTCCCAGGCCTTTTCGTGAGCCACGTATGTGATCAGGCTCACCAGCGCCGAAGCACCAGCGATAGTCCCACCTGAACGCAATGAACCGGTTGTGATGTAGCCGATGGCGGTCATCGACAACAAGCCAAGCGCCTGCCAGCTGAACGACTTGGCGACGATCGCTAGATCACGTTTCTGGAGCATTATGGGCAGCCTTTTACCAAAGTCGCGTCGCGGGCACGCGACCGGCGATTTGACTTAACTTCAAACAAAAATCGACGCTCTCGCCGGTCGTTGCGACAGCGCGACCGAACGGAGAACAAACGTTGTCAGCAATTTGGCTTGCAAACCGATCCGACACAATTACAAACATTGTAAACAAAATTGTCATTTGGTTACTAAAATAGACAAACGTGAGCGAAACACACTCTTTCGCGATCGCATCATTGCGTCGATGGTAAACGCGGGGCTCAATCAGAGCGCCTTGGCGCGCGCGATTGGCTGCAACCGCTCAACGATTTCCCAACTGTTGGACGACACGCATAGCCGATTACCGAATGCGCAACTGGTGGCTGAAATCGCATCGGCGCTTGGCGTAAGTGTCGATTGGTTGCTTGGCTTGACCGATCGCCCTGAAAGGCCCGCCGACATCATCGAAGCCGCGAGCCAAATCAGCGATGCCAAGCGGACGGCTGCGGACGAACAAATGATCGACTGGCATCGTGAAGCTGATGGCTTTAAAGTCAGACATGTGCCCGCCACCCTGCCCGACATGCTGAAAACGCCCGAATTTCTGACTTGGGAGTACGCGGCTCTGTTAGGCAAGACGCCAGAACAAGCCATTGCAAATATGGAAGAACGCCTGGCTTGGCTCAAGACCACCAATTCGGATTATGAGCTGGCGCTACCAAAGCACAGGATGCAATCGCTACTGCGACGCACCGGCTACTACGAGGATTGCCCTGCCGATGTGGTGAGCGCCCAAGCTCGACATTTTGCAGAGCAATGCGACGCCCTATTCCCCAGGGTGCGGGTTCACTTTTACGATGAACGCAAGTTATTTAGCGCGCCGCTTACGGTCTTTGGTCATTTGCAAGCGGTCCTTTACATTGGGGATTGCTATCTGACCTTTCGACAGACCAGCCGTATCAAACGAATTACAACCCACTTTGACCATCTCGTAAAATATGCAGATGTCCAGGGGCGCGAGGCGGCTGATTGGATCCGCTCCCTTTGAGCGGACCGCCAAGCAACCGACAGATTGGGCACTGGCAACTAGGCACTGGCAACTAGGCACTGGTAGTTTGAGCACTGGCAGATTGGGAAATCGCAGGTAGGCGCCGCAATCGAGCTTACAGCCCCGCAACATTCCAGTTGAGGCTGAAGTTTCTGACGGCCTACAGATCAAATAAACCGGTTTGGTGCGACCGAGAATTGTCAAAAACGAACGCTGAAACAAATACTTAGCCAAAGGTGCGGGCAAAAAGACCGCTTTGATTTCTTTAGGTTTTTTTGAGGGCCGCCCGCACCTGATCTTCCCTCGCACGCATCGAATCACCGTCCGCCCAGTAGATACGAACCTCGTCGACCGCCCCTCGCCGTCTGCACCTACAACATCGCAGCCGAGCCAAGGCATCGCAGAGCCGAGACTCGGGCGGCATGCGTTCTATCAGGTCAGAAACCGCAACCTCTCGCGCATGGCCGCAGGCGCAAACGACATAGAGCCGGTGCTCTGCGATTATGGATAAGAAGGTGCCGTACTTCATCGCCACTCCATTTGTGCGTGTGGGCAAACGCCCGCCTGCTCGACACCTTGTCACAATTCTTTGAATTGTCTCGACACCAGAAGTTGCGCCCTGATATGATGATCAAGTCAATTCTGAAGGGAGATCAACACATGCCAAATGCAGCCGACAAAGCGACTTTGAATGCTATCAAACGTGTCGAGATTCGACGTTTGTCGCAAATTTCGGCAGATGTAATAGACCCTGTAGAAGCCATGCGAAAACGAAGTTTTTTAGATTCATATCTCGCGCTATATGCCCCGCTTAGACTCAAACGCCGGGTCAAGCTAAATTTTGGGGCGGATGGATTTGCCCAGGATCGAAAGAACATTGCCTCGTACTTCGGTAGCGCATTAGAGAAGTTTGATGCCAATTAACAAAGCAGAGGCAGCCCGAAGCCAAGAACTGGACAACGAGGACACGTGCGTCAATGGACAAGCGAAGCCAATAGCTGAGCCAGGAGATCGAGGCTATATTAGCTACACAGAAAGCCACATATCGCACACCAGTCCGTATCCATCGCCTGAATATGTACGTATTTATGAAGAGTTTGCCCCTGGTGCGACAAAGGAATTCATCAAAATCGTCAAGAAGGAGCAAAATGGTCGCCTGATGACAGCTTTTGTTGTTTCTTTAGAAGAACTTCTTGGGACTTTTGGATCTTTGGGAATATCCGCAGGAATCTTGTTTATTGCCTATCAAATTGTCTTAACAGACGCACCGTGGGCAGCGGCACTCCTTACTGGGTTATCGCCAGTAATAGGTGGGATAGCGGCTCTCATAACAGCACTCAAGAAAAACAATGCCAAGTCAGGCGATGGCACTATCCCTAAAAATGATACATAGGAGACGATATGAGTAGCTATTTGGAACCCGCCATCCCATACAACGATGGCGAAGACACGATTGATTGCCCAGAATGCAAAAAGCGCAGCAAATACACTGCTGTAAAACAGAAGGGGCACAATGAACCTGAAGATATCAATTGTGCGCATTGCAAAGCGATAATTGGAAAAGCGCGAGCGAGTTTGCCAATTAAGACCTACAAAGCTTAAGACTCCCCAAAACGCAAAAATCGCCCCCTCGGCCGAAGCCAAGGGGGCGTTTGCTTTAGAAGGTAATGCTGCCGTTGCCGGTAAACTTGTAGATCGTAAAAGCACCGTCGGTGGTGACCGTGACCGATCCGCTTGTCGATGCTGCTGGTTTGTTCACGCGCAGGATCACGACGCCCGAACCACCGTTGCCGGGCAGGCGATCGGCGCTGATATTCTTGGCTGCACCGCCGCCGCCGCCGCCTCGGTTGGCCAGACCATTGCCGCCGTTGTAGCTGTAACGCCCACCGTTGCCGCCGCCATCTGCGCCGCTGCCAGGCGTGTATTGCTGTTCGCCGCCGCCACCGCCGCCACCGTAGCCCAACATGGTTCCGGTGATATCGGACTGGATGCCCGCGCCGCCATTACCGCCGTGCTTGGTGTAAGCGTTGCCACCATTGGCACCGGCACCCGCGCCTGCGCCGCCGGCGCGACTTTTAGGGTCTGAGGAGGAGTTGAGGCCATAGCCACCGGCGTTGCCATTACCAGAATTGCCGCCGCGTCCGCCGCGGGTGCCGGCCATCTCGGCACCACCTAGCCCGCCGTTTGCGGTAAGGCCTAGGGCCGAGCTACTGCCGCCCGTATTGCCGGTGCCTGAGGTGCGCGTCCCGCCCGCGCCGACCGTGATGGTGTAGGTTTGGCCTTTGACCAGCTCTTGGCTGCCGAGCAAAACCTCGCCACCACCACCACCGCCCGAGCCGCCGTTTGTAGGCTCATCGCCGCCCGCACCGCCACCACCGACGATCAGATAGGCAGCGATGATCGGCACCGAAGCGCCGGCCATAAGCATTTGCTGGATTCCGCTCATTAGCTGACGTTCCCCGAGACAACGCAGATCGTAGCGCTGGCAAAGAAGATCGTTGCCAGGCCTCTTGCGGCGAGCGTGAGGCTAGATTTGTTGCCGTCCTCGCCTGCCAGATAGGCCGTGATGAATGCCAAGGTGATGGTTGCGTCGCTAGCGGTGTTGTTGAACAAGCTTACAGCATCGCCAGCACTAAAGACGTTGTTCGGCACCGTGATCGAGCCGCCAGCTGCGATCTCAACGTGCTTGCCAACATCTGCCGCGGCCAGCGTATAGCCAGTGCTAACGGGAGCTGTTGCAGCCGGGACATTGCGGTAGCCGACCTTCTCGCCATCGACCGCGATGCCTGAAGCATCGGCGAGGCCGTCAAGCGTTTCTTGAAGCGTGTCTATATCGCCAATCGCATGACCGTGCCCATCGACGGATAGGGTTACAATGGCTTCGGTGCCGTCGTTCTTTTTCAAGTAGAGCTTGCCGTCGAAGGTATTGATCGCCAGCTCGCCAAGGACTAGGTCGCCGGTAGCTGGCACCTTGGCTGCTTCGGAAGATCTCTTGTGCTGGATGGGTGCCTGCATGGACTTCGCCTCGCATGGATGAATACAAAAATGGCCGCCGCCTGTTCGAGCGACGGCCTGTCAGCTGTCAAGGATTGCTTGACAGCTAATCTTTGAGCAGCAATCCCCCTGCCCGGCGCATGGCCAGGAACCAGGAGATCAGGCCGCCACCGCCCAGCCAGACCGAGGCAAACTCGAGCACGGCTACGATGAGGTTCATGGTCTGCTCTAGGTCGCTCCCTACGGCCCAATCGCGCAATGGCGAGGCGTAGGCCAGCAGGGCCAGGACCGCGCCTGCGGCGGTCTTGCGGCCCTTTAGGAAGCGGGCGATGGGCGTCACGCCGACCGCCAACAAGATATCAATGAAGTTGAGCTCGTGGTGATCGATCGAACCACGGGTTCCTGCCTCGGGGGCATTGAGTGCTTTACTCATGATGTTGAGTCCTTAGTTGGATTTCGGGGGATCGGGGATGGCTGCGCACCAATCCCGTTTGGGGCCTTGGCCGGTGTAGGGGGCTGCTAGGTCTGTCTCGAAGAGAAGCGCCGCCCAGCCCTGGCCGTCTGAGGCCAAAACGCGGGCGTTAAAGCGCCCGCCGTACTTGTCGGGCTTAACGCCGAGCAGCTGAACTAGAGTGCCCGGCGGGAAGGCCTCAGCCATCATCGCCTTCGCCTTCTGGGCCATCGCCTTCTCGGTTTCGCACTTACCGCGCAGCTCGGGCGTATCGATGCCCAAGACGCGGATCGAGGCCCCGGCGATGACCACCTGGGGCCAGACCTGGGCATCGACCACCACCGTATCGCCATCGATCACCCGCACCACCTCAGCTGGGATCGGCCAGCGGTGCAGGTCATCTTTTGAGATCGCCGGTGAAGCGATAAGGCTGGCTAGGATCGCTAACAATGGGATCAGAACTGGGGGCATGGGGAGCTCTCCTTATGGCTAGAAGTTTGTCTTTGCGGTAACGGGCGATCGAAACGGCATCGCCTTGGTTGCCGCCTAGCACCGCGATCTGGTTGCCCTCGTCGCCAACAAAAAACCCCACATGGCCCTGCCAGGTGGAGTTTCCGCGTTTGAAGACGACGATGTCGCCCTCTTGGGCGAGCTCGATATCGGGGACCGCCTCGCCCCATTTGAGGTAGGAGCGCGCCGTAAGGGCCCTGGTGGACTTCAGGCCGCCCAGCTCAATGCAGTGGCCGACAAAAGCTGCGCACCAGGCGGTCTCGTCGTCGAGGATATCGGGATGGCCGACGCTGGCAAACATGGCCACGATGACCTGGTTGTGCAGGCTTCCTCCGATCTCGTGTTCGCCCAGGTAGGAAAGCGCGATTTCGTAAGGGGTCATTTCTTGCCGCCTCGGCTGATCCAGGCCTCAAAGGTAGCCTCGGCTCCGCGTGGCCCCAGATAGGCCAGGACGGCCACCACGCCCGTGCTGACGGGCTGCTCGAGACCGAAGTATGAGGAGACTGCTTCGCCAATGATGGCCATGCCAACCGCGACCGGGATCTCCCAGAGCAGCTCCTTACCGAAGAAATTTCGCTTTCCCAATTTGACCTCCCCTGAGTGCCACATAAGGCGCCCGGCGAAGGCGCCAATGATGGTGGTAACGGTCCCGCCGAACAGAGAGTTGATGGCCTCGATCAGGCTGTTGTTTTCCATGGTCTGTCCTCTAGGCCCTTGGTTAGCGGTCGTCGCTCCCGGCCCCTTGGCTCGGAAGCTTCAATTCAAGCGAGGTGGTAAAGCCGCTGCGGCTATAGCTGTGGGTTGCGGTCTCGATGCGATAGGCCCCGTCCACGCCGGGCCGGGTGCCCGCGACGATGCAAAGGCCATCTGGAATGGCCGAGGTGTTGCCCTCGATCGTGACCGAGCCGCCGCCCGCATCGCTCTCAGAGGTGGCCGCATCCGAACCGTTGCGCTGCTTGGCCTCGTTCTCATCGGCCTGTAGATAGCGCGTGGCGTATTCGGCATCTGGGTCCAACGCCGTATCCTGGCTGGTCTCCAGCGTGTCGGCCTTGTCCATGTCGTAATAACGCGCCTTGGCCTTCTTGAACTGCGGGCGGCCGAGTTGGGGCGAGATATCCCAGGAGTGCAGGTTTTCCCCCCAGACCGCGCGCGTGACCCCGGCATAGATGCCGTTGCGGCGGGTGAAGTATGCCGTAGAGCCGACAATGCGAAAGTTGCCGCCCACCTCTCTGGCCAGGCGCTCGCCTAGGGCCACAAAGGACTCATCGCGCATCTCAACGTATTTGCGCTTGATGCCGGTCAGGGCCGGGTCGATCTGGATATCGGTCACGCCCGCGTGCTTGCCCGCATCGCTCAGGATGGTCTTCAGATCGGCATCGTCCCAATGGCGCTGTTGTTGTTCTTTGGGCTTGCCCGTGGTGTCCATGCCCTTGGCCGAGATGGTCAGCACGCGGCCCGAGCCGCGGCTGCCCGAGGATTTCACCTCATCGACCGTGCCGGTAAAGACCACCCGCACCCCGCCATCAGCCCAGCCCAAGGCGATGATCATGGGCGCGCCCTTCAGGGGCAGGATGATCTGGCCGTTGGTATCGTCCACCTTGATGTTGGCCGTATCGCTGTGGGTGCCCGCCTTGTCCGAGACAGAGAGGCTAATCAGCACCGGCATGAGCGCGGTGGTGATGTTGGTGCCCGCGACCGTAACCGAAAAGATCGCGCGCTTGGACATACGACAGGCTCCTGCTAGCAAACGTTGGAATCAAAAAGCCCCGCAAAAGCGGGGCCAATTTCAGCGACTACTTTGAGGGCAGACCGCTATCAGTCAGCCCATTTGTACGGGACTTTTAGATCGTTCATATGCGAATATGGCAAATGCTCTCCGTGCTGAAGCATTCCTACAACAATGCCTGGAGCAATCCCTTGCGTTTCGGCAAACGCTGTTACCGCACGCTTACTCTTTGGCTTGGTGGCCACAAAACGCGCCCATTCAACCCTCGAAACCAGCATGTCCGCTGCCCATGCATCTGCTTCCACTTCCTCGCTCGAAGTAGTGCGACCGTCACCTTCAACAAACACCAGTTTCTTGCTGTGAAGCAGAATATGCGCAGCTTCATGGAAGAAGCTGAACCAAAGATGATCATCCGACTTATGCCGTGCACTCAACTGGATAAGAGGGCGCCCAGATCCTGTCCACCAAGCAGCACCGCTCAACGCCACTTTTGGCAGCGGCTTTACGATAGCTAATGCTACGCCGGCGTCATTGCAAAGCTCTCTAGCGGCTTTGAGGGCATCTTCGATGCGAACAGTTGTTAGCCCGCGTATTTGTTTAACAGCCTTCTTGAAGCCTGACTTGTTGAAGTCAGACAATTCTTGTTGGTCTCCTCGGAGCTCACCCAGTCTCAACCATGTTGCGAGCGCAGCATCACAACTGTCATATGTCTGCGAATGCCGGAAGGCGACGTTCATTGCCCCGTAGCGGCTATTCCATGCATCTATTGTTGCGACACCGAAAAACGACAAAATCTTTGGCACCAAATCGCCGTCTGAACATGGTCCCTCAATGATGCCACGCCGAGCCAATTCTTTTGTCGGGAACGCTTTTGCCCACTCCCCAGCGCGTTTGGCTTCCTCTCTCTCAGCCTCTCTCACCTCGTGGAGCTGGTAATTTTTCTCAAGCCCGAGCCAAATGCTAGCGTCTACGCCGAGCACCCTCTCGAACTCTAGAGCCGTCTTTGGTTCAATATGACCCTTGCCTGATATGATTTCACTAATCAATTTCGGCGAGCGACCGCAACGCCTGGCAAACTCGGCTTGCGAAAGATTTTGAGCCTCAAGTCGCTCTTCTAGGATCCATCCTGGAGGGATGGCGTAATCTGGATTGTACTGGTTTTGCGGGCTACCCATCCACGTTCTCCCTCACTAATGATAATCGACGACTTCGATGATCTCAATTGCCGTCACAGATGCCAGATCAATGCCTCCATTCGCAAGACGCGGTATGGGATCGTTGGCTGGGACAAAAACGAGCCTAAAGCCATTCTTGAGCTCGACTGCAAATTGGTTCTTTCTTCGGCCTTTAAGTTCGTGCCTACGCTCTGGCTTTGTCTCGGGGACAGCCATCAAATTCGGCGCGGTTCTTAGGACGCCCATCCGCATCGCAATGGCTTTTGCATTGTCCATACCGTAGTCTTTTTGCAACTTCCTAGAGGAGTTGAACGCTTCTCTGAGCTTTTTTGTCCGGAACGCAATATCCAAAACTTGCAGCTTTCATTTCCATTTAGGTAACGATCTAGCGCAAAAAGTCAAGCATCGCAAGAGGTGAAGTTCCGCTCCTTACCAGAGACGAATGGGCGGCAGGACTGTCTCGTCCCGCGGGATGGGGATTGGCATGTCGAAGCTGGTGCCGACCGGCAGGTATTGGCCATGCTCGGCCAGGCCAGGGTTGATATCGTAGATGGCCTCGACCAGACCCGGCATAGGGCGGTGGAACCGCCTCCAGACGATCAGCGAGACCGTCAGCGCGTCCCCGCCGACCGTGACGCTTTCGATTACCGGTTCCATAGGAAAATATCCGCCAACAAGGAGAAGTAGGAGCCAGCGCCCGGCTTGCCTGTGCGCTTGACCTGGATATCCACCTCGATCACCTGGCCGACGCCATCGCGGTCAAGGTAGCTCGATGTCTCGCGCACGGACTGGATGACGACCCAGCCCATGACCGCGCCATCGCCGCGCATCAGGTATTGGGATTTCCCCGAGCTACGCGCCTGATAGAGCTTCTTGAGGTGGCCCATACCGCCGAACTTATCGGGGAAGAGCTTGGCCTTGATTGACCAGCCCTCAGGCCCCTCGCCCACAAATTCCAAAGGCGGCCGCGCGCCAAGGACCGGCTTTTCAGCAAAGCCGGACTCGTGGCTGTGGTCGTAGCCGTCGGTGTTGAAAGGAATGACCTCAAACTCAACCGGGCCGATCATCATCAGCATTAGGCAAACCTCATTCCTGTATCCGACTGCAGACCCCGGAAGGCCTCCTGGACCTGCTCGCGGATATGGCGGGCGACCTCATGGCCGATCTGGGAAGGATCGCTACTGCTGCCGTTCAGATTGACCGTCGAGTTCACCGTGACAGCTACAGGCGCTGGTCGCACACCCAGCCCTGTCGGATGGACGTATCCATTGCGATTGGCGGTAATCAGCTCTGGGCCTTTCTCACCAACCATGTAGGTTTGTCCGCGACTGATGGGGCCGCCACCTGCACGCGCGTCCCACGAACCGCTTGCTCCGCTGTTGGCATCCGGGTTATCCCCACCGACAAAACGGCCGACTAAGGGCACGTTGGACAGGGCGTTGCTCGCCATATCGCCAACGGAATTAAGCTGGTCTCCCAACCAATTCTTGAGGTCGATGAAGACCTGCTTCATGCCGTCCCACAGAGCGTTGATCATGTCCGCCCCGGCCTGCTTCCAGGCTTCCATATCGAACCAGGTGCCGATGTTGACGAAGGTCTCGTCGATCCAGGCCTTAACGTCTGCGAACTTGTTTTGGAAGCCTTGCTTTAAACTATTCATGCCCTCGCGGCCTGCTTCGCTCCAACTAGCCTTGAAGTTTTCGATGCGTTCTCCCAGGCCGCCAAAGCCCGCGAAGATCGCGTCGACGAGGTCTTCCCCGCTTTGTTTATAGGCGGCCTTCTCATCGTCGGTCAGCTTGTTTTGCTCGAACAGCCCCGAAAACCACTCCCCGCTACCAGCAAAGATATCCTTTACGCCCTTCCAAGAGTTGCTGATCGTTTCGCCTAAGGGGGCAAACCAATCGAGCACCGGCTTGATTGCATCAAAGGCGGGCTGAAGGTGCTCTTGTAGGGCAGCGCCCACGCCTGCGAAATATGAGCTGATGGCGTCCCAGTGCTTGTAAATCGTCACACCTGCAGCGGCGACTGCTGCTGCGGCAGCGGCAAACCCTATCCAAACGGGCAAGGAGATCGCTGCCAGGGCGCCTCCAATCCCAGAGATTATGCCGGTAAGGGGCACGACGCCAGGGACAGCGGTCGCGATCCCCTTGAGAGCAAACTTCATCCGGCTCAGCTTACCAATCTGCTTGCCTTCCATGGCCGCCAGTGCCGATTGCAAGGCCACCATTTCGGTTGCCGCGTTCGCGATTCCGCCCGCTGTGCGGCCAACGCCTTTAAGCCCAAGAGCCATGAGCGAAAGCGCCCCGCCCTTGCCCATGAGGCCGATGAAACTCAAGCCTGCGGTTGCCACCTTCAACGCGACAAACCCGCCTGCGGCCTGGAAGAGGAGTGAGGTAACGCGGGGGAAGCGGTTCGCGGCGTCAGACAAAAACTGAAGCAACGGCTTCAGCCGCTCCATGAGATCACTCAAAGACGGCAGCAAGGCATCGCCGATGGCGACGTTCAACTCGTTAGCAGCGTTTTTGAAGCGCTGCACCTCGGAGCCAAAGGTGCTATTGCGGACGTCAAATTCTTTGAATGCTGACCCTGAATATTTCGCCTCGTCAGCGACTAACGCAAGGCTCTCTCTCAGTAAGTCAGTATTCGTCAGCAAAGGACCGAGTGCGCGCGCCTCATTGCCAAACAAGAGGCTAGAAATGGCCGCTTGCCGCTCGGGGGCGAGCTTGCTAAGCCGCGCCATGACAGCAAGCGTCGTGCTCTCCGCATCAACTTGCATCTGCTTGGCGACCTTCTTGGCATCAAGCCCCAGGGCCTTATAGGCGTCGCGTTGAGCCTTGGTTGCCGCCTCGCCAGCAGTTAGGGCACGGCCCATGTTTAGAAAGGACGTTGCCGCCACTTCAGGAGCGAAACCAGCGGCGATCATCGCAGAGCCGAATGCCACGGTTTTCTCCGTCGCAAAGCCGAATTTCTTGCCCATCGCTGCGACCTTGAGATCGAACTTAAGCAAGTCGCCAGCAGTAGACGCCTGATTGTTGGACAGATGGTTCATGGCGTCGGCAAGTAAGAAGGCCTGATCCATTGTCAGGCCCAGACCGGACTTGATTTTGGACAGGGCGACACCGATTTCCTGGGCGGGCCGGTCAAAGGCGACGGAGATCTTTGCAGCAGCTTCGGTAAATGGAAGGATGTCCTCCTTGGCGATGTTGTTCTGACCTGCGGCCGCTGCGATTTCAGCCAACCCCTTGGTGGCAACAGGAATGCGCTTGGACAGATCGATCAAGTCGCCCTTGAATACCTTCAGCGCTTCTGAGCTTTCAAAGTCCACTACCTTGTTGATGTCTGCCATGGAACTGCCAAGCTCGGTTGCAGCGGCGACCGGCGAGCGGATCGCCCGCGTCAGCGCATAGTAGCCTGCCGTAGCATCAACCATGCGCATGCGCGCACGATCGAGCGCCATGTTATTGCGCCCGATCGCTGCATCCAAGCGTGTGCCCAGCTTGATAGGAGCGGCGTTCATCTCCCGGATTTTCCGGGTAATGGCACCCATGTTCTCCGCCGCTCGCTTGGCGTTGGCGGACACACGGTCGTGCAGCTGGATGACCAGCTCTGATGTCAATCTTGTCATGATCTAACCTTTGCCTCCGCCAGCCACACGCCGCGCTTCTTCATGCCAGGCCAGCAAATCGTCCCAGTCCATTTCCATGAGGTCTGGGATCGACGTTGCCAGCCAATGGGCAACGTCGGCTACGACGCTCCGCCAGACGGCGGGGGCGTAGCCCTGCCTAAAAAACCGCCAATCACCTCCGATACAGCCTCGAAGTCTTTGGCGTCCAATTCTTCGACCGCCTCAGATGGCAGGCCGGTAAGAATGGCGATCACAGCGATGCTGCGGCTAATATCGCCCAACCCCTCTTCAACCTCCTCAACCGCCTTCATGTCCTTGACTTTAGGTCGCTTGACGGTGACCTCGGCGATCTTGGCTCCCTCCCAGGTGATGGGGTAGTTAAGGGTGACGGTCTGGTTCGTGTTCTTACTCATAGATACCCCTTAATACCCGTTGCCAACGCGCAGGATGTTGCGCTCGTCGGCGTTCTGCGAGATGCCATCAACCCGCCAGTCGGTGGTAAAGAAGTCCCAATAGAACTTTTCTTGTAAGTTGAAGAACAGCTCGTAGTGCAGGATTTCTGAGATGGTGTATTCAAAGCCCTGCAGCTCGCCCCGCTGGAAGGCCTCAGGGTTGGCCTGACCCAAGCGACCTTCAAGAATGGCCTTAGCCTCGATGACCTCACCCGTGCGCTTGCTGCGCACCGCACCGTAGGCGGTGAACTTCTTGCGCGCGGTCGAGCCAAGCCCGAACTGGGTCAAAAGATCAGGATCCCAGCCCGCCAGCTTGAAGCTAGATTCCAGCTTGTTGATGCCAACCGCCACTTCGATCTGCACCCGCGAGCCACCGGGGTGGTGGTCTTGGGTCATCTCTTGCAGGTTGGGCAGCTGCATCTCGGTCAAGGTCAGGTGCTTGGAGGCGGTGGGGTCGTCGTCGCCGCAAAACAGGTTTACGGCCTCCATAATGTACATGGTGCTCATAGGAGCGTCTCCTTAAGTTGAGAGGCCTTAGCCCTGAATGGTGCCAACACGCGCCAAAAGATCGTCCAGAAGCTCATCGAGCGCCGGGCGATAGCGGGCAGATTGAATGCCAAGGTAGCGCAGCACGGGCGCTTCTTCGGCAGCAAAGTTGATGGTAAAGCGGCCCTGGCGCAGCTCCTCGGCAGTATTCTGATCGCGGGTAAACTTGATCTGGTAGCCCAGAATGTCGCCATCAGCCTTCAGGTTGCGAAGGCCCGTCTCCATGGTGTTGAGCACCGCCTGGATCGTCTGGCCCGTGATGTTGAAACGGCCCAGATAAAAGCGCAGGGTGCGCAGCAACATGAGGTGGATATAGTCC
Source organism: Alphaproteobacteria bacterium (assembly GCA_030428565.1). Lineage (GTDB taxonomy): Bacteria > Pseudomonadota > Alphaproteobacteria > UBA7985 > JAUIBT01 > JAUIBT01. The sequence continues at coordinate 18,044 of JAUIDR010000061.1, forward strand.
CGACCTCGGGTGACGTTGTAAAACCGCCACAGGTCGTCGATGCCCGCATTGTCGGTGCCGACAAAGACGAAGCCGCCTTGGGCAATGGCGCTTTCGACGCCCATCTCGCCGCGCAGCAGCACGCCGACATTGCTCTCCAAGAGGCGCTGGCCTTCGGTCGCGCCATCGGTCAGCGAGAAGTCGATCGCGCGCGATGGACCGATAATGCCCTGCATGGGCTGGTTGGCCCATGAGTGGAAGGGCCGGCCTTGCTTTTCATGATCGCGGCGCACGCCAATACCCACCACCGCAGGCGACATGGGCTGGACGACGGTCACCCCTTCATCCAGAACCTTGACCGCCGGATCGACCGGAATCAGGCGCGAAGAGGCCATAGTCTCGCGCCAATCGATGGCGTCTTGCTCTGTGGTGGCAGGGCCGTCGACCACCGCGTGGGCCAACAGCTTCTCACAGACCGCAGGCAGAGCCGCACAGACCGCATTGGCCGCCGGGGCCGTGCGCTGCGAAGTATAGCCCGGTGCGCACAACAAGCGCGGGATGGCCGCCAAGGTGGGGCCTGCATCCAAGAAGGCGTTGAGGCCCGTGGTGATGCCGTCACCGACGATGTTGGCGATGGTGGCGTCGGCATCGACGCCCTCGGCAACGCGGACCACCACGACCTTAGCCGCCACCTGGAACTCGCCCAGCTGGTTGTTCAGCAAGATCAGCGCGTCCTGCAAGGTGCCGTCGGTGCCAAGCGCGGTCAGCTTGG
>JAUIDR010000106.1 GCA_030428565.1 Alphaproteobacteria bacterium
GATTTTCCAAGAAATTGTAGGCTTCAATGCGCTCCCGAATCCAGGCACCGAATACCTTGCCGACCTCAAGAAAGGCATGCAATTCGCGGGCATGGACCGTCTGCACGGTCTGGCCGTCGATGGTCGCCTGATCGAGGGGGATAAGGGCCTGATTTTGGCTAGGCAAAGCCGTTGACAGACTCGTCATGAGCTGACTCCTACGAAAGATGTAGGCCAGCCAGCGAGAGACCAATCTCGGATGGCGGCCGGACGCAATGGGTTGGTCTTACCGCCCGTAGGAAGCGGCGCCCCCGAAGGGGCCCCAAAACGCCCGACCATAGAATCCGAGCGTGGCCCGGAAACAAAAAGACCGCGAGCACAGGAGGTGCGGCGCGGTTTCCGAGCGCCTACGTGAAGCGGGAGACCAATCCCGGCATGCCCTTTTTCGACATGCAAACGCAGAATGCCGCGTTTTTCTTTCCGGCGCAATAAGCTTGAGGTTGCAGAGCGCGCGGCATGGCATGCCCGCGCTGCCAAAGGCGAACGTGGGTTGCCATGCTGTTCGCAATAGTCTAGGTGTGCAACGTAGGGTTTAATCGCAAGACTGCTCTCCATTGCTCACCCCTCCTGCGAAGGGTCGGCAATGTCGGCATCGCTTGCTGTTTGGACCGCCAACTCTCGGTCTTTGGCCTCCATGAAGTCGATGCAACGCTGAAGGGTCACCGGGCGTACAAACTCGGTGGTTTTCAAGCGGGCGTAAAAGCTCCCGCTATTGACCGCTTTGCGGCTGAATGTGGATGTCCCGATCTTATGGCGCCGACAGAAGTCGCGGATCAGCTCTGCGAGCTCCTGGGCGTCCATATAACGGATTTGGGGGGATGTATGATCTATTTTGCTCATGCGGTCTATAAATAGAGCGCAAGCGTTATATTCGTCAATAGAGCTTTGAGGTTGCCTGTGCCAAAACCCGTCGAAACCCCAATAGAAAAGGCGATCAAGCAGATAGAACTGCGCCGAAAATTGCTGGGGATAAGTCAGCGCGCGCTTTCAGAACAAGCAGGCATGGCCCCCAATTATCTCAATCAGGCCGTCGCGGGAAAAGCCAAGCCCAAAGCCGAAACCCTGTTCAATTTCGCGCAGGCTCTAGGCTGCACGATTGAAGATCTCTACGCGGGCAATGGAACGATCAACATCGATCAGACCGTCGCCGCAGCAAAGGCCAGACAGCGCATGCCCCAGCAGGGCGCTGTCGTCCCTGTGGTCGCCGCGCCCGAGCGCGTCCAAATCCCAGAATACGATGTGCTGGCATCGGCTGGCGGTGGCTCTAATATCGAGCTTGAGCAGGTCAAGGGAAACTGGGACTTCGACCTGACTTTCATCCATCAGCTCGGCGTCTCGCCACGCAACGCGGTGATCGTGGAGGTGCGTGGCGATTCCATGGAGCCGACGCTGAGCAGTGGCGATCGTATCATGATCGATCGCGGAGATACCAACGTCTCCATGCCAGGTGTGTTTTTGATCTTTGACGGTGACGGCACGGTGGTCAAACGGATCGAGAAGGTCTACGGGAGCGAGCCACTCAAGGTCAGGTTGCTCAGCGACAACGGCCGACATGCACCCTACGAGGTGCCCGCAAGCGGCATCGTGATTATCGGTCGCGCCTGCTGGCGCGGCGGACGGATTTAACGCCAACACTTTAAGGAGCTGATATGGAAATAGTGGCTGCATTGATAGGGCTTGCGGGCGGGCTCTACTTTTTCCTGGGCCTCATTGGGTTCATTTTCCCCAAGCTATTGCCTCCAAAGGTCCCAAGAAGTCGCCTTGTAGGAGCGCCGCTTGCTATCGTCGTCGGGGTAACGCTCATGTTTGTTGGCGGCATTGGTGTTGATACAATCCAATCGCAAAAGCTTGCGAATATGACGCCAGAGGCGCGAGCGGCATATGAGCTCGAAGTCGAAGAGAAAGCGAGGGCGGCAGAAGAGCTAGCACGAAAGGCGGCAGATGCCGCAGCAAGAGCAGAGGCGGAGGCAACAGCGAAGGCAGAGGCTGAAGCAGCGCGCCAGGCGCAAGCCGACGAAGAGCGCGAGCGGAAGCAAATTCAAAAAATTGTGGATATGGCACAGGCCATAGTGTCAACCCTGAAGACGGTTTATGATGTCGATGCAACTTCCATCTACAGCATGCCACATGCAAAGGAGCAGGGTGCCCCGTCCGACTTCTGTCGCAAGGACGGCTTTTGTGAACTCGAGGTTGGCCCATTTCTCATTCACGTTTGGCCGCTTGGGAACGTCGAAGTTTTGACTTCAACTCAAGGCTCGCTTACCGCTTATCGAAACCTATGCATTGGGGCTTTCAGCGCGGTCTCATATACGAGCATTCCGTTTGCTGCAGACTATATCAACAGCGCCTTTGCCAACGCTTCCAGGAGTGGCCATTTCAAAGCAGACGTCGATGGCGTCACGGTGAAAATTGAGCCTGAAACCTCCGGGATCCTTACATGCCAGTATTTTCGCTTAGCTCCCTTTATCTATAATCCAGCTTAAGCGTCTTAAGCGTAGGGAGAACCCTTCCGCAAAAGCCCCGCCAACATCGCGCGGGGCATTTTTTTATCCTGTATGTTCTATTTTTAGATTGCATTGCGGTATATTTTTGCTCTACGAATAGAGCGTCCCAAGCGGACAGCCCTTGTTTGCCTAACCTCGCCCCGGCCTCGGTCGGGGCACCTTTTTGGGGATTTCAGCATGTTCATTCAATCCGGCATGGCCGCCGTGCAGGTCAATTTCCCGCCCAAACCAGCACCCACCAAAACGCTCGCCAGCGTCTACCGCGACGGCCCCGCCGCCCTGATCCGCGCTCTGCCATTTGTCGTGCCTGCCAAGCTCCCGGTAGCCCGCGCCTTCGCGCGCCTCTTCCTGCTGCAGCTCGCTGACTACCAGCTCATGGCCACCCAGCACGCAGACCGGAGCCAAATCCTGACAGAGATCGTTCGCGAGGCTGGCCACGCCATCCAGACCAACAGCATGACGCCAGAGCTCAACACGGCCCTGACCCGCCAGCTCAAGGCCATCTACCATGGCCCAGCGAGCCGCAACCGCTGCGTGGCCTCGGCCCGCCGCCTGGCCCTCAAGGCCCTGGATACCTGCCCCATCGCCGACGCCCTGATGATGCTTGAGATCGACGATCAGGACGGCATAGCCCCCTGCGAGAGCCACCTGCACGCCCTTGTCGGCATTGCCCTGGCCAATACCGGCTGCCAGCTTT
>JAUIDR010000107.1 GCA_030428565.1 Alphaproteobacteria bacterium
GAAGTTCGTCTCTCGTTCCCATGCTGATCCGCCTCATGCCTTTCCCCTTGAGTGAAACTCTCTCGGGAACGTTTCTAATGATGCAACGGAACTATCTTGGAGAACAATTCTGGCGCGGCAATGCGGATTCTCATCTTGTTTGTCGCGCTGCAAGACCCAACTGGCACCGACGCTCGGCAAAGGCGATGTGGTGATTTTGGACAACCTCTCCAGCCACAAAAGCCCACGCGCCGCACAGTTCCTTGCCGATGTTGGAGCCTGGTTCTTGTTCCTGCCGCCTTACAGCCCGGACCTCAATCCTAGTGAGATGGCCTTTGCCAAGCTCAAAGCCTTACTGCGTAAGGCCAGGGCGCGGGCCTACGATACCTTATGGAAAGCCGTCGGGAATATCTGCCAGCTCTTCACCGAAGAAGAATGCTTCAACTTCTTCAAAGCCGCTTGGTATAGGTGCAATTAAATGCCTAACTCTAAAGTCGTCGCCGCCTAACGAAAGAGTTTTTTTAGGGTTCCAAAAATTCGGGTTGATGTGTCACCGGCGGAGTGAAAACCGATCAGAGGGCGGCGCAAAAATAGACCACTATGATTGAGCACGTGACGGACGCATGCATCATTGGCAACTAGTCGACCGCACTCACCAAATAGCTGAACACCCGCATTAACGGTTGACCTGCGCGCACGGCGACAAGATTTTGGCATGGCTGGCCGACTGTGACCACGACAGGCCGCGTTCTGGGTCAGATTTGCCCGTTTTCGTTGGCCGATTGGGCCGCCTCCAGCGGTTTTGGACGCACTTATCCTGCGCTTTGTCGCCGTTCATGGAAGACGAGGCGGTCAAAGTTGTAGGCTAAGTTGGCCAGCGTCATTTTGGCCTTGGCTCTCGCCAACCCAATGGTGCGTATGAACAGGCCATAGCGGTTCTTCTGGTGGGCAAAGACGTGCTCAACTTTGGCTCTGACAGAAGACTTCCTTTCATTCGCCCGTGATGTCGCCGGGGGCATGGGCTTGCCCTTCGGCTTCTTGCGATGGATCTTGCTGGTCATCATGCGCGCAGCGAGCCAGCCCTCGTTGTTCTGCGAACGATAGGCCGTATCTGCCCAGACACTCGAAGCCGTGTTGCTTTTGACGATAACATGCTTCAACTGGCGCCCATCACTGCCTGCTGCCGAGGTGACATGGCCTTTGCGGATAAAGCCATAGCGCCGATCAATGCTGATGTGTGTCTTATAGCCGAAGGTCGGGGTTGCGATCTGAGGCAAGGGGCTGCCGTCCGGGCGGTAGCGGATCTTGCCGCCTATTTTCAGCGTCCACCGGGCCGAAGTGTCTTTTTGGGCGGCCTTGTTGGGCTCATCAGGCCAAATCTCCTCAGCGCTTTTGCCCTCTTTGATAGCCGCCTTCTCGTCCTCGGTATTGCGCTGCTTGGGGGCTTGGACCAACGAGGCATCGACGATCTGCCCACCCATGGGCAAGTAACCCGCTGAGCGCAAGCGCTGATCGAAGGCTTGGAACAGCGCCTCAAAGGCTCCAGCCTCAATCAACCGGTTGCGGAAGGCCCGAATAGTGTTCTCGTCGGGTGTACGCGCACCTAAGTCAAAGCCCAGAAAGCGCATCCAGGACAGACGGTCCATGATCATGAACTCCGTCTTGGCGTCACTCAAGTTGTGCTGGGTCTGCAAAATCGCGGCCTTGAACATCGCCACAGGATCAAAGTGGGGCCGTCCACCCTTGCGGCCATCGCTGTAAGCAAGAGCTGCTTCAAGCAGATCGCGGGATTGTTCGAAATCCACAGTCCGTTCCAGCACGGCCAGCGGATCGCCGCTTTCGCTCAGGCTCCTCAGATGGTCCGACATACCGAACAGCGACGGCTCTTGCTTGATCACGGGCATAGGCTTCTCCTTTACCCAAGTGAATCATCATGACCTCTAACGCGCAAGGTTAATGCGGGTGTACAGCTGGCGGTTGACTGGCCGCCTTTGCTCGAGAGGTCCAAGACATGGAGTGTCGGTTAGGAAGTTTTGGTTGCTTGTCGCGCTTGGCTTTAGGCCAGGCAATAGCTCACGCCATTTATCTCAAGGATGTTGATGTGGTAGGTCAGGCGGTCGGGGAGAGCCCCGGTTATGCGCTCGGTGCCGAAGGTTTCCGACCATTCATCGAAGGGCAAGCTGCTCGTTATAAGCGTGGCGCCGCGCTCATAGCGCTGCGAAATCAATTCGAAGATCAGCTCCACTTCGGTCCTAGAGAGCGTGACGACGCCAAATTCGTCGATAATCAGCAGTTTGGCGTTGGCCATCTGTTTTTGCACTCGCAGCAGGCGAAGTTCGTCACGGACCTCTATAAGTTCGTTGACCAGGGCCGCGGCGGTGGTGAAGCTAACCGTCGTCCCTTTCAGGCAGACTGCGAGCCCCCGGCCGAGGTCGAGGTGGTTTTTGCCGGTGCTGCTAAGGCAGCGGATCGAATATCATGTCGCCCGTGCCGTAGAAGCGTGGATGGTCTGCGACCATATCGAGCCCTAAAGCACAAAAAAAGGCCTTCAGATAGAGTTCTGAAGGCCTAGTTTGGACCGGGCTTAAGGTACTGTTAACATAAGCCCACGTCGATATTAATGGCCATAACAAAGGTCGTCAACTCGAGACCATCATCCCCTCAAAATTCAATACACAGCCTGCCGGGCCTACCACGCCCATGACGTTGAAACGAATCGCAGAAGCTATTGCCTTGCGTACATCATCCTCGAACCAGCCCACCGTGACGGCGGCGGGGGGAACACGTTGCTGATGGCGGAAGGCACGCAGAGGACATATCGCAGACCACCGTCTTGATAGGGTCAGGCATGCTATTGTGCCGAGTCACAAACGTCGCGAATTACTCTACCGCCTTCTTGCCCTTGCCTGACCCGAAGACGCCGACCACCGCGTAAGCCGCGGGCTCGACGGGGTGCTGCTCCGGGCCCTGCTGGCTGGCAAGTCGATCACGGACAGGCGCAACTTAATCGTCACCGGCACTTGCGGTGTGAGTAAGACTTGGTGAGTAAGGCTCGGCTGCGCGCTCGCGCACGCAACCTGCCGAGCGACCATCACCGTGCTTTACAAGCGCCTAGTACTACAGTTGCATTTTATGGCGTGTTTTGCGATGAGCAATGGCGGCGGCGACTTGATGCTCGCGTCGCCATCGCGACCAGTCCCATATGAAGGTGGCGGTGAGTATGGGGCGCGGCAGAA
>JAUIDR010000062.1 GCA_030428565.1 Alphaproteobacteria bacterium
GAAAACCGCTGCACCCAGGGGTACAGCGGATCCAATAGCGTTACGCTCGCGGGCTCAAAGCCTATCCTCATGGACCCGTAATGAAATCGGGTCGCTACAGATAAGGCCGGTTCGCTTAGGCGCTCAGGCGCGCGCGGCCCTTGGAACGGCGGTTCGCCACAACGCGGCGGCCATTCTTGGTAGCCATGCGAGAGCGGAAGCCGTGGCGGCGCTTGCGGACCAAGCGAGAAGGCTGGTAAGTGCGTTTCATCGTTTTTCTCCTGACGAGGCGTGCCGGGCATCTTGGATCTTGTGCTCTGCTCTTCAAAAACAGGGCATTTAGACACCGCCAGACCTGTCTGACATTCTTTGAATAAGGGCGCCTCGTATAGGCAAACTGCGCGGCGCTGTCAATTGGCCATCGGCCTGAATCCCCAACAGAATCGAGCCAAACGCACATTTTAGGCGGGCTGGGGGCGTTTCCTTGGGTGCGGTGGCCGTCGTGTCGCGCCGCCGCACAGCTCCCATTTTGTTACAGTTTGTAACAAGTGTGCTCACGCAAGTGTAAAGGGATGTTTCTTTGCCTAGCAAGGATTAAGGCGTAGATGCAAACCAAGCCGTTGGCACAGCGACATCGCACCAAAGCTGCAAGCGCTGAACAGGTCAACACGGGCGTCACCACGGGCGGGCACGATTCCTCATTGGTGCCTTCGCTGCGGAACGCCATCAAACGCCATCAAACGCCATTAAACGCCATGAAAGGATGATGCGCGTGTCTGAAAAGCAAAAGTCCTGGTTTGTACGCCTGGCACCCTTCGTCGTTATCGGCTCAGCGATCCTGCTCAGCATTTATTACGATTTGGGCGCCTATATTTCTCCAGAAGCGCTGGTCGCTAACAAGGATATGGTCTTCGCCTGGATCGAATCCCGACCCATTGCAACGGGAATTGTCTTTGCGACAGCTTACGCGGCCATGGTGGCGTTCTCCTTGCCCGTCGCTTCGGGCTTGACCCTGTTAGCTGGGCTTTTGTTCGGGGCTTGGTGGGGTTTCTTTTGGTCCTTCCTGGGCGCCATGGGTGGCGCCACAGCGGTCTATTTGGTGGCCCGCTTTGCCTTGGGGGATCTGCTACATGCCCGCTCTGGTACTTGGGTCGCTAAGCTTGAGAAGGGGTTTCACAAAAATGAATTTTCCTACTTGCTCATGCTGCGCTTGCTGATTGTTGTGCCCTTCTTTGCCATCAACGCGGCTTCGGGTCTGCTGAACGTGCGCATCGTGCCCTATGTCTTGGCGACAGCCATCGGCATCATTCCCGCCACCTTGCTCAAAACGTTCCTGGTCGGTGGTGAGATCCGCGACTCCTTCTTGCTGCACAATACTTTGCCGCCGCTGGAGAGCTTGCTGCTCGACCCGCGTCTTTGGATTGCTATGCTCGCCCTGGCCGCGCTATCGCTGGCTACGATCGCCGCCAAGCGTATCGCGGGCGACCACGTTAAGGAGTTAAAATCGTGAGCAATTCGGTCCTAAGGGCGGATATCTGCATTATTGGGGGGGGATCGGCCGGCTTGTCAGTGGCTGCGGGCGCGGCTCAACTGGGCGCTAAGGTCGTGCTGCTAGAGCGCGCCAAGATGGGCGGCGACTGCCTCAATTATGGCTGCGTGCCGTCCAAAGCCCTATTAGCGGCGGGAAAGGCGGCGAAGGCAGCGCGCAAAGCCGCTGCTTTCGGAGTCAATCTTGGTGAACCCGACATCGATTTTGCCGCGGTGGAGGCCCACGTCAAAGATGTGATTGGCCAAATCGCACCGCACGATAGCGTAGAACGCTTCGAGGGGCTCGGTGTGACGGTTGTCAAAGAACAGGGCCGCTTTATCTCGCCAACTGCGGTGCAAGCGGGCGCGCAGACCATCCGGGCCAAGCGGTTTGTCGTTGCCACGGGCTCCAGCGCCTTCGTGCCGCCGATTCCAGGCATTGATCAAGTCGATTATCTGACCAACGAGAGCATATTCGACCTCAAGCAGCGCCCTGAACACCTCATCGTTCTAGGCGGTGGGCCAATCGGCTGTGAAATGGCGCAAGCCCACGCCATGTTGGGCTGCAAGGTGACGCTGGTGGAGATGTTTTCGATCATGCCAAAGGACGAGCCTGAGGCGGTCGCGGTCGTTCGCCAGTCGCTCGAAGACGACGGCATCACTCTTCACGAGCACGCCAAAGCCAGCGCCGTCGAGGTCCGCCAGGGCGGCGGGCTGGCCGTGACAATCGAAAAGGGCGGCCAGAGCCTGACCATTGAGGGCAGCCATCTGCTGGTGGCGACCGGCCGCATGGCCAACCTGCAAGGCTTGGGGCTGGAAGAGGCCGGTATTGAATACGATCGCCGTGGTATCAAAGTTGGCGCTAATTTGCGCTCGACCAATCGGCGGGTGTTTGCGCTGGGCGATGTTGCGGGCGGGCCGCAGTTTACGCATGTGGCTGGCTATCATGCCTCGATTTTTGTGCGCCAGGTTCTGTTTAAACAGGCGGCCAAAGTTGATTATTCGGCGCTACCGTGGGTCAGCTATACCGAGCCCGAATTGGCCCAGGTGGGTTTGACCGAGGCCATGGCAGAAGAGCAGGGTCTGTCCGTCAAAGCGGTTCGTTGGGATTTTTCCGAAATGGATCGCGCGGTGGCCGAACGCGCCAAATCTGGCTTCGTCAAAATTCTGGTCAACAAACAGGGGCGGGTCGTCGGAGCGACCATCGTTGGCAAGGGGGCAGGTGAGCTGTTGCAGCCATGGGCGCTGGCCATCGCCACCAAGATGAAGCTTGCCACTATGGCGGGGCATATCGCGCCTTACCCCACCTTTTCAGAAATCAACAAGCGGGTCGCGGGTGCCTACTTCACGCCGCGATTGTTCTCAAAATCTACCCAACGATTGGTGCGTTTCTTGCTTCGCTTTTGACGCGCCAACGGTGCGCGCTTGCCGCAAAGGCGCTGGCCTGGCAAGATTGCGTTTCTCACCCTAACACCAAGGCGTCATGGTCGCTTCAACAGTCAAATCTTTGCTTATCCCACAGGCCCGCTCGCTCGGCGCTAAGCTGTTGGCGGTGACGCTTGTCTCGGTGATGACCATTGAGATTTTGCTGTTGGTCCAGTCCATCGCCTTGGAGCAGCGGCGCTACCTGATGCGGGACGTCGAAAAGGCGCACCTTATCATGCTGGCGTTGAGCGAGACGCCAATGGAAGCGCCAAATTTGATTTTGCGCGATAAATTGCTCAGCGGTCTTGAGGCCGAGTCCATTGCGGCCGACTTTCCTGGTTTCATGACCATGATGTTGCAGCGGCGGGATCTTTCGGCCGGATTGCAAGACGACGAACCGCGTATAATGCATCCAGCCGATGGCACTTGGTTCCAAGACATTCCTTCGGCCTTGCAGACGCTTTGGGGCTCGGGCCTGCGCCAGGAGCTGGCGGTCATCGCACCAGCACCGCAAGATACGCAGGTCCAGGTGGTCATCCGCAAGTCGGGCAAAGGCCTAGTGGCACATTTGCGCCAGTACGCGATCAACATACTGGGCTTGTCGCTACTGATTTCGCTCTTCACGGGCCTCTTGGTTTATACCGCGCTCTATACACTGATCGTGCGTCCGATCCGCCAATTGGCCGAGCAAATGCAGCGCTTTGCTCAATCGCCTGAGCGGTTCTCGCAGGTCTTGTCGCAAGCGCGGGGCGATGAAATCGGCGTTGTGCAAGAAAATTTCGACCTCATGCGCGATACCGTACAGAGTGCCTTTCGGCAAAAGAGCCGCCTGGCGACGCTGGGAACCGCGGTAACCAAGATCAATCACGACCTGAAAAACGTGCTATCGACGGCACTCTTGATGGGGGACAGTTTAGCCAGCTCCAGCGATCCGATGGTGGCCAAGATCGCGCCGCGCTTGGTGGCCTCGATCGAGAAAGCCACTGCGGTCTGCACGGATACCTTGGATTTCACCCGCGACGCGGCGACAAGCTTGCAGCCCGAGCGCATTCGCCTGCGCGAGTTGTCACTTGAGGTGGGCAATGCCCTAGGCGCTAGCGAAGACGAGGCCAGTGATGGCCTGCACTGGCGCTTTGAAGGCGACGAGGCCGCCGCTCTGGTCAGCGATCGCCTGTCTTTGTTCCGCATACTGACCAACTTGGGGCACAACGCAGCACAAGCGGGAGCACAAAACATCGTCTTGAAAGTCGAAGAGCAGGGCGAGACCATGGCGCTGCAAATCTGTGACGATGGACCCGGCCTGCCCAAACGGGTGCAGGATCACCTGTTCGAACCCTTCGTATCGGTCGGCAAGGCGGGTGGCACAGGTCTGGGGCTTGCCATCGTTCGCGATCTTTGCAGCCTGCTTGGCGGTGATGTGCGCCTTGAGTCTACCGGCGAAGCGGGCACCTGCTTTCGCCTCTACCTGCCCGTAGAATGGGGCTACTGATGGGTGGGTTTGGTTGCTCGGGGCTTTAGCCTTGGAGCCGTGCTGCGGGCATGCTAACACCGGCTGACGACTGACCAAAAGGCAGGCCGCGATCGGTGCTGCCGACCACACGATGACAAGCGCAGTGCCCCAATATGAGCCAAACCCGGATCGCCAATAAAAAGAAAAAAGTCGCCGTTTGCTTTGGCGGGCCGTCGCCCGAGCACGACGTATCCGTCGTTACCGGCCTGCAAGTCATGGACGCCATCGACCGCGAGCGCTACGAGCCCGTGCCGACCTATTTGGCTTGGGATCGGCGTTTTTTTACGGGGCCGGGGTTGGGGCTGCGCGCGGCCTACCGCCCGCATCCACTGGCCATGCCGGGCGCCCAGTCCTGCCACTTTTATAACCTGCCAAACTACGGCCCCGCCTTGCTGCGTGATGCCGACGGCTTGGATCAGCGCAATCCGATTTTGGTTCATGCAGCCGTGCTGGCCTTCCACGGCATCGAGGGCGAAGATGGGCGCGTGCAATCGCGTATGGAAATGGCGGGCGTGCCCTATACGGGGCTGCGTTCGACGACCTCGGCGCTAGCCATGCGCAAAGATCTAACCAAGGATTTGGTCGGGGCGGCGGGCGTGCCGGTCTTGCCGCATGTGGTGCTGGCCAAGCCTCAACGCGGGCGCATCTTGCCGTTGGAGACCTTGAAAAAGCAGGTGTCCGGCAACTTCTTCCCCGCCATTGTCAAGCCCTGCTCGTTGGGCTCGTCCATTGGTGTTGCGCTGGTCGCCGATCACCAAGAATTGCTGGAAGTGCTGCCCAGCATCTTTGCTCAAGATCCCTTGGTCATGGTCGAACCGGCGGTTCAGAATTTGGCCGAATACAATGTCTCGATCATGAACCGTGCGGGCGAGATCCTAACGTCGGCCATCGAGCGGCCCAAGCAGTCCGGCGAACTGCTGGATTTTAAAGAAAAATATCTATCCGGCGGTGGCGGCAAGAAAGGCGGCGGCGTCAAGACACCAGGCGATTCGGGCTCGGGTGGCATGCTGTCCATGACCCGCGATATCAATCCTGATTTGTCCGCCGAGCTTGAGAACCAGATTAGGCACCACGCCAAGACTGTCTATCGCCTGTTCGGACAAGTCGGAGTGCCGCGCTTTGATTACCTATATGATCAAGCGAGAGGTGAACTTTTCTTTAACGAAATCAATCCGATTCCAGGTTCATTCGCTTTCTTCTTGTGGGAACGGGCGGCGAGGCCTTTTACCTTCCCCGACTTACTGAATCACATGATTGACGAGGCCGTGGTCCAACATCGCTGGTCCAATTTGGACCCTGTGCCCAAAGACGCTTACCTGTTGCCGCGCTGATCGCGAGAGCCCGCGGACCTGCGCTCGGTGCGCGTTTCCGCTCGCTAGTGCCCGGCCTGCTAGATTCGCATCGGTTGGCCTTGGTCGCGCAACCAGGCCTTAAGCTCAGGAATGTCGATGATTTTTTTGTGGAAGACCGAGGCGGCTAGGGCACCGTCCACATCGGCTTGCTCGAACACATCTTTGAAGTGCTGCATGGTGCCCGCTCCGCCGCTGGCGATCAGCGGCACCGATACGCCATCCCGCACGGCGGCCAGCTGGCGGATATCATAGCCTTGCCGAACGCCGTCTTGGTTCATGCAATTGAGCACGATCTCACCGGCACCGCGTTCCACCGCTTCTTTGGCCCAGGTCAGCGTATCGCGACGCGAATCTTGCATTTTGTCCGGGCGACCGGTGTACTGCTTAACCTGGTATTGGCCGTCTACTTCCAGGCTATCGATGCCGATCACAATGCACTGACTGCCAAAGGCGGCGACCATTTCGTCAATGAAATCAGGGTTTTCCAGCGCTGGCGAGTTGATGGAGATCTTGTCCGCACCCGCTTCAAGGCGCGCGGCGGCGTCGGCTACGCTGCGAATGCCACCGGCGACACAAAAGGGGATGTCCAGGCGTTGCGCCACCGCGTCAACCCAATCCAGGTTGACGGTCTGCCTGTCTGCCGAGGCGGTGATGTGGTAAAAGACAAGCTCGTCTGCGCCCTCATCAACGTAGCGCTGAGCCAGATCAACGATCTCGCCGACGATCTCGTGATTTTTGAACTGAACGCCTTTGACGACTTTGCCGTCGGCCACGTCAAGGCAAGGAATGATGCGACGGCTCAGCATAGCACCTCCAGGGCGTTGGCTACGGTGAAGCGGTCTTCGTAGAGGGCCTTACCGACGATAACGCCGTCAGCGCCACAGCCGGCCAACTGGCGCAGATCGTCCAGACTGGAGACGCCGCCTGACGCCTGAATTTTCAGCGACGGGAAATCCTGCGAGGCCTGTCGGTAGAGCGCCACGTTGGGGCCTTGCAAGAGGCCGTCTTTAGAGATGTCGGTCATCAGAATGTGGGTCACGCCCTGATCGATCATGGCACGGCAGGCATCGGCCAACGGCTTGTCGGATACCGCTTGCCAACCGTGGGTGGCGATGAAGGGGGCGCCGTCCTGCATGACCAAATCGAGGGCGGCGACGATGCGTTCGCTGCCGTACTCGCGCACCAGTTGGCCCATGGCTTCGGGCTGGGAGACCGACAGCGAGCCAATGACCACGCGGTCAATGCCGGCATCCAGCACCTGTTTGGCTGAGTCTATCGAACGGATGCCGCCGCCAGTCTGGACTTTGAGACCCAAGCCCTCGACGGTTGATTGGATGAAAGAAGCCTGCAAGGGCGCACCGGCTTTGGTTCCGTCAAGGTCCACAACGTGTAGCCAGGTTGCGCCTTGCATAGCGAAGCTGGCCGCTTGCGCGCGTGGATCATCGTTGTATTCGGTCTTGGCGTCGAACTGACCCTTGGACAAGCGCACGCATTTGCCGTCGATCAGGTCCATTGCGGGGTATAAAATCATGAAATATCAGCCGTTTGCTTTGTCTGTTGGCCTAGAGGGCCAAGAAATTTGAGAGGATTTTGGCCCCAACTTGCGCCGACAATTCGGGGTGGAACTGACAACCCCAAAAGTTGTCCTGGCGCAACGCTGCGGTGAAGGGCAAGCCATAATCGCAGGTGGCGATGGTGTAGGGCGAGGGCGGCAGGTAGAAGGAATGCACGAAGTAGACATAGGCCCCCGGCTCAATCCCGCGCATCAGGGGATCATCGCCCTGCGGGTTGAGTTGGTTCCAGCCCATGTGCGGCACGCTTCGCCCCGGCGCATCAACAAAGCGCTGGGCTCGGCCTTGGATCAGACCCAAGCCCTGCTTTTGCCCCTCGGCCGAGCCTTCAGCCAGCATTTGCATGCCCAGACAAATGCCTAGCGTCGGCTGCGAGAGGGAGCGCATAGCCTCGACCACGCCGCTCTTTTGTACGGCCTCCAAGGCATAATCAAAACTGCCGACGCCGGGGAATATGACCTTATCAGCGCTGGTAATGCGTTCAGGATCGGCGGTGACATCTACCTCAACGCCTTGTCGCAGCAGCGCATAGCGAACCGATGCGATGTTGGCACAGCCCGAATTGATGAGGGCAACCCGTTGCATCACAATAGCCCTTTCGTGCTGGGCAGTGCATCGCCTTCGATTTTGACCGCCATCTTCAGGGCTTTGGCAAGCGCCTTGAACACCGCCTCGCACTTGTGGTGATCGTTATCGCCGGTCACGCTAACGTGGATGGTTGCGCGCAGTTTTTCGGCCAGTGATTGGATGCAGTGCGCGACCATTTCGGTCTGAAGTCCGCCCAAGCTGTCAGCCTTGAAGCTGCCGTCAAAGCTAGCGTGCGCGCGCCCCGACAGGTCGATTGCCGCTTGCGCGCGTGCTTCATCCATCACCAAATCAAAGTGGCCATAGCGCAGGATACCACGCTTATCGCCGACGGCTTGATCCAGCACCTGACCCAGCGCGATCATAGTGTCCTCGACCGTGTGGTGGGTGTCGATATGGGTGTCGCCTTCGGTCGCGATGACCATCGCAATGCCTGAATGCTTGGTGAGTTGATCCAGCATGTGGTCGAAGAAGCCAACGCCCGTCGCAATTGACGATGGGCCGGGCTTATCCAAGTTCACCGCGCAATAGATGCTGGTCTCTTTGGTCTCGCGCTTGAGTTCGGCCTTGCGGTCCGCTTTGGGTGCGGGGGCAAGACCCAGGGCCTGTAGCAAAAGATCATTTTCGCGCGGCGTGCCGACCGAGATGCGCAGCCCGCCAGGCAAGGCCTTGGTCTGGTTGCGCACCAAGATTCCAAAGTCGTTCAGCAGGGTTTGATGCCAGGCGTCAGCCTGCCTCATGGTGACGAACAAGAAGTTGGCCTGGCTCTCGAAGACCGTCTCGATATCGTCGTGCTGGCTAAGGGCTGCGGCCAGCCGGTCGCGCTCTTCTTTCAATTCGGTAATTTGGCGTTTAGACTGCGCTACACCAGCCGGGCTGAGCGCTGCCAGCGCCGCCTTGACCGAAGGGGTCGGCAGCGGGTAGGGCGATTGCAGGGCTTTGACGATGGCCACCAGCCCGGGCTCGCCGATCATGCAGCCGATGCGCGCGCCTGCCAGGGCGTAGGCCTTTGACAGGGTCCGCAAAACCACCACGTTGGGCAGGCTGCCCGCCGGTTCGTCGATCAGGCTAGGGCCGTCGGCGAATTCTTGGTAGGCCTCGTCGACAACAATGATGCGGTCTGCGTGGCGCTTGGCGAAGGCCAAGATTTCATCGTGAGGTACGGCGGTGCCACATGGGTTTTGGGGCGTACACAAGAAGATGATGCGCGCGTTCGCGTCCTGCTCGGCGGCATCGCTCAGCGCGGTCCAGTCCAACTTGGCATCGGCCAGCATAGGCACGGACTTGGCGGCAACGCCGTTGACCTTAGCACTAAGCGCGTACATGCCAAAGGTCGGCGGGTTGACCAGAATACTGTGTTCGCCCGGCGTACAAAAAGCACGGATCAGCATGCCGATGGCTTCGTCAGAGCCTGGCGAGATCATCAAGTGGTTCTCAGGCCGTCCATAGAGGCGTGCCATGCGAGCGTAGAGCGCGCGCACCTCAGGACCGGGGTAGCGGTTGAGGCCCGTATTGCCGTCGCCGTCGCCATTAGGGTTTTCGTTCATATCCAACAGCGTCAACCCATCTTGACCGTGCGCTTCGCGCTCGCCGGTGTAGGGCACAACGTCCAGCAGCCAGGGCCGCGCTAAGGATCGGGGATCGAAAGTCATCAGGCCATCATCTTTTCAATTGGCGTTACCAGGATGGAGCTTGCGCCCTCGTCTTTCAGCTTTTCCAGGGTCTCCCAAAGATCTGCGTCTTGCACCACAGCATGAATGGCGATCATGTCGCCTTTGCCCTGCAAGGGTAGGACGGTGGGAGCGTCGGCGCCCGGCAGAATGTCGGTGATGGTGGCCAGCTTGCTCTCTGGTGCGTTGAGCATGATGTACTTGATCTGCCGTGACGCTTGAACGGACTCGATGCGCACCATGAGGCGCTCGAGTATACCGGTTTTTTCTGAGCTCAATGGCTTTTGTGTTTGCACCAGCAGCGCTTCGGATTTCAAAACGTCGGCAATGGGGCCTAGGCCGTTGGCTTCTAGTGTCGCGCCAGAGGACACGATGTCGAAGATGCCGTCTGCGATGCCCAGCTTGGGCGCGACTTCGACCGAGCCTGACATTTCGACGATATCAGCCTTAATGCCTTGTTGTTCAAAAAAGCGGCGCAAAATCAGAGGATAAGAGGTGGCAAGGCTCTTGCCTTCCAAGTCCTTAGCGCTGCGCAGAGGGCCGTCTTTGGGGGTGGCCAGGCTCAGGCGGCAGAAGGAAAACCCCAGGCGACGGACCAGGGTTATTGGCGCGACGGGCTCGTCTAGTTGCCATTCTTCATAGACGTTTTCGCCGACGATCCCGATGTCAGCGACGCCCGAAGCCACAAAGTTGGGGATATCGTCGTCGCGGACCAACAGCAGGTCGATCGGCAGATTGCGCGCGCGCTGAAATAGCGTGGTCTTTGAGCGCGATGGCAGGCGCAGGCCTGCGGCTTGCAGCAGCTCGTTCGAGCCTTCGGCCATGCGGCCAGATTTTTGGATAGCGATCCTGAGGCGTTGGGTGTCCATGGGGTGTCCAGTTGGGCAGTGTGTTCGATGTGGGGCGAGGGCTCTTATGCCGTGTCTTCGCTGGTCGCTTGCAAGCGGTCCAGCACCAGGCGGTAGCCTTGATGGGGCTCGGTGGTCAAGAAGCGCGCCACGCGGCCAATGGTCGTTGTCGAAACGCCGGTGCGCTCGTTGATCTGACGATAGGAGAGTTGGTCCGCATCCAGCAAGCGCGCGACATGCCATCGCTCAGCCAGTGCGCGCAGCTCTGCGGGGCTGCAAAGATCCACCAAGAAGCGGCGCATTTCTTGTTCGTTGTCCGTCAGGCACAGGGCCTGACAGAGTTCGTCCAAGCGCTGGTCATTGGTGTTGGAAGCTGGTTGGCTGGCGGGCATGGCGGCCTGGCGTGTTTGGATTTAAAGTGGTTTGCGGGGAAAGGGCCGCTGTTGCCAGTGCAAGCCTCAGCGATGCCCCTTAGTGTGCTATCGTGCTAACACAGCGTGTGCCAGCTTGCTAATACAGTCGCACATGAATAGCAAGCCAAAATTTTGTCTTTCTTGCCGAGGCTTTGCCGAGGTCTGAACCAGCTCAATCGTCACCGCTTGGCGGCTAGGCGCAGGTTGGTCTCGGACTCTGCGATGCCGTCGATGGCGCGCATGGCGTCTAGCGCGTGATCAAAGCGTTCAAGGTTCGGCGCGCCGATTTCCACCAGCAAATCCCACTTGCCGTTGGTTGAGAATATGCCTTCCACCTCTGGAATTTGGCGCAGGTGTTGGACGATGCGCCCGGTCTTGTGGCCCAGAATTTTGACCATGGTGATGCCGGTGACTTGCGGGCGCCCAATGTCGCGGTCCAGCCTCACGGTGAAGTTCAAAATCTTGCCCTTCGCTTGCAAGCGTTCCATGCGGGCACGGACGGTTGTTCGTGTCACCTTCAGCGTAGCGGCCAAGGTCGCGATGGAGGCGCGGCCATCGCGGCGCAAGAGGTCGATCAATTCTAAATCCAGGCTATCCAATTCGGACATTGGTTGTTTCCAATAAGCGCAGTTTCTTTGCCAAAATGTATACCATGTTGGCTATTCACTTGCCAAAATTAACGACACACTGCGCCCCAGATCCCATCCATTCATTGGAGCGTCTGTGAACACTGCTGTCGATTGTCACTTGCTGGGCCTGCGCTTGCATCAAGGCGCGCGCCAACGTGGCACCATCATGGGGCCTGAAGCGCTGCGCACGGCGGGGCTTGAGGTGGCGTTGCGCGAACTCGGCTTAGCATGCCGCGATTGGGGCAATCTGGCAGAGCCAGAAGCCCAGCAGACAAGGCATCACCTCAATCCGGGGCTTTATTGTCTAGATCAGGTGGCGGCCTGGACGGGTGCCATTGCCCGCAAGGCAGAAGAAATCGCGGGACACGGCGGCGTGCCTGTCTTTATGGGGGGCGATCACGCCCTGTCGGCGGGCAGTGTCGCTGGCATGCAAATGGCCGCGGTTGACGCGGGCCGCCCGCTGTTTGTGCTGTGGTTGGACGCGCATTCTGATTTCCACACGCTGGACACCACCGCGAGCGGTAATTTGCATGGAACGCCCTTGGCCTACCTGACCGGCAAGCCTGGCTTTGACGACTATTTTCCACCCATGGTGCACCCGCTGCCACTGGAGCAAATCGGCATCTTGGGTCTGCGCTCGGTCGATCGTGAGGAGCGGCAAGCGCTGGCGCGAACCGATATGTGGATTCACGATATGCGCGCCATTGATGAGCACGGTCTGGTGCGCCCGCTCAAGGCTTTTTTGGAGCGCGTAGCCCGGGCGGGCGGCTGGTTGCACGTCAGCCTTGATGTCGATTTCTTGGACCCGGCGATTGCGCCCGCGGTTGGCACCACCGTGCCCGGCGGCGCGACCCAGCGCGAGGCTCATTTGGTGATGGAATTGATCCACGAGTCCGGCCTTTTGCGCTCCTTGGACTTGGTCGAACTGAACCCGTTTTTGGACCGCGATGGTATGACCGCGCGCCTCCTGGTGGACCTGACCGCCAGCCTGTTTGGTCGGCGTATCACCGACGCGGCCTAGGCCCAACACCACACACGATCTAACCCGCCATTGCGAAGGACATCTTATGAAAACCCTAAACACCGTTCCCTTTGTTAGCGTTGAAAATATGATGCGCTTGGTCTTGGAGCTTGGCATTGAGACCTGCATTGAGCAAATCGCGGGCTACATTGAAGAGGACTTCGCCAAGTGGCAACAGTTCGACAAAATTCCGCGTGTGGCCTCGCATTCGCGCGAAGGGGTGATCGAGCTCATGCCCACCTCAGACGGCGTGGACTATAGCTTCAAGTACGTTAACGGCCACCCCAAGAACACCCGTGATGGACTGCAGACGGTCACCGCCTTCGGCCTGTTGGCTTCGGTTGAGACAGGCTACCCTGTGCTGATGACGGAAATGACGCTGCTCACGGCGCTTCGAACGGCGGCCACCTCGGCGGTAGCGACGCGCGCTTTGGCGCCCAAGGGCTCGACCACCTTGGCACTGATCGGCAACGGCGCCCAGTCCGAGTTCCAGGCCTTGGCGCTCAAGAAACTTTGCGGCATCAGCAAGGTTCGCCTCTATGACCTGGACCCAGCGGCCAGCCAGAAGTGCGCGCGAAACCTGGAGGGCAGCGGCCTAGCCATCACTATATATTCGAGCGCTGAAGCCGCCGTTGAAGGCGCGCATGTCATCACGACCTGCACCGCTGACAAGCAGTACGCCACCATTCTGAGCGACAACATGGTCGGCAGCGGCCAGCACATCAACGCCATCGGCGGTGACTGCCCCGGCAAGACCGAGCTGCACAAGGACGTGCTGTTGCGTAGCGATATCTTCGTCGAATTCCCCGATCAGACCCGCATCGAAGGCGAAATCCAACAACTAGACGACGACTATCCGGTCAAGGAGCTGTGGCAGGTGCTGAGCGGTGAGGTGCCGGGGCGCGAGAGCGACGACGCCTTGACCCTGTTCGATGGCGTTGGATTTGCGGTCGAGGACTTTTCGGCTCTGCGCTGGCTGCGCGACGCGCTGCAACTGACCGGTCGCTTTGTCGATTTGGACATGATCGCAGACCCCGACGAGCCGCGCGACCTCTATGGCATGGTGATACGCGAAGTAGAGCGCATGGCCAACGAGCGCGCGGCGGCTTAGTTGGCTTTCGCGCTGCAAATGACCAAAAAAGCGCCGAGCCCCAAAAGGGTCCGGCGCTTTTTTTTGTGCAGGATGTGTAGAGGCCTGTCGAATCGAACCGAGTACCCGTTTCGTAGCTCTTTGTAATCGTGGCCTTTCGTAGACCTGGCCGCTAGCTAGTAAGCTTGGAAGCTCTGATTATTGTAGATCGGCTGGCTCGGCTGCGGTGCGGCTTGCTGGCTGTAAGACTGCTGTTGATAGCCCTGCTGGCTGTATCCCTGTTGGGTATAGCCTTGCTGGGTGTATCCTTGTTGGGCGTAGCCCGGTTGTGCATTCTGGAAGCCGCCGGGCGTTGCGCTGGCGTATGCCTGGGGGATGAAGACCGGCAGCGGCACATCGGGGGCCGCTTGGGCGACGATGGAATTATTGGCGCGGCCTACTTGCTTGACCGCCAGATTGCGCTTGGCGACTTGGCCGTTTTGGAACCGCACGACGCCGTATATCGTGTTGTAGCTTCCCGATTGCAGGGCCGCCGAACTGAAGCCACCAAAGCGCTGCATTTGCTGAGCGATTTGTGCGGCTTCATAGGCCAAAATGGCGGGCTCTGAAGGATCGCCGCCAAACTGCGAGCGGAAGCGCTGTTTGAACTGGCTAATTTGGGCATTTGCGGGGGCAGCGAACCAAGCACCGGTCAAGGAGCGCTCGTCACTGAGATTTGTGCCGTCCCAGATGTCGGTACCCAGCAGCTTGACCCGTTTGAGGTCAACCCGGTGGTAGTTGAGCAGCGCAGCAACTTCTTTCAATCGCGCCGAACCGTCGGCAATCAAGATGGCGTCGAAGTTGTCGGCAAGGCCTGCCAGATCCTTAGTCGCTTGCGTGCGGTCGCTGGCATCGCGGCCCGCATCATAAAAGCGGGTCTCTACAATGGCCGCGCCGACGCTGGGGCCTGCTTGGGCCGCAGCCTGAGCGGCAGCGTAGCCGTAAGTGTTGCTGGGGGCCAAAACAGCGATGCGCGAGTGTCCGCGCTGGGCTGCGAAGGCCAGAATTTGGCTCACGGCGTTGGCCGGGGTCAGGCCGCCGATCACGCCGCCTGCTTGCAACTGGGCCATATCGTTTGAGAAGGTGACGACCGGAACGGAGCGGTAGGTCGCTGATTGCACCACGGCAGGCACCGAGGCCCCGCGAAGGGGGCCGAATATCATGCCCGCGCCCGCGTTCAGAGCCTGCTGGGCTGCCATTTGCGCGCCTTGCGGTGTGCTTTGCGTGTCAAAGACTTGGATCGACAGGCCGCCAGCGACTTCGTTTTGCGCCATCTGAACCGCGTTGTTCATCTCCTGGCCAAAGCGCGTCAGCTCGCCACTGAGCGGCAGCAGCATGGCCACCATGCCTTGACCATTACCGCCAACGTATTGGGTATTGGCTTGGCCGCCGGCATAGGGGGCGTTGTAGGCGGTGGTGGTTTGCGCTTGCGGGGCTAGGAAGGGGTTGGCAGGCTGACCGGCTTGGGGTGTTCCAACGCTCGCATACTGGCTGTTGGGCGCAGGTGGCTGGCCAGCGATGGGCTGGCTCTGGATGTTCGAACTTGGGAAGGCGGCAAGGCGCGGGGCGGTGGCGGTCGCCGCGCTGGGCTGTGGCGCGGGTGAATAGTTTGAGGCCCCCACCGGCGCTGGGCTGCCGGGTGCATTGAGCCGTGAAGCTTGGAAACTACAACTCGCCAGTCCCAAACACAGACCGATGGCCATCGCCAAACGCAGGGGGCGAACGAGGGGCAGGGTGGCTTGGCGGGCGGTAAGCGCCGTCATATTTGCGGTCATGGGCTGTCCAAAGTTGACGTCTAAGAGCGGGGCGGGTCCCTGCCTGTGGGCCCTATCTACAAGGCTTTTGCCAGTTGGGCTAGGGGCGGCACGCTAAATCGATCGTTCCATTGAGATAATGATGGTCAATATTGTTACCACTGGCGCCCGAATTACAAGCCCAGGGGCCCTAGCAATGGGGCTCTGCTTTGCCAATTGGCCGCCAAACATAGTGGCAATATTATGATTATCCACATGTTCCGGCGGCGAATGCGCCCCATTTGCGCAATCTCTATTGTCAAAGCCGGTGCTACGCCATGTCTCTAAGTTGAGTCTCCGGCTTGTGCGAAATGGTCACGAGAATGTCACATCAGCGCAGCTTAAAGCTGTTTATCTGGGCTCGCCGTGAGCGGTCTGGCGGTTGTAATCTTGTGAGCAAAGCGCTAAGCCGCTGAAGCACGGGGTGGGCTCTACGCCACGGATGAGGCCAAGCCGTGCCCTTATTGAAATTTTGCCAAAGCAAGGCAGGTGGTTGGCTCTATGTCTTCTGTTCGTCCTTGGCGCGATATCGAGCGCCGCGTCTCAAATCAGATTTGGGTGGGTGACGTGCCCGTAGGTGGCGGCGCGCCGATCAGTGTGCAGTCCATGACCAATACGCTGACGACCGATATCGACGCGACCATCGCGCAGATAAAGGCCATGGAGGAGGCGGGTGTTGATATCGTGCGCGTCTCCTGCCCTGACCCAGAGAGTTCGACGGCGCTGCGCAGCATTGTGGATCAGGTCGATGTGCCGGTGGTGGCGGATATCCATTTTCACTATAAGCGCGCGCTGGAAGCTGCCGACAATGGTGCGGCCTGTTTACGCATCAATCCGGGCAACATTGGCAGTCAAGAGCGCGTCAACGAGGTGGTGCGTGCAGCGCAGGCCAACGGCTGTTCGATGCGCATCGGCGTTAATGCAGGCAGCCTCGAAAAGCATTTGCTTGAAAAATACGGCGAGCCTTGCCCAGAAGCGCTGGTCGAGAGCGCCATGGACAACGTGCGCATGCTAGAAGATGCGGGCTTTGATCAATTCAAGATCTCGGTCAAAGCGTCCGATGTATTCTTGGCGGTGGCGGCCTACAGTGGCCTGGCCGAGGCTTGCGACTACCCTTTGCATCTGGGCATCACCGAGGCGGGCCCACAGCGCTTGGGCACCGTGAAATCCTCAATCGGGATGGGCATGCTGCTTTGGTCGGGCATCGGGGACACTTTGCGCGTCTCGTTGTCGGCGGATCCTGTCGAAGAAGTGCGGGTCGGCTTTGATATCTTGAAGTCGCTGCAATTGCGTCAGAAGGGGGTGACGGTCATTTCTTGCCCGTCGTGCGCGCGCCAGCAGTTCCCGGTTATTGATATTGTCGAACGGCTTGAGGAGCGGGTCTCGCATATCAAAACCTCGATGACGGTGTCGGTGATTGGCTGCGTGGTGAACGGACCCGGCGAAGCGCGCGAGACCAATATCGGTTTGACGGGCGGCGGCAACGGCAATCACCTGATTTACATCGGCGGTCAGCCCGATCAAAAGGTCTCGACCGAAGATATGGTGGATCGTATGGTGCGCCTGATCGAAGAGCGCGCCGACCAAGTTGAGCGCGAACAGCACAACCAAGCGACCCCCAACCCCTAAGAGTCGATGCTTTGAAGATCCTGACCTGTCTGGCGGATTTGCCCCAAGCCGAGCCTGGCGCTGCCTACGCAATCGGTAATTTTGACGGCTTTCACCTGGGCCATCGCGCCCTAATTGATCGTGTTCGCCAAGAGCCCGGACCCTCCGGCCTCATCACTTTTGAGCCGCACCCACGGCGCTTGTTTGCGCCCGATGGACCGCCGCAGCGACTGATGAGCCGTGCCGATAAGCACCGCCAGGCCCGCGCTCTGGGTCTGGATATCTATGTCGAGCTGCCTTTCACAACAGAATTCGCAAGCCTGGCAGCCGAGGATTTTCACCAACAGGTCTTGGCACCCTTACAGCCACGTTTGCTCGTCACCGGCGCAGACTTTCGTTATGGCAAAGGGCGAGGCGGTTCGCTTGATAGCCTGCGCGCGGCGGGTTTTGCGGTCGATGGACTGGCCAAGGTTGGCGATCCCGACGGGCAAAGCTACGGCTCGTCGCGCGTCCGCCAAGCCATTCGCGGGGCCGATTTCGCACTAGTGACCCGTTTGATGGGCGCGCCTTGGACCCTTGCGAGTTTGGTTGAGCACGGCGATCAAATTGGCCGGACTATAGGCTTTCCAACTGCGAACCTGACGCTTGGCGGCTACCTGCGTCCGCCCGTTGGCATCTATGCGGCTCTGGTTGGTATCGGCGATGAAACGCCGAGCCGTCCTGCGGCTGCCTACTATGGATTTCGCCCCAGCCTAGACGGCGAGCAAGAACGCTTTGAGGTGCATTTGCTCGAATTCGAGGGCGATCTTTATGATCGCCAGCTGCGGGTCGCGCTGATCCAACATCTGCGCGGTGACAAGAAATTGGACGGCCTTGAAGCGCTCAAGGCGCAGATCGCTCAAGATTGCAGCGATGCGCGAACGGCTTTGGCGGTTTGAGCGCAGCTAGCTGCTTTCGTTGAAGCCTGACTTGGCGGTCAAGTTTGCGCCGCGCCAGGGCACCAGAGCCAACAAAGGGCCGGGGCTCATGTCGATGGCGTGCGGTTGATTGGGGCGATGATGAACCCAATCACCGGGGCCGCAATGGCGCGGCGGGTGGCCGTCGCTTTCGAACACCGCGTGGCCCGCCAAAATGCAATAGACTTCTTCTGGTGCGTGCCAGTGGCAGGGGTAGCTAAGACCGGCCCCCCAATACCCAATGGTCAGGCGCAATTCTTGGCTAACAATCGGTCCGTCAGGCGAGAGCAAATTGATCCATCCATAGTGGTCTAGATAGCGCTGGTCGAAGCCATCC
>JAUIDR010000108.1 GCA_030428565.1 Alphaproteobacteria bacterium
TGCTGCCAGAATCAAACGCCAAAATCTTTGGGGCCTCTAGGCCACTGGCAAGCCAAGCTTTAATCAGATGCTGGCGTGATTGGCTACCCAGAGCCCCTTGTGCCTGCGCCAAAGCCAGCGCTTCGAGCGCAGCTGAAATCACGCTTTCGCCACTTGACTTAGCTCCTTCAACAGCCAAACGGGCTTCGGTCAGAGCAGATCCCAACAAGACAACAAGCGAGTCCAGATCTTCTTGTTCGCCGCCCGCTGAAGAGCAGATGCGGGCAACTAGCTGGGACACCAACGAAGGCTGTCTAAGTACACGCTCGGACGCGCGTTGCAAAATGTTACGGCGCTGTGTGCCGGACAGCGGGCATGCCGCTAGGTCGCTTACTGTAGTTGAAATGAAATCCGAAGCCATAGTGCAAAGTTAAGCTGATAATTCACTGATTGAACGCAGACGACCAATTCGCCTTATACCCAGGACTTGGCTATCACAAACACGCACCAGCGTTCAACGACTGAAGAAGCGTGGTGGCTCCCACCAGCCAAAAGAGAGAAACTTCATGAAGGCGCCAGTCACGCCTGAGCCTTTGCTATCGCTGAAAAGAACCGCCTATCCAGGCATCTGCGTCCTGTTACGCAAGATTTCGCGCTCTCCTGCGTCCATGGTGCGTCCACGGATCTTAGGCACAATAAAGCCGCTGGTTGCGGCTTGTTAAGTCATTGATATTATTGCTGATTTTGGTTGGCCAAATCGACCTGGAAATGGAGTGCTCTCTCAAATACGGCCTAATTAAGGCGGTTCATGTTTTCTACCCAAGAGCGGTTCAACAAGGTCTGTAGGCCCCACGGAGGGGCCTCCACGGGGCCGAAAACGTCTGCAGGTAGGCAGCGCTGCGAAGAAGCAAAGATCGTCCACGGGCGTGAGACCAGAGCCAAGCGCGCGGTGAGAGCGGAGAAGCTGAGAGAGTTGAGGGAACTGGAGGGCGTACTGGAAGCTCTCGCTGACTGCTAGTAAAGCGGCACGCTTAGCAGCGCCGCCAGGCTTCGGCTCGTGTTATTTCTGCCGAACGTGGAATCTGTATACTCCAGTGAGACGTCACTGCCTTCGAGTACACCTCCAACCCACGTTCTCGGTGCAAAGCCCGTCAAGCGGCCACGCAAGCCCGCCGACCAGGTCACGCCCCAGTCATCAGCAGACAGCACCGCACCGTTGCTCAACGTAACGTCGCCCCCATTGATCCAATCCCATTCGCCCTGGAGGCTGATAAAAGGGCTGAGTCCGAGGGCCACCGGATCGCTGCTATCAATTAGAAAGCCAAATGCTCCTTGGCTCAGCTCGGCGCTGGAGGCCGCAATCACAGAGCCGCCGCTGTCCGTATAGCCATCTATGCACTCGTACATGTAAGTGGCCGAGGCATAGGGCGAGATATCAACCCCGATGGCATCGAACTTGCTTTCGATCTTCGCGCCGGTCATCCAGCGTTCGCTGTCTGCTCGGCCTTTCTCAAAGTTGTCGGTGACCGCGTTCTTGAAGCGGCCATAAGAGGCAAAGCCTTCGACCGACAGCAGTTCGTCGAGCTGCCAGCCGCCATAGACATCACCGCGCCAGCCATCGCGCACCACTTTTCCGTTGATCAGCGCGTCATATTCCAATCGGCCCCATTCGTAGGACACGCTACCGCCCAGCAGCAGGTCCGGGGTCAGAAGGTAGTCCGCGCCGGCTGTGGTAACATACCCATAGCCGTCATAGCCCGCCGTGCCGGTTCGCTCTAAGCTGCCCCAAGCAGCAGCGGCGCAGAAGTCTAGCGCGGCTTTGTCCAGGCCCACAGCCTCGATAGCCTGGTCGGCCAGGCGTTGCTTGCCCGCTTCGAGGAATTCCTTCGACCATGTGTGATACAGGCTCTCACTGATGCCCTCACGACGGCACAGGGCGGCAATGCTCTCTTCGCCTCGCAGGCCCGCCAGCACGATCCTGATCTTCTCCTCGGCAGAATACTGTTTGCGTGTCTTGCGGCGGATGCCCTTGACCAACTTGTCGGCCGCGTCCTTCGATGTTCCGGATTTCTTGTTCATCTTCGCTCCTTGATGGCTGCGATGAACCAGAAATCCTCCGTTACGAAAAAATCAAATCTGTCCCACTGGCGCTGACGTCAGACACAAGATCATGCTGGGTGAAGCCTCGCTGCTGGAAAAGCTCAACGAACACGGCGAGATCAAGGCCGGAACCATGGCCGAGGCCCGCGAGGCCTACAAGGTGGAGACCTGGGCCCGCAAGATCGGCATCACCCGCCAGGTGCTGGTGAACGATGATCTGGGTGCCTTCTCCGATCTCGCCCGGCGGATGGGACAGGCTGCCGCCGAGACCGAAGCCGAGAAGTGGCTGGCCTCCGTGGCACCGGCTAAGGCCGCTGACGTCAACCCGTTCTCTGGATCCCTGACCCTGGTTGTGGAACCGCGCCTATCCTCGGCAACCCGCTGGTACGTGACCGCGGATCCCGGTGAGATCGACGGATTGGAATAGGCCTACCTGTCTGGCAACGAAGGTCCGCAGGTGGAGAGCAAGTCCGGCTGGGACGTAGACGGTGTGGAGATCCGGGTCATTCTCGACTTCGGCGCGGGCTTCGTCGATTACCGGGGCTGGTTCGCCAATGCGGGTGCGTAAGCCATGAACGACACCACCCAACTCACCCAGTGGCGGGACGCCCTCATGGCGGCCCGCTACAAGGGCGTGCGCACCGTCGAATACGACGGCAAGCGCGTCACCTATGCCACCGACGCAGAGATGGCCAATGCACTGGCCGATCTCGACCGCAAGATCGCCAACAACGGCGACGGCAAGGTCTCCGTCGTCCGCATCCAATCCAGCAAGGGAGTCTGATCCATGAAAAACTACATCCAGAACGGCGACATGATCACCGTTACCGCGCCGATCGGCGGCGTCACCTCGGGCCAGGGCCTCCTGGTCGGCAGCCTGTTTGGCGTTGTCGCCGCAACCGCAGCTGAAGGTGAAGCCGTCGAGTCGCCACCACGGGCGTGTTCGACTTGCCCAAGGATGCCGCAATGGTCATCGATACGGGCGACCGCGTCGCCTGGGACGACACCGCAAAGGAAATCGCCCTGCCCGGCGTCGGGCTC
>JAUIDR010000063.1 GCA_030428565.1 Alphaproteobacteria bacterium
CGTCCGACCATGCCAACATCAAATCACCTTGACGCTCTGTCTGACGCCCCATCGCCATCTGCATGTCCCCCGTTCAAATCGAGCTGGCAGACAATCATGCATACGCGACTTCGTCAACGGGCTGCTAAGCAAGCAGACTTGAGCGTACTTGACAGAAGCCAATCTGATCGATTGTGGAGCTTTGAATTGACGCGGGTTTCAAAACACTATTTCTCAATGATTCGAAATTTCAAAATATTTGATAGGCTCCCCTGATAATCAATCAGATAACGCAAGCGGGAACCCCCCTAGGGGTGGAGGGCTTGTCAACGTCTGCTTGGAGCGCTTAGCTCGCTGCAGTAGCTCGCACCCGAGCTCTGGTTGCGGCGCAGCGCCGTACATCAAGTCGGCTTCTCCATATAGACAAGTGCATATTCACGAAATCAATGCGCCCCAATCCTATGGTACCTCGGTCAACTTTCACGGTTGCATTTTTAGACAAGATTAAAGTGAAACGCGCCCAAATGAGAATGTGGACATTCATACCTGGATCGAGTTTTTAACAGACGATACAAGCGTATATAACAAACTTTGCGTAGGGCCCGATCAAAAATATTCCTCTTAACCCTATGCACCATTTAAAAATCGATGGCACGAGCAAATTCATGATGGTGGACGACAAGGTGGATGAAAAACATGCGCAAAGTCTCAAAGTACTGATAAATATCATTTTTTTACTGAGAAATGGTGCTGCTGGGGAGACTTGAACTCCCGACCTCACCATTACCAATGGTGTGCTCTACCACTGAGCTACAGCAGCTTACCGGGGCCATCGGCATGCCTTTGGCCGGACGCGAAGCGTCGGAGCGCTCGTATGCCACCGTGCGGCAGACATTGCAAGCCCCAAAATCAAGCGATGTGTCCAGATGGGGCCAAGCGGCGGCCTTGGCGGTCGACAAGGCCCGGCGGCCTGCCAGGAACCGCCTGATGTTGGGCCTGATGTTGGGCTCAATTGTGGGCGGCAGATCAGGAGGGCCGACCGGGACTGCGGCTAACGCGCTTGCGCCAAGCGCCAGGCGCAACTCCGAACTGTGCCTTGAACTTACGCGAAAAGGCCTCCACCGACCCATAGCCCACATTGCGCGCGACTTCCGCCAAGCTCGCTTCGCCCTTATCCAGAAGCCTGCTCGCCAAATTCATCCGCCACATCGTCAGATATTTAACGGGGGATTGACCTAGGCCGGTCCGGAAGCGCTGATTGAGCCCCGTGGTCGATATGCCGACCTGCCGGGCCAGCTCACCCACCGATAGATCGCCCCCCGGCGCGCGGTGGATTATCGAAAAAGCCCGCCTTAAGACCGGGTCTCGCAAGGCCGACAGCCAGCCGCTATCGCTGCGTTCGGCGATCACCTTGCGCAGCAGTTCGACAAACAAAAGGTCCGATATTCGGTTAATCACCGTCTTGCTGCCCATGGCAGGCGCATCACTTTCTTGCGCCAACATTCGCAGCAGAAAGGACACCCGATCAAATCGTTCGCTGGAATTGATACGGACCAGTTCGGGCATATCCTGCATCAGCGGATGTTGGGCAATATTGCGCAGAAAAAAGCCGCCACAGATGAGCTTTACCGTTGCTTGTGAACCGGCATCGAACACCAGAGGCAGGGTAAAATCAGCGCCACCTACAACATCTGCCATCGTGAGCGCACGCTCCTGCTCGCCCTCGCCCATTTGGTGCTCGTGCGCCAGGTTCAGCAACACCAAGTCACCTGGCGCCAAATCGAACCGCTGCTCGTTTAGACGAAGCGTTGGGCTGCCGCGCAGCACCGCATGAAACATAACGACAGAATCGACCCCTTCAGGCTGCCCGACCAGGCCCAACACATCGCTGGCGTTCGGAATTCGGATCTGCCACGGCGCAGCCAGCGAACCGCGAAAGAACAGCGCTCCGGCCGGGCTCATCGAATCCAATACGTCAGAAAGTATGTCTTCTTCGATGGATTCTGTCGAATTGATCATAAATCATGCCTAAACCGTCATTGATACAACTACTACTATGCCGATACGATTGGTTTAGCAAACAGATCCAGACTTGGGCCTCACCGGCATCCCGCCTGCAGTGCCCCCTTCGATCAACGAGACAGGCGCAACCTATAGCTTCCTGCGCCCTGGCTCGACGAAGAACAGGAGCCATCCCATGCTGCCACGCAAGCTTAGAAACAGCCTATTTGACCAGCTTTCGGGCAGCACTATGCGCCCCTTCTTCACGCCGATTTCGACCAAAGAGGCCAGCGGCCTACAGGCGCGGGTGCTGGAACAGGCAGAACGCGACTTTTTCGTCAACGGCGCCATTACCAGCCATGCGAGCTGCCCAGAATTAATGGCGGGGCTTTGGGTTAGCGGGCGCGAAGTCGCCCTGGTCGGTGACCACTTGCCAGCATGGCTGAAGAAGGCGATGGGCGCCGCCCTATCCCAGGAAAACCGCTGCGCTTACTGCGAGGACATGCTGTTGAGCCTGACGCACGGTGCCAAGGAAAATGCCGTGGCCAGTAGCATTCGAAAACACGATCCAGATCAGATCCAGCAACCCGATGTTCGCGATAAGCTTGAGTGGATCCGCGCTGCTATCGAGGCTGACGCGCCCGCGCTGCGGCGGCCAATCTTTTCCAACGAGGAAATGCCAGAGGCCATCGCGACGGTGGTTGCGTTTAGCTACACCAACAAAATCTCGGATTTTACCTTGGACGGCTCGCCGGTCCCGGACTTGGCGCGCGGCGCCGCGCTCAGAGCTTTTGGCATCGAACTAGAAGAGAGCGCGGCCATGGACCTGGAGCCCGGTACATCTATTGATATGCTGCCGCCAGCAACGCTGGCCAGCGACATGGCTTGGGCGCAAGGCAACGCGCGGATCGCTGACAGCCTGGCGCGATGGGCAGGCGTCGTGGACAGGCATATCCAAGATATTTTGCCCACAGAAACGCAGGCCCATATACGCGCGCGCTTGACCGAGTGGCAGGGCGGGCATCCGCCGCTGTCCAGAGCCTGGGTCGAGAGTGACCTGGAGGGCCTAACCGGGCTGCAAAAAGACCTTGCCCGCGTTGCGATCCTGGTGGCTAAGGCCTCCTACCAGATCGATGATGGCCTGCTGGAGGGTTTGGTCAAACAGGGCCTTTGCGAGGCTGATCTCGTCAAGTTGGGGGCGTTCGGCGCGTTTAGCGGTGCGCGGCGGGTCGCCGAGTGGACCGCCCAGGCCTTTGTTCCAGCGCCTGCGACCGCCGCGCCCGGCACTAGGGCCTTAAGCCAGGCACAGTAATTGACAGCCCATTGCAGTTATTGGCAAATAGGGGCCAGCCAAAGGCTGGGCGACGGGCAAAGCGCGACGCTGGCCTTCTGATGGGTGCCAAAATGGCGCCGCTGATCAAGCCACACGCACAGCAAGAGTGAAAGCGCAATGGCCGACAAGCCCGCTTCTTCAAACCAAAACGCCGCTGACGAACGCCGCGACCGCCTTGCCCAGAATTTGCGCGCCAATTTGCGGCGGCGTAAGCAGCAGAGCCGAGAACGCCGCGCCAGCGATGCCCAGCCTCGTCCGGTTGCCCCGCGCCCCTCAGATCACAACCCGGATCAAGACTAAAGCATCCACACAGTGGTCATCGGTAGTTGCCTAGGTGTTACTGCGGCCAGTCGACAAGGGACGCCGCGCCGCGTTGGGTGGCACATCGCCTCTAGACTCCGGCGCAGAGCTGACGCACATAGAAGGCCAGGCAAGCGCAGACTGGCGCCGGTGCGGCGCAAGGTCGCAATACGAAGGAGATACACTATGGGCATCTTGCCCGATCACTGGATCGTCGAACAAGCCAAACAGAACGGCATGATCGAGCCCTTTGTTGATCGTCAGCATCGCGAAGACACGATCTCATATGGCGTCTCTTCTTATGGCTATGATGCGCGCGTCGCCGACGATTTTAAGATCTTCACTAACGTTGACAGTGCGACCGTCGATCCTAAGGCATTTTCATCCACCTCCTTCGTGGATCGCAAGACCGATGTCTGCATCATCCCGCCCAACAGCTTTGCTTTGGCGCGCACCGTGGAATACTTCCGCATCCCCAAGGATGTGCTGGTGATCTGCTTGGGCAAATCGACCTACGCGCGTTGCGGCATAATCGTCAACGTCACCCCGCTGGAGCCCGGTTGGGAAGGGCACGTAACGCTGGAGTTCTCAAACACCACGCCCCTACCAGCAAAAATTTACGCCAACGAAGGCGCGTGCCAGTTTTTGTTCTTGAAGGGCGACAGCCCTTGTGACGTCACCTACGCCGATCGCGCGGGCAAATACCAAGGCCAGCGCGGGGTCACCCTGCCACGCATTTAGCGCCACTTTCGCGGATGCGCTTTTGCACGAATTGGTATAATGGCCGGGATCAAGCTTGCATTTCCCGGCTTTAGGCCGCAACAACAGCGCAGGACGACAGGCCAAGCCCACCGGGCAGCACGCATTCAGCCATGCGCAGAACTTTGTTGGCGTCAGCGCCAAGCGCTCGCGACAAAGAGAGCCCATCAACGACGAACGAGATACGCGCATGCAGCGAATTCGAATTACTGGCGGCAACAAATTGATCGGCACAATGCCGGTCTCTGGAGCGAAGAACGCGGCACTGCCCTTATTGGCCGCGGCCTTGCTGACCGACCAGCCTCAGACCTTTACCAACGTGCCAAACCTGGCCGATATCCGCACGCTAAAAGCGCTGTTGGAAGGCCATGGCGCGCAAATCGACTACGATGCCGACGGCGAAACCAAAGCCATGCGCATCCACACGCCGGTCATTACCAATCACACAGCGCACTATGACTTGGTGCGCACCATGCGCGCTTCCATTTTGGTCCTGGGGCCCTTGTTGGCGCGTGAAGGTCACGCCAAGGTCTCGTTACCCGGCGGCTGTGCCATTGGCTCGCGGCCAGTAGATTTGCACCTTTCGGTCATGGAAGCCCTTGGAGCCGAAATCGAGCTGGAGGAAGGTTACGTCGTCGCCAAAGCACCGGCGGGAGGCCTGCAAGGGGCGACCTACATTTTCCGCACCGTCTCGGTCGGCGCGACAGAGAACGCATTGATGGCGGCGAGCTTGGCTAAGGGCACGACGGTCCTAAAGAACGCCGCGCGGGAACCCGAAGTCGTGGACCTGGCTGAGTGCTTGGTCGCCATGGGAGCGAAAATCAACGGCATCGGCACCGACACCATGACCATCGAAGGCGTGGATCGCCTGAACGGCTGCGAACACCAAGTTGTGGCTGATCGCATCGAAGCTGGCACCTTTGCCATGGCTGCCGGGATCACGGACGGTGATGTCTTCTTGAAACACGCGCGCCTGGAACACCTGGAAGCCGCCGCATCGGCGCTTGAGGCCGCAGGCGTCAGCCTGACCGCAGAACCGGGCGGTGTGCGCGCCAAACGCCCGAACGGAATCTTGGTCGGCACCGACATTACGACCGAGCCCTACCCTGGATTTCCAACCGACTTGCAGGCCCAATTTATGGGGCTGATGTGTGTGGCCGAAGGGGCATCGGTCATCAATGAACACATCTTTGAAAACCGCTTTATGCACGTTCCTGAGCTGCTGCGCATGGGCGCGGATATCCGCGTTGAAGGCCGCTCAGCTTTCGTCAAAGGTGTCGAGCAGCTCAAAGGGGCGCCGGTAATGGCAACCGACTTGCGGGCCTCTGTCACTATGGTGTTGGCGGGCTTGGTCGCCGAAGGTGACACCACGGTTCACCGCATTTATCACCTCGATCGCGGCTACGAGCAGCTTGAAGCCAAGTTCAAGGGCGTTGGCGCCCTGATTTCCCGCGAAGACGATCCTACCAACGGCAACGGCAACTAGACTATGGCGGCTCAGCGTCCAGCTTTGTTAAAACTCTTAATTGAAGACCAAGACGACTTAGCGCTGGTCTCTGGGCTGCTGCAAGATGGCTTGCTGGTGGTCCAGGACATGCAGTTTGATCCGTCCGCGCAAAGCTTTATTGCCATCTTCAGCCGCTTCATGTGGGAGGCAGCCCCCAATCGCGAGACAAAGGGGTCAAGCGCTGAAGGCACCGACAGCGACGCGACGGCGCCCGGCGTCGGCACCGCTGTCGCTGTGGATGGCGATGCGCG
Organism: Alphaproteobacteria bacterium; assembly: GCA_030428565.1. Lineage (GTDB taxonomy): Bacteria > Pseudomonadota > Alphaproteobacteria > UBA7985 > JAUIBT01 > JAUIBT01. The sequence continues at coordinate 6,131 of JAUIDR010000063.1, forward strand.
CTTTGAGGACGTGCCCGCCGACAGCCAAGCGGCCTACTACCGCGTCCATTCGGCCTTTAGGGTCGAGGGCGCCACTGCAGCCAAGACCCAGCGTCTGCCCAGTGATCGCAAGGCCAATTTGAACCTGTTGTCATTGACCCAACCAGACCCGCAAACGCTGCTGTTGACCTTTTCAGAAGGGGTTGGGATTCAGCTTGCGATCCAAGGTTTGCGCGCTGCGCTTGAAGACTTGGGCGAACCCTGGCCGACGCTCTATCGCCCCGATCATGACCCTGCAGGCTCCGAGGCCAACACAGCCGTAGGCGCCGATACAGGCGCGCAGAACCGCCCGGCCTAACGCCCCCCTTCCCTTTTCAGGCACGCGCCATGGGCGCAAACAAGCCCCCCGCACGTTCAAAGGCTCTGGTATGACCTATCGGCTCAACACCCAAGACCCCGACTTTCAACGCGACTTCGAAACGCTGCTGCACGCCAAGCGCGAGACCTCCGAAGAAGTCGATGCGGTGGTGCGCGATATCATCCAGCAGGTGCGCGAGCAGGGCGATGCAGCCCTAATCGCCCTCACCCAGCGTTTTGACCGCTTGAGCCTGAACGCGGACCGCCTGCGCCTTTCGGCGGACGACATCGCCCAGCGAGCGGCCCAGGTTGCCCCTGAGACCCGCGCGGCGCTTGAGCTGGCTGCTGCGCGCATTCGTGCCTATCACGAAAAGCAAGTCCCTGACGATCAAGACTATATCGACCCGCAGGGCGTTCGTTTGGGCGCGCGTTGGCTGGCGGTCGAGGCGGCCGGCCTCTACGTCCCGGGTGGCACAGCGGCTTATCCTTCGTCGGTGTTGATGAACGCCATTCCGGCCAAAGTCGCCGGTGTTGAACGCCTGGTCATGTGCGTACCCTCCCCCGATGGAGCGCTCAATCCGGCGGTTCTAGCGGCGGCCCAGATTGCGGGCGTCGATGAAATTTATACAATCGGTGGCGCGCAGGCGGTTGCCGCCATGGCCTATGGAACACAGACCATTCAGCCGGTTGATGTGATTGTCGGTCCTGGCAACGCTTTTGTTGCCGCCGCCAAGCGTCAAGTCTATGGCCAGGTCGGGATCGACATGATCGCCGGGCCCTCAGAGATTTTGATCATCGCCGATAGCAGCGCCAACCCGGCTTGGCTGGCTGCCGATCTGTTGAGCCAGGCCGAACACGACGCCTCATCGCAGTCGATCCTCATTAGCCCCCATGCTAGCCTGCTTGAGGCCACCGCAGACGAGGTCGATCGCCAGCTAGCTGAGCTGCCGCGAGCCGAGATCGCAGGCGCCAGTTGGCGCGATTTTGGTGCCTTGATTCAAGTCGCCGATCTAGAGCAAGCGACCCAGCTCTCAAACCGCTTGGCTCCCGAGCACCTGGAATTAGCGATTGAAGAGCCCGACACGCTGTTGCCCGCTATTCGCAACGCCGGATCGGTCTTTTTGGGCCACTTTACCCCCGAGCCGATAGGCGATTATATGGCCGGGCCCAATCACGTCTTGCCGACCGCCCGTTCTGCGCGCTACGCTTCGGGTCTCAACGTCTTTACCTTCCTCAAGCGCTCCTCGTTTTTGGCCCTGACGGCAGAAAGCCTGCAACAGCTCAGTGCCGCCACCGCGACGCTGGCGCGCGAAGAAGGCCTAGAGGCGCACGCCCGCGCTGTCGAACAGCGCCTCAATCGGTAAAGAACCAGGTCAAACATGGACGGCGACCCGCAATTTCGTATCTCGACGCTGATCTTGGCGGGCGACTTGGCCAAGCGCCAGTCGTCGGAAATCGAGCACGAGCGCCAGGTCGCCATCTATGACCTGACCGAAGAAAACTATTTTCGCCCCGCCAAAGACCCTGAAGGCCCCTACCGCCTTGAGCTTTGGGTCATTGAGAATCGCCTGCGTTTTGACATTCAGACCGAGGCGGGCGAATTGCTGGGCCAGTTTATTCTTTCGCTCACGCCATTTCGGCGGCTGATCCGCGACTATCACGAGATTTGCCATTCGTACTACGAGGCAATCAAAACGGCTCACCCGTCAAAAATCGAAGCCATCGACATGGCCCGGCGCGGCGTACACAACGAGACCGCGGAGCTATTGCTACAGCGGCTAGAGGGGAAAATTGAAATGGACCTGCCAACCGCAAGGCGATTTATTACGCTCATTGCCTCTTTGTATCTTAAGTCCGGCAACGACATGACGGGCATGGGAGGTGGCCGTGGTTGATAGCGCAACGCCCGCTTCTGTGCTGTTTGTCTGCACCTTCAACTCGATCCGCTCGCCCATGGCCGAAGCAATACTGCGCGATATTTCCGAACGCCGTGACCTGGGCTTGCGCGTGCAGTCGGCGGGTATCCAGGCCAAGCTAACCGACGGTTATGCCATTGCCAGCATGCGCGAAATTGGCCTCGACATGTCCAAGCACGAGGGCAAGGCGCTTGACGAACTGGACATGGGCGGCATCGATCTGGTCATTTCTCTTTCAGAGCCTGCGCGGATGTTCTTGATGCACTTCACTGCGGGGCATGATTTGGCTGTCGAGCACTGGCCAACCGAAGAGCCTCAGTTGGGCGATGACGCCAGCCGTGACGAGCAACGCGCGCATCTCAATCGCGTGCGCGACGGCTTAGTGCGCAAGATCAAACAGCGCTTCATCCCCGCCTAAGCAGCCGGTCAAAAGGAGGCCTTTGGGCGGTGATCTGGATTCCCTTTACACTCCTGGCTGCGGTCATGCAGGCCATACGCACCGCCGGGCAAAAGCAGCTCTCGCAAGCCAGCTCCATCATGGCGGCGACCACGGCGCGCTACACCCACGGACTGCCCTTCGCCTGGGCCTACTTGGCGTTGTTGGTGGCCATGTTCGGCTGGCCCAGCGCCTGGCCGGGCCTAAGGTTCTACGGATTTTGCTTGGCGGCAGGCCTAACGCAGATCACGGCTACTGCCGCCCTAATCCACATGTTCCGGCTGCGCAACTTTGCGGTTGCCACCATGTATATCAAGTCAGAAATCCTGCTGACCGCCATCATTGGCACCCTGTTCTTTACCGAAGATGTTTCGGTTTGGGGTTGGTTGGCGATGGTCATTGCCTTCTTGGGCTTGATTTTCTTGACGGTGGCGAAGCAAGGCTGGGTCTCGCCTTGGCAGCTCATCAGCGAGCCTTCTGCAGCTTGGGGCCTCGCCGCGGCCCTGCTGTTTGCTCTGACCTCCCTGTTTTTGCGCGATGCCAGCCAGCAGGTTGCGCATAGCAATGTCATGATGCGTGCCTCTTGCGTGCTGGTAACAATGGTCAGCATGCAGGCCCTACTTTGCACCGCCTGGATGATTGGTCGCGAGCGCCCGGCGCTTGCCGCCCTCATGCAGCGCCCTGGCCTTGCAACCTTTGTCGGCTTTACCTCGCTAGCGGGCTCAGCGGGCTGGTTTACCGCCATGGCGGCGATGAACGCTTCTTACGTCAAAACGCTGGGACAAATTGAACTCTTCTTCATCATGGGCATTTCCTTGTTCTATTTCCGCGAGACGCCCAAGCGCCTTGAGTGGGTTGGTTTTGGCTTCCTCGTCTTTGGTATTTTGTTGTTGCTGGTAATGCGCTAAAGCATGAATTCGCGATGGAACACCAGGTTTGAACCAGCTCCGTCCCGATTGCGCCCGGCGGCCAAGCTTTAGCCCGCTGTCAGCGTCATCCAAAAGGCGATCAATAAAAGGACCCTCAACATGTCACGCCGCAAGCTTTATGAAGGCAAAGCCAAAATCATCTATGAGGGCCCTGAACCCGGCACCGTTATTCAGCATTTTAAGGACGACGCCACCGCCTTTAACGCCCAGAAAAAGGACGTGATCGAAGGCAAGGGTGTCATCAACAATCGCATCTCTGAGTTCTTGATGCTGCGCTTGGGCGAAATGAAGGTGCCGACCCACTTTATCAAGGCCCTGAACATGCGCGAGCAGCTGGTCAAGGCGGTAGAGATCATCCCGCTAGAAGTCATCATTCGCAATGTTGCGGCAGGCTCAATCTGCAAACGCTTGGGCCTTGAAGAAGGCCAGTCCTTGCCCCGGCCTTTGATCGAATACTGTTATAAGAATGATGCCCTTGGCGACCCTTTGATTGCTGAAGAGCACATATTCGCCTTCGAGTGGGCCACGCCGCAGGAAATGGATGAAATCTATACCATGGCCATGCGCTGCAACGACATCTTGTCGGGCATTTTCTCTGGCATCGGACTGAAGCTGATCGACTTCAAGCTGGAGTTCGGGCGCCTATATGAGGGCGATGAAATGCGAGTCGTTCTGGCCGATGAAATCAGCCCCGATTCGTGCCGCCTCTGGGACCGCGAGACGCAAAAACGCCTGGATAAGGACCGCTTCCGCCACGATATGGGAGAAGTGGCCGAGAGCTATCAAGAAGTTGCACGTCGCTTGTCGGTTTTGCCCTAGTATTTGGCGCTGGGCCACTGCTCGCCTGGCATCGGGCGCCTGGAATCGGGCGCTAGGCATCGGGCGCTGGGCATTGGGCGGCCTCTGGGCTGTTGAGGCCCGCTGGGCTTTGGTGGCCGTGTCGCCCAAGGCGCCGTGCTGCTTTGGAGGCCGTGTCACACGGCCGGCCTGGCAGCCTCTGTTTTGCGCGTCGTTGCGGTGCCTACTTTTTATAGGCCTGTTCCTGATAGGCCTGTTCTTGATAGGCCTGTTCGTAATGGAAACGTGCGCTGTTATCTGCGTGTTGCTAAGCGCCAAGTTGCGGTAGCGCAGCGCGCAGAATTTCTAAATTGGGGCGCTCTTGCCCCACCCCGCTCGCCGGGAGTTTGAGAGACCAACTTGTCACAGTCATCACCGAAATCGCCTTTTGCCGTTTTGGCCTCGTTAAAGCCGTCGCGTTTCTTGCAGGTGACGCCAGAGAGCGCGCTCTTGTGGCTAGCAGCGGCAATGCCCTTTGCCTTTTCGACCTGGATGGCGATGGTCAATAACTTCACGCATGAGCAGGCCCATTTTACCGGCTTTGATATCGGCTTGCTGCATTCGGTGCGCGAAATCCCCGGCTTCATGGCCTTTGCCTTGGCCTATGTCTTGTTGTTCATAAAAGAACAGCGCTTGGCCTACGTCGCGCTGATGATTTTGGCCGTAGGCTCGGCCATTACCGGGCACTTTACCAGCCTTTGGGGTTTGTTGATTGTGACCATGATCTCCTCAATCGGCTTTCACTTTCAAGAACCGATCTTGAACTCGCTCGCCCTACAGTGGCTCAGCAAGGAGCGCGCGCCGATTGTCCTTGGCCAGATGACCGCCGTTCGCGCTGGTGTCGGCCTTTTGGCGATGGGCATGGTGGCCCTGTGCTGGCGCTATTTGGGGCTGCCCTATGCGGCCATCTATTGGATAGGCGGAATCGTTACGGCCGCCATGGTGGCCTACGTTTGGTGGCGCTATCCTGCCTTTCCGCAAAAGGTGGCCCAGCACCAGCAAATCATTTTGCGCAAACGCTATTGGCTGTTCTACGCGCTTGAATTCTGTTCGGGCGCTCGGCGGCAGATCTTCACCGTTTTTGCCGCCTGGATGCTGGTGGAGCGCTATGGTTTGCAGGTCCACTCCATGGTCTCAATTATGATCGCGACCGGTGTTTTGAGCATGATAATGGCCCCTGTTGCGGGCAAGATTATCGCGCGTTACGGCGAACGCCCGGTGCTGATTTTTGAATACCTGGGCTTGATCTTGATCTTTGTCTCTTACGCATTCGTGCCCAACCAAAGCGTCGCCATCGGCCTCTATATGGTCGATCACCTGTTCTTTGCGCTGGCGATTGGCATCAAGACCTATTTTCAAAAGATTGCGGACCCCGCAGATATCGCAGGGTCCGCGGGCATGGCCTTTACCATTAACCACATTGCAGCGGTCTTTTTACCGATTGGCTTGGGCCTAGTCTGGCTAAGTTCGCAAGCAGCGGTGTTTTTGGTGGGCGCGGCATTCGCGGTATTATCGCTGGTCTTTGCCCTGATGATCCCGCGCCTGCCCGCGCCGGGTGCAGAGACCCGCTTTGCCGCCGTCAGAGCGCCTGAAGCGGCCAATTAGCGACGCCCTCCCTCTTCGCCCCCGTAGGTCGCGCAAGACACAGCCCATGACCCGCGCGCAGCCGGAGCGCCGGTCTTCATGGCGAGCCAAAAGTCAGGCCGTTCGTACCAGGCGTCGGCTAGTACCAGGCGTCGGTTAGTACCAGGCGTCGGGCAACTCTTCTTTGCGCTTGGCTACGAAGGCTATGAGCGCCTCAAAAGTTTCGGCAGGCATGGGCGGCTCGGTGTAGTTTTCCAGCAAAGACTGCCAGCGTTCGAAGGCGCGCCGCTCCATATCCTTAGCCCCGCGCTCTTCCCAACTCTCGACGTTTTCTGAATCCGAAAGCGAGGATTCCCAAAACGCGGTCTTATAGTGCTGCATGGTATGCGCACAGCCCAGGAAGTGCCCGGCGGGCTCCACCTCATCGTAGGCTGAACGCGCCAGCGCATCATCGCTGACATCCAAGCCTTTCATGAGGGTCTGATAGGCTGACAAGCGGTCCGCATCCATGACGAGCTTTTCAAACCCTGCGCTTAGACCGCCTTCCAGCCAGCCCGCCGCGTGCAACATAAAGTTAGCGCCCGCCATAATTGTGGAATGGGCCGTATCCGCGCTCTCGTAGGCGGCTTGCGCGTCTGCGGTCTTCGAGGCGGTCAAGCTGCCGCCACAGCGCAGCGGCAATCCAGCCCGCCGCGCCAGTTGACCAATGACATAATTGGAAAGGACCGGTTCAGGCATGCCAAAGGTCGGTGCGCCTGACTTCAACGACATGCTGGACAAGAAGTTGCCCAGCACAAAGGGGGCGCCCGGCCGTACCAATTGGCTGTAGGCGCAACACATCAAGGCTTCAGCCAGGGCTTGGGCAATCGAGCCTGCGGTCGTCACCGGCCCCATCGCGCCACTTAGGATGAAGGGGACAACGACGATGCCTTGGCCGCTCCCGCAATAGACCTCCATGGCCTCGGTCACCACACGATCCACCAGCAAGGGCGAATTGGTATTGACGTTACCCATTATAACGCATGAGCTGTCAAAGACCGCATCACCATGAAGAACACGGGCCATATCGATGCTGTCTTGAGCGCGCGATTTTTCGGTAATAGCGCCCAAGTGCGGTTTGTCGGTATAGCGCATGTGCGCCAGCAGCATGTCCAAATGACGCTTTGAAACCGGGACATCGCAGGGTTCGGTCACGACAAAGCCCGTGTGGTGGATACTAGACAGCATGTGGCAGAGTTTAACCAACCGCTCAAAGTCGGCCATATTACCATAGCGTCGACCGCCTTCCAGATCACGAACGAACGGCGGGCCATAGACGGGCGCGAAGACTTGGTTGCGCCCGCCGATTACCACACTGCGTTCAGGGTTACGCGCCACTTGGGTAAAGCTGTTGGGTGCCGTCTTGCAGAGATGACGCACCAGACCTTTGGGAGCGCGCACGCGGGTCTGGTTGACATCGGCACCGGCGGCGCGCCACCGCTCCAAGGAGCACGGGTCGTCGCGAAACTCCAAGCCAATCTCCTGCATGATAGTCTCGGCTTGCTCTTCGATGCGAACCAGCGATTCTTCATCCAGCACATCAAAGAAAGGCAGTTTGCGTTGAAGATAGGGGGACGCGGGCGCCGAGGTGGGCTGGGCTTGCGATCGAGAGCGACTTGCACGGGCCATAGCGGAAATCTCCAAAGGATGAACGAGCGGTCTGTCGTTCAACGCTAGCCCCTGACCTTGGCGCAGGCTGGCTTAGGGGCGGCGCTTTGACGGTAGCATCGGCCCAATCGCGCCATAGGGATTTTTACGGATGTGCACGAAATCGCCCATAAAACAAAGGCGCCACCCTGCGGATAGCGCCTCTGTCGTTTGTTGCATTGGCCAGGCTTAACCTAGCTGCGAACACCATCGTTCGGGCCGTTTTCGCCGCTCTGATTGACGTTAAAATCATCCTGCCCTCTTGCATGGTCGCCGCGCATAAAGCGGTCGAACTCGTCGCGTTCTTGGCGGCGCTGCTCATCGTGTCGGAAGTCGCGAAAACGGTTCCAAGTATCCTTAATTTCGCGCTTGATTTCCGAAATGCGGTCGTACTGGGTCTGCTGGTAGTCATCAAAGACGCTGTTGCCTGAGCTGCGCCCACGGCCAGCGCATTCGTTACGCCATTCGCTGCGCGTCCAACCCTCACCACGACGCGGGAACCAACCCGAGACGGTCTCACCGATGGCGCGTGGCAGGTCGATAACGTGGCGCCCCGAGACCATCCACAAGGTCAAGACCAAGCCAAGCGGCCAAAACATAATGTAAGCCAGCACCATCATGCCGATACCAAACGGCGTCCAGGGGGAACCTGAACGAACATCAGAATCACGGCGGTCAGGCCGTCTAGCCCAGTTGCACATGGGTCTCATCCTCTCCTCACTTAATCCATATGTCGAACGGCACCCTAAGTGAACACCGTTCACACACTGTAGATATGCCTTGGCCCCTTGACTTGCAAGTCGCAAACCCCCAAAAAGTAACCACTGTTCACTTTTTTCTGTATGAGATTGATTTTGCGGCATAAAAGCTCCCGATATCACCATGGTTCCTTGGCAGAAAGCTTGTTAGAGGCCGTCGAAGAGCTGGCAGAGCGCTTTGGTTTGGAAGCGGTGACACTGCGCGGCTGTGCCAAATTGATCGGGGTCGCGCCGTCGGCAGCCTTCAAGCACTACCGGGACAAGCGGGCGCTTTTTACCGCTTTTGCCACCCGAGCCTTGAACCTCATGGCCCAGCGCATGATCGATCAACGCGCCAAGGCGGAAGAGCCCCCCTTCCTTGAGGTCGGCTTGGCTTATGTCAGCTTTGGCTTGGAGCACCCGGCCATGTTTCAAGCCATGTGGCGCAGCGAAATGCTCAATCCGCACGATCCAGACTACCGCCAGGCCTCCCAGCGCCTCGGCGCCTTGCTGGCGGGCGGTTTTGCAGACAGCGTGCCCGACAGCGACCAACGCAAGCTGTCCCCGCAAGAGCTATTGGCCTGGAGCAGCGTTCACGGGCTGACCGGTCTGTTTGTCGAAGGCGCCCTTGGCTCCGGCCTGGATCAGGAAGGCAAGCTGGCCCACGCCAGAGCGACCCTTGCTGCGCTGGGTCCGAGCCTTGCAAGCAAAGCGGCCGGCTAAATATCCAAGGCCAGCAAATCACTCGCCATGGTCACCGGGCCAGCGAAGGCCGCCTGCCCAGCCGATTGCATGCGCTGCAAAAGCCCCTCTGTCTCATCGACCGCGGCGCGAAAGTGGGTCAAGGCCAGGTGTTTTACGCCAATTCGCTTGGCCATGGCCCCGATTTCAGAGGGTGTGGGGCTCATGCGGCGGATGAAGTCGGGGGCCGCTTCCTCGTCGTGGCGGTAGCACCAATGCAGCAGCAAGTCCGCGCCTTCAGCCAGGGCCTCAAGCTCTGGACAAAGCGCAGCGTCGCCCGAATATACCAGACTTCGACCAGCGGAATCATCGAAGCGAAACGCCATGCAGATCAGGTGCGGTTGCGCGTGCGGCACAGTACAGGAGGTCAGCCGCCAGCCCTGCCCTTCGAGTATAAAACCGGGCTCGACTTCGTAAATTTGCGGCTGCGGCCATGGTCGCGGCAGTTGGCCACCGCGCGCCACCCAAACATCCTTACTGCCTTGCAGCTCACAGCGGGCCGTCAGATCGAAGGCAAAGGCCCCCTGAGCGCCGACCAGGCGCTGGGTTATGGTGGCGATCGGCGCGGGTCCTGTGACCTGTAAGTGGCGCCCATCGCTCTGCCCGCCTTCGTCCCAATGCGCGTGTACCAGGCGCGCAAAATCCATCATGTGATCGCTGTGTAGGTGGCTGAAAAATACCTGGTCGATATCCGCTGGCCGCAGACCGGCTTCGATCAGGCGACTAACGACCCCGCCGCCACAATCCAACAACAAGCGTTGTCCCGCCACCTCAAGCAAGTAGCCCGACGAGGCCCGGCCCGGGTGGCTCTCTGGCGAGCCGGTGCCAAGACAGGTCAGCCGCACTACAACAAGCCCTTTTCATCCAGGACTTTTCGCGCAACACGAAAGCACTCAAGCGCCTGCGGCACGCCGCAATAGATGCCGACAACGTGGATTATGGCGCGGATTTCTTCTTTGCTGACTCCGTTGTTGATGGCCCCGCGGCAGTGCGTTTCCCACTCGTGCATTTTACCTAGGGCGCCAATCATGGCCAGGTTCATCATGGAACGCGTCTTGGCGTCAATGGCATCATCGCCCCAGCCAAAGCCCCAACACCAAGCCGTCATGGCCTCTTGGAATGGCCGCGTGAAGTCATCGGCGGCGGCCAAGTTTTTCTCTACGTATTCAGCGCCCAACGTGGCCTTGCGCTGCTCCAATCCCAATTCAAACTTGCCGTCCATGGGGGCTCCTCATTCTTTCTAAGATACGAAAATTAATCGAAAAAGGGGCCGCTGCGGATCTGCCAAGCGGCCCCATTTATCCTTGCAAAGGTGTCCTGGCTATCAGGCCTTCATCCCTGCATTGTCAGTGTCCCAAACTGGCCCGTCAAGCACCGGGGCTTTTCGCGGCGGACCGAGTGCCTTGACTTGCATTTCGCTTCCCGGCGTACAAGCGTCGACGGCCCAATAGACCCAGGCCCAATAGACCCAGGCCCAATAGACCCAGGCCCAACAAACCCAGCCCAATAAACCCAGGCAGATGGCCCCCAACCGCATTGCTATCGCCGGCCGATGGTGAGTTTTGATCTGCTTGGCTTTTATCTGCGCGACGTGGCTTTCACCGGCACAAAGGTTGTTCCGCCTTGCGTCTTTGGTGATCTGGTCGGATATATTGAGCGCGGCGAGGTTCGTCCATAGTAGCCACAACGTATCCGCTGCCAGGCCTGCGTGCGGCCCAACAAGCCTTCATCAATAAGCAGCAGGTCGGCAACATCGTTATCACTTTGGTAAGCTAGGCAAGAACGATGCATCATGCAGGGCGCTCAGCAAACTTGGAACTGGTGGCGGCGGCCTGCCGCTGCCTGTACGATAACTTTGCCCAGGGCTTCGCCTTCTTACCGGCTTACTGGCAGGCCGTGGGACGCGGTTCTGCGCCGCTGCTGCAAGAGGGCGATTACCAGGACCAACCTGCACGCGCCCTTCCCATGCTGGACCAGCTTCCCGCCTGCCTTGCGCTTGCCAACGAAGCGACGCGCCCGCTTGTCAAAACCTTATCAGCCTTACGCGACAAGCTTGCGTGGCAGCAGTCTTATACCCGCGAGGATGGCTTCGACCAGCGCTATCTAGACCACTATGGATGGATCAATTTGCTCTCGCCTGACGGACCGATTGTTAGCCAAGAATTGCGCCTGACCATTGGGTATTGGGGGGCCGGTCTTAGCTACCCC
>JAUIDR010000109.1 GCA_030428565.1 Alphaproteobacteria bacterium
CCTCGCGCGTTTGGGGTCTTATCGCGCCTCGCGCGTTTGGGGTCTTATCGCGCCTCGCGCGTTTGGGGTCTTATCGCGCCTCGCGCGTTTGGGGTCTTATCGCGCCTCGCGCGTTTGGGGTCTTATCACGCCTCGCGCGTTTGGGGTCTTATTGCGCCTCGTGCGTATCAGGTCTAGCCGCGCCAAGCGCTTGATTTGGCGTCAAGAACGCTGGTTCCAGGAAAGCGGGCTCAGCTTGGCCGCAGGGCAACGACCATCATCGCGACCAGGCGTCCTTCTTGGATCGATTTGGCGCTGTTGCCGGTTCGCACGGGCATGTCATCGCCCATGGCCGGGGCGGCGCCGATGGTGCCGGGTTGAGGGCCACCACCTGCCTTGTCGCGCGCCTGGCTCGTCATGTCTTGAATGCTTTCAAAACCGGCCGCTGACAGCTTTGCAAAAATCTTTTCCGGGGTCTCAAGGAAGCTCACCTCTGGGGTCAGCGCCCAGGGTAGCGGGTAGATGGGCGGCGCGTTTGGTCCCTCGGCAAGGTGGGTGAAGGTAAACACCCCACCGGGTTTAAGAACACGAAACGCCTCTTTGAACATCGCATCTTTGTCAGCCACGTTCATGGTCACATTCTGGCATAGAACGACGTCGAAGGACTCGTTTTCGTAAGGTAAATCTGTGACGCTGCCGACCCTTAAGGAAATTTTATCCGCCAGACCGACTTGTTCATTCAGGCGACCCGCCACGTCTATATATTCGGGCGTAAGGTCGATAGCCGTCACGCTGCAATCGTGAACGCCTGCCAAATATCGACTGGGGCCGCCGATGCCGCAGCCAGCATCAAGAATATGACATCCGCGCGGAATTTCAGCCATCTCGACTTGGACTTCGGTGGTTGCGAAGCCACCGCCATGCAGATGGTCGAGCTCGGCTAGCATTTCGATTGTCGGCTGGTCGGGGTCATGCCCTGCGCGAGTCAAAGCCGAACGGATGCGGTCCATCAGGTTGTTGCGGGTGTAGTGGTCAACGACAGAAGCTGTCTCCGGTTCCATATGCCCTCACTTTCTGGCCTTACTAGGTTCCGGTGATGTCTAGCATGGATGGCAATCGCTCGAAATCCATGCGCCTTGGCTCTCCTCAGATTTAACAAGATCGTGAAGCGCGAGCGGCCCGCCCCCAACCATCGCTTGCAAACCTAGCTAAATACGAATAGCGTCTAACATCACACCACAAAAGAACAACGCCAAAGCCACCAGGCCCCCCCGCTTCGCCGTGCATTGCCCTTGCGTGTCACCGCAGATTTTGCCCCGCGCGCTCCACTAGAGTGGCAACGCTTCAGGCGGCGGTGTTGCCTGCTTGATTGCGGCTCCTTCGCCACCGCCCCTAACCGAGCTATGCCAGGTCCATGCCCGATATGAGCAGCCCAACCGTTACCCCCCCTCTCGACGCCGCCCCTCCCGACATCCCAGCGCTCGTAGACGCACGCCAACGCGTCCAGGCCTGCATCGACCAAGCCAGCCAAGGCCTGGTCGATCGCCGACGCTTGATCGAGCTGTTGTTTTTGGCGCTCATCACCAAAGAGCACTTGCTGCTCATTGGCCCGCCTGGCACCGCCAAGTCGCTCGCGGTCAAACGCGCCGCCACTGCGATCAGTGCCAACTATTTCGAATACCTGTTGGGCCGCTTTTCAGAGCCAAACGAGCTGTTCGGCGGTCTGGACCTGGCGGCGCTCAAAGAAGGGCGCGTCCAGCCGGTCACACGCCACATGCTACCCGAGGCAGATATCGCCTTTCTGGATGAAATTTTTCTGGGCTCCACCGCCATTTTGAACACCCTGCTGGGGCTGTTGAACGAACGCCTATACACCCGCGGCGCCTATCGCAGCCAGGCGCCATTGCGCAGTTGCGTGGGGGCCTCAAACCGCATGCCCAGCGATAGTATGCTGGCCGCCTTTGCAGACCGCTTCTTGCTGACGCTGTTCCTTGAACCGGTGGCGGACGAAAGTATCGAGGCCCTGCTGCAAGGCGGCTGGGCGTTGGACGAAGGCGCAGTGCCCCCTAACAGCGAAGCGGCGCCAGTTGCTGGCCTTAGTCTGACTGACCTAGATGTTTTGAGCGCGGCGACAAAAAACATTGCCCTTGAGCCGGTGCGCGCGCTCTATGCCCACTTGATCCGCAAAATGCGCTTGGCGGGGGTCAAGCTATCGGACCGGCGCATTGTCAAAGCGCAAAAACTGGTGGCGGCCGCCGCCTTGTTGCGCGGCGCAGATGAAGCATCGCCGCAAGACCTGTGGGTCTTGATCTATTTGATCCAAGATCCAAACCAACAGGCGCAGGTCAAAGATCTGCTCGCCCAGGAGTTGGCCCAAGCCTTCAATCCGGTGTTGGAAGACAGTGCCACGGCGGCGGGCTATGGCGCAGAGGCTCTGGCGCGCGATTTGGTGCAGCGCGCCGAAGCGCTGCTGGCGAAAAAGCCCGCTTTGCCCAGCGATCCGGCCTACGAGATTTGGTTGGTGCGCCTTGAGACCCTGATTACGAGCATCGAGACCAGCTTTGACGAGGCCGATTTGCCGCAAGACTTGCGGATGGCACAGCGGGCAATGAAAGCCCCTCTAGACGCGGCTGAGCAAGCAGCAGCGTCCGCCCCTGCCCGCGACGCGGCGGCGGCGGTTGACACTGGTGACACCCCGAGAAGTGCTGGCCCGAGCAATTCAGATCTGACCAATCAGGAGCCAGCCAACAACGACGGAACCAGCGAAGCCGCCCCGCGACGCGGCCCCTGGTGGCGCTAGCGATCACCATGGCTGACCGCACGCCCTCCCGCTCACCCTCAGAATTGGAGCTGGCCTGGCAAACCTGCCAGGCCAACAAGCCACCCTCTGCTTTGTTGCTACAGCCAGGCTTATCACCGGCGGCCTGGGGGGCGCTGTTTGCAGCGCGACAAACAAGATGAGAATCCAGCGTCAATCAGGATGAGAACGCGGGGGTGGTGTCTTGCAGGGAGGGCGTAGCCCGACTGGAGAGATGCCTCCCCCGCGTTTCGCCTCAATTAGGCG
>JAUIDR010000064.1 GCA_030428565.1 Alphaproteobacteria bacterium
TCCTCGACCCGCGCGTTTCGGCCTCTGACTGCAGCAAACGCCAGCGGAACGGCCTTGGCAGATGAAAACAACCTGCCGCGTTTTGCGCGCGTTGCAGGCAGCGTTTCCGCCATTCCGGGTGCATTTGATCAAGCCCCTTCAAGTGCTGACTTTATTCTCGATAACGATCGCGAGGACGTGGCCGCGCTGTTGGCGCGCGCGCAACAGGACGTGACAGCCGCGCGTGATGGTCAAGCCGTCAAGCCGATTTTCTTCGATGCCCTGCCGTACAATCTGTCTGACATGACCGACATTGAGGCTCGCAAGCAGGTCTATATCGCAATCGTTTTGCCTTTGGCCCTGGCGGTCAATGCCAACATTCAAGCCGAGCGCGATCGGCTGCTGTCTATGGGCTATGAGGGGAGCATCGAGATGATTGATGATCCTTGGCTGCAAGCCCTGGCGGAAAAGTATTATGAAATGGACGGCAGCGTTGAGAGCCTGCTGAGCAAGGTTGCGCCCATTCCCGTTGATATGATCTTGGCGCAGTCCATCGAAGAAACCGGCTGGGGAACCTCGCGTTTTGCACTGAAGATCAACGCTTTGTTCGGTCAGCGCGTTTGGAACGATGAGGCCGACGGTCTCATTCCATACCAGCGCGATGAAGACGAGAGTTTCAAGGTTCGTGGCTTCGACAGTCTGCGGGAATCGATCGCCTCATATGCTTTGAACCTCAATCGCCACCACAAGTACGCTGACATGCGATTGCAGCGCCAGGTCATTATGGAAGAACAAGTGCAGCCGTCGGGCATGGAATTGATGGCGCACATGCAGGCTTATTCGACCGAGCGCGGCAAGTACATCCGTAACATCAAGCGGCTGATTAAAGATAACGACCTTCGTGATTTCAACACCGCTGCGTTGGCGTATGATCAGGAGACTTGGTTCGTCGCTTTCAACTTAAGTTCGCTGGATATAATTCTGGCGGGCAGCAAGGCGGCGGCAGCCGCGCAAGCAGGGCTCCAGTCCGTAGCGGACATCTCCTCCGATGTCAGCGCTCGCGCTGTGTCGGGGGCCGCGACGCGTCGTCCTGCCGCTTGATGGCCGGTCAGAGCCCGGACGCTGACTACAAACTCATCGACGCTCAATCTTGCCATCTAGATACGCTGGCGGATGTCCTCGCCGACATGCAGGCCGCTTGCTTTGAACAGGCTTGGGGGCGTGAGGCCTTTGCCAAGCTCTTGGCGCTTCCAGGCCACCAGGCTTGGGTTTTGATGACCCAAGACGATGAACCGCTTGCCTATGCTTTGCTGCAGGTGATCTGTGGTGAGGTTGAATTATTGTCGATTGCCGTGCTGCCGGGCTTTCAAGGCCAAGGATGGGGTAAACGCACGCTGCACCAGACGCTACATCGGTGTTGCGGGTTAGATATTAGCAAAATTATCTTAGACGTTGCTGCTGACAACAAAGCAGCTATTGGCCTTTACAAGCAATTTGGCTTTAAACAGGTTGGGTTAAGAAAAAAATATTACCACCGAAGTGAAGGTTTACGCGTTGATGCGCTAGTTATGGCGCTGGAAGATATGCACGATTTCGCAGATTGATCCTTTACATGGTAAACACATGTCACTATCGTGCGGCGCTAGTTAAATTGTTCGAGTTCACAAATAGAGATTAGTCAAACTATGGAAGACTTTATGCCAGAGGATCGCATTCTGGAGCTGACTGCAGAGATTGTTTCGGCGCATGTTGCCAACAACTCGGTCGCCATGGCTGACCTGCCAAATTTGATCAAAGATGTGCATGCTACGCTGACTTCAATCAATCAAGAGCCTGAAGAAGAAGAAGAAATTCTTCAGCCCGCAGTGCCGATCAAGAAGTCAATCCAGCCTGACTTCATTGTTTGCCTGGAAGACGGCAAGAAACTCAAGATGTTGAAGCGCCACCTGAAGACCGCCTACAACTTGACGCCCGATGAGTATCGCCAGCGTTGGGGCCTGCCATCAGACTACCCGATGGTCGCGCCGAACTACGCAAAACAGCGTTCAGAGCTGGCCAAAACCATCGGTCTGGGCAACAAGCCTAAGGGTAAGCGCCGCTAGAGACATCACAAGGTTGGGGCCAGTACGTAAAGTCCTTGCCCTTCTGCCTCGTCTAAAATAGAGGGGAGCTTTGGGCTCCCCTTTTTTTGTGGCCGCTGCTGTGCCATGTTAAATCAATCGCGCGCGGCATGGGGGACGACAGCCCGTCTTTCATCCAACGGCCCAAGCGCCCCAAATCGTATACAGAGCCGCGCTTGTGCTGCGCCCGTTCTGTAAGTCAAGCATGAGACCTTCGTGAGTAAGAAACTCTTTATTAAGACCTACGGCTGCCAGATGAACGTCTATGACAGCCAGCGCATGATCGATACGCTAACCCCTTTGGGATACGAATTAGGTGAGCGCCCCGAGGATGCTGATTTCATCATCCTCAATACTTGCCATATCCGCGAAAAAGCCGCGGAAAAGGTGTATACGGAACTTGGGCGCCTTAAAAAGCTGAAGCAAGACAAAGATTTGATCATCGGTGTGGCAGGTTGTGTCGCACAGGCCGAAGGTCAGGAAATGGTGCGCCGTGCGCCGAGCGTGGATCTGGTGTTCGGGCCGCAGACCTACCATCGCCTGCCCGAACTGCTGCGCCAAGTCGAACAAGATCGCGCAGAACGGCAGGCCCTACAGGATGATGCCCTGCAAGACGCAGCGCAGCATGACGGCGGTGAGCCTCGCCGCATCAGTCGCAGCAAGAAGCGTAAGCCTCTGCGCTTGGTCGATACCGATTTCCCCGTCGAGCAAAAGTTCGACGAGTTGGTGCCAGAGGTGCAGAGCCAGGGGCCAGCAGCCTTCCTGACGGTGCAAGAAGGCTGTGACAAGTTTTGCAGCTTTTGCGTGGTTCCCTATACGCGCGGCGCTGAATTCTCGCGGCCCGTCGCACAAGTCATGGACGAAGCCAAGCGCTTGGTCGATCAAGGGGTATGCGAGATCACGCTGCTGGGCCAAAACGTCAACGCCTATCACGGTGAGACCGCGTTCGGGCAGACGTGGGGGCTGGGTCAGCTCATCAATGGACTGGCCGAAATCGACGGGCTAGAGCGCATTCGCTTTACGACCTCGCACCCCAACGACATGACCGACGACCTCTATGAGGCCTTCCGCGATCAGCCCAAGCTCATGCCCTATTTCCACCTGCCGGTGCAGGCGGGGTCGGACAAGATCTTGGCAGCCATGAACCGCAAGCATACCCGTCAGCAATACTTGGACGTCATTGCGCGCTTGCGCGATATGCGCCCCGATTTGGCGATGTCGGGCGATTTCATCGTCGGCTTCCCTGGTGAAACGGATCAAGACTTTGCCGAGACCTTAAATATCGTCACCCAGGTATCTTACGCGGCGGCTTATTCTTTCAAGTATTCGTCCAGACCAGGCACGCCTGCCGCCGACATCGCGGGCCAAGTGCCCGAAGAGGTCAAATCGCAACGTCTCGCCATGTTGCAAGAGTTGCTCAATGCCCAGCAAGAGGCCTTTAATCACGCCACCAAAGGGCGCCGACTTTCGGTGCTGATGGAGCGCGAGGGGCGCGTTGCAGGTCAATTGGTTGGCCGTTCGCCCTACATGCAGGCGGTTCACGTTGAGGCACCGGCGCGCTTGTTGGGCTCCATCGTCGATATTGACGTGACCTATGCGGGCGCTAACTCGATCTCTGGTGAAGTCGTCACCAGCGATATCACGCACAGCGCCAAACAGACCGAGGCTGCATGACACAAACCGCGCGCACTGCCCTGCGTTTTGAATTTGAGACTAACGAGCTGGCCCAAAGGGTCTGCGGCGCCCACGATGAAAATCTGATGCGTTTGGATTACCGCACTGGCGCGCATTGCGTTTCGCGCGGGGCGCTGGTCTCGATCGATGGGGCACAGGCTGCCCAAGCCCTAGCGCTGACGGTTTTGGAAGCCTTGCAAGAGCGGGCGCGCAAGGGGCAGGAGATTGGTATCGAGGAAGTGGACAGCGCCTATCGCTTTGCGCGCGACCAAGGGGTGGGTGTTGCTGAAGTGGCGAAAAAGACGGCAGTGGCACAAGGGGCGCCTGCCGCGATTCTCGGTGCCTCAAACGACCGAGACGGCGATGAGGGCGACGAGAGCGATATGCGCCAATCCTGGACGCTGCGCGGTAAGACCGTCGTAGCGGGCAACCCGGCTCAAAATCGCTATATGCGCATGCTGGATCAGCATGAAATGGTGTTCGGACTGGGCCCCGCTGGAACCGGCAAGACCTTTTTGGCGGTGGCCAAAGGCATCCAGTTGCTGTTCATGGGCGAGGTCGAACGGCTCATAATTTCGCGCCCTGCGGTCGAAGCGGGCGAACGCTTGGGTTTCCTGCCCGGCGACCTGAAAGATAAGGTCGATCCTTACTTACGGCCCATTTATGACGCGCTCAACGAGTTGATGGGCGTGCGCGAGACGCAAAAGGCCTTGGAATCGGGCGTGATCGAAGTCGCGCCCTTAGCCTTTATGCGCGGGCGGACCTTAAAGGAGGCCTTTGTTGTTCTGGACGAGGCGCAGAATACCAGCGCCATGCAGATGAAAATGTTTTTGACCCGTCTCGGCCATCGTTCGCGCATGGTCATCAACGGTGATTTGAGCCAAGTAGATCTGCCGCCCAACCAGACATCGGGCCTGCGCGATGCGCGCAACAAACTGTCGGGCATCCCAGAGATTGGGGTCATGCAGTTCAGCAGCGCCGATGTCATGCGCCACGACTTGGTCGCCAAGATCCTCAACGCTTACGAGGCCGCGGGCAGCGATGACACGCCGCGCCGAGCGAGCGCGCAGGCACCTAAGGAGCGAGCGAGCGAGGATCAGGGCCAGGACCAGGGCCAGGACCAGGACCAAGACCCGGCATGCTGAGTGTCTTGATCGAGGAGCCTGCTTGGAGCACGGCACTAGCCGACGCAGAGACTTTGTGCGAGGCAGCGGCGCGACACGCGCTGTGCACGGGTCTGTCTGACTTAGGGATTGAGCCCGGCGATAGCCAGGCCGCTCTGGCTGCAGGGCAGGGCGCTTTGGTGCTGACAAACGATGATGAAGTTCAGGCCTTGAACGTTGACTATCGTGGCAAAGATCGGCCGACCAATGTGCTGTCATTTCCGCAAGATGAAGCCGATATACCGGCTGGCGAGAACGGCGAGGCCGGACCGCCCTGGATGATCGGCGATATCGTGCTGGCCTTTCAGACCTGCGAACAAGAGGCCAAGGCGCAAGCCAAGCCGCTGGCCGCGCATTTGCAGCATTTGGTTGTGCACGGTTGCTTGCACCTTTTAGGACACGACCACCAGTTGGAGTCGCAAGCCGAGCGCATGGAAGGCCTGGAGCGGCGCATCATGGCCGAGCTAGGATGGCCCGATCCTTACGCAGCGATTGACGAATAAGGCCAAAACGTGGCGGAATCCGCAATCTTCGCGCGTAGGTTTCATGAAATCTGCACGTCTCATCGGCAGATGGCGCGCGCAATCGGCTAAGCCCCCTTTTCTTTCTGGAAATTTTTTCCCACTTGTCACACAGTCAATACAGACATCACCTATTTAAACGTACATGACCAGCACCATTCAGTCCGCGCCCATTGTCGGCGCGTCGTCGCAAGAGAGCGACTCCCCATCAGACCCCTCGTCGTCGCGTAGCGCCCACGAGGCGCTCGACCCAGAGCCCGAGCCTGAGCCTGAGCCCCAACTAGAATCCCAGCCAGCACCAATTGCTAAGACGGTGGTCTTGCCGCTCGTCAATGCTGATCGACCTGCCGCGAGCCACACCGGCAGACCGAGCCTGCATGCCCTGGACGGTGGTTTGTTGAAACGGGGAGCGGAGGCCGCCGACGAGCTGGCGCCAGAAATCCAGGCCTCAGAACCCCTGGTTTCAGAAGCCCTGGTTTCAGAAGCCCTGGCACCGGAGGCTCAGATGCAGAGCCAAGAGGATCGCTTGGCCCCCAAACAGCCCAGCGAGACCTTAGCGGCTGCGGCGACCAGCGACCCATTGCCTGCCAACATGCCAAGCCACGACAAGCCAGCAAGCGATAAACCATCGAATAGGGAGCCCAACAAGGATGGGCTCAAAAATGCCGGGTCAGGCAGCGACGGTGGTTTGCCAACGGGCGCAAGCTCTGAACACGACGGCGACGGCAGTACGACGCAAGCCATGCGATTGACCCGGACAGCACAAGCGTTATTCCGAGCCCTGAGCCGCGGGTTGGCGCGCCTGCTAGTACGCTTGCCGCGCCCTGAATTGCGCTGGCATCGCGCGACGCCGGAGCCCGATCAAGAGGCTAAGGCTGAACAGACAAGCGAGGCCGAAGAAGCGACCACTACCGCCGACGCCGCAGAGCTGTTGCTTCTGGCCAATATTCGCGCCCTGCGCACGGCGCGGGTCGAAGATGTGCGGGTACCGCGCGCGGACATCGCCTTTATCACCAATGACATGAGCTTGGACGATATTGTCGCCAAGGCCAAGGAAGCCGGCCACTCACGCTTTCCGGTCATGGGCGAAGACCAAGACGAAGTTCTGGGCATGATTCACATCAAGGATCTGCTGTGGGGGGATGTCGATGGCGCGCAATTCCGGGTGCAAGATTTCATGCGCGATGTTTTGTTTGTCGCGCCGTCTATGCCGGTCCTGCAGCTGTTGCAGGACATGCAGGTCAAACGCCACCACATGGCGCTGATTGTCGATGAATTTGGCGGTATCGACGGGCTGGTCACGATTGAAGACCTGGTCGAAGAAATCGTGGGCGATATCTCGGACGAATACGACACCGACCGCGAGCCCGCATTGGTGCCTCAGGCCGATGGCACCTGGATCATTGACGCGCGCTATCGCATCGACGAACTCGAGGCCTTGATTGGCAGCTTCCTGACCGCAGACGAGCAGGAAGAGGACATCGATACCCTTGGCGGTCTGTTGACCCACATCGCCGGGCGGGTGCCGACGCGAAGTGAACTGATCGAGCACGCTTCTGGCATGCGCTTCCAAGTCGTTGATGCTGATCCGCGCCGGATCAAGCGCCTGCGCATGCGCGCCAAATCTCTGGCGGGTGCCAAGGGGTTAATGACCCAATCGCGCACCCAAAAAACGGAGCCCTAATGGGCTGGGCAGCGGTGCAGGCGGGCCTGCGATTGAGGCTGGCTCGGCTGCACGGCTGGCGCATGTCTGCGGTCATGCTGGCCTTGGGTGGCCTCATGGCGCTGACCATGGCGCCTTTCTTTTTCTTTTGGCTGCTGCCGATCTGCTTGGGGCCTGCCTTCATCGCGTGGCAAGAAGCCAAGACGCGTTGGCAGGCCTTTGCGCGCCTCTGGTGGTTCAGCTTTGGCTACTTCGTTGCCGGGCTCTATTGGATCGGCATCGCTGTGACCAGCGACTGGCAGACGTTTTGGTGGTTTCTGCCGGTGCCGGTCATCTTGTTACCGGCCTTTTTGGCGGCCATGCAAGCGGGCGGCGCCTTAATCGCCACCTTAAGACCCTTCTGGCGGCACGCTTGGGGCGGGCCCTTGGCCTTCGCTGCAAGCTGGCTGTTGATCGAATGGGTCAAGCTTTGGATTTTTACCGGCTTTCCGTGGAATTTGTTGGGCTACAGCTTCGCCTTTACACCTTGGCTCATGCAACCCGCGTCCTTAGGTGGGGTCTGGCTGCTCTCGACCCTGGCTTTGTTGTTTGCATTGGGACCATGGATGGGGGGGCCATGGATGGGGGCCCCATGGATGGGGGAGCCGGAAGCGGCGCCAGGAAAGATGCAGGGCACGATGCGGGAAACGGCAAAGCGAACGGACGCTCAACGCTTAGATACGGCTGTTATACCCGCGACTTTCAGGCCTGCTTGGACTTGGTTAAAAACAATGCGGCTTCTAGGGCCAGCGCTTGGGTTGGCGGCTTTGGCCTTCAACCTGGTCTACAGCGCGGCGGTTCTTTGGACCACCGACGACATGGAAACGCTGCTCGCAGGCCAAGACCGCGTGGCGCTGATCCAGCCCAATTTAGAGCAAGGTATCTTGCAATCACCTGAACAACAGCGAAAGGTCATCGAGCGACTGCTGTTGCTCAGCAGAGCGGCTATCGGCGAATCTGAGCGTCTCAATGCAGCGGGCGATGGCGCGCAACTTGCCGCGATCATCTGGCCCGAGGCGGCCGTTCCCGAGGTATTGCACCGCCGACCCGCCCTGCAGGGATATTTGACCCGCGACCTACCCGCCGAGACCTTGTTGATTACGGGCAGCATTCGCTTGGAAGCGGACGCGAAGGGCGCGCCGCTCTACTATAATTCCTTTGATGTTCTGGATCACATGGGCCGCGAACAAGCTTACTATAATAAGCGGTACCTGGTACCGTTTGGTGAATACGTACCATTTAAGTCTGTTTTGGATTTGCTCCCATCCATCACAGGTGGCTTTATAAACACGTCTAAGGGGTTGGACGATAACCCTATAAAAGTGAAAGGCTTAGGACGATTTCTGCCGTCAATTTGCTATGAGGGAATCGTGCCAAATTTTCATCGCGAGGGCCTGAAACAGGGCGGGAAACTTATCCTAAACCTGACCAACGACGGTTGGTTCGGCTTATCCACAGGCCCCTATCAGCATTTTGCAATTCAACGCCTGCGCTCGGTAGAGGCCAACAGGCCGTTGATTCGTGTGTCAAATCCAGGAATATCCGCCATTTTTGATGGCGTGGGGCGGCAGGTTGCCGCGATTGATCTAGGGCTGCAATCCTACCACGTGTCACGCGTGCCGCGGGCGGCAAGCAAAATGACCATTTTTTCTCAAATTGGTAACTTATGGGCACTAATGCTCGCCGCCCTACTCTTTTTAGGGGCGCGGCTCTCGATTACAGATCGAAAAAGCTCTCATGGATAGCTCAGTTCGCGCATTCGGCTAAATTGTGCCTTGTTTTTGTCTTTAGTCTGGTATTCACATTTGGATACGTCTAGCTATAAACAAGCGGCAGAAAAGTGGGTCGCATTGCGATGCGCTCCAACGCGAACTGCGTACTGGTATAAAGGTAGAACTCATGACGATTCAGGAAGACGGTCCTGATCCCATCGACGTACACGTCGGACAGCGGATGCGCGTGCGGCGCATTCAGAAGAATATGAGCCAATCGGCTGTCGCTGGAAAGATGTCGGTATCATTCCAGCAGGTGCAGAAATTCGAGAACGCTCAGAACCGCATATCCGCCGCGCGGCTGTACAAGCTATCGCGCATTTTGGATGTGCCGGTCGAATACTTCTTCGAGGGCTTGCCTCCGCATGTCTTCGTGTTGCCGGGCGAGGATTTTGGCGAGACCGGCGTTCTGCGCGAAGAAAAGCAAGATTACGGCATCGACCTGATGGCACACCCGCAGGCCGCCGAGTTGCTCAAGGTGTTCTTCCAAATCGAAGAGGGAGCGACACGTCGTGCCCTGATCGATTTCATGAAGCGCTTGGGCCCCGGTGAAGATGCAATGCCAGCGGTGCTTGGCCCCGACGGCGCCTTGCCGAAGCGTAAGCGTGGGCGTCCTCGCAAAGAGGGCTAAGGCTGCAAGCAAACCTGCCCCCGGTTGACCGCCGGGGAGCTGTGGGCGCTAGACCGCGCAAGATTGGCGTTTTGCGCGCTGTCGATATGGTGATCGGTAGTCGCGCCCGGCCATGTAGGTCTGGGGCAGTGCTGGTGCTACGCAAGGGCCCCAAGGCGCTTCTGGCCGCAGCCGTCGGGTTACGAGCGTGCGCGACGGCCATCTTCGCTAATCACCGGCGCCCGTTCACCGACGCCCTTTCACCGGCGCTCGTTCACCGAAGCCCGTTCACCGGCGCCAGCGCATCGACACCTGTCATCGAAACTTCGATTGGTTCTTGCCATCGGTTATTGCTGTCGGCAGAGAGCGCAATTCGAATGCCTGGTGCCCATTGGTCTGCCGAGTTCCCATTGGACCAAAGCGTCTTGGACGGGCGATATTTCAACAACAAGGGCTAGAGCGCGCGGCCTAAATGCCAAGCAAATCAACGCGCACCTATCCGGGTTTGCCACAGATCCAAGTTTATAAGCTTGGCCGGTGACTCGCGGTTTGAACCGGTCGCGTGGCGTACAATTGCAGCCCAGCACAATGGCGGCCAAGGTTCTGCGAGCAGCCTGGCCTTCGAGCCTCGCGCGTTAGCGCAAGCCGCGAACGAATGGCAACACGAGTGCGCATGGACTTGCGTTAGAAATCAGTCATCTAGAGCGGATGGGCTGTTGTTACACCAGCGCCCGAGGCTCTAGTCGGCTTCTAAGGTCAAGGGCGGGCATCCCAAATCATAGGCTTGCTGATAGCTCTCCCAATCGCCGAATCCGCCTGAATCACCCAGCAAAAAGGCCGCAGCAGTGTAGCCGTTTTCGACCGCTTGTTCGACCAGGCCGCGAACTTTTTTCAAATATCCCAGTTCGGATTTTGCGATCTGTGACGCCATAAACATGCCCAGCTCACATTCCTGGTCCCCAAGGCGGTTGGCGAAAGTCGATAGACGCGAGAAGTCATTCTCATCAATCGTCTGTTGCGCCAAGGCTTCATAGCGCTGCAACTGCTGTTCGGCGTCAAGGGTTATGCGGGCGAGCTCCAGCGCTACAGCGTGGGAATAATCTGCGACCGCCTCATAGCTTTGCGTGGCGGCTGCAAGGTCTTTGGTTTGGGCGATTCCGTAGTGCTGCCAGCGCGCTAACGCGAAGGCGGCTTGCTTGGAGCCATTATCCTGTGCCCTGCGATAGAGTTCGCGTGCTTTGTCGTAATCTTGGCCGACGCCCTGGCCGTGCTCATAGGCCCAAGCCAGGTTTGTGAGCGCCACATTGCTGCTATCGCCTGCGTCCAAGACCTGCTGGTACAAATCAGCGGCCTTTTTATCGTCCTGCTCGACGCCCAGCCCCGCGTGATAGGCAAAACCCAAGTTAGTCATGGCTTGCGTGTCACCCTTTGCGACCGCTTGCTCATACAAGGAGACCGCTTTGGCGTGGTCGCGCGTGACGCCCCATCCGAAATCGTATTGCAGCGCCAGTCCGTTCAAGGCATCACTGCGTCCCGCATCGATCGCCTTTTCGAACCATTTGACAGCCTGCTCGTGGTCGATAGGGGTGCCGCCGGTGCCTTCTGAATAGATATAGCCCAGCTCGGTAAAGGCGCGGGCGTAGTTCAAATCGGCGGCTTGGTGCATGGTGCGCAGGCCACGACCGAGGTCATAGAATTCTTTTTCGCCGTAGATCAGCAGCCAGGCCAGGTTAAAGGTGCCCCAGCCGCTGTCGGCATCGGCGGCGCGTTGATACCAATCCAAAGCGGTCGCCATATTCTGTTCGACCCCCATGCCTCGTTCATAGGCAAACGCAACGGCGGCCAAGGCATCATCATGGCCGGTCTGTGCCGCCTGCATGAACAGCTTGAACGAGCGATTCAGGTCTTCCGGTCCGCCGATTCCATCCCGCAGCATGAAGCCCAATTGTACCCGCGAGTAGGTGTTGCTGCGTTCAGCGCCACGCTCGTAGTAATCGCGCGCGCGGGGCAAGTCGGCTTCGACCGCCACGCCTTGTTCGTACATATAGCCCAACTGGGCGGAGGCCAGCGCATCGCCCTTGGCATCGCCTTGCTCGAACAAGTCCACAGCGTGCAAGCGATCACGCTCGACGCCCTTGCCGTCATAGTACATATAGCCGAAGTCGGTGAGCCCGGCCGCCAGGCCAGCATCAGCGGCGCGTTTCAACAGCTCAAAGGCTTTGTCATCGTCGCGCGTCACACCTTTGCCGTCGCGATAAAATTGGCCCAGCGCCAAGGTCGCAAGGGGGATGTCCGCACGGTGACCACGTTCATAGAAGTAGGCGGCTTTTTCGGTGTCCTGGGGCACGCCATTGCCTTCTTCATACGCCAAGCCCAGATAGTAGTAAGCAGGCTCATAGTATTGATCGACCGCGCCGCGTAGCAAATCAACCGCGCGGTCAAAATCGACAGGCAGGCCCATCTCACCAAAATAGTAAGCCTTGCCCAACTTCATCATAGAGGGAGCATGGTATTTGTTCGCCAGCGATTCTAAGACCGCGAGCTGTTGGTCCGGATCACCCTTGCTTCCGGGGTTAGAGACCTGATTTTGCGCCTTGCCGCTGCCTAGTTCGATTGCTCTGGCCACGTAGTCGGCGGCCTTTTCCTTTGAGGCCGTAATGCCTTTGCCTTCGCGGTAAAGATCAGCCAGATTTAGAAAACCGTCGCCCAGACCCGCCAGGCCCGCCTTTTCAAACCAAATGCGCGCCAGAAAGGGATCGGGCAGCGAAGCCGGGCTCGAGGCGCCGCCTTCAAGATACAAGAGTGCTAGCGTGTTCATAGCGACCGCATCGCCCAACAAGGCGGCTTTGCTGGCATAGCCAAACGCCTCTTGCGGTTTGCCATCAGCGCGCAGGGCGCGGGCCGCCAGACCCATGAGTTTGGCACTAAAGGGGTCTTTACGCAGCTCGGATAGGCAGGCTTTCGTGGCCGCGGGGCCGTCGATGGCGTATTGCTCTACGCCGCCGCGGTCGGGGTGCTCGGCTAGAGCCTGGCAATCTTGAGCCAAACTGGGGCTGGCGGCCAAACAGGTCAGCGCCGTTGCGAGCAACCAGCTCGATTTGCTAGCGCGCCTTGGGCGCTGGCCGAGGCTTGTGCGGGCGAGAAAAAGCGGGGCATTTCGAAACATAGACAACTCACCTTTGTTTGTCGTTCGCGCTGCGGCCTGGGTCCAGCGCTATGCTTGGCGGCTCAGCGGGGCCTACGGGCCCTGGCAAGCCCTCCGTTTAGAGCCAGTGGCGGAACCCAAGACCGGTGCCCAATGGCTGGCATGGTTTGGGCGGGGCGAGCGCCTTGGAGCGGCTTTTATTGGGCGCCATATCTAGTGGCGACACCTCAAAGCCCAGACAAACTAGCGCCCAGATATCCCAGAGCCCAGACATCCCAGAGTCCAGGGGGCAAAGCCGATGGCCCAAAACCAAGCACCCTTTAAGAGGCCCAGAACCTGTACTTAGGACGGCCACGCAGCGGTGCGGATAAGCGGTGGAACAGCCAGGCGAAAAGCTGCAAGGCGCGTGTCGGTATCAGTCGAAGGGGCGCCTAGCCCAAGACGAGCTGAGCTGAAGACTGGCTTAATCGAAGACTGGCTGGACCGAAGACTGGCTCAACCGAAGACTGGCTGGACCGAAGACTGGCTGGACCGAAGACTGGCTGGACCGAAGACTGGCTGGACCGAAGACTGGCTGGACCGAAGACTGGCTGGACCGAAGACTGGCTGGACCGAAGACTGGCTGGACCGAAGGCTAGCCCTTGCGGATTTCATCGCCCAGCGCTTCTTCAAAGCGCTCAAGCTGTTGCTTCCAAGAATCCAGCATGGCGTCGTCGATGCGGTTCTTGCCATCCATGGCCAGCACCGTCGCCACTTCTTCAATGGTAAATCCCATGCGCAATTTTTCTTGCATGACAGCCATGATAACTCCGGCTTTGGCCAGCGCTAGACGCTGTTCGGGGCTCGCAGTCTCAAGGTATTGTTTCAGTTCTTTCTGGTCCATGGCATGCTGTGGTTTCGCTGGAGGGGTTGAAGGAAGGGGAGCTTAGTGGATCGTTTGCAAGCCATGCAAGCCTTTGTTGCGGTGATCGAAGCGGGCAGTTTTACTGCGGCGGCGGAAAAACTTGGGCGCGCCAAGTCGCAGGTCTCAAAACAGGTTTCGGCGCTGGAGGCGTCCTTGGGTGTCCAGCTGTTGCAGCGTTCGACCCGTCAGCTATCCGTGACCCAATTGGGTCAGGACTACTATGACCAGCTGCGCTTGGTTTTGCACAACCTGCATGAAATTGACGAGGGATTGCGCGATCAGGCCAGTGTGGCCCAGGGCTTACTGCGCGTGACCGCGCCCGTCTCCTATGGCACCCGATGTCTGGCTTCCAAGTTCGCCGCCTTCAGCGCGGCTCATCCCGGCATTACGCTGCAAATAGATCTGAGCGATGCCTATGTCGATGTGGTCCGGCAGGGGTTCGATCTGGCCTTGCGCATTGGCGCGCTGGAAGATTCCAGCTTGATACAGCGCCAATTAGCGCGCCTGCCTTTCGTCTATGTCGCGAGCCCAGCCTACCTTGAACGTAAGGCGGCCATTCGCCATCCTGACGATCTACGCGAACACCAAGGCCTGGTCTACACCCGGCAAGACAGTGGCGCGCGCTGGAGCTTCGCGCATGCAGAACAGGGTAAGCTTACCGTCGAGCCGCGCGCGCGCTTGGCCAGCAACAACGGTGACGTTTTGGTTGAGGCCGCGCTCGCTGGACTGGGCGTTGCTGCGGTGCCGCGTTTCTTCGTCGAACAGGCGCTGGTCGAGGGGCGGTTGCGCGCGGTTCTGTCCGACTGGACGCCCGACGATCTATCGTTGGTCGCGGTCTATCCGGCCACGCGATACTTGTCGCGCAAGGCGCGGGTCTTTATAGATTTTCTGGTTGAGGCCTTGCGTGCTTAGCCGGTCGCTTTAGCCGCCGCACGCTCGGGTCTGATTCCCGCCGATTGCTCTGCTCGACCCGCCACGAAATTTGGACACACGCCCCCATGCCCCAGACCCATCATCCGGCCAGCCGTGACGATAGCCCGGCTTTGCTCGACGGCCAGGCGATTCAAGATCGCTTCGTGACCTCGGCGGGGTCTAAGCTGCACCTCCGCTGGCGTGCCGCCCAGGCGTCCGATGGCGGCAAGCCGCGCGTTAGTCTTTTGTGTTTGCACGGGTTTTTGGCGCACGCGCATTGGTTTGATCCGCTGATGGCTTGCTTGCCGGCTGACTGGGAGGTGGCCGCGCTGAGCTTTGCGGGCATGGGCCAAAGCGATTGGCGCCCAGCCTATGGCCGCGATCAAGACTGGCAAGATGTTGTCGAAGTCAGCGCTGCACTGGGATTTCAAAATCAGCCGATCTTGTTCGGGCACAGCTTTGGCGGCGCTGTTGCGACCCATGCGATGGCAAACGCATCGGATTCTTTTGACCGCCTGATGGTCTGCGACACCTCGATGCGCTTTGTGCCCGCACCCGTGGGCCGGGCTTGGAACAGCCAACGCCGATTTTATGCCAGCCGCGCCGAGGCGGAGGGGCGTTTTCGCTATATTCCCGAACAGCCGGCACAAAAGCCCTGGATTAAGGATTTCATCGCCCACCATTCGGTTCGTGAATTTGACGAGGGCTGGTCATGGGTCTTTGATTTCGGCCGGTTTTCAGGCCCCGAGAGCAATCGCGATTTCTGGAATCAGTTGATCGAGGTCTATGAAGGGCTGGCGCAACGACCGCTGTTCATCCGTGGTGGCAAGTCTGCGCTGTGCTCGCCAGCTTGGGAGCGGGCCTTTTATGATCGCCTGGGCCCGGACGCTCCTTTGGTTACGATCCCCGATGCCTACCATCACGTTTTGCTCGACCAGCCCGCGGCGTTGGCAGAGGCGATTGTTGTGGGCGCGGGCTAGATTCGGGTCGATGGGGCAGCCTTGCAGCGCTTACGGCCTCTATTTGATGACGGACTTCAGGACTTTGTCGAAGTTTTCGGTGACGAGTTTGAAGCCCTTGCTCGTCGGATGGATCTCGTCGTACCACAGATCAATGTCGGGCAAGAGTTTGCGGTTATCGACCAGATAGACGTCATCAAAGGGCTTAGCGGCTTTTTCTATCGTTTCATAGAACAGGTTGATGAGGTATTTCATGATCGCATGTCGAATTTGATCGTCTACGATACCGTAATCGTCCAACACATGTCCCACGAAGGAATCCAGCCGGTAGTAAGCGGGTTTACGGTGGTCAAATCGTTCTTTGAGCGCCGGGAATGGATAGGCATAAGAATTGATGACAATCGGTAGCGCCTTGATCGCGTCTTCGTTTCTAACCGATTGAATGAACCTGACGTATCGCTTGGACAGGTCATTCATGGCGGCATCGAGAAAGTGAGGGTCCAAAAAGTTCTCTGCTTTGGTCTTGTCAGCGACGGTGTTGTATGGGCGAAGTGATGCCCTGAAGACGCTAACACCAATTTGTGGGACAGGGTCGAACAGAACATCGATGCCACCGCCAGAAAAAATGATGGCTTTCAAGCGGCCATAGGTTTCTTGGAGCTCTAGCGCCTTCTCTAGATATTCCGATCCTTTTTCTTTTTTGGGCCCGTCAATCATGTTTCGGATTGTGTCGCCTGGGGCTGCCAGGCTCGCGACCGTGTAGTCGCTCATAAGGTGGTCAACGATATCGTTGAGTTTGTGGGGGTAGTTGAACCAGCTATCACCTTCGGCAAGGATCATGGGGTCTTTTGAACCGTGTCCCGCTTTTTTGCTGAAAATGTAGTTGCGGAACGAACGGGCAATGTCACTGAACCAGTTCAAGAGTTTGGTGCCTTCGAACAGGGCGGTGTCGATTTCAACGAATTCGGGATTAGGCCCTTGCGTCATACCGAATGGATTGCTGCCCTTTGGATAGTCGAGCAACAAATCGTCTAGCGAGGTCACACCGCGCCCGGCGAGCGGCGTTGATGCCAGGTCCAAGCTGCCATCCATCAGTTGACTAAATTCTTTTAGAGCATTCTGCCAAAAACCTGAATCGGTAGGGATTCCTTTATGCGCTGATCTGTGATTCACTCTTTTTGGGAGGATGGATCATGTCAGCACCTTTGCCGGACGCGCTGCGGGCGCGGTTTCAAGAATTGATTGAGGAGGGATTAAGCGGGAGGGCAGCAGCCTTGCGCCTGAAGCTTTCGCCTGCCACTGGGGCGCGTATAGAGCGACAATCTGGATGAGAGTTGTGCGTCAATCAGGATGATAGTCCTTGGTCGCGACGTTTGTGATGGTGGCGGGTTTTCGCGACACCATCAAGGTTTTTATTGATTTTGATTGTCGC
>JAUIDR010000110.1 GCA_030428565.1 Alphaproteobacteria bacterium
CGACAATCAAAATCAATAAAAACCTTGATGGTGTCGCGAAAACCCGCCACCATCACAAACGTCGCGACCAAGGACTATCATCCTGATTGACGCACAACTCTCATCCAGATTGTCGCTCTATACCCTTCAGCGCCGCGAATGAGATGGTCGCCACCTGCGAAGTATCTCTCTAGGACCGCCTGCGCGATACTATGGCCAACATCAGGCGCGTGTTTCTTGGCTAAGGCAGCAATCTCACCCAAAGCTTCCTTAAGGCTACCGAGGGTGCTGCCGGTTTGGCTTGCGATGGTCCAGACAACACCGCGCCGACTTAAGGGATCCAGCTCTGCTCTTTGGACGAGGGTGAGCACGTCGTTGATAGCCTGCGGCGGGCTGTCCTTGTTCAGGGCAAGGGCCGCGACTTGGCAGGCCTCGTAGCTGGGTAATGCACTAGTGTGCTGGGTGGCAAGGAATGGGCTATTGTTTTGCATGATGGAGGTCATGACTAGACAGGCGCGAGCAAGCCTATAGACACAGCTGTTCGCTGCCTGACCGCAGCAAGTCTGCGATCAGCGCCATCGCGCCTTGAATGTTGGGGATGAGGCTATCGAGCTCTGCGCTCACCTGTGCCGGACGAGCAGGCTGCGGCCAGCTCCTCCGCATTGGCGCTTCAAAGCGCCGTGCGGCCAGACACGAGCCTAGGGTTTGGGCCTAAGGTTTTGAAGCCGAGGGCCTTGGCAGAGCATTGATGGTTCTGCTCTCGATCCAGGCCAAAAGCTGGCTCTTCTGGGCACAGATGACCGTGCCGATCTTGAAGTGCGGAAACCCGCCTTCGCTTTCGCTCGCCAGATAGTAGATCTTACGGCGATGGCAGGCGCTGCCGAAGAGGAACTCTGCGATGGGGCCGGCGCCGTAGAGCAAGTCATCGCCTAGGGCTTCTGCCCCTGGTTTGACGTCAGTGCGCGCCTTCGAGGGGGCCCCTTGGACTTGCCCTGAAGGGTTATGGGGTTGAGGCGACATGTGTTGGTCCTTTGGTTGAGGCAGGGCGGACTTAGATCAGGGCGTCTTTGGCCATCTTCACCTCAAGGCCATGCAGGCGGCGCCAAGCGGCGCGGACCGACATGCCAAGATTTAAACGGCTGACGCCTTCTGGGTTTGAAACGATAGCCTTTACGGCCTGGTAGAGGCCTTCGTGCTCACTTGTCACCTTGGGTTCGATCAAGGGATCGCTTGTCTCTGGCAGCCGGGTAAAGCGCCCGTCTTTTGCCAGGTAGCCGATCAGTTCAAGACCCGCAGGCTGATGAAGCGGCGTTGCATGGCTTGCCCCACCAAGCCGGATCGCCAGCACACAACGATCAAAAAGCTCCAGGCTGTGATCTCTATCAATGGGCTGCATCAGCGCCTTGGCGCTATCGTCTAGGCCGGCAAGTAAAGAGCCATCTGTCGATGTCAGCCCATGGACAAGCGCGCTTTCCCATCCACCGTAAAGACCAGGGGCCATAAGAGCCCCAACGACCCTGATGTTCAAACTGAACTGGTCGCACACAGAGGCTGCCATGGCTGCTTTCAGGATATCAGCTTCGCGCCAAATGCGTCGCCGAGCGCCCTGCCCTCTTGCTTTGGGCGGCTTATCTGATCGGATGGCACCGGCCGACTGCAAAGCGCGAAGGCTCGGCACTTGTAGGCCCGAGGCCAGCACTGCTTCCTCATCGCTGTAGGCCTGCAAGTTGGTGGCTTCCATGGTGTTCATTTTTCTCCGCCCAGAGCGATTTCATACATCTCGTTTTGATTGCCTACAGGATCGAGAAACCTCTTGCAACATATTTCGATTCATTTCATATCGGGTTTTGTCTACCACAGCTGACAAGGGGTTCCAAATGGCGACAATCAAGAAGAGAGCGCTCCCATCGGGCCAAATTCGCTGGCAGGTCAACTTCATTGATCAAATCGGAAAACGCCGCGCCAAGCTCTTTCCTCGCCGCAAAGATGCCGATGCCTATCTGGTTCAAGTCAGAAGCCTGGTGGCCAACAGCACCTACTTAGCCGATGGGCAAACCGTAACGGTTGAACAGGCGGCCAAAGCCTGGCTGGATCACTGTGAGGTCAGATGTGAAACGGGGCGGCGGATGGAGCGAACGACCCTACGCGGTTATAGCGACTATGTCCGGCTTCATCTCACCAGTCAGGACATGGGGCTGGCGGACATCCTGCTAAGCAATCTGTCCCGCCGCCGGGTAAATGCCTTGCGAGACCGACTATTGGCGAGCGGTCGCTCCGAGAATTTGACGCGGCGATGTCTTTCCGTCCTCAAGCTCATTCTTGATCATGCCCAAGACAATGGATTGATCTTTACCAACCCTGCCCAGGGCGTGCGGGTCATCAAGGCCAAGCGCATCGATCAACGTGCTCCCGTGCCAAGCAAAGACGTTATTCGCAGCTTGATTGACCAAGCGCCGGAAGACTTCAAACCCCACCTTATTACCTCTGCCCTTACCGGCCTTCGCGCCTCAGAGCTAAGGGGATTGCGCTGGCAGGATGTCGACTTTGACGCGCGCCTTCTGCACATCCGACAGCGTGCAGATGCCTACAACCAACTGGGTGAGCCAAAATCGCAAGCAGGATACCGAGATATCCCGGCGGGCCCACTGGTCATCAACACCCTGCGCCGATGGAAGCTGCGCTGTCCCAAGAGCGAGCTTGGCTTGGTCTTCCCTGCCCCTAGGGGCGGTATCTTACAGCACACCAACACGCTTGCCCGCTTTCGCAAGCTTTGCGCTGCTGCTGGCGTTAAAATGCGCTGGCATGATCTACGCCACTTCGCGGTATCGCTGTGGATCGAGCAAGGCTTTTCGACCAAAGAGGTCATGACCTTTGCAGGTCATGCCTCGGTTCAAATGACCATGGAGCGCTATGGTCACCTCTTCCCCTCGCCCGACCACCAAAACGCCATGGCCGAGGTCGAAGCCCGCCTCCTAGGCTGATGGGGCCGATTTGCGTCCCA
>JAUIDR010000004.1 GCA_030428565.1 Alphaproteobacteria bacterium
AATACGCCGCGCTGCAGAAGGCCACCGCCGACACGCGGGCCGCTGGTGAACAAGCGGTGCGCCGCTATGGCGAGTTAGAGCGCATCCTAGAACGCGCCTTGACCGATTTGGAGACCATGAAGAACGAGCGCAACGATTTGCTGATTCGCGTCGATGCGCTTGAGCTGCGTGAAATTGAGGCTGCTAAGACCAGCCAACGCCTGGCAGAGACCTTGGTCGAGACCGACGAATTGCGCGTGGACAAGGCCAAGCTGCAACAGTCCCTGGTCGCGCGTCAAAGTGAAAAGTCGCGACTGCAAGCTGATTTCAATGCACTTTCCACCCGCTCCGCCGCCTTAGAAGCGCAAAATAAGCGATTGGCCCAGCAGATTTTAGATACCCAAGGCCAACTGCGCGAATCAGAAGAGGCTTTGACAGCCGCCAACGCCCAAATCGCGCAAAGCGAGCAGGCCTTGCAAGCTGAACGCGCGCGCAGTGAGCAGCTAAGCGAAGAACTGGCGTCGCTCAATCGTGAGTACCAAACCGCGCGCGAGAGCCTACGACAAATGCGCCAGCGCGAACGATCGGCCCTGGCGAAGTTGGGAGCCCAAGATCAACGGATTGCGACGCTTGAGCTGCTGTTGAGCCGCTCTGAAGCTGAACGGCGAACCAGCCGCCAGCGCAATCAGTCCTTGCAGCAAAACCAAGCGGCCTTGTCGCTGGTGCTGGACGACGTAGCCGCGCAAATGCAGAGCCTGGAAAGCACCTTGGCGTGCCCGCAAGTTGGACGCAAGGATGGGCGGGTTGTCTGCTTGAGCGAACAGTAAGCAAGCGTGTCGCGTCATACACCATCTAAAAGGCGCGGCGCGGCGGATGGCTTCATCACCCCAAGGAAAGGCGATCCGTTAGCCAGGGCGCGTGACGAGTGTAAAGGCGCGCTGGCCGCTAACGGTCGTTGAATGCAATAAGTCTCTAGCTAGCAGCGTTTTCCATAATATCCCTTATGCGACCGGTAATAAGGCCGCAAGCGGCTTATGTCGGTTCCAGACCGTGACCGGCGGCGGCCCCCGGCCATGCGAATTCAAGCCATTTATCTCAGCGGCAGCCCTGACAGTCCAATCAGCCCGGCCAATCAGCTGGCTCGGCCCTAGACCTGCTCAGCCAATTTCAAGGCATCCTTTAGGACTTGCACCGGGTGTTGCTGGGGCTGAGCAGCGTACAGCTGATCTAACGCCCGTCCAGTGCGCCGTGATTGCAACAAGGCGATCGACAGCCAGCGCATTTGCGCCTTCAATTTGGCTCTCCGCAGCGCCGCCGAGCTGACGGAGCATCCGCCCAGTTGCTGATAGCGCTCCAACAACCAGGCTTCGCTTAGCGCTTGATCTTGCGCGGGGCCCGCCGACCAACAGGGCGCAGACAACCAGCCAAGATCTTCGGCGGGCAGGCCTAGGCCACTGAAATCAAAATCAACGAGATAGACGCCAGATTTGTCGGGCTCAGCGCCGTTTTGCAGCGGCCCGCAAGACAACAGGTTCGCTAGTCGAAAATCGCCATGCAGCGCGGTTGGACCGCTCTGACCTTCCTGCCGCCCATAAAGCTCTTGGATGTTGCGCTGTGCTTGCTCTGCGAGTGCCAGGCCGCCCGCAAATCCGATCACGGTCCTTAGGGGGCGCCAATCCTGTTCGCAAAAATCGGGGATGGCGGGCTGCTGCAAACTGGCTTGATCCAGCGATCGAGACGACGCTGGCCTGCGGTGAAACGCGATCAGTTCTGCCAATGCTTGGCTTATAGCCGCTCGCAAACCGGGCCCATTATCGAGTGCCAGGCCGACCAGCGGGCGTAGCGCTGGCCCCTGCCCGCCAGCGTAAGCGCGGGCTGCTAGATCCTCCAAAATGAGGCAAGGCCCAAAGGCTTCATCTTCAAACCAGCCAAAGCTGTTGGCGGTCGCCGCGCCCGCCGCTCGGGCATGTTCGTGCCATTCGTGTTGTTGAGCCATGGAGTTTAAGAACCGCGCAGGAAAGGCTGCGTTTTGATCCGTTGACGGCTCACCGTCATCGTCTAGTGGCTGGCGACAGCGCAAAATCAGGCTCGAACCTGGCCCGCAATCCACCAAGGAGATCCCCTTGTCGTCCGGCGAAAATTTCAGCGCCAAGCGCCAATGCCCATTGACGGCCCCTTGGCTGGCCAGCGGTCGCATAGCCTCGACTTGCAGTGATTGCCGCAAGAGGCCCGATAGGTGATATGAGATGCGCGCTAGGCGTTCAGCATCGCTCGCTTGATCATGCATGGTCGCGCCCGCTTGGAGTCTCTTGAAATCGCCCACAAAGACGCTGTTGACCGCGTGAAATTGGCTCACTCTGGCACCCTATCAACAGTTTTCCCGAACACGATCTTGCCAGGGCCATGTTTTTTCGACAGATAGAAAGATCGGTCCTAGTTGGACCATGACTGCCACAGTTGAACTGTATGAGCCTTGCAAGACCAATCAAGCCCTTCCGTTGACCTCGACGACGACGCACGATCAATCGTAGACGATTTGATCGAGGAGCGCGCGCGTCAATTGCGTGAGCGGCCCATTTTGTGGCGAATCATTCGCGCCTTTATGTATCCGATTTTGCAGTACCGGCAAGCGGTGAAACTGGCACGCAAGATTAAGCACGCCGACGGGCGCAAGGTCATGGCCTATGCGTCGCGTATTTTGGCTGTGCAGTTGAAAGTGACGGGCATTGAAAATATTCCGACCAGCGGGCGGGCCATTTTGATTTCCAACCACCCGACGGGGCTGGCTGATGGCATCGTTGTTCGCGATCTGTTGATTAAACGCCGCCAGGACTTCATGATTTACGCCAATTCTGACGCCTTCCGGGTCGTTAAAGGCTTTGGTGATATCCTGATCCCCGTTGATCTGGGCCAGCACATTGGCAAGATGAGTCGCAGCTCGCGGCGCGCCTTTGTCATGACCGATCAAGCCTTTCGCGAAGAAAAGCTGGTCGTGGTCTTTCCGTCTGGCCGCCTGTCCTATCTGACCTGGCGCGGGCTGACCGAGCGGCCTTGGCAGTCATCGTTTCTGAAATTTGTGCGCAAATATGAAACGCCCGTCATACCGGTGACGATGCGTGCTCGTAACTCTATTTTGTTCTATATTTTTTCTATGATTAACAATGAGTTACGAGACATTTCTCTTTTCTATGAGCTGCTCAATAAAAAAGGTACCAGCTTTGAGGTCAAGGTCGGTAAGCCGATCATGCCTAGCGAGTTGCCAGACGAAGACATTGAGGAAATGGCGGTCAAGTTGAAGCGCTATATTGAGAGCGGGCAGACCGGCCAACCATTCGACTAGTGGGGGGCTGGTCCACGGCATTTAGTTGCCAAGATATGCCTCACCCTGCTCAGGCTTATCAATTCTGGCCTATCAAAACCTGGCCTATCAAACCGCTGGAGCCGCCGACATGACGAGTCAAGATCGCGAACACACGCCGCCGCTCAAAGCCATCGCTCTGAATGCAGACCTGGGCGAGAGCTTTGGAGCCTATCGCATTGGCAACGACGAAGCTCTCATGCCGATTATTCAGTCGGCGAACGTGGCTTGCGGATTTCACGGTGGCGATCCCATGGTGATGCAGCGGACATTGGAGTTGGCCAAAGAGCACGGCGTCAGCGTCGGCGCGCATCCGGGCTATCAAGATCTGCAAGGATTTGGTCGGCGCGCTATGTCTGTCGCGCTACCGGAGATGGAGGCTATGGTCGCCTATCAAATCGGGGCGCTGATGGGGCTGGCAGCCAAGGTTGGTTGGCCTGT
Source organism: Alphaproteobacteria bacterium (assembly GCA_030428565.1). Classification (GTDB taxonomy): domain Bacteria; phylum Pseudomonadota; class Alphaproteobacteria; order UBA7985; family JAUIBT01; genus JAUIBT01. The sequence continues at coordinate 3,779 of JAUIDR010000004.1, forward strand.
CACCCACGTAAAGCCGCACGGCGCACTCAATAACTTTGCTTGTGAGAATCGCCCGGCCGCAGCTGCGATTGTTCGGGCCATTCGTGCGGTCGATCCGGGGCTCATTCTCGTCGCACCGGTCTTGTCAGACCTGGAACGTGAAGGCCTGGGACAAGGCCTGCCGACCGCGGGAGAGATCTTCGCTGATCGCGCCTACACCGCTAAGGGCACTTTGGTCGCCCGCGGGCAAGATGGCGCGATGATACACGAACCCCATGCCGCCCTGCAGCACGTTATGCGCATGCTGGACGGCCAGGCACTGCACCCCTTGGATGGGTCGCCGGCCCTTGCATGCAGCCCAAAAACCATTTGTGTTCACGGCGACGGCAACCAGGCTCTGGCTACGGCAAAATTGCTTTCGGAGAGCATGCACCAGGCCGGTTTTGCACTAAGCCCCCTTCCCCAACTGATTTAGAGACCGATTTAACTAAGCGTTTTCAACGTCTTGGTTGAATATGCTAATTTTTTGGCTGTAGATGCAATCTTAAGTAGTGACAACGCGGTCAAAATATGTCATCTAAGAGACATTGAATTTACGCTGCTCTATTTTGCGTGGGAAATATTATGAAAACCAAATTGATTTGCTCCGTCTTGATCTGCGCCAGTGTTCTGACTGTCGCGAGTTGCTCGCGCCGCAACCAAGCTGATAATGCCGTCAACGATGATGACATTTTGGCGCCGCTGCCTGCCCCTGTTGCCCAAACCAACGTACCGGCTATTCCGGTCGCTGAACCCAATGTTCCGCCCAGCGTTCCCGTTGGCGTGCCGCAGCAAGTCGTGCAAGCGCCGACCCCGGCACCCATCAACCAAACCGTCGTCAGCCAGCCTCAACTGGCTCCCCTGCCCGCGCCCAGCGGCAACTGTGACGTAGTTCCGACGTCCAAGTCCGGCTTGGTGCAATTCCGCCGTAACTGCCTCTAAACGGCAGACTTTGCAAAATAGAGCTTTGGTGCCGCTCGCGCCCCTTACTTAACTGGGGCCGAGCCGTGCCTTTTGTGGCGCCTCGACTGGGAGTTGATGTCTCCTGCTCGAGGTTTTGCGCGTCTGGGTTCTTGGCTGTCTGAGATCTGCCCTTAACAGTGATGCCTCTACCACCTGGCAGATGCCTTCACCTCAGCCCAGCACCTTCCAATGCCAGATTCAAAACAAAGTTCCAGCTTCATAACAAAGTTAAGGTGTTGCCAACTTTAGGTCGTGTTTCCTTGCGTAAACTCTCCCTATTGCGGGCATGGAGTTTTCTAACCTGCCTTTTAAGATATTTGAGATGGACATTATGACCAAGAAATTAACGGTGGGCGGACTGGTTACTGTCGCTTTGTTCGCTGGCATTGCAGGTTGTTCGCGGACGCCGACACAGACCAACAGCAATGATATTTTCGCACCAACTGCGGTTCCCGCCGGCCCCGTCAGCGAGCCAATCGTCGCGGCGATTCCCGTCGCTGAAGCTAACACGGTGTCATATGCGCCTCAGCCGGTTGTTCAAGACGTGTACCAGCCCGTTCCGCTGGCACCGCCGGTCCAGCAGGCACAGGTTGCTCCGCTGGCTCCCGTGCCGACCATCGTAGCCCCACCGCTCAACGAGGCCCCACTGGCACCGCCAACCTTCGACTGTGACAACATCCCGACCTCCAAATCCGGCCTCACGCGCTACCGCGAGAGCTGTCTTTAATATTTAGGCCCTGATTAGGCTCTAGTTGGGCTCCTGCTGGGCCCTCTGTGGCGGACGAGCCGCAACGGCATGAAACCCTCAATCAAGTGCGCTTGGTTGAGGGTTTTGCATTTGGCGCCCGCGCTAGGCCGCGTTGATGTAGAGCCCTAGGCCGCCCACGATATAGAATACAAGCCAAGAACGGCAAGTTTCAGCGACTTGAGAGCAGGAAAACGCTTGCCAGATCGATCAAATTCGCACTGAACTGGCACTTCACGACGACGTGAGCTCGCTTTGCTGCGCGAAAAGTAAAATTGGGACGTAGCGAAGTTTAACAAAAATGCCAGGACTCACGTTCGATGAGGTGAGCAATGGCAGCGACAGGGAGAGACAAATGTCAAATTTAGCGCAGGATCTGCGCGATCCAAACTTCACGCCCGGATTACACAAGCTTGTGCCACTGGGTATCCAACATGTCATGGCTATGTTCGTAGCGAACGTAACGCCGGCCATTATCATCGCAAATGTTGCCGGATTCGGTTTTGGTTCTAGCGCGGGCCAGCAGGGCTTTCCAGACATGACATACATGATCCAGATGTCCATGTTATTTGCAGGAATCGCGACTCTGTTCCAGACGATTGGTATGGGTCCGATCGGCGCTCGCTTGCCTATCGTACAGGGTACCAGCTTTGCTTTCGTTCCGATTATGATTCCAGTGGTGGCTGGCCAAGGCGTTGAAGCGCTGCCGACCCTATTCACCGCCGTCTTGGTGGGCGGGTTGTTCCATACCTGTATCGGCTTCTTCATCGGTAAAATTCGATTTGCATTGCCGCCATTGGTGACGGGCCTCGTGGTCTTGATGATCGGTCTTGCGCTTGTAAAGGTCGGCATTCAATACGCCGCCGGTGGCGTCCCATTGATCGGCAAACCTGAGTATGGATCCTTGGCGAAGTGGTCGCCTGCACTGGTCGTTATTGTCGTTACTCTGGGGGTTAAGTTCTACGCACGCGGGATTATAGCAATTTCAGCGGTACTGATCGGCTTGATTGCTGGCTACGTTTTCTCTTTGCTCATGCCATCTGGCCTGTCAGTAGGCTACATCGCCTCGCAATGGAGCAAGGCCTCTAGCTTCGCCGCGCCCGAGTTCATGAAGTATGGCTTTGACTTTTCAACTGCCGCTTGGGGTGCCATTACCGGCATGTGCTTGATGGCGTTCGTCTCGGCGGTAGAAACCGTTGGTGACGTTTCCGGTATCACCAAGGGCGGCGCCAATCGGGAAGCCACAGACACCGAAATTCGCGGCGCGACATTTGCCGATGGTCTGGGGACCGCAGTTTCCGGCCTATTTGGGGGCTTGCCGAATACATCTTTCAGTCAGAATGTTGGCCTTGTTGCGTTGACCGGGGTTATGAGCCGTCACGTGGTAACTGTTGGCGGACTTTTCTTGATCTTGTGTGGCCTGGTGCCAAAGGTTGGTGCTCTCATTCGCACCGTGCCAATTGAAGTGCTGGGCGGTGGCGTTATCGTCATGTTCGGCATGGTTGTAGCCGCAGGCGTCTCCATCTTGGCGGATGTTAATTGGAACCGCCGCAACATGGTGATTTTTGCAATTTCCTTGTCTGTCGGCCTAGGGCTTCAGTTGGAGCCAGGCGCCTTGCAGCACGTACCAACCTTGCTCAAGAATCTGCTGACTACCGGTCTCTTGCCCGCCGCGGCCTTAGCGATCGCTTTGAACTTGATCTTGCCAGAAGAGCTGGCGGGCGAAGCGACCGAGGAAGTGTCTGGCGGCATGGCGGGACACAAGGACGACTAAGGAACGACGCGCTTTGCATTTGGGCGTCGCCGCCTTAACAAGGGGACGCCCATATCCGAGAAAAGGCCTTGGCGCTTGCGACGAGGCCTTTTTTCTTATGTGGCCGCGTTTGGTTGTTTCCGCTCAGATCTTATGGCTCTCACAGCTCCAAAATCAATCCATCGTGGGCCGGACGAATGTGGTCGGGCAGCATGGCGCAAAGTTCGCCGTAATCCATTTGATTGCTCATATGGGTCAAGTAGGTCTGCTTGGGCCTCAAGCGCTCAACCCATTCTAGCACCATTTCAAGATGCGCATGAGCGGGGTGCGGTTTGTGGCGCACCGCATCGACCATCAAGACATCCAAGCCTTCAAGGCGCGTAAAGTGGCTCTCGTCTAGATCGACGCAATCTGTACAGTAAGCGAAATTTCCAAGGCGGAGGCCTAAAGATTCGATCCGCCCGTGCGGCTGTCGAAAAAAGTCGATCCGCTGGCCCGCCAGTTCGAAAAAGCCTTTAGCTTCATCCAAGGGCTTGGCGACCATGAAAGGGTCGTACATACCAAAACCGCGGAACACGTGGATAAAGCTGCTATCGATCGAGTCCAGCACGTCGGCGGTGGAATAGACCGGCAGCGGGCCACTACCTTGCGCCATGGGAATGAGGCGTAGCTCGTCTATGCCCATGATGTGGTCAGCGTGGGTGTGGGTATACAGCACGCCGTCGATCCGCTGCCAATCGGCGTCTAACAATTGCAGGCGGATATCAGGACCGGAATCGACCAACAGCGTATAGCCGTTGAACTCAAGCAAGATGGAAGAGCGGCGGCGCTCGTTCCGCGGTTCGTTGGGGTCACAACGCCCCCAGCCACCAAGTAGCGTCGGCACGCCCGTGGAGCCGCCGCAGCCTAAGACCTGTACCTTCATGCGGCCACCGAGGCCGCGGCCACCTCATCGCCTGACGGGCGTGTTACTTTGCTGAATAGTCGAAAGAAGTTCTCGCTGGTAAGGCGGCTAAAAGCTTCGAATTCATAGCCCAGATAGTCGGCCATATAACGCGCGGTGTGCGCAACGAGCGAAGGCTCGTTCCGCTTGCCCCGGTGCGGCGCTGGCGCCAGATAGGGCGCGTCTGTCTCAACCAACAAGCGTTCGGGCGGGACTTTGGCGAAGATCTGTCTCAGCTCTTCCGACTTTTTAAAGGTGGCGATGCCGGACATGGAAATGTAATGCCCCAGGTCGACGCAACCTTGCATCAGTTCAAGGCCACCCGTGAAACAGTGGATGACGCAAGGAAAAGCGCCTTCTTGTTGCCCTTCTCGCAGCAAGCCCAGCGTGTCCTCGTCGGCGTCGCGACTGTGGACGACCAGCGGCAGTTGGGTCAGGCGCGCCGCTGCGATGTGCGCGCGAAATGAGCGTTGCTGATCCTCTCGGGGCGCGTGTTGATAGAAGTAGTCCAAGCCCGACTCGCCGATCGCCACCACTTTGTCGCGCTTGGCGTATTCGACCAGAACATCCGGCGCGCTGAGCCCTTCCTTGCCCGCTTCGTGCGGGTGAACCCCGACCGCTGCGAAGACCTCTTTGTAGGCCTGGGTCAGTGCATAGACCCGCTCAAACTGGCTCAGGCGCACACCGATCGAGACCATGCGCACGATTCCGGCCTGACGGGCGCGCGCCACCAAGGCATCCCGCTCGCTATCGAAGTCCGGGTAGTCAAGGTGGCAATGGCTATCAACCAGCATGCTTAGGCCTCTTCTTGCGGGGCGACGTAACGCGGGAAAACGCCGCTAGGCTTGTCAATCGCAAGGCCCGGCGCGATCAGCTCGGCGAACCCATCAAAGCCGTAGCCTTGGCTCTCTTCGCGCTTGGTCTCGCCAAGAAAGGTCAACAGCTTGTCGGTGCTTGTCGGCATGAAAGCATGCGCCAACAGCGTAATACGTCGTATGACATTGGCCATGACATAAAGCACGGTCTTCATGCGCTCGGGGTCTGTCTTCTTCAGCGTCCAAGGCGCCTGATCGTCGACGTAGACGTTAGCCTCACTGACAAGCCCCCAGACTGCCTCCAGGGCGCGATGAAAGGCTTGGCGCTCCATATGGTCAGAGACGGTTTGAAGGCAAGCCAAGCTGCTGGCCAGAATGGTCTCGTCAGCGGCAGAGAGCGCACCGGGCGTTGGCATCTGGCCATCGCAATTCTTGAAGATCATAGACAAGACCCGCTGTGCCAAGTTGCCATAAGCGTTGGCCAGATCGGCATTCATGCGCGTTTCCATCGCCTTAGCAGAAAAATCACCGTCATTGCCAAACGGGACTTCGCGCATCAGGAAATAGCGCGTCTGGTCCAAGCCGTATTTTTCGACCAAGGCATAGGGGTCGATAACGTTGCCAAGTGATTTGGATATCTTCTGGCCTTCATTCGTCCACCAACCATGCGCAAAGACACGCTTTGGCAGCGGCAGATCAGCGGCCATCAAGAATGCGGGCCAATAAATCGCATGGAAGCGCAGAATGTCTTTACCCACCATGTGCAGATCAGCGGGCCAATACCGATTATAGGCGCCGCCTTCGTCTTGGTTTGGAAATCCCAGAGCCGTGATGTAGTTGGTTAGCGCGTCCAGCCAAACGTACATGACGTGCTTGTCATCGCCCGGTACCGGGATGCCCCAGCTGAAAGTGGTGCGCGAAATGGACAAATCCCGTAGGCCGCTCTTTACGAAGCTAATGACCTCGTTGCGACGGCTGGCGGGCAAAATGAAGTCGGGCTGGCTCTCATAGAGTTCAAGTAGCCGATCTTCAAACGCGGAGAGCTTGAAGAAGTACGACGGCTCGACCACCCACTCCACTTCTTTACCAGAGGCAACGGCATATCGTTTTCCGTCCTCACGCACCTCTGTTTCATCTTCGTTGTAGAAAGCCTCGTCTGAGACCGCATACCAGCCTTCATAACCACCTTCATAAATGGTGCCCGCGTCGGCCAATCGCTGCCACAAGGCTTGCACGCCCTTCTTGTGGCGCTCTTCGGTGGTGCGGATAAAGTCGTTGTGCGAGTAGCCCATATCGTCGGCCAGCGCGCGGAAAGACTGCGAGACCTCATCAGTAAAGGCTTGCGGTTCGATCCCCGCTTTGTTGGCGGCCTGTTCGATCTTCTGGCCGTGTTCATCGGTGCCGGTGAGAAAATGCACGTCAAAACCCTGCATACGCTTAAAGCGAGCCATGACATCGCAGGCCAGGCTGGTATAGGCGTGGCCGATGTGGGGCTTATCGTTCACATAGTAGATCGGCGTCGTAATGTAATAGGTCGGACGGCTCACAAGCGGGGTCTTTTCGTATTGGAGTGTGGGGAAGCCAGCGCTTCAAACAAGTCGCCTTCTTTTAGGCCCGCCGCCCCGGAACTTCAACGCCCCGCCGCGGATTTTGCGCATTTCTTGAATATGGCAAATATCTCCAGCCAGGTCGCGTTCGCATCTAAGTTATAGCTTTGGCGGCGCTGGTCTAGGGCCAGGACTTGAAAATAGGCATCGGCCAGCGCCTTGTCTTGGCGGCCTCGTGCCGCTTGGCTCAAAGCCTGCAAGACCTGCCCCATGGCTAGGTCCGAATTGGCGGCGCACCAGGCGAGCAAACCATGTAGTTTGTCGTCGGGCAAGCGGCCCGATACGCCAGCTTGCAGTTGCCCGACAAACTCGCTGGCTTTTGGGTCGGCGAGCTGTTGAGCGATGGCCAGCGAGCCGTTGCAGGCCTTCAGCGCGGATGGGGACAGGTTGAGGCCTTGGGCATCGGAAATAGCCGCCATATCCTGTTCTGACAGGCGCATGAAGGGAACGGCTGCAACGCGCGAGCGAATGGTCGCCAACACCTGTTCAAGGTCGCTTATCAGTAAAATGATGGTCGCGTTGACGGGCGGCTCCTCTAGCACCTTCAAGATGCCGTTGGCGGCCTGTCGGTTGAACTTTTCTGCCTGCTCGACCAGCGCAACACGCCAAGGCGATCGCGACGGGGTTTGCTGCATAAAGCTCACCAGCTTTCGCGCCGCTTCGACTTTGATTTCTGGCTTGGTCATGGACTCGTCGGGCCCCAGGGCCAAAAAGTCGGGATGCGCCTGATCTTCCATGAGCTTGAGCTCGGCTTGCCAGGGCATGGGGCTGTCGCTTTTCGGGCCATTGGCGAGCAGGAATGCAGCAAGACGCCGGGCCATGGTGCCGCGCCCCACACCGGCGGGACCGACAAATGCCAAGGCGTGGGACAGGCGCCCGCCTGCTAGGGCGCCAGATAGCTGCATGACCGCCGGCTCCTGCCCCAAGATTCCCGCAAACAGCGGGTCCGGCTTTGGTGCAAAGGAGGGTTCAGTAGCGGCCACTTAAACGACTGCGACCCGGCTAGCGGATCACGCCCTCTGGTTCGCCATAGGGATCGCCCCAAAGGCTGTCTCGCAGTCCACGGGTGACTGCAACGAAGCGATTAACGCGCGGAATATCATAGGCCGCTTGCAGACTAATCCTCTGCGTATCCAACCCCGGTCCGGAAATCACCAATTCGCCAACGACGTCGCCCGCCTGCACCGGGGCTTCAATCGGCCCATCATACATGACCTTGGCCGACAGTTTGTGTTCGTCGGCCTTGCGCATGGTCAGCGTTAAGCCTGTCGATACCCGCAGAGGAACGTAAGGGCGAGTGCCCAGCCAGACGCGCGCGTGTTCGACGATTTGGTCATCGTGAACCAGGGCAAAGGTCGAAAAGGTACGCAAAGCCCAGTCCATGACCCGCCGCCCCTCTTTGGCGCGCTCAGCTTTCGAGTCCATGCCGTTTAGAACGACGACCACACGCCGGTTGCCTTGTTTGGCAGAGCCCGCCAGGCCGTAGCCTCCGGCCTGTGTGTGGCCAGTCTTAAGGCCATCGGCTCCAAGATTGGCTCCCAACAGAGGGTTCCGGTTGGCCTGCTCCACGCCGCCCCATTTGAAATCCCTGCGTTGGAACATCTTGTATTCTTCGGGGAATTCTTGGATCAGTGCGGCGCTCAACAGGGCGATGTCGCGGGCGGTCGAATGATGCCCAGGGTCTGGCCAACCACTGGCGTTGACGAAATGGGTGTTGCGCATGCCCAGCTGCTCGGCGGCTTGGTTCATGAGTACGGCAAATGCCTCCTCAGAACCTGCGATGCCCTCGGCAATGGCGATAGCCGCGTCGTTACCAGACACGATCATGAGGCCAATCAATAGATTGCGGTAGGAGACGGACTCGCCCTCGACCAGGAACATGGTCGAGCCGGGTTTATCGGCTGATTTCTTGCTGATTTTGACCTTATCATCCAGGCTAATTTGCCCCATGGCGGCCAAGCGATAGGTGACATAGGCGGTCATGATCTTTGTCAGCGATGAGGGAGCCATAACCTCATCCGCGTTGCGCTCGTACAAGATGGTGTTGGTCGATAGGTCGACGACAATGGCCTGTTGCGCAGCCGAACTAAAGGCCAAGGCCCCCTTCGACAAGGGGAGCAACAATGCCAGAGCCAAAACAACCGCACTGACTAGGGCCCGAAAGCTGAGCGCCGAACGGTAAAAGGAAAGGACGGTTCGCGGTGTCATCATAGAAGCAAAATGAATGGGTCTGTCTTGTGCAATCATAGTTTGGCAAGCGCTGGGATCAGAGCGCCGCACTGGGTGATGATCTGCTTACTGCTTCATGCCTGTGGCAGCAATTTGTTATTCTGGGCTATCCACCGTTCGCTGTGACCGCGCCCCCTTGCTGCTCTAGTCTTTGGACGTGGTTTCGGGGGCTAAGCCCTCCTGGCGCAACTGAGCCTCTAGCACATCGATTTGAACATTGAGTGCGTGGGCCGCACGATCAGATTTGCGCTTGCGAAACACCGCAAAGAGCTCGGCCAATCGCTGCAGCGTGGCTTGCAGGCGCTTTTGGGGTGGGGCCTTGCCCGCATCGTTCAAGCGGCCTTCTTGATACAGGCGAATCAGAGCCACAACTTGGGGCAGGAAATGAAGCAAGGCCCGACGGTCATAGCGAAAATCTTCTGGCCTGCTGTTGGCCTCGTCGAGCATGGCTTGGCTCGCGGTCAAAATGTTCTCTATCGGCTCCAAAATTGTCAATGGAGTCGCCGCGGTCAGCAGCGCTGCATGCAGTGCTTCCAATTCTAGGCAGGTGCGCTGCGCGGTATTGAGGTCGCCAGCGTTGGGATGGCCTTCGTTGGTTGCCTCGGCAGTCTGGTCATCTTGGTCCGCCCGCTCGCCTTTGTCGGCGGGTGCAAGCGCCATCCAAACGCCCAGCCAGACCGCTGCGGCGATCACAATCGCGTAGAGCGGATGCAGGCGCAGCCCGAATTCCATGAACAATAACAAGGCGCCCGCCAGGGCCAAAGCGATCAGGTCTCGATTGCGGTTATGCCAGGACATGGCCCATCTCACTCGATTGCAAAGGTAGCCCGGGTTTCAGCGGGGCTTTGTTTCGGGCCCGGCTCTGCGGCCCTGCTTAGGGTGCTGGGTCTACTCAGGGGTATGGTTCAGCTTTTTAACGCGCGTCATGATGGAATAACCGCCCCAAATGCGCACTTGCTGCACCGCCGCGCTGCCCGCTGGCAAACCGTTGGCCCAGTCGTGAATATCAATCGAAGGGCGCACGTGAAACGCCGCAAGGAAGGCGAAGAATGCCCGTCGCGCAAAGTGCGGCCAGCCCTGCAAATCACCAAAATCCACCAAAGACATGGTGCCGCCTTCGGGCAGTAGCTGCCAAGCATGCTCCAACGCGGCGCGCCAATCGGGAATCATGGTCAAACAGAAAGAAAACACAAAGTGGTCGATCCGGTCGTAGCCCTGGGGAAGGTCGGTCTTGGGTTCGAAATCTTCGGCATAGGCTTGCACCAGTGGCAAGTCGGTCAATCCAGCGCGGGTTAGGTTGGCTTCGGCGGTCTCCAGCATGGCGCTTGAGGCATCAAAGCCGCAGAGCCGCGCCCCGGGATAGCGCTTTGCAATCTGTACCAGGTTGCGCGCGGTCCCACAGCCGACCTCGCACAGGCTCTCGCCGTCTTGCAGTTCCAACTCGCGGATGAGGCGGTCACGACCGAACAGGAAGAATTTGCGGCTAGCATCGTAAACGTGACGGGTGCGCCGATAAACCTTGTCCATCAAGGCTGCGTGTTCATCGACGCCTGGACGTATGCTGCGGCTGTCGCTCACGCTGTTTGATCCTGCTTTTCGTAGGCATGGAAGCCGCCGTAGATCGACGAGCGATCCCGCGCATGCCAGCCCGGTGAGCGTCCCTCCAAATAGCGCCATTGGCCCAGAATGGCGTCCGGAACGCGGCCGGGCAGAATGCTTTCCTTGCCAGCTGTGCGGAAAATGACCCGCGCACCCGGCTTAGCGGTGCGGTGGATTTGTTGCCACAGCTCGCTTAGCTGCGCATCGCTCATCCAGTCTTGAGCGTCCAGCAAGACGAAGCCATCCAAGCTAGCGTCATCGCGCGAGGCTAGGTGTTGGCCAAAGTTGGCATGCTGGATGCTGACATTATCGGCGCGCTGCTTAAGGCGCTCGTAGTGACGTTGTTCAAGATAGCGCGGAATGGCTTGGCGGTTTTTCGTGTCATAGCGGCGGCCAAAGGCCTGCCAAGCAAAGTAATTGGTTTGGATTTCATAATCGCAAGCCAGGTGCTTGAGGCGCTCGTCTAGCACGTCAGCCATGTGGCCAGTTTGGCTCGACTGTCGCAAGGCTTCGAATTGCGCGGGCGGAATTCCCAAGCCATAGAGCGAGACCGGCAAATTGCAGAGCCAACGGACAATCGGCGATTTGAACACCGTGCCCAGCGTGTTTTCGTACAGCCAAAGCTGTTCGGCGCTGGTCTGCGCTTCCAGCAAGCGCTTGGGGTTCTTACCGTGCAGAAATGCGATTAGGTGCACCAATCCAATATAGCGCCCCAGCAGGCCAAAACGGTAGAAATTGCGCTGAAACATACTGATGCGGCGATTGCCGACCAGAGTGCGCCCTTCCCAGTAATTCCGCGATTGCTCGTCTAGATTGGGCTTGATGTAAGTCTTATAGGCTTCGGCATTGGCCTTTTCGTCCGCGCAGCCAAAGTAGCGGAAAAAGGCTTCGTGGCTCGGCAGGTTCTTCAGCGCGGCCAACTTAAGCCTGTTCAGAGCGACGTGGGTCTCATTGATATCGACCGCAGAGATTTTGATGTCCTCGGCTGTCAGATAGTTGAGGATGTTGCAGCCGCCCGAAGCGATCGTGACGATCTCAGCGCCAGGCTTGAGCGCCAGCGCCTCAATATCGACCTCCGGGTCTTCCCAAATTTGCGGATAGACCAGGTTCTTAAAGAAATGCGCGAACAAGCCATCCAACAGGCTCTTTTTCGAACGGACGAGCGACCCTGCGTTCAATTCGGGGTCGAGGGCGTCGGTAACAAGACTGGCGTCAGCCATGGTGAATCCTTAGCTAGTTTGACCCTATATCTAGGAAAATTCGCAAAAATAGCAACGACTTCCCATATGCTGCGGCAGCTTTGTCGGGCAGGACTAGATCGAAGAGGGCTCGGTTCCTGACGGTCAGGCTGCCAGAGCGGCCATGTTCTTAACCAGCATTTTCACCGATTTCACGCGCTCTTGTTCGCTGTCCAGACGGCGCTTGTAGACCAAGCGCATGTCAGAACGCACGGTGATGAGCTTTTTGTTCTTTTCAACCCATTGGAGCAGTTTGTCCGGGTTGTTGAACTTGTTGTTGCGGAACTGCAATACGATGCCTTTCGGGCCAACGTCCAACTTTTCTATCCCTGCCCGCTTGCACATCAGCTTGATCGACATGACGCTCATGAGATTTTCCACCTCGTCAGGCAGCGAGCCAAAGCGGTCGATCAGCTCCGAGGCAAAGCTCTCCAACTCTTTGGCGTTTGCTAGGTCGGACAAGCGACGATAGAGCGACATGCGCACGTTGAGATCTTCAACGTAGTTATCGGGGATCAAGACGGCTGTACCCAAGTTGATTTGGGGCGACCAGTTCTCCTCGCTCTCGGTCTCGGCCTTGCTGTTGACCTGGGTGACGGCTTCTTCCAGCATTTGCTGATAGAGCTCGACGCCGACTTCTTTGATGTGGCCGGACTGCTCCTCGCCGACCAGGTTGCCCGCCCCTCTGATATCCATATCGTGCGAGGCGAGTTGGAAGCCCGCGCCCAGATTGTCCAAAGTCTGTAGTACCTCCAAGCGCTTTGTCGCCTGCGCGGTCAAAGGGCGGTCGGTGGCGTAGGTCAGATAGGCATAGCCGCGCTGTTTGCCCCGCCCGACGCGCCCGCGCAATTGATACAGCGAGGCCAGGCCAAAGCGGTCGGCACGATGGACGATCAGGGTGTTGACGTTGGGGATATCCAAACCCGCCTCAACGATATTGGTGGCCAGCAGAACATCGAACTTGTGATCGTAGAAATCGTTCATGGTCTGCTCCAACTCGCTGGCCGCGATTTGGCCCGTGGCGCTGCGCACTTTCAGCTCTGGCGCGATCTTTTCCAGGCGCTCAAGCATCTTTTCGATATCGCGGACCTGGGGGCAGACGACAAAGGACTGACCGCCGCGGAAATGCTCACGCATTAGCGCCTCGCGTACGATCATCGAATCCCAAGGCGAGACGAAGGTGCGGACCGCCAGACGATCCACCGGCGGCGTGGTGATGAGCGACAACTCTTTCACGCCTGACATGGCCATAGACAGCGTGCGCGGAATGGGCGTGGCAGACAGCGTCAGCACGTGGACATCGGACTTTAATTCCTTCAGCCGCTCCTTTTGCTTCACACCGAATTTTTGCTCTTCGTCGACGATCAATAGCCCCAATTGCTTGAATTTAATCGACTGAGCCAACAGCGCATGCGTGCCAATGACGACATCGGCCTTGCCGGCGGCTAACTCCTCCTTCACGAGGCTCGCCTCTTTGCCCATTACCAGGCGCGAGAGCTGGTGAACGCGGATAGGCCAGCCCTCAAAGCGTTGCTTGAAATTGTTGTAGTGCTGGCGCGCCAATAGGGTTGTGGGGCAGACAAGCGCCACTTGAGCACCCGACATGGCCGCAACAAAGGCCGCGCGGATCGCAACTTCGGTTTTGCCGAAGCCCACGTCACCACAGACCAAGCGATCCATAGGCCGCCCAGACTGCAGGTCTTCGATGGCATCATCAATCGCAACCAGTTGATCTTCTGTTTCCGTATAGGGAAAACGCGCAGCAAATTCGTTGTAGAGCGGCTCGGGCTGTTCCAGGACGACCGCCTTTTTCATCATGCGCTGCGCCGCGATTTTGATAAGCTGGGCCGCTATGTCCTTCAGGCGCTTTTTGACCTTAGCGCGGCGGAGCTGCCAGGCGGCCCCACCAAGCTTGTCCAGGGCCACACCGGCATCCTCGCCACCGAAGCGCGACAAAATCTCGATATTTTCAACGGGAATATAAAGCTTGTCGTCACCGGAATACTTGAGCTGCAAGACATCGTGCGGCGCACCGCCAATCTCGATCGTCTCTAGCCCTAGATATTGCCCGATCCCGTGCTCTAGATGGACCACCAGATCGCCGGTGGATAGAGCCGAGACCTCGGACAGGAAATTTTCAGCACGCTTTTTGCGTCGTCCGGCACGTGCGATCTTTTCGCCCAGCAGGTCTTGTTCGCTAATTATGGCGATGTCGGGCGAGACAAAACCGCGCTCGATGGGTAGCACTGCCAGGCCCAGCGACTTCTTGGGCATAGCCTTGATATCGGCCAAGCTGGCGACCGACTGGCGGATAAGGATATCATTTTCGCCCAAAAGGCTCGCCAGCCGTGTCTTAGAGCCCTCGCTCAATCCAGCCAACACGACCCGCCTGCCCTCGCCTTGCAGGCTGCGCATATGATCGCGAAAGGCCCTGTACAGATCAACGTCGGGGTCTTTGCGCTGGCTCTCAAAGTTTAGGCCTGGTTGGCCTTGAGCCGATATTTGAACCAAGCCCGGGCTGTCGGGCGCGGCGAAGGGCGAAAGCTGCCAGACCGCGCGATTCAGCGCCAGGCCCTCCCACTCGCCGTCGCTCATATAAAGCTGTTCCGGGGGCAAGGGCTTATAGAGGCTCTCGCCTTGAGCCTCGGCTTCTAACATGCTGCGCCGCGCTTCATAGAAGTCGCGTACATTTTCCATGCGGGTTCCGCGCACTTCTTGACACTGATGCTCCAGCACCAAGCCTGCGCCGGGCATATAGTCTAAGACCGTATCCAATTGGTCATAGAACAGCGGCAGCCAGTGCTCCATGCCCGGAAAACGGCGCCCTTCGGAAATACTGGTATAGAGCGGGTCGGCATCCGAAACCGAGCCAAACGTCGCGCGATAGCCCGAACGAAAACGCGCAATGGCATCGGGTGACAGCATGACTTCAGAAACAGGCAGCAGGGAAATACTGGCAATTTCCTTGATGGTGCGCTGGCTCAGTGCATCGAAGCGGCGCAGCTTTTCAACCTCATCGCCGAACAGGTCGATACGAACCGGGTTGGGCGAACCCATAGGAAAGACATCAATCAGACCGCCACGCACGGCGTATTCACCGGGATCGTTGACCGTACCAACGCGCGCATAGCCGTTGTTGACCAGATAACGGTTCAGCGCTTCTTCGTCCAAACTCTCACCGGCAACGATGCGAAAGCTCGATTGCCCCAGGGCCTCGCGCGACGGCAAGCGTTGCAACAGTGCATTAACAGTGGTGAACAATACGCGCGGTCCCTTGGCAGGGCGCAGCAAACGCACCAAGGAACGCAGGCGCTTACCTAAAACCTCGGCGTTGGGCGAGACGCGATCGTAGGGTAGACAGTCCCAAGCAGGCAGAACAATGCGTTCGGCGTCGGGCTGGCAAAACCGGAATACCTGTTCGGTGGTCGCAAGCTCGCTGTCATTCCGCGCAACGAAAATGAGCTGCTTGGTGGGATGACTGGCCAGCAAATCGGACAGAACCCATCCTTCCATGCCCTGTGGCACGCGCTCAACCAGGACCAGGCCGCTGTCGGTCTTGTTCTCATCGGATCCAGTAGTGTCTTTTGTCACCCAAACCGGCCTTTCGCGCTATGCAGAGGAAGGCAAGCAGGTAATAGCGGAGCGGGCCCCTAGGTCAAGCGCCTTTGCCCATGATGGAAAGCGATGGCCTGGTATGGCCGCTGTGTTCCGCCTGCACCAGGGCGCGCCTTAAGCCTTGCCTTGCCGTTCGGCCAGGAAATCGTACTGAGCAAATAGGCCCGCCAGGGTCTCTGGCAAGTCGCTGGGAAAAGGCTTGTCGCCCTGTAGCCAGGACTGAATCTCAGGGTCTTCGGCCAGCATAAAGAATTCGAAATCTTGAAGCGTCTGTAGATCCATCTCAGCCAAGAAGCGATCCGCAAAGGTACCCAGCATGAGGTCAAGCTCTTGGGTGCCGCGATGCCAGGCACGCCAGCGTAATTTCTTGCGCAACAGCTCTTCGGGGGCAAAATCGTCGGCAGCCGTCTGTGAGGTGCTGCTTGGCATTGTCTGCGCGCTGTTCTT
Organism: Alphaproteobacteria bacterium; assembly: GCA_030428565.1. Classification (GTDB taxonomy): domain Bacteria; phylum Pseudomonadota; class Alphaproteobacteria; order UBA7985; family JAUIBT01; genus JAUIBT01. The sequence continues at coordinate 19,751 of JAUIDR010000004.1, forward strand.
GTCCATAGTCTCAATTTTGTCCATAACTAGGGCTCGCGGGATACGCCTGCCCAACGACCTGGAACTATAGTGCGCCTTGCGCCCAAGCCAACCGGATGAATGACCGCATGTCAGCGCGCAGACCTACTTTGCTTGATCCTGTTTTTCGCTCGGTCGAGAGCCTGCCGGGCATTGGCCCAAAGATCGCAGCGGCCCTGGTCAAGCTGACTGGTCCTTATGTGCTCAACCTTTTGTTCCATGCCCCTAGCCACATTCAAGAGCGCCATGCACTGGATGAGCCCGATGATTTACATGTCGGCAAGCTCGTCATCCTGCCCTTCGAGGCTGAAGAACACCGCCCCCCGGCATCAAAGCGCATGCCCTATCGCATCGTTGGGCGCAGCGGCAGCCAGAGCCTGGAAGTTAGCTTCTTTCACGCTTCGCGCGACTACCTGCACCGCCAATTGCCAACCGCCATCCCGCGTTGGCTCTCTGGGGAACTGGGCATCTACAACAATCGCTACCGCATGTTGCACCCCGACTACATGGTGCCGCACGACGCCAAGGCCAGCATTCCCCGCTTTGAGCCGCGATACGCCTTGACCCAGGGGCTCAGCATGCAGCGCCTGCATAAGGCCATCGCCGCGGGCCTAGAGTTGCTGCCACATGTGCCCGAATGGATCGAACCCAGCTTGCTCAAGCAAAAAGGCTGGCCGGGCTTTAACGCGGCTCTTACCTTGTTGCACGCGCCCGACGGCAAGGATGCCAGCAAGGCGCGCGAACGCTTGGCCTATGACGAGTTGTTGGCCAATGCCTTGGCCTTGTCGCTGGTGCGCCAGAGCGCGCGAAAGCGCCCAGCTCCGCCCTTGATCGGCGATGGTCATCTACAATCGCAACTGCGCGCGCTCTTGCCTTACCAGCTCACGGGCGATCAGGAACAGGCCCTATCGGACATCAGCCGTGACCTGGCCCAGCCCGAGCGCATGATGCGTCTGGTACAAGGGGATGTCGGCGCGGGTAAAACCGTCGTTGCTCTGTTGGCCATGTTGCAAGCGGTCGAGGCGGGACGCCAGGCAGCGATTATGGCGCCAACCGCTATCCTCGCCCAGCAGCACTTCGATTTCATCGCGCCCTTAGCGCTCAAGCTGGGGCTGAAAACGGTTCTATTGGTCGGTAAAGACAGCGCCGCGGCGCAGCGCCAAGCCCGGCAAGCGGTCACGGAAGGCAGCGCGGTCTTGGCGGTCGGCACCCATGCTCTGTTTCAAGATGGCTTAGATTTTCGCGATCTGGGGCTAGCCGTCATTGACGAGCAGCACCGTTTTGGCGTCGCACAACGCCTGCGACTGTCCGACAAAGGCCAAGGCACACACATCCTTTTGATGACCGCAACGCCCATTCCGCGCACTCTATTGCTGGCCGAGCAAGGCGATCTTGACAGCTCAATTTTGCGCGAAAAGCCGCCGGGGCGACTGCCCATCACCACCATTGCCAAGCCCATCGACCAACGCGGCGCGGTCGTTGATGCCTTGAAACGGGCCATGGCGCAGGGAGCCAGAGCCTATTGGGTCTGTCCACTGGTGGAAGAATCAGAGGTTTCCGACCTAGCCAACGCCGAAGAGCGCCACGCCAGCCTGCAAAAGGTTTTCGGTGAGCAGGTCGTGCTTGTCCATGGTCGCATGACGGGCTCCGAAAAAGACGAAGCGATGCTTGCCTTTGCCTCGGGCCGGGCCAAAATCCTGGTCGCCACCACCGTGATTGAAGTGGGCGTTAACGTGCCTGAGGCGACGATCATGGTCATCGAACAAGCCGAACGCTTCGGTCTGTCACAGCTTCACCAGTTACGCGGTCGCATTGGTCGTGGCTCAGGTAAATCCACCTGCATCTTGCTCTATCAGCCGCCGCTGGGCGAGACCAGCACCAAACGCTTGAACACCCTACGCGATAGTGACGATGGGTTTGAAATCGCTGAAATGGACTTGGAAATTCGTGGCGCCGGTGAGCTGCTTGGCACGCGCCAATCCGGATTGCCCAAATTCCGATTTGGCGGCCTTGAGGGCGCGCCCGACTTGGTACCCGTAAGCCACAAGGACGCACGTTTGCTCATGGCCCAAGATCCCAGCCTTCGGGCTACCCAGCGCGGCCAAGCCGCGCGGCTATTGCTCTATTTATTCGAACGCGACGAGGCCGCGCGCTACTTGGTAACGGCGGCCTAGTGCGCAAGCGAGATTGCTATCTGTCGGCTTATCGTGCCTGCAAAGGATAGGCGGGCGCCGCACCATAAGGCATGTTGTAAGCCGAGGCGGTATTGGTCCAGTGTTGGCCGTATGCGCCCGGAGTCACCGGCAAATAAACGGGAACCTGGCCCAGGTGGGTAAAGATGCCTGCTGTCGGCGTCTGCTGCGCACCAGACCACAAGCGTTGGGCCAAAAGCGGGTATTCAGAAGCAAAGAGTTGCGGATTGGCTGCGTGTTCTGGCTTCAGCTCGAAGCGGTCGCCTGGAATATAGCCGTAGTCAACCACACCATCAGCGGTCAGTGAAAAATCGGGGGTATCGTATTCTTGTGCAGACTGGGCGTGAGCCGTGCCGAACAGTGCGCAGGACGCCACAGCTAGGGACGCCACGGCAGTAACAATGGCCTTCATGAAAATCTCCAAATCTATGGGCTTTTGAGCCAGGTCTTCAAATGGGTCGGGATCAAAATTCCTCGCAGCTTACGAGCGTCCCTCACTGTCTTACCTGGCATGGCTTTATGCCCACTAGCCGATCAAATTGTGGAGATTTCGCCATCAAACCGCAGGGTGCACAACCTAAGAGCGATTAAGGGCACAAAAAAAGAGCCGGGACAATCCCGGCTCTCTTTCTGCAAGGCCTTAGCAGGGCACCGATTAGATATCGGCAAAGACCTTCTTTTCTTTCTTCCCGCCCGGGTGCGTGACCGCACCAAATTCGGCAGACGAGACGGTTTGTGCATATTTCCAAATCGCGCCGGACTGGAAGTCGCTCTCGCGGGGTTGCCATTCCTTGCGGCGCGCCTCCAGCTCATCATCGCTCAGTTTAACTTCAAGCGTGCCCTTGTCGGCGTCAATCGAAATGATATCTCCGTCTTTCAACAAGCCAATCGGGCCGCCGACTGCGGCTTCGGGGCCAACGTGGCCGATACAAAAACCGCGTGTTGCGCCCGAGAAGCGACCATCGGTAATCAAGGCAACCTTGTCGCCGCGACCTTGGCCGTAGATGGCTGCTGTTGTTGCCAACATCTCGCGCATGCCGGGGCCGCCTTTGGGGCCTTCGTAGCGAATGACCAGCACTTCGCCATCTTCGTAATTGCCTGCAACCACCGCATCGAAGCAATCTTCTTCGGTGTCAAAGCAACGCGCGGGGCCTTCAAAGTTCAGCTTTTCTAAGCCCGCAACTTTAACGATGGCCCCTTCTGGAGCCAGATTGCCTTTCAAGCCGACCACACCGCCGGTGGGCGAGATCGGGGTCTTGACCCGGAACACCACGTCCTGGTTGTCTGGGAAGCGCACAGCCTCGTGGTTTTCGCCAATGGTCTTGCCGGTTACGGTGATACAGTCATCGTGCAAAACGCCGTTATCCAACAGCTCTTTGATCACGATCGGAATACCGCCGATTTCGTACAAGTCCTTGGCAACATAGGCGCCGCCTGGCTTCAGATTGCCGATATAGGGCGTATCTTTAAAGATGTCGGCGACGTCATGGATGGAAAAATCAATGCCACATTCGTGGGCGATGGCTGGCAGGTGCAGCGCCGCGTTGGTCGAGCCTCCGGTTGCCGCGACAACACGCGCTGCGTTCTCCAGTGACTTGCGGGTCACGATATCACGCGGACGCAGCCCGGTGCGCAGCAATTCCATCACCGCTTCGCCCGATTTGAAGGCAAAGGTATCGCGCAGTTCATAGGGGGCAGGCGCACCAGCCGAACCGGGCAATGCAAGGCCAATGCCTTCAGAAACAGACGCCATGGTGTTCGCCGTGAATTGCGCGCCGCAAGAGCCCGCTGAAGGGCAGGCAACGCATTCCAACTCATGAAGCTCGGCATCGTCGATTTCGCCGGTCGCGTGCTTGCCCACGGCTTCGAACAAGTCCTGTACGGTCACGTCGCGATCCTTATAGCGACCCGGCAGAATTGAACCGCCATACATGAAGACAGAGGGGACGTTCAGGCGCACCATGGCCATCATGATTCCGGGCAGCGACTTATCGCAGCCAGCCAGGCCGACTAGGGCGTCATAACAGTGCCCGCGCATGGTCAGTTCAACAGAATCAGCGATGACCTCACGCGAGACCAGAGAGGACTTCATCCCTTCGTGACCCATGGCAATACCGTCGGTCACGGTGATGGTCGTAAATTCGCGCGGTGTACCACCCGCAGCGGCGACGCCCTTCTTGGCGACCTGCGCTTGGCGGGCCAACGAGATGTTACACGGTGCGGCCTCGTTCCAAGTCGTTGCAACACCGACCAGCGGTGCCGCGATCTCTTCGTCCGACAGACCCATAGCGTGCAGGTAGGAGCGATGTGGAGCGCGCGCGGGCCCCATGGTAGTGTAGCGGCTAGGCAGCTTTGACTTGTCAAAGGGCTTATTCATCGGTCTTGGTTCCTCAAATCATTGTGCCAAGGGGCTTGGCAGCGTCGGGCTCTGGAGTTGACAGCATTGTTCAGGCACGCGAACATGCCCGCGTACCAGCACCGTCTTATTAAAAGGGTCTGGTCTTTGACAAGCATAGGGGCTGCAACAAATCAAGGCACAAAACGCGCGGGTTCTTCGCCAGGGTCTGCCTTCTGCGGCCGAAAGTTTGCTTCAATCTAGAAAACATCGCCCTGACGCGGGGCGCTCAGTCTGTAAGGGTAGGCATCGCCAGGTGACACAAGTTGACGCGACATCGTCCAAATTAGCGGGAGACCAAATATCGGACTCAAAGAAAACAGCTGCGCGTGAACAAGCCGATGTCGAACCCCAAGCCCAGCTAAGCTGCGAAGAGAACGGTACGAGTGCTCGCCAGACCAGCGTATCTACTAAGGCCGCCTGTCCGCCCCCGGGCGATCCCTCCAGCATTATGACCAATGCCGCCTTTCACCCGCTGAGTTGGCGACGGGTCGGCGTCACCTTTATCGCAACGCGAAATCAGGTCTGTCCCTATTTGGAAGGTCGCATGGAGCGCAAATTGATCGCGCCCATCACCCGCAGCGCTCGTTCAAGCTTCACCGCGATGAACGCAGCCGGATTTCGCCGCTCCAACGCTTTCGTCTATCGACCGATTTGCTCAAATTGCCAGGCCTGCATGGCCGCAAGGGTGCTGGTGGCGGACTTCAAACCAAGCCGCACCCAACGTCGCATTGCGCGGAAAAACGCTGAATTGCGCCTGGACATGGCCCCGGCGATGGCGACCGAAGAGCACTACGATCTTTTCCGGCGCTATTTGGACCAGAGGCACTTTGACGGTGACATGGCCCTGATGGACGAGGACGATTTTGCCGCCATGATCGAGGAGACCTCGGTCCGCACCAATCTGTTTGAATGGCGAGAGCCGCAGAATGACCGCCTGGTCGCCGCCTGCTTGGTGGATCACCTGGATGATGGCCTGTCGATGGTCTATTCTTACTACGATCCAGACTACCTAGAGCGCAGCCTTGGAGTTGCCATGATTCTATCGCTCATAGCCCTCTCGCAGAAGTCAGAGCTGGAGCATCTCTATCTGGGGTATTGGGTCAAGGGTTCGCGAAAGATGAGCTATAAGCAGAACTTTCAACCGCTTGAGGTCTATACTGAAGGGCGCTGGCAAGCCCTTGGCAGTTTGGATAGAGGCTGATAGATCAGCGCTGACTCCAATGCATCCGTGCCACCTGCCCCGCGTGACACCCTAGCCCTTCAAGAGAGACCATATGGCAAAGGCCCCTGGTTCCACATCGAAGACCGCTTCGCGAACAGCCCGAAAAGCGCGCCGCGCCGTCCTAGCGGCCGCGGGGGGCGCTGCCCTGCTGGCGCCCTTGACCAAGGCACGCGGGCAGACTGTCGGCCAAGCCACCAATCCCGCCAGCGTTGAACAGACCGTTGCGGCTTGCCAATCGCTCATTCGCCGCGCCAAGGTCTTGACCATGGTCACAGCATGGCCGCGCGAGCGCGCTGGCCTACAAACCGCCGCCGACCTGCTGGCGCAACGGGTTGAAGCCATGTCGGGCGGCAAACTGCGCATTAAGCTCTACGCTGCCGGCGAGCTGTTGCCGGTCGCACAGAACTATGACGCCGCCCGCGATGGCGATGTGGACCTGGTGCACAGCTTCGAATCCTATCGCGCCGAGACGCGTCCGGGCTTGCACCTGTTCTCTAGCGTGCCGTTTGGCATGACCAGCCTAGAGACCCAGTCTTGGCTGATTGCCGAAGGCCAGCGCTTTTGGGATACACTGAGCCAGCCGACGGGGTTAAAGCCCTTATGGGCGGGTGATCTCGGGCTGGGGTCGGGCTTGTGGACCAACAAGCCTCTGCCCGAAGGCCCGCGCTTGTCGGGCTGGGTCATACGCGCTGGTGGCCTAGCGCAAAAAATGTACGAGCGCTTGGGTAGTGAAGCGGTGCGCTTGGACGATAAGTCAACGCTCAGCGAACTGCGTTCCAACAATTTGCAGGGCGTCGAGTGGTTCGGCCCCTGGCTCGATCAGCAGCTTGGCCTCGATGAGGCTCTCAAATATTGCTATGGGCCTGCGCTGTCCCAACCCAGCCAAATCATTAGCCTGCTGGTCAACCAAAACACTTGGGACAAACTAGATTCCGATCACCGCAGCATCCTGACCGCCGCTTGCCAAGCCGCTGGGCATGAAAGCTGGCTGGTGTTCGAGACGCAAAATCGCATCGCGGCGGCTCGCATGGCCCGTGAAGGCCTGGAAAAGCAGACCGTTGGCCGCGATTTGGCAAACGCCATGGGCACAGCAGCGGCAGAAGTTCTGCAGCAGACCTTTGCAAGCGATAGCCAAGCCCAAGAGGCCTTCGCTTCTTACGCGCGCTTTCGTCAGGCCTCCCTGGCCATGGCTGAGACCAGCAGTGCCGCCTTCCAGCGCGCGCGCTTGCTGCCGTTCCAGTTCGTGATTTAAGCCCTGGCTCGCGCAAGCCGCGAATGAGTGGCAACACGAGTGAGCATGGGCTTGCGTTCAAAATCAGCCAGCTAGAGCCGAGGATCTGTTGCAACAGCGGCGCCCGACGCTCTAGGGCCTGGCCGCCAAAACTGGTTAGGGCTTGACCGCCAAAAACGGGGCTGGCTTCGGTAGCGGGATGGGTGGCAAGGAAGCCGCTTCGCTTCGCGTGCCGGGCGCGGCGTTGAGACGGATCATCGCCACCACATCTTCCAGCACCGTATCGCGCGCGGCGAAGAAGTCCTTGGCGGTCAGTTCATCTTCAACGTCCGGCAAAAAGTGGCGCGCGTCGGCTTGCAGATCTTGGACGTGGCACATGACGGGCACGCTCAACAGCAGCTTTGAATTTGGCAACACGAAATCAACCGGATTGCGCATGCAGCCGCGATTGTCCAGGCCGCCGGTGCGCTGTCCATAGAAGACCGCACTCGGGCGGTTCTTGCGCAACTCGCCCACAAACAGGCTGGCAGCAGAATAGGTCTTGCCCGAAATCAGAATGTGCAATTGACCTTGGAAGTGGTGCTTGCCCCAGGTCACGCTTTGCGTCTCAACCGCCGTGCCCCTGGGCGCAATGTCATAGCGCGTCGGGTAATTGCGATAACGAAGTTGCAAACGATTGCTGTCCTTGCGCAGATTGTCGAGCTGCCCCTTTGAATGGCCGGGTAAAAACAAAGGAGTTTTGCGCCCAATGCGTTCGCCGGTGACATGAATGTAGCGCGGAAAATGATGGCTGCGGTCTAGCAAATAGGCCAGCAGAAGCGAGGCATTCCCGATTTGCCCTCCGGTATTTTCGCGCAGATCAATGACCAGATCACGCACGTTTTGACGATCTAGCGTCTCAAACACTTCATCAAAAAAGGCCTCAAATTCATATTTGCTGCCCAAGAAGGTGTTGACGAGAAGCACCGCTACGCCGTCTTGGACACGAAAATCAAAGCGCTTGCGGTTTTGCTGCATGGGCCGCGCATATTGCTGCAGGGGCGATTGACCAGAAAAGCGGAACCGCTTCTTGTTGCCATTGGGCAAGACCAAGTCGTAGGTGAACGTCGAAGCGCTGGGATCGACCAACCAGAAATAAAACGGCAAGGTGTCCCCTGCCGGATCGAAAGCGGTCAAATCGCTGGTCTTATCCAGGCAAAAATATTCGTTGGCCTCGGCGATCCATTGGCGAACAGGCTTGCCGTTAATGGCCAGCACCTGGGAACCGGCCTTGGCACCGCTGCGCCCCTTTTCAACATAGAGTTTGCCTTCAAGAGCGACCAAATCCAGCGGTTGGGCCTGCATGCGCGCCATCTGGTCGCCCAGCTGGTCGGGACTAAAGGTCAGGCAGGTATGGCCATCGCGCACAGACGCCACCGCCGGCAATAAGTGACGCAAGGCTTCGCGGATCGTTGCCTGTTCCGGCAAGCCGCGGGCAATCGCATCAAAAGTGGCGTTGATCTCTTCTGGTGATCTATGCAGTCCGAAATTCGGTTGGTGGCGCTGGAGCAAAGCGCGCGCCATCTCCAAGTCCTCCAGGAGTTCGGACCGATCAAACATAGCGTCATTGCCGGGCTCTATGGCAGCGGCGCTCTTGGTCTCTAAGCTGGCGGATTGCGCCCCAACATCGCCTCCGGTGCATAGGAAGGCGCCCAAAGCCGCAGCCGCGATCAGGCCCGAGACGCCGAAGCGTCGCATCGCAGAAGTGACCCTAATTTTGCAGCGGGCTGAAGCACGCATCGCTATTTCCCTCAAAACCCAAAGGACTTATGTGGTCTTGTGAACCCACTTGGCTGCCTTTGAACGATTTTCACGCTCGCGTCTGATGTCCAACAAACGGCCATGCATCGAAACGCACAAAGGCCTGAACCAGGCTAGCATTCGGCCTTTGCACAAATTATGGCGGGCCGACGGCGAAAGACAAGCCACAAAACCGTTGGCCAAAATAAGCTTGGCCGCCTTGTTGATTCTTGATTGCCTTTGGCTTGCTCCTGCCCAAGTTCTGGCGAAGCCTCTGCTTTGCCGCAGGCTAAAGATCCAATAACAAGCGCGCATCGTCTGACATGCGCTCCTTGGTCCAGCCGGGTTCCCAAACCAATTGCACCGCCACTTTGCCAACCCCGGCAACCTTGGCCACCGCATCCGCGACCATGGCAGGCATTTGTCCCGCCACCGGGCATCCAGGCGCGGTCAAGGTCATGTCGATATCCACATTGCCTTGCGCAGAGACATCACAGCGATAAATCAACCCCAAGTCCCACAAATTAATTGGAATTTCAGGGTCGTAGACCGTTTGAATGGCCGCAATAACCTCGTCGTAGGTGGCCGGATTGGCGCCCTGGGCCAGGGGCTCGCCGCGCTCAGCGCGATAGTCTGCGCCCTCACCCGTTCCGCCATTGCCCAGCGTTCCCGGCATGAAGTCCGCTAGCGTCAGATTGTCGTCGCGCGCGTTCATATTAGCGCCTCAGCCCAACATATCGCGCGCCAGTGCGAGCGCATCAAACAGCTGATCCACCTCCTCGAAGGTCGAATAAGCGGCGAAGGAGGCCCGCGCCGTTGCTGTAACGCCATAGCGCTCCATCAAAGGCTGCGCGCAATGGTGGCCCGCACGTACCGCCACGCCGAATTGATCCAAGATTGTGGACAAGTCGTGCGCGTGCATGTCGTCGAAATGGAAACTCAGTACCGAGACCTTGTTCGGCGCTTGGCCGATGATTTGCATGCCCTGGAAGGCTTCGGCCTTGTGGGTGGCGTAAGCCAACAGCGCCGCTTCGTGTTCGGCGATCTTATCCATGCCGACCTGATCGACCCAATCGAGCGCTGCGGTCAGTCCGACCGTCTCGATTATGGCGGGCGTGCCCGCTTCAAAGCGCAGCGGTGGTTCGGCATAGGTCGTGCCTTCAAAGCGCACTTGGTCGATCATATCGCCCCCGCCTTGATAGGGCGGCATGGCATTCAGCCATTTGCTTTTGCCATACAAAATACCCAGCCCCGTCGGGCCGTAGAGCTTGTGGGCAGAGAAGGCCAAGAAATCCACGTCTAGCGCCTTCACATCGACCGAAAAATGGGTCACGGACTGGCAGGCGTCCAGCAGAACCGGAACATCGTGTTCGTGCGCGCGCTCAATCATGGCTTTGACGGGATTGACGGTGCCCAGAACGTTAGAAACGTGAGCCACCGCGACCAAGCCCACGTCCTTTTCCGACAGCATACGGGCGTACCAATCTTGATCCAGCACACCCGCGTCATCATGGGGAATGACCAGCAGCTCGAAGCCCCGCTCTTGGGCCAACATCTGCCAGGGAACAATATTGGCGTGATGCTCAAACGCCGAGATCATGACCGCCTTGCCTGGTGCCATAACGTGCCGACCAAAGGTGGCGGCAACCAAATTGATGGCGTCGGTTGCTCCCTTGGTGAAAACAATCTCTCGCTCACCGGCGTTCAAGAAGCGCGCCACCCGCGCCCGGGCGGCTTCATAGGCATCGGTCGATCGCATCGATAGAGTGTGCAGGCCGCGGTGAACGTTGGCGTAGTCATGGCGCATGAAATCGCTCATGGCCTCGATCACCTGGCGCGGTTTTTGTGCCGAAGCCGCACTATCCAAATACGCCAAGGGTTTGCCATTGATGCTTTGCTCGAAGACCGGAAAGTCGGCTCGGACCGCTTGAACATCGTAGGGCGCGTTGTGGCTCATGCGTTTGATCTCGTGCTGCGGGTTAGGCGTCTGGCGCGCTCGAAAAAACGGAACTCAGATAAGCGTCGATTAGTGGCTTCCAGTGCGTTTCCAATTCGCTGACACCGTCAAGATCTTCTAGCACTTCTTTGATGAAAGCCTCCACCATGAGCTGTTTGGCTTTGGCCGCCGGAATGCCGCGGGCCCGCAAATAAAACAGCGCAGATTCGTCCAAGGCTCCGACGGTCGATCCGTGCGAACAAATGACATCATCGGCGTAAATCTCAAGCTCGGGCTTGTTATTGACGCGCGCGCGCGGTCCTAGGAGTAAGCCGCGTGACATCTGGTTGCCTTCGATCTTCTGACTGTCTTTAGCGACGTAGATCTTGCCTTGAAAGATCGAGTTGGCCGCGTCAGCGACGACGGACTTGTAGACTTCGTTTGAGGTCGTGTGCGGTGCGGCGTGCTTTATGAAAGTGTGGCTATCGCAGCTTTGCTTGCCTTGCAGCAAATGCAGACCAAGCAAGTCAACGTGGGCGCCAGATCCGGCCAGAGTGACGCGAATGTTATGGCGTGCCAAAGCGGCACCATGGTTAAGCGCGACGTGGCGATAGCTTGCGTCGCGGTCGAGTTCAGTGGCGGTCCAACCCAAGTGGGTCGTCGCGCTGCCCTCGCTCAAGGCCCGATAGTGCTTTAAGTGCGCACCCGCAGCCACGAAGACTTCAACAACTGGGCTTGTCAGGCCTTCGCTGTCCCCCGCGTAGCGCTCGACCAAGTCGGCCTCCGCGCCGCGCTCTAAAATTACCAGGTAGCGCGGAAAGCTCGCATTCTTGCCGCTGCGGTGGTGATCCAAGATCAAGGGTTGTTCAATTTTTGTATTGGCCGCCACATGCAAAACGGTCACCTCGTCCATGTGGGCGGTGCTGTAGGCGGCAACCGCATCGCTCAGCGGCAACAGGCTTCCGACCTTGGCTTGAACCTCGGCATCCGCTTGGCTGGCCGTGGTCAGCGTCAGACCTTCAATCCCATTCAGAGCGTTGAGATCGTGGGCCTTATTGGCGACAACGGCGCCGAAATCAGCTTGTTTGAGCGCTGATAAATCGGTATATTTGTATGCTTCTACGCGCCGATTGGGCCAGCCGAGCGAGGCAAAACGGGTATCGGCGTCTTGGCGTAGGTTTGCGAGAACGGAAGTCATGTTTAGGCCGCCTTCTCGTAGTGCACATAGCCGCGCTCTTCTAATTCAAGCGCCAATTCAGGGCCGCCAGAACGCACAATTTGGCCATCGGCCAGAACGTGCACGTGGTCGGGCTTGATGTGGTCTAGCAGACGCTGATAGTGGGTAATGACCAAGAAGGAACGCTTGGCATCGCGCAGCGCATTCACGCCTTCAGAAACGATGCGCAGAGCATCAATATCCAGGCCTGAATCGGTCTCGTCCAAAATGGCAAACTGGGGTTCCAAAAGCGCCATCTGCAAGATCTCTGCGCGCTTCTTTTCACCACCCGAAAAGCCGGAGTTGACCGAACGCTTGAGCATATCCGGGTTGATTTTCAGTTCAGCTGCCTTGGCGCGCGCCAGCTTTAAGAACTCCATGCCGTTCAGTTCGGGCAGACCGCGAGCAATGCGGGTCTCATTGGTGCAGGTGCGCAAGAAATTGAGCATCTGCACACCGGGGATTTCAACCGGATACTGGAAAGCCAAGAACAGGCCGGCGTGGGCGCGCTCCTCCACTTCGAGCGACAAGAGATCTTCGCCCTTAAAGAAGACCGAACCTTCGGTGACTTCGTAGCCGTCTTTGCCCGCAAGGACGTTGCCCAGTGTGGACTTACCCGCTCCGTTGGGGCCCATGATGGCGTGAACTTCGCCCGGGTTGATTTCTAAATTCAGGCCCTTGAGGATCATCTTTTGATCGTCTTCGATTTGGGCGTGTAGATTTTGAATGCTGAGCATTGCTGCGTCCTTCGCTACATCGGGTGGCGCGCTGAAGGTTCAGCGCCGCGCACTATCTTAACATTTGGGGTTCAATCGGTGGCGATGGCCTTAGCCGACCGAGCCTTCCAAACTAATTTCAACCAGGGCTTGAGCCTCGACGGCGAACTCCATCGGCAGCTCCTGCAAGACTTCCTTTACGAAGCCGTTAACGATCAAAGCCAGGGCCTTTTCTTCGTCCATGCCACGCTGGCGGCAATAGAACAGCTGATCGTCAGACACCTTAGAGGTGGTGGCCTCGTGTTCGACGGCAGCGCTGGGATTAGCCGCTTCAATATAGGGCACGGTGTGGGCACCGCATCGATCGCCGATCAAAAGGGAATCACACTGCGTGAAGTTGCGCGCGCCCTCGGCTTTGGGCAGCATTTTCACCAGGCCGCGATAGGTCTGATCAGAACGGCCAGCAGAGATGCCTTTGGAAATGATCCGCGAGCGGGTGTTTTTGCCGACGTGGATCATCTTGGTGCCGGTATCGGCTTGCTGTAGATTGTTGGTGATGGCGATGGAGTAGAATTCGCCCTGAGAGCCATCGCCTTGCAGGACGCAAGACGGATATTTCCAAGTCACGGCCGAACCGGTCTCTACCTGGGTCCAGGATACCTTAGAGTTAACGCCCCGGCACTGCGCGCGCTTGGTCACGAAGTTATAGATACCGCCCTTGCCGTTCTCATCGCCGGGATACCAGTTCTGAACGGTCGAATATTTGATTTCCGAATTATCCATGGCGACCAACTCAACCACCGCTGCGTGCAGTTGGTTCTCGTCGCGCATAGGCGCGGTGCAGCCTTCCAGATAGGACACGTAGGCATCATCATCGCAAACGATTAAGGTGCGTTCAAACTGCCCGGTCTCTTGCGCGTTGATCCGGAAGTAAGTGGACAGCTCCATGGGGCAGCGCACGCCCTTTGGCACGTAGACAAAAGAGCCATCGGTGAAGACCGCAGAGTTGAGTGCGGCAAAATAATTGTCGGTCGTCGGCACCACGGTGCCAAGGTACTTACGGACCAACTCGGGGTGCTTTTCTACCGCCTCAGAGATCGGCATAAAAATCACGCTGACTTCTTCTAACTTATGCTTGAAGGTTGTGGCGACCGAGACCGAGTCGAACACGGCGTCCACCGCAACACCAGCCAGACGCTCTTGCTCGTCCAACGGGATACCCAGGCGCTTGTAGGTCTCCAACAGCTTGGGGTCGACCTCATCCAAAGATTTGGGCTTATCCGCTACGCTTTTGGGCGCTGCGTAATAGTAATAGTCGTTATAGTCGATTTTCGGAAACGACACCTTGGCCCAGTCCGGTTCTTCCATCTGGGTCCATCGGCGATAAGCCTCCAACCGCCACTCCAGCAGCCATTCCGGCTCATTCTTTTTAGCCGAGATCATGCGCACGATGTCTTCGTTCAGCCCCTTGGGGATGCGATCCATCTCAATATCGGTCTCGAAGCCGTATTTGTATGTCTCAGCCGATATCTTTTTGACGCGCTCAACAGTATCTGCAGTTGCTGCCATGGTGTTTACCTTATTGGTCTAGCTGGGTTGGTTTATCGGGGTCTTTTGTGTGTCCGTCCGCGAGTTGTCCTCGCTTGGACTAAATTGGCGAATTCGGTTTTTAGGGCGTTGCCTTGCTGACCTCGCCTACCGCGCTAGCCAGCGACAAGCCGGATAAAAAATCAGCGGGCTTGGGCGACATTTCGGTCAAGTCAATGCTTTCAAGCACGGCTAATACCTTGCGATTAACGCGATCCCAATTGCCCGACATGCCGCAAATGGCGGTGTGCTCGCAGACGGTCTCGCCATCATCCACGCAAGCGGTGAGCGATAAAGGCCCCTCAATGGCGCCGATAATGTCTGCAACAGAGATGTCCTTGGGCGCTCGGGCCAGCGAATAACCGCCGTTCACTCCGCGCGAAGAGAGCAAAATGCCCGCGCGTGACAGCAACTTGAGGACTTTTGAGACCGTTGGCAAAGGCACAACGGTCTCATCAGCCAGAGCTGGGGCGGCAAGCATGCGTGCTCCATTTTTGTCAGTGGCTTCACCGCTTGTTGGTGCTTGGCTCAGCCGCCACAGGACCAGAACGGCGTAATCTGTAAGGCGATTGAGCTTCATTTTTGCGGTGCTATTCCAAAGACAACTTGACGGGTGGCGGGCACCAATCGCGGTGCCCTTTTTCTTATTTAGAACCATTCTAAAACGGCGTCAATCTTGAAATGGGAAAATTTCGGTCCTTTTTCAAGAAGTCCACATGGCCGCACGCGAGCCAAGGCGTTGCTTCTGGCATCAAAATACCCAAAAAGCCGTGGATTTTCGGACAAATAGCCAGCCCGCGTCCTCCCGATCATATTGTATCGGAAGATTTTACTAGGCACCTGGTAAACCCAAGCAAAAATCCGTTTGACAGGCTTGAAATTCTGGCTCTTTCAGTGCGAATTTGGCGTGACACTCGACAGGCGGCGTTTTATACCCGTGGCGTCGTCTAGTCGCGGCATAAGATAAGTTAGGCGCGACATACAATTCGCGGCACATGGACAGAAGCGTAAATTTAGACCACTAACGAAGGGCACGGGCGTCAAATTTCATAAGTCGCTCGCGAAACCATGGCATGACACAGCCGGCAGCCGACCAGCGCGACCCGCTCGCTTTCCTTAATGCGGGAAACATCACTTTTATTTCAGAGCTTTACCGAAAATTCCTGGAAGCGCCGAGCCAAATCGATACGGATTGGCAGGCCTTCTTTGCCGAGCTGGGCGAAGATGAGCGCAGCCTACTTGCCGACATTGACGGCCCCAACTGGGCGGCAAGGCAAACGCGGGTCATTGGCGCCAAAGATCCCGACGCGCCCAAAGCAAATGGTAAGGCCGCCTCCGCCGAACAAATCGCGGTGGACAGTAAAGCCCACACCGATGCCACAGAGCGTACCATCAAGGTCATCGGACTTGTGCGCGCTTTTCGTGTTCTGGGACACCACTTCGCCAAACTGGACCCCTTGGGGCTCAAAAAACACGAGCCGATCAAAGAGCTGGACCCCGCCTTTCACGGTTTAACCGAAGAAGACTATGGGCGTCCGATCTACGTTGGCGGCGTGCTAGGATTTGGCGACTACGACCCCACCTTGGAAGAAGTACTGGAGCGATTGACGGCCACCTATTGCGGCAGTGTCGGCGTCGAATACATGCACATCCAAGAGCCAGCGCAGAAGAGCTGGATCCAAGAGCGTATCGAAAAGATCTCAAATCACACCGACTTTACGCTGCAAGGCAAGACCGCGATTTTCGAACGTATTGTGGATGCTGAGAGCTTTGAAGTCTACCTGGACAAGAAGTTCAAGGGCACCAAACGCTTTGGCCTGGACGGCGGTGAAGCTCTGATGCCCGCCATGGAGCAAATTCTTAAGCGCGGCGGCCAGTTGGGAATCGACGAGGTCGTAATCGGCATGCCGCACCGTGGCCGACTGAACGTGCTGGCCAACGTGATGAACAAGGCCTACGCCACTATCTTCGCCGAGTTCAAAGGCCACCAATTCAACGTGCCTGACGATGTGGTCGGCTCGGGCGACGTCAAATATCACCTGGGCGCATCGGATGACCGTGAATTCGATGAAAACAAAGTCCACCTGTCATTGACAGCCAACCCCTCACACCTTGAAGCCGTCAACCCGGTGGTTGCGGGTAAGGTGCGCGCCAAGCAACAGCAAAAGGGTGACGAAGATCGTACCCGCGTTATGCCGATACTGCTGCACGGGGACGCTGCGTTCGCCGGTCAGGGCGTTGTCGCTGAGACTTTGGAAATGTCGGAGCTGAAAGGCTATCGTGTCGGTGGAACGATCCACCTGGTTGTCAACAACCAGATTGGCTTCACCACCAACCCCGGCAACGCGCGATCTGGCCCTTACTGTACAGATATCGCCAAAATGATCGCTGCGCCCATCTTGCACGTTAATGGCGACGACCCCGAAGCGGTTGTCCACGTTGCCCGTATCGCTACCGAGTTCCGCCAGCAGTTCAAAAAAGACATCGTTATCGATCTGTTCTGCTATCGACGCTTTGGTCACAACGAAGGCGACGAGCCGCGTTTCAGTCAGCCGCTGATGTACAAAGCGATCGAAAAGCATCCCAAGGTCTCGGAAATCTACGAAGCCAAGCTGATTGGCGAAGGCACCTTGGACAAGGCAGGCGCGGACAAGATCCGCTCAGACAAAGAGCGAGAGCTGGACGAGTCTTTCGAGCTGTCAGATACCTTCCGCACCAACGAACCCGACATGTTGCGCGGGATGTGGGAAGACTTTGAACGCGGCAATCCCGATGATGGCCCGCGCCGCGGTGAGACAGGTATCAAAGAAGAAGCCTATGATCGTGTTGGCAAAGCGCTGACCCGCGTGCCCGACACCTTCAATTTGAACTCGAAGCTGACGCGCCTTCTTAAGGCCAAGCAGGACATGTTTGAAAAGGGCGAAGGCTTTGATTGGGGAACCGGTGAGGCCTTGGCCTTTGGCACCCTGCTCGACGAAGGCCATCCGATCCGCTTTTCCGGCCAAGACGTGCGCCGCGGTACTTTCTCCCACCGCCACGCGGCCTTGATCGACCAAGTGAGCGAAGAGCCTTACTTGCCGCTCAATCACTTGCGTGACGACCAGAAAGCCTTCTTGGAGATCCACAATTCGCACTTGTCGGAATATGCAGTACTGGGCTTCGAGTACGGCTACTCAACCGCCGAACCCAATGGTCTGACCCTGTGGGAAGCCCAATTCGGCGACTTTGCCAACGGCGCGCAGATCATGATTGACCAGTTCATCGCCTCGGCAGAGAGCAAGTGGCTGCGCTTTTCAGGCTTGGTCATGCTTCTGCCGCACGGCTTTGAAGGCCAAGGCCCAGAGCACTCGTCGGCGCGTATCGAGCGCTTTTTGCAAATGAGTGCTGAAGACAACTGGCAGATCGTCAATGTGACGACACCGGCCAACTACTTCCACGTTCTGCGCCGCCAGATCCACCGCCGCTTCCGTAAGCCGCTGGTGGTGTTCTCGCCAAAATCGCTGCTGCGCCACAAGCAGGCCCAGTCGCGCAAAGAAGAGTTCCTAGGCAACACGACCTTCCACCGCCTGTTGTGGGATGACTCGCCCGGCTGTGAGCCGCACGAGACCCGTCGTGTCGTCTTGTGTAGTGGCAAAGTCTACTATGACATTAAGGCGGCTGCGGAAGAACAAGGCATCAAGGATGTCTATGTGATGCGTGTCGAACAGCTCTATCCCTTCCCCAAGGACGCCCTGCTGGAAGAACTGAAGGTCTTTAAGCACGCGGAATTCGTCTGGTGCCAAGAGGAGCCCAAGAACATGGGCGCTTGGAGCTTTATCGATCCGCGTTTGGAAGAGACTTTCTTGGAATTGGGTGCCGAGCACACACGCGCGGGTTACGCGGGCCGTCTTGAGGCTGCCTCACCCGCTACGGGTTCGGCAAGCAAACACGCCGCTCAGCAAGCTGCCTTGGTCAACGCCGCGCTTACCGGCCCCATCAGCCGTTAGCGCGCCGGCGGCTGACACCAATCGCCACCCCATCAAATGCCCCCCGTAAATAGGAAACGTCATGGCAAGCGAAATTTTGGTCCCAACCCTGGGCGAATCTGTAACCGAGGCCACCGTCTCAAACTGGCTTAAGAAGCCAGGCGATGCGGTTGCATTGGACGAAGCCCTCGTTGAACTCGAGACCGATAAAGTCACCCTAGAAGTGAATGCCACCGCGGCCGGTGTGCTGAACCAAATCACCGTCGAAGAAGGGGCGACCGTTGAGGTTGGCGCCGTGTTGGGCATGATCGAAGAAGGGGCGACCGCCGCGGCTTCGACGTCCGCCCCTACGCCGGCGGCTACGCCATCCGAACCCACCGCGAGCCCTGCACCGGCAGCAATCCCCGATCTGCCAAGCTCGGATGCAAAATCGCCTGCGGTTGCTAAGCTGTTGGCTGAAAACCAGCAAGTAGACCCGGCGAATATCGCTGGCAGCGGCAAAGACGGTCGCTTGACCAAGGGCGATGTGCTGGCCGCCGTCGCTGCGCCCGCGCCTGCTCCCGCCGCCGCTCCTGCAGCTCCGCGCGAGACCGGGCCACGCGAAGAACGCGTTCGCATGACCCGCCTGCGCCAGACAATCGCGCGCCGCTTGAAAGAAGCACAAAACACCGCTGCCATGCTGACGACCTTTAACGAGGTGGACATGTCGGCAGTCATGGCGACCCGTAAGCGCCTGCAAGACGACTTTGTGGCTAAGCACGGAGTCAAGCTCGGTTTTATGTCCTTCTTCGTTAAAGCCTGCGTCAACGCTCTGCAGGATCTGCCAGCGGTCAATGCCGAAATCGACGGCACCGATATCATTTATAAGAACTACTTCAATATTGGCGTTGCCGTCGGCACGCCCAGCGGTCTGGTGGTGCCCGTGCTGCGTGACGCCGACGCTATGGGCTTTGCTGATATTGAGAAGACAATCGCTGACTTCGGCAGCCGCGCGCGCGACGGCAAACTGTCGATGGCCGAGATGCAAGGCGGTACCTTCACCATCTCAAATGGGGGCATCTACGGCTCGCTCAATTCGACGCCGATTTTGAACACGCCGCAGTCAGGTATCCTGGGCATGCACAAAATCCAAGAGCGCCCCGTCGTTGAAAACGGCCAAGTCGTAGTCCGTCCGATGATGTATCTGGCCATGTCCTATGACCACCGCATCATTGACGGGCGCGAAGCTGTGACCTTCTTGGTCAAAGTCAAAGAAGCGCTTGAGGCGCCTGAACGCCTGTTGTTCGGACTGTAAAGTCCAACGCTCGACCAAACCTGGCTGCACCACTTGCGAGGAGCCGGGCTTGTCTTTGCACCGCCCTTTACGTTAGGAGATGGTTGGCCCAGCCGACCGTCTCCTTAATCATATGAAGCAGAGCCCATGACAACAGAACGCAAGCCCCTGTCACCTGGCATCAAGATCGCTCTCGATCTTGGCCCGCTGGTGGTCTTTTTCGTGCTTTTACTGCGCGTTGATATCATGGCGGCCACGCTGTCCTATGTGGTCTTGGCACCCATAGTGGTGGCCATCTATTGGTTCGTCGAGCGCAAGATCCCGCCCATGTTGCTAGTCTCGACCGTCCTTATCTTGGTCATGGGTGGACTGACGCTTTGGCTGAAGGACGAGACCTTTATCAAGATGAAGCCAACGCTCATCTATTGCCTGTTTGCCGCTGTTTTGGCGGGCGGTCTCTTGGCCAAGCGACTGATAATTAAACAGCTTATGGGCGGCGGCCTGCAGTTGACCGATCGCGGCTGGCTGCAAATTACCTACAGCACTATTGCGATGTTCCTGGCGCTCGCGGTGGCCAATGAAATCGTATGGCGCAATTTTTCAAGCGGTATTTGGGCCGGCTTTAAAATCGCGGTCGTTCCGATCACACTCGTGTGCTTCGCCCTTATGTTCTATTCGGTGCGCAACCACATGCTTGAGGCACTCGAGGGCTCGCAAGCCAAAAACGATAGCGATTCCTCAAACGATTCAGAAGCCTAACAACGCGAAAGCCAGCCCAATGAGCGCAGCAATCATTAACGTTGATGTTTTTTCTGACCCCATCTGTCCTTGGTGTTTCATTGGTAATCGGCGTTTAGAACAAGCGGTCGCCAGTTATGAGCAGCCAATCAATCTGGCGACGACCTGGCGTTGTTTTCAGCTCAATCCCAGCATGCCCGCAGACGGCATGGATCGGCTCACCTATTTGGCGGCCAAGTTCGGTGGGCCAGAACGCGCGAAAGCCACCTATGAGCATATTCATCTCAAAGGTTTGGAGAGCGGCATCGAGTTCAATTTTTCAGCGATCCAGCGCACGCCAAATACTCTGAACGCCCACCGATTGCTGCGCTGGGCACAGGTCCACGGCCAAGACGCCAACGCCTTGATGAAAGAGTTGTTTGAAGCCTATTTCTTAAAGGGCCGCGATATCGGAAACAGTGAGGCGTTGTTGGACTGTGCGGCCAATGCGGGCTTGGATGAAGCTGGCGCGACTCTATTGCTGCAAGGCGACGACTACCGTCAGGAAATTGAAGAAGAAGAAGGCACCGCTCGCGCTATGGGGCTGTCAGGAGTGCCGTTGTTTGTCTTCGACCAGCAATATGCCTTGTCCGGGGCTCAAGAACCGCAAGCCTATCACCGAATTTTTGACTTGCTGTTGACGGCCGAGGCCGCTTAGTCGGCCAGCCAAGCGCCCGGCAATCAGTGTGTCCAGCGTAGCAGGCGTTTGTTGTCGAAGTTATCCGCGTAAGCCTTAGGTTCGATCTTGCGATCCTTGCGCTCTTCCAGCGAATAGATGTAGCCCTTAGATTGCGCGTAGGCGATGGCCGCCTCTTTGCTATCAAATTGCAGGCGCGTCTGGCTCAACGTATCCGACGACGAGACCCAGCCCATCAACGGCTCAACTTGGCGCGGTGCCTGGGGTTCAAACTCCAAGACCCACTGATCATATTTTGCGCGACCAGACTGCATAGTGTTTTTTGCGGGGCTGTAGATGCGAACCTGCATGGGGACTCTTTCGGCCGGTTGAACTGCTGAGAAACGAACGCGCTTGCTTGTCGCAAAGCACGGGATTGCTGCTTGGCAACGCCTGACCCTTTCATACCGCGTTGGCCCCTGGCCCGCAAGTCGCCAAGACCGACGAGGATGCCGAAATATGGCCGCAGGCCTTGCTCTGTGGCGGCCACCGCTAGCGGTCTCACGTCGGCTTGCGCGCCCGAGCGGAGCGTCTTATCACCAAGGCCCTAGCCACGTCATGTTGGGAGCACGCATGTCCGATTTCGAACCGCCACGCTATGCGCTCTATTACGCCCCTGCGCCGAGCAGCGCGCTGTGGCAGCGCGCGTCGGCATTGCTTGGCTACGATGCGGCACGCGGCCAAGAGATCGGAACCGCTGCCTTGCCAGGAATCTCGGGTAACGCCTTAAAGATGGTGACAGAACGGCCCCGGCGCTACGGCTTCCACGCCACCCTAAAACAGCCGATCTATCTGCGCGACGGGCTAAACGAAGACGACCTACGGGCGGCGCTGCGGCGGTTCTGCGAACGCGAAACCAGCTTTGTCGGTCCCAATCTGACGGTTGGCAATCTGCGCGGATTTTTAGTGCTGGTGCCAGACGGTCCTTGCCCGTCGCTCAATCAACTCGCAGGGCGGGTCGTGGCCTATTTCGACGCCTTTCGTGCGCCCTTAACAGTAGCGGATCGCGAGCGCCGTCTTGCAAGCCCATTGACCGCGCGCATGCGCCGCTCGCTCGACAGCTGGGGTTATCCTTATGTCTTTGCGGACCTTGCCTTTCACATGACGCTCACCGGCCCGATAGAGCCCCTAGCCAAGGTTGATGCCGCTGACGAAGCAGCGGCGGTCTCTGGCGACGACCTGCACAAGGCCATCGCTGCCTATTTGGCCCCTGCATTGCGGGAGCCTCTGGCGATCGACCGGCTTAGCTTGTTCAGACAACAAGGACGCGATCAGCGCTTTGTTATGATCGACCAGGTAGCATTCGGAGCCAACATACACGCGAATCTTGGACTGTAAGGCCGGGCTCAGCGCGCCGCCATGGCGATCGTTACCGCGGTGGAGTCGACGATATCTTGAGCGGTAGCACCGCGCGAAAGATCACAAATGGGCTTGGCAAAACCTTGCAAGAAGGGCCCGATGGCTTGCGCGCCTGCCAACTCTTGGCAGAGCTTATAGGCGATATTGCCCGCATCCAACGATGGGAAGACCAACACGTTGGAATGCCCGCCGCCGTGGATACCTTTGCGGGTTGCGATGATAGGATTGAGCGCCGCGTCGGCTTGGCAAGGCCCCGCCAAGTTTATGCCGTCGTCCTTCATCAAGGCCACGGCCTCGCGCACGATATCAACACTAGGCCCCGCCCCCGACTCCAGCGTCGAATAGGACAAGAGCGCGACCCGTGCTTCGCCCAGCAGAGCCCTAGCGCTGGCGGCCGAGGCACGCGCGATAGCGGCCAAGGTCTCAGCGTCTGGAGCCAAATTGACCGCGCAGTCGGCGAAGACGAAATAGCGGTCATCGGGAAAGCGCAGCAGGAAAAAGCTGGAGGCGCGCGACACACCTGGCGCCATACCTACGGTATAGAGGGCCGAGCGGATGACCCGCGAAGTGGCGGTTGCAGCGCCGGCAACCATGGCATCGACTTCGCCCTTTGCCACCATAGCCGCTGCGCGCATCATGGGCTCGGTGGTCAGCAGCCCCATAGCTTCATCAAGGCTCAACTTAGGCTTGGCCTTCAATACGACATCGACATATTTTTCAGGTGATTGCGCAGCCGCCAACGTCACGGGCTCGGCCAGTCCTTCGCGCGCGAGCGTCTCGGCAGCCTCTTGCACACGGGCGTCGTCCATTTCTGGCAGGACAACGCGCGCTTTTCGCGCGCGCGCGGTGGCATAGGCTTGTTCAAGGACTGACATAAGGACTCCCTAGGGTTGGGTACAGGCAGCTCAGTTTCATCGGGGGCTGAGCGCCGCATTCTAGTTCGTTAAAGGCTAGCAAGGTCGGGACTAGTTTGCTGCAAATCAGCACGGAAAGGCCGCAGCTTTGTCAACTTAGTAAAGCCGAATTGGCCTGCCAAGCGCCCACATCAATAGCCAAGTATGGGAGGCTCGTGCCTTTGCTCGTCTCACGTCTCGTTCGTTCGCTTCTTCTTTTCGTTTTGCCCGCCTGCGCTAGTTTGATCGTGCAACCTTCCGGGGCCAAAGCAAGCGATCCCCTTCCTTTGGCGGCGCTTTTTTGGGCACAAGTCCAGGCGGATTGGAATGACGACGGCCACAATGACGCGGCGGTCATTACCGCTCCCGGACTCAATGAGAGCGACGCAGCGCTGCTTATTTATATGGCCGATCCGCAAGGTGGCCCCGCGCATCTGGACGCCGAACGCCGCGATTTTCTTTGGGGAACGCGCGCCCTGTTTGGCCAAGAGCCAGAGCTTGCGCTTGGCGAGGCGGGCGCCTTAGAGGTCTCGACCAAGAACAGCGCCATTGGCCGTGGGCGCTGGTTCCAGACCTTGGTGCTAGAGCGCCATGCAACATGGAAGGTCGTTGGCTATCGTTATGAACATTACGATACGCTCGAACCGGCTGAACAAGGGCTTTGCTACCTGAACCTGAGCGCGGCCACGCGCCAACGCACAGAGGGGCCGAAGCTCGCGCCTTTGGCAGCCATCAAGCCGGAGCGTATCGCGGCTTTGAGGCCAGTGGCGCTCGCCAAATGGCAAGACGGCATCGGATTGCGCGCTTGCGGCATTATTGACGATTGAGCGAATCGCCGTCCTCAAGCTCGCTCAATATGGGGCAGTCGGGACCGTGACCGGAACGGCACTCGTCGATCAGCCCCTCAAGTTGGCGCTTGAGCCCCATGAGCGCTGCGAGCTTTTCCTCGATCTCGTCGAGGTGGCGTTCAGCGATGTTGCGAACTTCCTTGCGGTCGCGTTGGCCTGATTGCTGCAGCGAAAGCAGATCGCGGCAGGCATCAATACCGAAACCAAAACTGCGGGCGCGTTGAATGAATGCCAGCTTGCGCACGTCAGCCGGGCTATAGAGCCGATAGCCCGCGGCGCTACGGTGCTTGGGACGCAGCAGACCGATATCATCGTAGTATCGCAGGGTCTTGACCGGCAGGCCGCTTGCCTTTGCTGCCTTGGCAATGGTCAATTCTTCCAGATCAAAGCTGCCTTCGTTTTTCATGCCTCAGGTCTCGGCCTTGCGCTGTGACAGGGCTGTCTGCCAGGCAAAATAGGACTTCTTAGGCGTTCGCGTTTGGCTCTCATAGTCGACATGGACAATGCCGAAACGCTTCGAATAGCCTTCAGCCCACTCATAGTTGTCCAATAGAGACCAGGCATAGTAGCCTTTGAGCGGCACGCCCGCTTGCATGGCCTCCAGACAGGCGTTCAGATGCTGGCGGAAGTAGTCGCATCGCAGATCATCGTTGACCTGCCCGTCGATGGCGTGGTCGTCCCAAGACATGCCATTTTCGGTCACGTAAATGGGCAACTTGCTGTAGTCGTTATGAATACGAACTAAGGTATTCCTTAGGCCCTTGGGAAAAATCTCCCATCCCATTTGGGTCTTGGGTAAGGGCCCGCCAGCAGCAACCACGTCGCCCAAATCTGGGTCCGCCAGGTGGCGATCTTGATACCAGCGCCCGCGCGTATAGTAGTTGACGCCGAGCCAATCCAGCGGTTCAGACACGATGCTCATATCGTCTTGGTAGGCCTGCGGCAGGTAGCCTTCCAGGGCCTGGCAGACGTCATCCGGGTATCGGCCTTGTGTCACACCGCCCACGTACCAGCGGTTATAAAGCCCGTCCCAAAGTTGGGCGGCTCGTTGGCTTTGCGGGCTATCGTCGCCGGCCTCAGCCGGTTCGAAATTCATCACCAGACCCAGATTACCCAGCCCCGCCGCGCGCAGAGCCTGAACGGCGGTACCATGGGCCAGCAGCGTGTGGTGCATGGCACGTGCGGCGGCGCGCAAATCACGATATCCGGGCGCATGAATGCCCAAACGGTGAGACAGGAAAGCCACGCACCAAGGCTCGTTAATAGTGGCTATCTGAGCCAGCCGGTCGCCAAAGTGCTGTGCCACGAGCTGGGCGTAGTCGGCAAACCAGCTTGCGATGTCGCGGTTCATCCAACCGCCCTGGTCTTGCAACGCGCTGGGCAGATCCCAGTGATAGAGCGTGGCGTTTGGCTTGATGCCGCGCTCTAACATGCCGTCAATTAGCCGATCATAAAACGCGATCCCCTTTGCATTGACCGCGCCGCGCCCTTCGGGGATCAAACGCGGCCAAGCAAAGGAAAAACGATAGGAATTAAAACCACCGTCGCGGATCAAATCCAGATCCTGAGGCCACAGGTGATAGTGATCGCAAGCCTGGCGGCCGTCTTCTTTGCCGATGACATTGCGCCCGGTCGCGGCAAAGCTGTCCCAAATGCAGGGCCCGCGCCCATCGGTTTGGCCGCCCTCGATTTGGTACGCCGCCGTGGCGACGCCAAAGTCAAAGCCCTTGGGGAAGCGCTGCAAAATGGACGACAACACGCTCTATCCTCGAAGCTGAGCGCTTATCAAGTCCCCGATTTGTTCGATGGTCTCGCGGTCGATGACCAGCGGCGGCGACATGCAAAGCGAGTCTCCCACCGGCCGAACGACCAGCCCCTTTTCCCAAAGGCCTTCAAAAGCCGCGCGCCCCGCAACCCCCATACCGTCGGCGTGCTGGTCAAGCTGGATAGCCCCCATCAGACCAATGTTGCGCACATCTATGACGCCTGGCGCATCGGCCAAGCTGTGCAACATGTCTTCAAAGATGGGTGCCATGAGCGCGGCGTTTTCAAACACGCCTTCGGACTGATACACATCCAAGGTCGCCAAGGCGGCAGCACAAGCGAGCGGATGGCCCGAGTAGGTATAACCGTGGAACAGATCAACCATGGTCTTGGGACCGTTCAAGAAAGCTTGGCGGATCTTGTCGGTGGCGAACACGCCGCCCAAGGGAACGGTGGCGTTGGTAATGCCCTTGGCGACCGTCACCAGGTCCGGTTTAACATCGAAGTACTGATGGGCAAAGCCCTGGCCCAGGCGGCCAAAGCCCGTAATGACTTCATCCAAAATCATCAAGATGCCGTGCGCATCACAAATAGCGCGCAGGCGTTCCAAATACCCCTTTGGCGGCGGCAGAACGCCACCAGCACCGGCCACCGCCTCAACGATAACCGCCGCCACGTTGTGGCCGCCGTGGGTCTCACAGATCTGCTGCAAATCGTCCGCCAGGTCTGCGCCTTGGTCGGGCAGGCCTTTGCTGAAAGCGTTGTCCAGCAACCAGGTGTGGCGCATCTGCATCGCGCTGGGGTAGAGCGTGCCGAACTGCCCCTTGTTGAGACCGATACCACCCACCGACAAACCGCCAAAGTTGATGCCGTGGTAGGCCTTTTGGCGACCGACCAGAATGCGCCGCTGCCCCTCGCCGTTGGCTGAGTGATAAGCCAGAGCAATCTTGAGCGCCGTATCAACCGCTTCAGAGCCGGAATTGGTAAAGAAGATGTGGTCAAAATCCTCCACCATATCCACCAAGCGACTGGCGGTGTGAAATGCGATGGCATGGCCCTGATTGAAAGAATGCGCGAAGTCCAAACGCGCCGCCTGATCCTGGATAGCCTTGACGATGTGCGGGTGATTGTGCCCGGCGTTGCAGCACCACAGGCCAGCCGTTCCGTCGATCAACGCGTGGCCTTCCGGTGTGAAATAGCGTGTCCCCTCGGCTCGGGCGATCAGGCGCGGATTTTCCTTAAACCAGCGCGAGGCGGTAAAGGGCATCCAATAGGAATCGAGATCATTGGGGACATGATCGCTGGGATTAGTGTTCTGATGGTTCATGACGGTCTCCCAAACCAGAGGGCGCAAAACGAGGACTGCCTCGCGGAGCGGTTACTTGTTGTTTTTGTAGTGGTGTTCAAATTCTTGGCGCAGGGTCAACTTAGACACCTTACCCGTTGCGGTCAGCGGCAAGGCCTCGACGCTCACCACGTCGTCCGGCAATTGCCACTTAGCAAAGCTCTTTGCCAACAGCTCAAGTACAGAGTTCTTGTCGACGGTTTCGCCAGGCTCTGGAACGACGACCAACAAGGGGCGTTCATCCCACTTTTCATGCGCGATCGCGATGACCGCGCAGTTGGCAATTTGCGGGTGCGCGAGCGCAGCGCTCTCCATGTCGATTGAGGAAATCCACTCGCCGCCGGATTTAATCAAATCCTTGGCACGGTCGGTAATCTGCAAAAAGCCCATCGGATCAATGGTAGCCACGTCTCCGGTGCGGAACCAGCCTTCGTCGTCGAAGTTCTCTGCCGTGGCTTCGGCGTTGTTGTAATATTCCTTAATGACCGAATTACCGCGCACATAAAGCTCACCCATGGCCTGGCCGTCGTGAGGCTGGCGCGCGCCGTTTTCATCAACAATCTTCATTTCAACGCCAAAGGTGCGCCGCCCCTGCTTGGTCTTGAGGTCAAAGCGCTCTTCCTTGGGCAGGTCGCTCAGCGGCGGCATCAGGTTGGCTTGGGTGCCGATAGGGCTCATTTCGGTCATGCCCCAAGCATGGCAGAGGCTAACGCCCCAATCGTCAAACTGCTCAATCATAGTGCGCGGCGCGGCAGAGCCACCAACGACGACATCCTTAAAGCTCATAGGCGGGCGGCCCGCGGCTTTAATGGCCTCCAGCAGCCCCAGCCAAACGGTCGGCACACCCCAGGCCGAATAGACGCCAACTTCATCCATCAACTTGAACAGGCTCTCGCCGTCCAGGTTTGGTCCGGGCATGACCAGATTGGAGCCTGTCAGCGGTGCCGTATAGGGCGAGCCCCAAGCGTTGACGTGGAACATGGGCACGACAGGCATGACTGAGCTGCCAGGGAACAGTGCGTTTTGAAAGGCAATGGCGCACATCATGGCGTGCAACAGGGTCGAACGGTGCGAATAGAGCGCGCCTTTGGGATTGCCGGTTGTGCCCGAGGTATAGCAGAGGCTAGAGGCCGTGTTTTCATTGAAACGGGGCCAGGCCAAACCGGGATCTTGAGCCGCCAGCAGCTCTTCATAGCAAAGCGCGCCCTCGATGCTGGTCTCCGGCATGTGTTCGCGCCCACACATAATGACGACCTTCAAGCCCTTGGGCAGGCGATCGATCACCTTTTCGATCAACGGCACAAAGGTTAGGTCTACGAACAAGGCCTTGTCGTCGGCGTGGGCTACGATGAATTCAATTTGCTCGGCGGACAGGCGTGGGTTGATAGTGTGGCAGACGGAGCCGATGCCCGAGACCGCGTAATAAAGCTCAACGTGGCGATAGCCGTTCCAGGCCATGGTTGCCACCCGCTCGCCGGGCTGAATGCCAAGGTCTTTTAGCGCTTTTGCAAGCTGTTCGGTGCGCTGGCGCGTCTCGGCATATGTCGTGGTGTGCAGGTCGCCCTCGACGCGGCGCGAGGTAATGGTGCTGTCCCCATAGACATCGGAGGCAAAGACCAGGATATCAGCAATCATGAGAGGCCGATCCATCATGCCACCCGCCAACAGGCCTTGCGCCAGTGATTGACCGCTTGCTTGATCGTTCCGAACGCTTGGGCTCATATTGGTTTCTCCCGCCTGCATATGTTGGCTTGTCTTTATGACCTTCCATAGAAGCTGCTGGGAGTTTCGATCAAGGTTCATCCTTGTTGTTCCTTCCCTTTTTGTCTGCCTATTGGCGCTGGCCATGTCCCTATCGTCGCGATAGCTTAGGAGCGCGGCCAGGTGGTGACAAGCGTTCCAATGCCTGGCCGTTCATTTGTCAGGGAGAATGTGGAATGACCACCGGTGCCAGGGTTCAATTTTTCTATGATTACGTGAGCCCGAACGCTCATTTGGCCCGCGAGCGGCTGAAGGTTTTGTCTCAAAAGCACGGCTTTGAAGTCGACTCGGTTCCGATCGTTCTAGGCGGCTTGTTTCGCGCGATCGGCAATACGCCGCCCCTGGAAGCGATCGGCGATCTGAAGGCCAAGCGGGACTATTTCCTGGATGAGTTCAAGCGCTATGCCGCGCGCTATGACATCCCGATTGGCGATAACCCGCATTTCCCCTTTTCGACCATTCGCGCGCTGAGAATGCGTTTGGCCGCCGAGCCCTTGGGACTGGCCGAAGCCTGCGATGAAGCCCTGTTTCAGGCCGCTTGGGTTGGCGGGAGCAATTTGGCTGATCCGAACGTGTTGGAAACAGCTCTGACAGAGGCCGGTTTACCCTTTGCCGACTTGATGGAAGCCAGCCGCGAAGAGAGCGTTAAAGATGCTTTGCACGCCAATACCCAAGAAGCCGAGCGCCTGGGTGTTTTCGGCGTGCCCAGCTTTATCGCCGGCGGTCAGCTCTATTTCGGCAAGGACAACATACACGAACTCATGGTTGATTTGGGTTTCGCCTGATTTTCACGCATAAATAGTGAATTCTTGCGATCTAGGTCGCAGTCTTTGATAGACAAAATGGCAATGTTCTCATAAGAGAACATTATGTCCAACGATCTGCCCACTGCCTTTCCTATCAAGCGCGGGCGCGTCCACGAGGCCCAGGGCCCTGGCGCGCTCAGCTTTGCGGCTATTGCTGCGGGATTTGCCGATGGCGAGGCGCTGTGGTGTCAAGAATCCTGGCGCTCAGAACAACTCAATCCGCAGGGGTTGCGTTGCTTTGCCGATCCCGATCGGGTCTTATTGGCCAAAGCCCAAGATCAAACTGAACTCCTTGCTATTGCTGAAGAAACGCTTCGTGATGGCGCAGTTTCCTTGGTCATTATGGAGCTCAGCAAGCCGCTCAATCTTACCGCAGGTCGACGCTTGCAGTTGGCTGCCAAGACCGGCCGTTCGACGGGGCTTTGCTTGATTGCAGAGGGCGCGGGCAGCAGCGCAGCCGAGACACGCTGGCACTGCCAACCGACTTTTGACACGCAAGACTGGACAGGGCATCGCTGGTCACTTATAAAGAACAAATCGGGAATATTAGGAGCCTGGTATGTTCGATGGGATTGGGCAGCGCGTCGTTTGCGCGTGGTTTCCTCGGCTAGCGAGTGACCGCGCCCTTAGGTTGCGTCCTGTTGAAGGGCCCTTCGCCCTCACCTTAAAGCAAAACAACGCCAATCGGCTCTATTGCTTGAACAGCGCAGCCGAGCAGCAGGGCTTGCATCGCGGCATGGCTTATTCAGATGCCAGAGCCTTTTGCCCCGATTTGCAGAGCCGCCCCGCCGACCTGGCTGGCGATCAAGCTTTTTTGCAGGTCTTGCACCGCTGGGCGCTGCGCTATTGCCCTTGGGTCGGCTTTGATGAACCGGATGGCGGGCGGCCTAGCGCGCCCGCTCCCCCAACAAGCACCCCAGCAGCCCCTCCAGCAAACGGCTTGATCCTCAGCATCACGGGTTCTGCACACCTTCTGGGCGGGGAAGCGGCCTTGCTTGAAGATATGCAACAGAGCCTGGCCGCGGCGGGATTTCGCCTGCAGCTGGGCTTGGCCGATACGCGGGGCGCGGCTTGGGCGCTGGCGCACTACCGCCCTTACACGGACCCGGGCCGACCGAATGGCATGGCCGAACCGGGCCAAAACCTGCGCGCGCTGGAGGCCTTGTCCGTCGCCGCGCTGCGCTTGGATGAAAAAACCGTTGTGGCTTTGCAGCGTTTAGGTCTGCGCACAATCGGCAGTCTCGCTGCAGCGCCCCGCGCTCCCTTAGCGCGCCGCTTTGGCCCTGGCTTGCATTTGCAGCTTGATCGTGCGCTGGGGGACATGCCCGAGCCCGTTAATGCCAAACCCGAACCGCCGCACTACGGCGTGCGCTTGACCCTGCCCGAGCCCATCGGGCTCAGCGATGATGTCAAAGCGGGCACGCTGCGCTTGTTGGAGCGTCTTTGCGAGAAACTCAAGGCGCAAGAAGTGGGGGCTCGCCGTCTTAGTCTGACCTTGCGTCGGGTCGATCAAGCCAACCAGCAAGTTGATCTGAAGCTGGCCCGCCCCATGCGCGAGCCACAAGCGATTTTGACCTTGTTTGAGCGCGGTATTGAGGCGGTTGACGCGGGCTATGGCATTGATCAGCTGCGCCTAGAGGCGGTCGCGGTCGAAACGCTGCCTAACCAGCAGAGCAGCTATTTTGTCGGCGGACGCAAAAAGGAACAGCTCGACGACCTTATTTCGCGGCTCGGCACGCGCATCGGCTTAGAGAACATCCAGCGCTTTGTACCAAGCGATACCCACATCCCAGAGCGAAGCTTTCGCTTGGCTCCGGCAGCGCTGACGCCCTCTGCCGCCCCTGCCCAGAATCAGAATCAGGCCCAATCCTGGCAAAGCGCAACGCTTAGCCCGCTTGACCATCCACGTCCTTTGCGACTGTTCCCCGCCGAGCCCATCGAAGCCCAAGGCAATCGCCCGCCCGCGCGCTTTCGCTGGCGGCGCATGGCGCTGACCACCGCCCGAGCCGTCGGCCCTGAACGCATCGCGCCCGAATGGTGGCACGACGACGCGAATTGGCAGAGCGGCCTGCGCGATTATTGGCGCGTAGAGACCCAACAGGGCCGCCGCCTCTGGCTCTATTACACCCCACAAAATCCGGGTTGGTTCGTGCAGGGGGAGTTCGCATGAGCCAATCTGCGTCTGGTGAGCAAAAAGTGCCGCAAGGGCTCGTACAAGACGGATCGGAAGCAAAGGGGTTAGAGCCTTATTTTCGCCAGCCGGAGCCCATGGCCAAACCGCCCGAGGCTCCTAGCTATGCTGAGCTATGCACGACCTCTAACTTCAGTTTTTTGATCGGGGCCTCTCACCCTGAGGAGCTAGTCACGCGCGCCGCTGAATTGGGGCTTGCCGCGATCGCCATTACCGACCGTAATTCACTGGCGGGCGTGGTGCGCGCCTATGCGGCTTTGAAGGAGTTGCGACGCGAGCGCGAAGAGCAGGCCGCCAAGATTGCCCCCCTGGTCGCTCCTCCCCAATCCACTCCGGGCATCATCACCACTCGAGCAGTCAGCGAGGCGACCCCGCCTCTACCCAAACTGATCGTAGGCGCGCGCTTGGTGCTGCGCGATAGCCCGCTGGACTGGCTGGCCCTACCTTACGACCGTGCAGGCTATCAGCGCCTCACCCGCCTTTTGACGCTGGGCAAGCGGCGCAGTGAAAAAGGGCAGTGCCACTTGGATCTGCAAGACTTGCTGGATAAGCAGACCAACGCCGGGCTGGGCATGGCCTTGGTCGGGCTGCCGCAAGCCGCCCTAGCTGGCCCGCAAGCAAGCGACATGACGCGCGATCTACACCGCCTGCACCGACACTATCCGGGGCACGTCTTTTTGGGCGCCGCGCCGCGCTATGATGGTAGCGATCAGGCCTATTTTGCCGCCTGTGCCCGGCTAGCGCTCAAGACCTCGACCCCCATGGTGGCGGTCGGCGATGTCTTGATGCACCGCGCCAGTCGCCGCCAATTGGCCGACGTTCTGACCTGCATGCGTGAGCACATCACCATCGACCAAATCGGCACCCGCGCCTTGCCCAATGCCGAGCGCCGCTTGAAGGGCGGCGGTGATATGGCTCGCCTGTTTCGTGACCATCCCGCTGCACTGCGCCGCACGCTGGAAATTGCCGCGCGCTGTGCCTTTTGCCTAAGCGAATTGAGTTACGAATATCCCGACGAAATCGCCGAGGCCGAAGCGCCGCAAGCGCGCCTAGAACGCCTGGTGCGGGCCGGTCTTGAAAGACGCTATCCAGCGAGCCGCTACCCCGAAGGGCCAGGCAAGCGCGTACTGGGCATGATGGAAAAGGAGCTGCGCCTGGTCGCAGAACTGGGTTTCCCGGCCTATTTTCTGACCGTCTACGATATCGTGCAATACGCCCGCTCACAGGGGATTTTGTGCCAAGGGCGCGGATCGGCGGCCAATTCGATCCTCTGCTACCTTCTGGGAATCACCGATGTCAGCCCCGATAAAATCGCCATGGTGTTTGAGCGCTTCGTCTCCAAGCACCGCGGCGAGCCACCCGATATCGACGTGGATTTCGAACACGAGCGGCGCGAGGAGGTGATCCAATGGATCTATCAGAAATATGGCCGCCATCGCGCTGGGCTCTGTGCCACCGTCACGCATTTTCGCTCGCGCGCGGCCATTCGCGAGGTCGGCAAGGTCATGGGGCTGTCGCAAGATGTGACCGCCAGCCTATCCGGGCAGATGTGGGGCTCTTCGCGCGAAGGCGCAGACCTAGATCGCGTGCGTGAAGTCGGTCTGAACCCCGATGATCACCGCCTGGCGCAGACCTTGCGCTTGATCGGTGAGATTATCGGCTTCCCGCGCCATCTGGGCCAACACGTCGGCGGCTTTATCATCACCAAGGGGCGCCTGGACGAACTCTGCCCCATCGAAAACGCCGCCATGGAAGACCGTACCATCATTGAGTGGGACAAGGACGACATCGACACCTTGGGCATTCTAAAAGTCGATGTGCTGGGGCTGGGGATGCTGACCTGCATCCGCAAGGCCTTTGCTTTACTAGAGCAGCACGAGCGCCAGAGCTTGACCCTGGCCACGATTCCACAAGAAGACAAAGCGACCTATGACATGCTCTGCGTGGCTGATGCGGTGGGGGTGTTTCAGGTCGAGAGCCGTGCGCAGATGAACTTCCTGCCACGCATGCGCCCGCGCACCTTCTATGACCTGGTGATCGAAGTTGCCATTGTGCGCCCCGGCCCCATCCAAGGTGGTATGGTGCAGCCCTATGTGCGCCGCCGCCAGGGGCTCGAAGCAGTCTCCTACCCCTCTGAGGACTTGAAGAACGTCATGGCCAAGACCCTGGGCGTGCCTCTGTTCCAAGAACAAGCCATGCAAATCGCGGTGGTCGGCGCGGGCTTTAGCCCCGAAGAGGCCGACCGCTTGCGCCGTTCGTTGGCGACCTTCCGCCGTTTGGGTACCATCAGCGTTTTCCGTGATCGCTTCATCCAGGGCATGCTGGATCGCGGCTATACTCCCGACTTCGCTGCGAGCTGTTTTTCTCAGATCGAAGGCTTTGCCGACTATGGCTTTCCAGAGAGCCACGCCGCCGCCTTTGCCATGTTGGTTTACGTCTCGGCCTGGCTAAAGCGACACCATCCAGCAGTCTTTGCCTGCGCCTTATTGAACGCTCAGCCTATGGGGTTTTATGCCCCCGCGCAGATCGTGCGCGATGCTCGCGACCATCAGATCGAGGTGCGGCCAGTCTGCGTGAACACCAGCGCCTGGGATAACCAGCTAGAGCGCCGCACCGACGGCGCGCTGGCGCTACGGCTGGGCTTTCGCCAGATCAAAGGCTTTAAGAAGGAAGATGCCGAGTGGATCGAGGCCGCACGCGGCAACGGCTATCAAGACCCGGAGTCGGTTTGGTTGCGTGCGGGCGTGGCCCCTGGCGTGCTGGAACGCCTGGCCGAAGCGGACGCGTTTCTGGGCGTGGGGCTGACCCGCCGCGATGCCTTGTGGCAGGTCAAAGCCATTCGCGCGCCTGCCCCTTTGCCGCTGTTCAACGACCCCATCGACGGCGAGTGCATCCGCGAGCCGGGGGTTGCCCTGCCCGCCATGCACTTAGGCGAGGAAGTGGTCGAGGACTATATCTCTACCCGCCTCACCTTGCGTGCGCACCCCATGGAGCTGCTGCGGCCCTCGATCCCAGGCCTAACGGCACACGACCAACTCGCCGTTGCGCCCGACAAGCGCACGACCGTTTGCGGGCTGGTCATTACCCGCCAGCGCCCCGGCACGGCGTCGGGTGTGATCTTCTTGACCCTGGAAGATGAGACCGGGGTCTCAAACATTGTGGTCTGGCCCAAGGTCTATGAGCGATTCCGGCGGATTGTATTGGGCGGGCGCCTGTTGAAAGTCACGGGCCATTTAGAGCGCGAAGGCATCGTCGTGCATCTGATTGCTCAAAAAATCGAGGACCTATCAGGACGGCTCAGCGACTTGGGCCACCCTCTGGATGAGGCCATTCACATGCCCCAAGCTCACAGCGACGAGGTGCCAAAGCGGCTGCAAAAGACCGCCAGCGCCCGCCACCCGCGTGAACAAGCCAAGCGCCTGTTCCCTAGTCGCGATTTTCACTGACTCCGCGCCCCACGGGCTTACGCAAGGGCACAAAGCGTCTAGTAATCGAACTGCTCTTGGAAAATTCGCTCTTCAAGCTGATGGTCGGGATCAAACAAAAGCGTAAAGCTAGTCTCCAGATCGGCGCGGATCGTCACCTTGCGCACGTCACGCACCTCGATACTGTCAGCCACCGCCGAGACCGGGCGCTTGACCGGCTGCAAGACCTCGATACTGACCTCGACGCTGTCGGGCAACAACGCCCCGCGCCAGCGCCGTGGCCGAAACGCCGATATGGGCGTCAGCGCCAGCAAGCGCGCACGCATGGGCACAATGGGGCCATGCGCCGACAGGTTATAGGCCGTCGAGCCCGCAGGCGTCGCCAATATGATACCGTCGCAAATCAGCTCCTGCATACGCACCACCCCATCAACCGAAATCCGCAAGTGGGCGGCTTGGCGTGTTTCGCGCAACAAGGAGACCTCATTGATTGCCTCGGCGGTCAGAATTTGCCCCTGGTAGGTCTCGGCCTCCATGATAAGCGGGTGCAAATTAACGTGTACCGCCGCCATCAGCCGCTCAAACAAAGCATCCTCGCGGTAACTGTTGAGCAGAAACCCAACGGTGCCTTGGTTCATGCCATAGATAGGCCGACGATCTTCACCCAAGCTGTGCAAGGTCTCCAACAAGAAGCCATCGCCGCCCAACACAACAAAGACCTCGGCCTCCTCAGGCGACACCTGCGGGTAGAGCGCCGTTATCTGCGCCAAGGCATCTTGCGCCTTATCGGAATTGCTCGCCAGGAAAGCGACCTTGGGCGGCGTCTGAAAAGCTCTAGGCACAGTCTTTACATCTCCGCCGAAGACAACTCGCCGCCGTCTAAGCCTTGTTCTTCGGGCGTATCGCCCAAGGCGACCAACATAGCCCAAATCGCTGCAAACGCTTGATCCAGACGCTGCTTATCCGAACAGCGCAAAACAATATTGACCCCGAAATTGCCCATTCGCATGAAGGGGTAGGATCCCATATCGACGTCGGGAAAGCGCTGTTGCTCGACGCCCAGCGGTTGCGCGATCTCGCCCTCGCCGCGATGGGTCACAACGCTGCGCGACAGCACCGGCGGCCCGCCCTGTAAACGCGGGCGCAGGCCATCAACCATCGCTTGGAAGATCTTCGGAACGCCCGCCATGACAAATACGTTGCCGATCTGAAAACCGGGCGCTGTTGAGACCGGATTGTCGATGTGACTGGCACCAACCGGCAAGTGCGCCATTTTGAGCCGCGCCTCATTCAACTCAAGCCCCGACTTATCATAGTGATGCTTCAGCAGCTCGTGTGCTTTTGGCTCCAAATGAAGTTCGACACCCATGGCCTTAGCGACATTTTCAGCCGTGATATCGTCGTGGGTCGGGCCGATCCCACCCGATGTGAACAAATAGTCAAAGCGGGATGCCAAGTGCTGAACAGCGGTAACAATCGCCTCGCTATCGTCCGCTACGACCCGGACCTCGCGCAACGCGATCCCCCAGTCAGTCAATTTGGCCGCCAAATAGGCCAAATTGGCATCTTTGGTTCTGCCGGACAGAATCTCATTGCCGATGATAAGAAATGCAGCGGTGGACATGCGCGCGAGCCTCTTGGTGTGAACCTAATGCACTATGGCGCTTTGCAGCCTTCTGACAAGGGACAAGATCCCGCGCCAAGGCCGCACTGATGCAAAATCGCCCCTGCGAGCGCGCGCGGAATGCAAACAACTATCCCAACGGCTACCAAAAACATTGAGACTTGCGCCATAGGGCGATAAGTCTGGGCCTCAGCCACCGAATGGCGCCAAAAACCGGCGCAAACGCCAAAACACGAAGAGTTCCATGATACGAAACCGCGAAACCGTGCCCATCCATGACGAAAAGGGCTTTGAAGGCATGCGCAAAGCCGGCGCCCTTGCTGCTGAGGTTTTGGACTTCCTGACCCCCCACGTCAAACCGGGGGTGACGACAGACCAGCTCGACAAGCTGTGCCACAACTATATCGTCGAGCACGGCGCGGTTCCGGCGACCCTCAATTATCGCGGCTATCCCAAGTCTTGCTGTATTTCGATCAACGAAGTGGTGTGCCACGGCATCCCGAGCAAGAAGGTCAAGCTTTCCCGTGGCGATATCCTGAACATCGATGTGACGGTCATCCTAGACGGCTGGTTCGGCGATACCAGCCGCATGTACGTGGCCGGAGACTGGGACAGTCTGTCTGCCAAAAAACGTAAGCTGATCAACGTCACCTATGACTGCCTTATGCTGGGGATCGAAGCCGTCGCGCCTGGCAAGACCCTGGGCGATATCGGCCATGCCATTGCCAGCCATGCCCACGCCAACGGTTTTTCTGTTGTCGAAGACTTCTGCGGCCACGGCCTGGGTCAAGTCTTCCACGCGCCGCCGTCAGTGATCCACACCGGCCGCCCCGGTGAAGGCCAGGTCTTGATGCCGGGCATGTTTTTTACGATCGAGCCCATGATCAACATTGGCGTCAAAGATACTTGGACTGACCCCAAAGACGGTTGGACCGCTCGAACGACCGACGGCAAGCCCTCGGCACAGTTTGAACATTCTTTGGCTGTGACCGAGACCGGCTATGAAATCTTCACCAATTCACCCGAGGGCCTGACCAAACCACCTTACGCCAAAGGCTAGCACCATGGCGGACGAACAAAGCCGCCTCTTCGTTGAGGAGGCAGCTCAGCCTCAAACAAGCAAATCCAAAGGCTCCAGCAAGCCCGATGCGCTCGGCCATCGTGAGCGCCTGAGAGCGCGCTTGATTGAAGGGGGCACCGATGCCCTACACGATTATGAGCTGTTAGAATTTGTTCTGTTTGGAGCCCGCCCGCGCGGCGATACCAAGCCGCTTGCTAAGGCTCTGATTCGCGCCTTTGGTGGCTTTTCGGAAGTTATCACAGCCGAGCCCGAGCGCCTGCGCCAAGTCGAAGGTGTCAGCGAAGCCGTGGTCGGGGCCATCAAGGTCGTGGCGGCCGCCAGCGAGCTCCTCGCGCGCGAGAGCGTTATCAACAAACCCGTGCTCTCGTCTTGGACCGCCGTGATCAAGTTTTGCCATACCAAGCTGGCGCACAAAAACCGCGAAGAATTCCACCTGCTGTTTTTGGATCGCAAGAACCGCTTGATCCAGCATGAACCGCACGGGCTTGGCACCGTCGATCAAGCGCAAGTCTATGTGCGTGAGATCGTCAAGCGGGCTCTGGAGCTAAACGCCTCGGCTCTGATTTTGGTCCACAACCACCCCTCCGGCGATCCGCAACCATCGAAAGCCGATGTCGCGGTAACCAGGGAGATTCAAAAGGCCTTGGCCATGGTGGGGATTGATACGCACGATCACTTGATTATTGGCCGCAAGGGTCATGCAAGCTT
Organism: Alphaproteobacteria bacterium; assembly: GCA_030428565.1. Classification (GTDB taxonomy): domain Bacteria; phylum Pseudomonadota; class Alphaproteobacteria; order UBA7985; family JAUIBT01; genus JAUIBT01. The sequence continues at coordinate 58,542 of JAUIDR010000004.1, forward strand.
TAAGGCCATGGGGCTTCTCTAGGCGCTTGCGAGCGCGGGTCGCTGCGTTATCCGCAAAATCAGCACACCAATTCCCGACAAGATCGAACATGCGAGCATGACCGAGACAAGCGTTACCGCGTTGGGTTGCATGCTCAACAGCCAGGCGGTCAAGCTTGCAAGCGAGGCGCCGGTCATGGTGGACAGCGCTCCCATCAGCCCAGCCGCAGAACCAGCAAGCCGAGGATTGATCGAGACCGCACCGGCAGTTGATGGGGCCATGGTCAAACCGTTTGAAGTTCCCGCCAAGATCAGCGGCGCAAAGACCAGCCAGGGGCTAGAAGCGCCCCAAAGCGCGAAGGCCAGGCTTGCAGAGATAGCGATAATACCAAGCGCCCGTCCGCGCCGCATGATGGCGATCACATCCATATTTCGCGTGGCTCGGGTGGTGTAAAAATTACCCAAGAAATAGCCAACCGGCGGCAGCCCCAACAAAATGCCAACGTGTGAAGGCGACAGACCGTAAACATCGCGCCCAACCAAGGGCATGCCGGCCAGGAAGGTGAAAAACATTCCCAGAGCAAAGGCCTGCGCGATTGCAAAGCCCCAAAATCGCGGCGTTCCAAAGAGTTGGCGATAGCCGATCATGCGATCGGACATAGATAACCCATGCCCGCTCCGTGTCTCGCCCATGTCGAAATAGCAGACCACGGCGACCAAAAATCCGAGAAAGCTGAAAAAGGCAAAGATTGATCGCCATCCGAATTCGTTATCCAAAAAGCCACCGATCATGGGCGCGATCATGGGCCCTACCGCCATGACCATTGATACCATTGCGATTCGGCTAGCCGCTTGTTCTTGATGGTCTGTCGTATCGCGGATTACGGCCTGGCTAAGCGCAAAGCCGCTGGCCGCAACGCCTTGCAAAAGGCGAAAGACCAAAAAGACCTCAAAGTTGGTCGCAAACACCGCGCCCAAGCTGGCCAAAAAGTAGACAAAAGCGGTCGCCAGGACGGTTCGCCGCCGACCGAAGGCATCCGAAATAGGGCCAATGACCAGCATCAACACCGCGGTCAAGTACATATAGCCAGAGACAGACAGCGAGATCGTGGCATAACTGACCTCAAAATCCTGTGCCATGCTCGGCAGAGCTGGCAGGAACATATTGAGGGTCAAGACGCCCCAAATTGGCAGCAGCACTAGGGTCGCAAGTCTGGGGGGCGTCTTAGCCATAAGTCGCGGTCTCGTTGCTTGTTGCAAGGGGTGTTTGATCTAAGTGCCCCAAGTTGCGGCCCCAGCAAGGCGCGCACCGGCTTGGGCGACCTGCCTTATACGGTCAGCAATGAACAGCCAGTGTGTGGCGGCGAAGACTCTGATCAATCGGTCAAACTATTCACCCTTTCAGAGGTCAGGTAAACCTTGTTTTCCGCTTTTTCCGCGATCAATCGCAAAGATACTTTGCAAAGGCCCAGGCTTCTTGCCCATCGGGCAAGCGAATAAGCCGCCAACCTTTCTGCTGGTCCAAAATCTGTACATAGGTTCCCGCGTGCAGGCGGGCCAACTCTTTGCCGCGCGATGTGGGTTTATCGCGCGCTGACAAGCTATTGTCTGCGAACACATTCAATTTGCAAACATAAGCGGGCGCCGCATCGGCATCAGGCGTCCAGTGGAGCGTTTGGCTCTGCAAGGCCAGCTCGATGGCGCGATCATCCTGGAATTTCCAATGCGGTAGGATATCGACCAAGTCGATTTCAAGCTCACGGGTCGGCGTGAAGTTCTTGACCTCATAGCTCACCTGGCCGGGGGCGAAGCTGGGCATGCCAAAATCTTCCTCACAGAACACATAGCGGACATTCGGTCCTGCTTTTATGATCAGCTTAAAGTCCTCAATGGTGCCGGCCCAAGTGTTGGCTGTTGTCAGGATATATGACAGGTTCTTGGTGCCCCAAAACCCCAACGCACGCGGGAAGATATTCACATCGCTGGGCCGCGAACGCTTATACCCCATGACCTGCAGCACCTGCTCGTGGTTGCGTGGAGCGTCTAGGCAGCGCTCGCGGCGGTGCGCTCCGTACCATTCTTCTTGTTCTTCTGCGCTGACTGGCTGGGCGTTCGGGTCTTCCCAGGTGTATTGCATGGGATCAAGCACGGCTTCAACGAAGCCTCCCAAGACCGGCGTGTAGCTATGCTCAACGTTGATCGGCAGGGCGTCTTCATAGGCGGTTGAATAGAAAGTATAGTCCCACAAATAGGTCAGCCTGAGGCCTGTCATGTTAGGCTTGGTAATGCTCAACCAGGGATCGCTGCCATCGGCCACCGGCGCGCTGTCGGCATAGAGCTGCTTGGCCGCCGTGCCGTAGGCTTCACCCGGTTTCAAAGCATGCGTGGCAACGATCTCTCCATTCCACAGCAACTCAAGCACGCGCTGGGTCGGATGGTCCTGTTCGTTGATGGTGGTGCGAAAATCGACGTAGGGCTCGACATCTAAATCCTCAATCATGACCTGGCTGTCGCCATAGCCCAAAAAAGCTTCGATTGGGATGAGTGGCAAAGGAAAAGCCACGGTGAGCGTTTGAGGGTCGGGACTGGGGTTGGTAAAGGCGTAGCGCAAATGGATACGCGGTTCGTTCAGATCAATCGTCAGGGTCTCGGACTGCATGCGCACAACGTCTGACTTGCCGAACACCAACCCGCCACCGGCCATGGACGCGACGCCATCGTTAGCCAGGCCTTGCGCGGCGAACAGCGCGGATAAGCCCAAGACCATGACCGCTGCCTGCGCAGGCTTAATAAGAAAGGAAGGCAAGGGAGGAGATGCGGCCCAGCTAGACATGTGAATTCCTTTCAAGACCAAGTTGCGCGCCACGCCGCCGCTGCGTTCGCTCTAGGGTGGCCAACTTGTTCAAGCGGGCACAAAAAAGGGGTCGCGCGACGGCGCAACCCCTAATTGGAAAGCTCAAGGCTAGAACTGTTTCACGTCTGGCCTCTTCACGCCTGGCCTCTTCACCTCTGGCCTGGCCTATATGGTGCCTGGCTTAGTCCATGTGGCGAACATCGGTCAGGTGACCGGTGATGGCCGCCGCCGCCGCCATAGCTGGCGACAACAGGTGCGTGCGACCGCCCTTACCTTGGCGGCCCTCGAAGTTACGGTTTGAAGTTGAAGCGGCCCGTTCTTGCGGCTTCAAGCGATCTTGGTTCATCGCCAAGCACATAGAACAGCCGGGCTCACGAACGTCAAATCCGGCTTCGCGCAGCTTGGCTGTGATGCCCTCTTCTTCGGCTTGCTGGGCGACCAGGCCGGAGCCCGGAACCACCATTGCACGGACACCGTCGGCAACCTTGCGGCCCTCCGCGACCTTCGCTACTTCGCGCAGGTCTTCGATACGACCATTGGTACAAGAGCCGATGAACACCGTATCCACGCCCACATCTTCCATGCGTGTACCGGCCTTCAAGCCCATGTATTCTAAGCTACGTTCCATGGCGACAGCGCGGTTCTCGTCATAGTCGGCCGGGTTCGGCACAACGCCGGTAATCGGCACCACGTCTTGCGGTGACGTGCCCCAAGAGACCTGCGGAGCGATGTCCGAGCCGTTCAGGGTTACGATGCGATCATAGTGGGCACCCGGGTCGCTAGGCAGGGTCTTCCAATAGGCAACAGCGCGCTCCCAATCGTCACCTTTCGGAGCCATGGGGCGGCCCTTTAAGTATTCGAAGGTCTTGTTGTCGGGCGCAATCAGGCCCGCGCGCGCACCGCCTTCGATCGACATGTTACAGATGGTCATACGACCTTCCATCGACAGGTCTTCAATGGCCTGGCCGCAATATTCCATCACGTAGCCCGTACCGCCCGCGGTGCCAATTTCAGCGATAATCGCCAAAATGATGTCTTTGGCTGAACAACCCAAGCCCAAGCTGCCGTTGACCTCGATCTTCATATTCTTGGCGGGCTTTTGAATCAGTGTCTGAGTCGCCAAGACGTGCTCGACTTCTGATGTGCCGATACCAAACGCCAAAGAGCCAAAGGCGCCGTGTGTTGAGGTGTGGCTATCGCCGCAAACGATGGTCATGCCCGGCAAAGTAAAGCCCTGCTCTGGGCCGATGATGTGAACGATGCCTTGGCGCATGTCCAACATATCGAACAATTGGACGCCGAACTCGTTGGCATTCTTGCGCAGCGTATCGACTTGGATGCGGGACATTTCTTCGTCGATGCCGTCCGCGCGGCCCTTGGTCGGTACGTTGTGATCGGGCACAGCCAAAGTCAACTCAGGACGGCGCACCTTGCGGTCGGTCATGCGCAGGCCCTCAAAAGCCTGCGGAGACGTCACTTCGTGGACCAAGTGGCGGTCGATATAGATCAAGCAGGTTCCGTCATCGTTAGTCTTAACGACGTGGCTGTCCCAGATTTTGTCAAACAGGGTCTTAGGGGCTGACATGCGTTCGCGGGCCTTAGAATTGAGTAGAAACGTTGGAGAATTAGGCTGCGCACATTAGAGAGGCAAGCGCTTTCCTGCAAGAGGTCGATTTGTAGCCTTGCAGTCTTGCGCAAGGCCTGGCACCTATGGCGGTCAAATCCCTATATTCTCGTACGGAGTCTTGTTCCAGATGGAAAAATTCACCACCCACACGGGCACCAGCGCGCCCTTGGATCTGCAAAACGTCGATACCGACATGGTTATCCCTGCCGATTACCTGAAGACCATTAAGCGTACCGGCTTGGGCGAGGGCCTGTTTAACCGTCTGCGTTACCGCGAAGACGGCTCTGAAGTTGAAAACTTCTTCATGAATCAGGAACAGTTCGACGGCGCTTCCGTCTTGGTGACCCGCGATAACTTTGGTTGTGGTTCTTCACGTGAACACGCGCCTTGGGCTCTGTTGGACTATGGCATCAAGGTCGTCTTGGCCCCCAGCTTTGCCGACATTTTCTATAACAACTGCTTTAAGAACGGCATTTTGCCGATCAAGCTGCCCAAAGCCATCGTTGACGAGCTGATGAAGGACGCCAACCAGGCAAGCCGCTTGGTCGTTGACTTGGAAGCACGGACAATTACCCGTGCCAATGGCGACGTTATTCCGTTTGAGCTGGAAGATTTCCGTCGTCACAATCTGCTAAACGGCCTGGATGATATCGGCATTACGCTCAACAGCGCCGACGAAATCGGCAGCTTTGAAACAAACGACGCGGCGGCGCGTCCTTGGCTGGCCCCGGCCGAAGCGGCTTAAGACTGCGGTGGAGGGCGGTCTTGCTATGGCCTTCAAAACCGCCCGAGCCTTCTAATCGGTATGGACAGCGCCACCGCCACCGCAAGGAATGCCAAACAAGCGAGCTGGCTTTGGGCGTTGATCCGTCGCGAACGCCAGCGGCTCGCGGGATCGAATTCGTACGCGATCCCTGCAAGCTCAACGAAGCCCCAGCCCCAGCATCAAAAGGAGCCTGCTATGCGCGCTTGGATTCTACGCAAATCAGAAGACGGCGAGTTTTCCTGCCAGTTAGAGACACTCGACGAGGCCATGTTGGGTGACGAAGGCCAGTTGGTGGATGTTGCCTATTCGACCATCAACTATAAAGACGGCCTGGCCATGGCCAACAAGAGCCCGGTCGTGCGCTCTTGGCCCATGATTGCTGGCATTGACTTTGCGGGCAACTTGGCCGACGGCCCCAATGCGGGCCAAGCGGTGTTGGCCAATGGGCACGGAATGGGCGAAACGCGCCTGGGCGCGCTGTCAACCAGAGCGCGCGTACCGTCCGATTGGCTGATCCCCATCCCTACCCCCTTTGGTCCTCTACACGCCATGGCAATCGGTACTGCGGGCTACACCGCCATGCTCTGTGTCCACGCGCTGGAAGACCATGGCATCACACCCGCCACAGGGCCTATTCTCGTAACCGGCGCTACGGGCGGCGTTGGCACCTTTGCCACCATGCTGTTGGCCAAGATGGGCTATGAGGTCATGGCCTCGACGGGCCGCGCGAGCGAGGAAGCCTTCCTGAAAGGGCTTGGCGCTAGCCAAATTATCGACCGAGCAGAACTCAGCGACAAGGGCCGCCCACTTGGCAAAGAACGCTGGGCTGGCGCCGTTGATAGCGTGGGCTCTCACACGCTCGCCAATGCCATCGCGCAGACCCAATACGGTGGCTGCGTTGCCGCTTGCGGCCTGGCGCAAGGCTTTGATTTGCCGGCAACCGTCATGCCCTTCATTTTGCGCGGGGTGACGCTCGCCGGCGTCGATTCGGTGCAAGCGCCGCGTGAAAAGCGCCTGCGTGCTTGGAACGATTTGGCGAAACTGATCACGCCCGCCGAGATCGAGGCCGCGACCGAAGTGCGCCCCATGAGCCAAGCCCTACAAGCCGCCGGAGATATCATGGCGAACCGCTATAAGGGCCGCGTCGTCATTGACGTTAGAGCCGAGGGCTGACCGATTATCCGCCATGTCGCCGCCTGCGGGCTGATTGGAACCGTGGCGGCTGAGGGTTTATTCCGCCTAGGCGCTGGGCTCGCGGCCCGTCGGCACCACCTCATAGCCTGGCTCTTCGAGCTCATCGTCAAGGATTTCATCGGGAAAACCGGGCGCGGTTATATCTAAGCCCGTGGCGTCTTCTAGCCGTTTGATAATATTGGGCGACCACTCACGGTCGCCATAACGCGCTTGCCCATCCTTAAAGATCTCGACCAACAAAGGTGAGACCTCAAGCGGGACGCCAGCCTTGTCCGCGATAGATTGGAACAGCCCAATGTCTTTGGACACCAAATCCATGGTGAAATTTATATCGCGCGATCCATTCAAAATGACCTGGCCTTCGGTCTCATGCACGAATGATGTACCCGAGGAGATCTTGATCGCTTCGTAGGTGGTGTTGAGGTCTAAGCCTGCTGCCTTCATGGTGGTCATGGCCTCGGACACTGTCACTAGGTTGGCTGTTGCCAAATAATTGGTCATGACTTTTAAAAGTGAGGCGCTTCCGATCTCGCCGGTGTGCAAGACACGCCGCCCCAAGGTGGTCAGCAGAGGTAAAATGCGCTCAAATGTCGGGCGCGCGCAGCCTGCGAAAATGGAGATATTGCCGGTAGCCGCGCGGTGGCACCCGCCAGATACGGGACAATCGATCGCTTCGGCGCCTTTGGCGATGACCAAGGCCGCCATGCGCTGGACCTCCGAAGCATCGGTCGTTGACATCTCCATCCAAATCTTGCCAGGACCAAAACCGTGCAACAACCCGTCATTGCCCTCCAGCACGGCTGAACAGGCCGCGGGACTGGGCAGACAGGTGATAACAACATCGCAGCGTTCTGCCAGTTCCTTAGGGCTATCCGCCCAGCCCGCGCCCTTATCCAAAAAGGGTTGAGCGGCTGCGCCGTCCAAATCACGAACCGTCAAGTCAAAGCCGTTGCGAAGCACTGAGCCCGCCAGCTTGCCTCCTACATTGCCCAGACCAATAAAGCCCACCTTAAGCGCTTGCGACATAGCCTTCTCCCCGCTTCATCATGTTGGCTCAAGCGCTCGCATGAAATCCACGCTAAGGCTTTCCTTACCGCGACATGGGGGCGAGCGGATAGGCTTGCAGGGCGCGAAGATCTCTTGACCTGTGCCGTTCTGCCAGGTCGCTCGTCAGTTGACACGCCCCCGCGCCCTGGTGCCGATTGCCGGAGCCAGCAAGCTGGCTCCCGCTTATCCAGTACCCGACTTCTAGTTGGTCAATTTGTTGATACAGGCCGTTCGAATGACGCCGTGTTGGTCAACCGTGACACAGGTTGAATTGACAACTCCACATTCGGTGGAGGGTCGCACGACACCCCCAAGCCCCTTGCATTCCTCCTCGGTCAACTGGCTATTGAAGACACGGCTCGGCGGCAAGAAGATGGTTGTACCTGTCTTGGGTCTGGTAATCTTGGTGCTGGTGCCACCGCCCGACGATCCGGAGCTGCCGCCGGTCGTCGCCGTTTCAGCTGGCGAAATACAGACGCGATAAATCTTGCCGTTCGCCCCCACGCGACGACAATATTCAGCCGATGGACAGAGGCTCTTGCTCGCATCCTTCACATCGCCGCCTAGTTGCGTGCACTCGCCTTTGGTCAATTGCACAGCACCAACACGATGGTCGCGAATGGTGGTTGTCTTGTTCGTTCGGTGATCGCGGGTTGTGGTTGTTTGCGCGTGCGCGCTGGCCAAAGGCAACGGCGCCCCCAGCAGAACAAAAGCGAGAATTGGCAGGATTTTTTTCATGGCAAGGCCCTTCCTAACACCGAGAGAGAGGAGGCTTTGAGCCAGAAAAAGTGATTGCATGGCCCAAGGCCTTGTGCGGCACACTGGCACAGTTGCGACAAATTAGCAAGCAATTCCAATTACTTGCTGATCGCCCTGCTTTTCTCCTTGTGACAGCAGTCACACCCCGGCCGCCCACCTTTCTGATCGATTGCCTGGCTTGCTAGAACACCCCCATGACGACCAGGCGCAGCGCGGCAAAGGAGACCAGGAGTCGAAAAGCGATGCGAAACACGGTCTCGGGCAAGGCTTTTGACAGGCGCTTGCCAACATAGACGCCCGCAAAACCTGCCAGGGTGGCCAAGACGATATGCGGCCAGAAATCTAGATAACTGAATCCCAAAGCGACGTAGCTGCTGGTTTTCAACACGTCCAGCAACAGCATGGATGCCGCCAAGGTACCTGTGACCGCCATGCGATCCAGATTGGTACGCAATATCATGGCCTGCAGCACCCCTCCGATCCCCAGCATTGTGCCGAGAAACGAATGCGTCGTCCCGATGCCGACGAAAGCCCGCCGCGACTGCAGCGGTGCCTTTCCCTTGGGCATCCAAATCAGAATCAAAATTACGACACCCAGAATGACCGTGAGGCTGCGTTCTGGCACATTGGCTAGACCCCAGGCGCCGAGCAGAACCCCCGGCAAGGTCCCCAGCATGAAAAAGCCAACAATGCGCCAATTGATATGGTGCCAGAAAAAGAGAATCCGCGCAGATAAAGAGCCTGCTGAAAATACCGTTTGCAGCGAGATGGCAGCCGTAACCGGCACAACGGACATGGAAAAAAGCAGCAAGACATAGACGCCACCGGTCGCCAGAGCCGCATTGATGGTGGCGGCAAAAAAGCTGCCCAGAGTGACGACGATCAGGGTCGTATCCACGGTAATTCCTAGAAAGAACACGGCCCTTCTCAGGGCTTTGGCTAGATGTAAGGTAGTTCGGTGACACGCCGGGCGTCATCGGCGGTGCCGGTATTGATGGTCGCCAAGGGTTCCATCAATACCACCTCGCAAGGCTGGGTCAAAGCAACAGGGCAATGCTCGACGCCATGGGGGACAATAATAAATTCCCCTTGCTCAACGATCTCATCGCGGTCGCGGAATTTCATCAAGAGCCGGCCCTTATGGACCAGGAACAACTCGTCCTCGACCTCGTGGTGATGCCAAACAAATGAGCCTTCCAATTTGGCCAACTTGATCGCCATGTTGTTGACGGTCCCGGCAACGTGCGGGCGCCAAGTATCGTCAAAGCTGGCAAAGGCGCGCTGCAAATTCTTGGTTGTGTTGGGCGACAAGTGATTGTTTACACCCGCAACGTCGCGCTGAATGGAACGCAACTGAGCTTCTAGCTCTGGACTGGCCGCTGGATAGTTGCCCTCCAGCGCCGCCGTACCAATGGTAAAGCCCGCAGCGCCCGAGCGGCGCACCCGCTCTATGCGTTCACGCGAGCCAATCGAGCCCGCCATAATGACTGGCTTATCAACGGCCGTGCAGACCGCCGCCATCAATCCCGTCACGTTTTCAGCCGATCGGTAGGCCAGCAGGTCGAGCCCATGCACGCCTTCGCGCGCGGCCAACTCAATCGCGCTATCGACGATCTCATCAATGCTACCCGCCAGAACGCTAGGGTGCCCTTCAATGCGGCCGGGAAACGGGTAATACTGGATGCCCTGCCCGGCCAGAACCGGCAAGACCGCATCCACGTTAGTGCCGCCGAGCAGGATATCGACCCCGATCTCAACCGCTGCCTTGGCCGAAGCGACCTCGCTGTCCTTGTCGAGTGTCACGACTTCCAAGTAGCTGGTCGCACCCCCAGCCTTGATGGCAGCGTTTAATTCTCGCAAGCGATCAAAAGGCAGGCCTACGTCCTTGAACCCGATATGGTGAACGCCTGCGGCTAGCGCGGTCTTTAGGTGCTGCTGGGCATCCTCGACGGTCTTGTCATTGCGGGTGAGCATGAAGATAAATCGAAGGCCCATGGTTCTTTCCTCTTCTTCCTGTTCACCGCTGCAAACGGCGGCCTATTGAAGCTGTTCGCCGCCAGATCGTTCCGCCTGGCGCGCCGCCCTCAGCCGCTCAAAATCCTCGCCTGCGTGGTAGGAGGAGCGCGTCAAAGGCGAGGCCGCAACCAATGCAAACCCGCGCGAATAGGCCATGCGTTCGTACTCTTTGAACTCGTCTGGCGTGACGAAACGGTCCATTGGAAAGTGCTTGGGCGTCGGCGCCAGGTATTGGCCCAAGGTCAAAAAATCTACGTCAGCGACACGCAAATCGTCCATAACTTGCTGAACTTCCAGACGATCTTCACCCAGCCCCACCATCAGGCCTGACTTGGTGAAAATCTCAGGATCGAAGCGCTTGACCTCGTCAAGCAGGCGCAAGGATTGATAATAGCGCGAACCGGGACGCACCGGTGCGTAGAGCCGTGGCACGGTCTCTAGGTTGTGGTTGAACACGTCGGGTTTGGCTTCGGCGACGATCTTCCATGCATCGCCCTTTCGCAAGAAATCGGGCGTCAGCACCTCGATCGTGGTGCCTGGCGAGGCTTCACGGATGGCCTGAATGGTCTCGGCGAAATGCTGCGCGCCGCCATCTGCCAGATCATCACGATCAACCGACGTAACGACCACATGCTCCAGGCCCAGTTCGGCAACCGACTTGGCGACGTTGAAGGGCTCGAAGGGGTCCAGCGCGTCGGGCCGCCCCGTCGCCACGTTACAGAAAGCACAAGCACGGGTGCAGGTACCGCCCATAATCATCATGGTCGCGTGGCGCTTAGACCAGCACTCACCGATATTGGGGCAAGCCGCTTCCTCGCAAACCGTGACCAGCGAGTTGCTGCGCATGACCTTGCGTGTTTGCTCAAACATGCCCGCCGTTGGGGCCTTGACCTTCAGCCATTCCGGCTTTTTCAAGCGCGGCGCGTCAGGGTTCTTGGCCTTTTCCGGGTGGCGCGGTTTGGCTTTGGCGGGAGTCTCCAGCGAGCTGTTCATAGCGATTTTGTCCGTCGGCAAGGCACAAGGCCCGCAAACGTCGGACCTTCGCAGTTAGGCGAGCACACAAGGTGCGAACACAGGGCGCAAAGCATCAGTTAGAAGTGGACCGCGCGCCCGTAAGCATCCAACACCGCTTCGTGCATCATTTCTGACAAAGTGGGGTGCGGGAAGACCGTGTGCATCAGATCGAGTTCAGTCGTCTCCAAAGACTTAGCGATGGTGTAGCCCTGAATCAACTCGGTCACTTCCGCGCCGATCATATGAGCGCCCAACAGCTCGCCGGTTTTCTCGTCAAAGATGGTCTTGATGAAGCCCTGATCTTCGCCCAGAGCAATCGCCTTGCCATTGGCGAGGAAGGGGAACCGCCCAACCTTCAGCTTGTATCCAGCTTCCTTGGCAGCAGCCTCGGTCATGCCGACGCTGGCCACTTGCGGATGCGAATAGGTACAGCCAGGAATACCGGTCTTGTCCATGGTGTGGGGGTTCAGGCCCGCAATCTTCTCCACACAAATGATGCCTTCGTGGCTTGCTTTGTGCGCCAACCAAGGCGCGCCAGCAATATCGCCAATCGCGTAAACGCCAGGCTCGTCCGTGCGGCCATAGCCGTCGGTCACGACATGCCCACGATCCAGTTTGACCTTGGTCGCCTCAAGCCCCAGGCTTTCGGTATTAGCAACAATACCAACGGCGGAGATCAAGACCTCGGCCTTCAATTCTTGCATCTTGCCGTTCTGCTCGATGTGGGCCGTCACTTGGCCTTTCGCGCGATCCAGCTTCTTGACCATGGCCTTGGTCATGATTTTGAGGCCGTGCTTCTTGAACTGCTTTTCAGCTTCCTTGGAGACCTCGGCGTCCTCGACGGGCAAAATACGGTCCATGACCTCAACCACGGTGACGTCAACGCCGATGGCGTTATAGAAGCTGGCAAACTCGATGCCGATCGCTCCAGAGCCGACGACAATCATCGACTTGGGCACGCGCTTGGGCACCATGGCCTCTTTATAGGTCCAAACCAGCTCACCATCAGGCTCCAAGCCGGGCAAAACGCGCGCCCGTGCGCCAGTGGCCAGAATGATATGTTTGGCCGTCAACTTGGTCTTGCCGCCCTTGGCGTCGGTGACTTCCAAGCCCCCTTTGCCGACCAGCTTGCCGCTGCCCATGATGACTTGCACCTTGTTCTTCTTCAACAGGTGGCCGACACCGGTGGACAAGCGCGCAGAGACGTCTCGGCTGTACTTGACCATCCGATCAACATCGAAGCTGATGCCTTCAATGTTGACGCCGAATTGCGCGCCGTTTTTGGCCAAGCTTGCGACCTCGGCGCAACGCAGCAGCGCCTTGGTGGGAATACAGCCCCAGTTGAGGCAGATGCCGCCCAAGTGCTCGCGCTCGATAACCGCGGTTTTCAAGCCCAACTGGGCAGCACGAATAGCCGCCACATAGCCGCCCGGCCCTGCGCCCAACACCACCAGATCAAAATTCGTATCGCTCATGCGCTGTCCTCTGTTTTGAGCTGGGGTTAGACCAACAAGCGCGTCGGCGCTTCGATGATCTGCTTGAAGGCCGCCAGGAACTCGGCGCCAACAGCACCGTCAACCACGCGGTGATCGCACGACAGCGTGACCGTCATGCGGGTCTGGACGGTGACTTCACCATCGACGACCACGGGCTTTTGCTCACCAGCACCGACCGCCAAAATCGCACCTTCGGGCGGATTGATGACCGCCTGGAACTGCTGGATGCCGAACATGCCCAAGTTGGAGATAGAGAAGGTACCGCCCTGGAATTCGGCCGGCGTCAGCTTGCCGTCCTTTGCCCGTCCAGCCAAATCCTTAACTGTGTTGGAAATATTACCCAAAGATAAAGATTCAGCTTCGCGGACTACCGGCGTGATTAGACCGCCGTCAATGGCAACTGCGACCGAGATATGGGCTGACTTATAGCGAATGATGCCGTCCCCGGTCCAAGCCGCATTGGCAGCGGGAACCTGCTGCAAGGCCTTGGCGGCCGCCTTGATGATGAAGTCGTTGACCGACAGCTTATAGCTGCCGTCGCTGTCTTGGTTGATTTGCTTGCGCAGCGCCAACAAGGGATCAATGTTGCACTCCAAGGTCAAATAGAAGTGCGGCACGCTTTGCTTGGACTCGGTCAGACGTTGAGCAATGACCTTGCGCATGGCTGAGGCTGGCTCGTATTCGTATTCCAGGCCAAAAGCATCGGCGATGGGGCGCGGGTCCATGACACCGGGCAAGCTGGCTGCGGCTTGCGGTGCTGGCTTGCTGGGGCTCGCAGCGCTGGGAGCAGCGGCGGTCTGTTGTGCGCCAGCGTCCAGGTTCACAACATCCGCCTTAACGATGCGCCCATGCGGACCGGAGCCGGTCACTTGCGCAAGATCCAATCCCTTATCAGCCGCGATGCGTCGAGCGAGCGGCGAGGCAAAGACGCGGGCTGGCTTGTCACCACTGGCAGGCGCTGGTGCAAGAGTTTGCGGCGCTGCAGCTTGCGGTGCGGCGCTTTGTGGCTCAGCGCTGGGTGTCGCAGGAGCGGCGTCGGGCGCGGCAACTGGCGCTGGCGCTGTGGAAGGTGCTGCGGGGGCGTCCAAAGCGGACGCGTCCTCACCTTCTTCCAGCAAGCGCGCGATCACGGAGTTCACCGCCACGCCTTCGCTGCCTTCAGCCACCAAGATTTTCGCAACGACGCCTTCATCGACGGCTTCAACTTCCATCGTGGCCTTGTCGGTCTCGATCTCGGCAATCACATCGCCCGAGCTAACCGTGTCGCCCTCTTTGACAAGCCAAGCCGCCAGTTTCCCTTCGGTCATGGTCGGCGAGAGCGCGGGCATCAAGATATCAATCGGCATTACCGCGTCTCCTTCTATTTATAGCAGACGGCTTTGGCCGCCTCGACGATATGCTCGGCCTGCGGCAGAGCCAGCTGCTCCAGATTGGCCGCATAAGGCATGGGCACATCTTCACCATAGACGCGAGTTACCGGTGCATCCAGGTAGTCAAATGCTTGCTCCATGACGCGTGCCGAGATTTCTGCGCCGATTCCAGACTGCCCCCAACCTTCTTCACAGGTCACGATGCGGTTGGTCTTGCGCACCGATGCCAAAATGGTCTCGGTATCCAAGGGCCGCAGGCTGCGCAGATCAATGACCTCAGCAGAAATACCTTGCTCGGCGAGCGCATCTGCAGCGGCCAGAGCCTTTTTAACCATAATCGAAAAGGCCGTAATGGTAACGTCACTGCCCTGGCGGACGATCTTGGCTTTGCCGATTGGCACGGTCCAATCATCACTGTCGGGAACTTCACCTGTGTCGCCGTATAGCAGCTCGTTTTCTAGGAATACGACGGGCGTCTCGGATCGAATTGCCGACTTCAACAGGCCCTTTGCATCCGCAGGCGAACAGGGCGAGACGACGTGCAGGCCTGGAATGTGCGAATACCACGAGCCATAGCACTGCGAGTGCTGGGCTGCTACGCGTGAGGCCGCACCATTCGCGCCCCGGAAGACGATCGGCGACTTGATCTGACCGCCGGACATATAGAGCGTCTTGGCGGCCGAGTTGATAATTTGGTCAATCGCCTGCATGGCAAAGTTGAAGGTCATGAACTCAACGATGGGACGCAGGCCCATGAAGGCTGCGCCGACCGCGATGCCGGTAAAACCCTGTTCGGTAATGGGCGTGTCTATGACGCGCTTTGAGCCGAACTCATCCAGCAAACCTTGCGAGACCTTGTAGGCACCGTTGTACTCGGCCACCTCTTCACCCATCAGGAAGACCTGATCATTGCTGCGCATTTCTTCGGCCATGGCATCGCGCAAAGCTTCGCGAACGCTCAGCGTCTTGGTTGGGCCATCCCACTCAGCCTCGGCCTCTGGAGCGGGGCTTGCTGGCGCCGCTGATACACTGGCAGCAGGTGCAACAGCTTCAGGGGTCGCCGCTTCGGGGGTCGCCGCTCGTGAAATAGGCGCGGCTGGCGCGCTGGCCCCAGCCGAGACGCTGCTCGCGTCCTCGTCTTCCTCTGCCAAAACGGCAATCACCGAGTTTACGGCTACGTTTTCGCTACCTTCGCCAACAACGATCTTGGCAATTACGCCTTCATCGACCGCTTCGACTTCCATGGTGGCTTTGTCGGTCTCGATCTCGGCGATCACATCGCCGGAGCTAACGCTGTCGCCTTCCTTGACCAACCATTTCGCGAGCGTGCCTTCCGTCATGGTCGGAGACAAAGCAGGCATGAGAATATCAATTGACATGTACGATGCTCCTTAAACGTAGACGTCGGTATACAGCTCTGAAGGCTGCGGCTCGGCACTGGTTTGGGCGAAATCGGCCGCCTCGGTAACGACAGCTTTGATTTCCTTGTCGATGGCTTTCAACTCGGCTTCTTCGGCATGGCCAGCGCCCAGGATGAATTCCTTCAAACGCTCGATCGGGTCTTGCTCGCTGCGCATCTTTTGGACTTCTTCCTTGCTGCGATACTTGGCCGGGTCTGACATGGAGTGACCGCGATAGCGATAGGTCTTCATCTCCAGGATCATCGGCCCCTTGCCAGAGCGGATATAATCAACCGCGTTCTGGGCCGCTGCGAAGACCTTAAACACGTCCATGCCGTCGACTTGCTCGCCCGGGATGCCGTAGGCCTGACCACGCTTGAACAATTCGGTCGAGGCAGACGCACGTCCAACCGCGGTGCCCATACCGTATTGGTTGTTCTCGATGACAATCAAAGCGGGCAGCTTCCACAAGGCAGCCATGTTGAACGCTTCGTAGACCTGGCCCTGGTTGACCGCACCGTCGCCTAGGTAGGTCGCAGAGATCTTTCCGGTCTCGTTGTACTTGTGGGCAAAGGCGATCCCCGTTCCCAGCGGCACTTGTGCGCCAACGATACCGTGGCCGCCGAAAAAACCTTTCTCCACGCTGAACATGTGCATGGAGCCGCCTTTACCTTTGGAGTAACCGCCTTCACGACCAGTTAGCTCTGCCATGACCCCCTTGGCGTCCATCCCACAAGCCAGCATATGGCCGTGGTCGCGATAAGAGGTAATGACGCTATCGCCATCAACCATAGCGGACTGAACGCCAGTCACGACTGCTTCTTGACCGATATAGAGGTGACAAAATCCACCGATCAAACCCATACCATATAGTTGACCGGCCTTCTCCTCGAAGCGGCGGATCAACATCATCTCGCGATAGTATTCTAAGGTCTGTTCGGGTGAAAAATTCTTGGGATCAGCCGTCTTAGGGCTGGTTTTCTTGGGGCGGGTGGCCATGACGTTTCCTCATGCGTGACTCCTGCGCAAAGAATGTGCCCTTGCCCCATTTTTGTCAACTATTTGTATTTAGCGAATCTTGCACGCTAAATACCGCATTAACTAACTATATGTTAATATAGATCACTGTATGACAATAGCCTCATTTGGATGGGAATAGTGCAGCACTTTGCGCACCTGCTCATCCAGCAAATCCAAATCCAAAGACTTATCCGAAAGCCCCTGAACCTTCCGGCGCAACCCCGCTACTTTTTCCTCCAAAGCCTGCACTTCTGCTTGCTTGGCGTCGAGCACAGCTTGTTGGTGGATCTGAGCCAACAGGCCGCGATCACCCAGCAGAATGTGGTACATGAAGTACAAGACGATGAAGGTCATGCCGCCGACCAAGGCCGCGCGCTGCAACGTGGCGGTTATGCTCTTGCGGCTGGCTGTCATCTAAATATTCCTATCAAGCGGCGTGTGGTCTATCGTGTCGAGCGCCGCTCCAAGTAGCTGTTAGACTCTCAACAAGGCCGCGCTCACGTTGACCGCAACGATAGCGCTGCTATGCGGCTGGAATGGGCCCAAGATCGAGGAATGCGCGATGGAAACATGGCAAGATGAAGGATTTATTCTGTCAGTGCGCGCCCATGGCGAGACCAGCGCTATCTTGACCTGCATGACCCCCGGGCATGGCCGCTTTGCCGGACTGGTTCGCGGTGGAAAATCCAAGCGGCTCGCTCCAGTTTTGCAACTGGGCAACCAACTGGATCTTCGCTGGGGCGCTCGTTTGGCCGACAACCTGGGGCGTTACGATGTCGAATTGAACCAGGCCCGCGCGGCCGGCCTGCTGTCCGATCCGCCACGCTTGGCGGCCCTGCGCGCGTTTTGCGGCTTGCTCAATCAGGTATTGCCCGAGCGCGATCCCCTGCCCGCCGTCTACCACGCTGCCGTTGCTTGGTTGGACCTGCTGCCTGGCCCCCACTGGGCTGAAGGCCTGGTAAGTTTCGAACTAGGCCTTCTGCAGGCCTTGGGTTTCGGGTTGGACTTGACCTGCTGCGCTGCGACCGGGGAGACTGAAAATCTGATCTATGTCTCACCGCGATCCGGGCGCGCGGTCAGCGCCGAGGCTGGCGAACCCTATAAAGACAAGCTTCTGATTCTACCTGACTTTTTAAAAGGCCTGCCGCCGCGCCCCAGGCAAGCCCGTCAAGGCCTGCTGCTGACGGGTCACTTTTTGGAAAAGCACCTTTGCCACGCCAACAACCGCCCCATGCCCGAGGCACGGCTCCGCTTGATGGACCACTTTTACCAGGCAGAACCCTCCGCCGATATTGAGGCATGACGCGCCGCTGATTGTGACATCCCGTCACCATATGCATCTAGACTTATGCTCAGCTTGTCCGCAGGCTCTGGGTCAAAGGCCATATGAAGGAGACCGCCATGCCCTATGAAAAGCTGAGTTTTACTGGTGCCAGCGGCGCGCCCCTTGCTGGCCGCCTGGAATTGCCCAGCGCGGGTGAGCCTCTAGCTTTCGCGGTTTTCGCGCACTGCTTTACTTGCGGCAAGGATATAAAGGCGGCCACCGTTATAGCACGGCGTCTGGCAGAGACCGGCATTGCGGTCTTGCGCTTTGATTTCACTGGCCTCGGGCAGTCGCAAGGTGACTTCGCCCATCAGCATTACCGAAGCAATATCGACGATTTGTTGTGTGCTATTGAGGCCATGACCGAGCGCGGCCAAGCGCCGAGCCTGCTCATAGGCCATTCGCTTGGCGGCACCGCCGCTCTGGCAGCGAGCGCCAAATCGCAGCAAATCAAAGCGGTGGCTACCATTGGTGCCCCTGCCGACCCTGCGCATGTCCTGGCGAGCTTTGGCGAAAAGATAGACGAGATTGAGACCGAAGGTCATGCCGAGGTGTGCTTGGCCAACCGGACCTTCACAATTAATCAGGCCTTTGTCGAGGAAGCCCGCAGCTACGCGCAGCCCCAAGCCTTAGCCCAGCTGCGCGCTGCGCTGCTTGTCATGCACGCACCGCTTGACCAGCAGGTCAGCATCGACCAAGCCGCGGCGATTTTCACGGCCGCCAAACACCCTAAGTCCTTCATTAGCCTCGATAAAGCGGACCATCTACTGACCCGTGAGATTGATGCACGATTTGTAGCCGATAGCATTTTGCCATGGGCTCGCTATCACCTGGAAATTCCCGAGCCCGAGAGCGTCAGCGCGCGCGAGGGGCAAGTCGTGGTCGCCTCGACAGGCGCCAACCCGTTTCAGCAGGCCCTGGCCATGGGCCCTCACCACCTGCTAGCAGACGAGCCGCAAAGCGTCGGCGGCGGCAACACCGGTCCAGCCCCCTATGATTTGCTTTTGGCAGGTTTGGGCGCTTGCACGTCCATGACGATGCACATGTACGCCGCGCGCAAAGGCTGGCCGCTGGAGCGCGCGCAGGTCGCCCTGCAGCACGAAAAAATCCACGCTAAGGACTGCGAAGATTGCGAGACCCGCAGCGGCAAGGTCGATGCTATCCAACGTCGAATAAAGCTGGACGGCCCCCTGGACACCGAGCAGCGAGCAAAATTGCTAGAAATCGCCGACAAATGCCCGGTTCACCGCACTCTTCACTCTGAGATCAAGATCACGAGCACCCTTGACTAGGCGCTCCAGCTTAGCGCCTGGAGCTAGCTGGTGGGTTCACAAGCAGCTTGCAGGCGACCTGTTGGGCTTGCTATCGCTTGTTTTCAGACGGCGGGGATATCGCGCCTGACCATCACGCAACAACAACGGATCCACTGGTGACGCAGAGCTTTTCCATCAACAAGGATAGCGACCTGATTGGGGTCTATGGCGCTGGAGCCTACGGACGGGCGGTCGCACATGCCCTGGCGGCTCAAGGCTGGCGCATCGCTTTTGCAGCCCGGCCAGGACCGGGGCTGCAGGCGGCAGAGCGCGCGGGCTGGACCGTGACGAGCACCGAGCAATTGCTGGCCGGTAGCCGCCTGTTATTGCTGGGCATTCCCGCCCAAGCACACGCAAGTTTTGTAGATCAACACCGTGCCGACCTGGCGGCGCGTTCACGCGAGCACCCCGTGTTAAGCCTGGCTAAAGGCATCGATCGCCACCAAGGTCTGTTACTGCCAGAGCTGCCTTGGCCTCGACCCCTTGGGCTCATTTCGGGGCCTTCGTTTGCGGCGGACTTGGTAGCTGGAAAACCGACCGCCCTCAATTTGGCCTACCCAGAGCTAGCGAGCGCTCGCATCCTGGCCGCGGCTCTATCAGGCCCACGATTGCGGCTCTACGCCAGCGATGATGTGGCGGGCATCGCTCTTGTGGGGGCGATGAAAAACGTCATTGCGTTAGCCTGCGGCGTGCTGGACGGTGCCCAGCTTGGAGAGTCCGCCCGCTCTGCGCTCATGGCCCGCGGCATGAGCGAAATCTCGCGGCTTCTCCAAGCCGTCGGCGGACAGAACGA
The DNA here is from genome assembly GCA_030428565.1 of Alphaproteobacteria bacterium. Lineage (GTDB taxonomy): Bacteria > Pseudomonadota > Alphaproteobacteria > UBA7985 > JAUIBT01 > JAUIBT01. The sequence goes on from JAUIDR010000004.1 coordinate 78,514, forward strand.
GACGCTGATTAGTCCTGCGGGCGTCGGCGACCTGGCGCTAACCTGTGGTTCGACCAAGTCACGCAATTTCCAATTCGGTCAGGCCCTTGGTGCCGGCACCGAGCTGCCCGATAGCCTGGTCGAAGGCGTGGCCACCGCCAGCGCCGCCCTAGCCTTGGCCGAGCGCCACGGTATCGAGCTGCCCATCACGCAAGCCGTCGATACCCTGGTGCAGGGCAAACGCAGCGTGGCAGAGACCATCAGCGATTTGATGCGACGCCCCCTACCCCGCTAGCGCTTAGCGCTAGGCTTGGTCGGAGCGTTCCAGATAGGCAATCACCTGTTGGGCCAGTTCCTCGGCGGAGGCATCGCCTGCCTGCAAATGCAGTTCAGCGGCTTCCGGTGGCTCGTAGGGTGAGTCAATGCCGGTAAAGTTCTTGATCTGGCCCGAACGCGCCTTGGCATAAAGGCCCTTCACATCGCGCTGCTCACAAATCTCAAGCGGCGTATCGACAAAGACCTCGACGAATTCGCCATCCTGCAAGAGTTCGCGCGCCATGCGGCGTTCAGAGCGAAACGGCGAAATGAAGGACACGATAACGATCAGCCCGGCTTCGACCATCAGCTTGGCGACCTCACCGATGCGGCGGATGTTTTCCACCCTGTCGGCGTCGGTAAAGCCCAAATCGCGGTTGAGCCCATGGCGCACATTATCGCCGTCCAAGATCATGCAATGTTTGCCCGCTGCAAACAGCCGCTGTTCGACCAGATTGGCGACCGTCGATTTGCCCGAGCCCGACAAGCCGGTGAACCACAATACTCTGGCCTCTTGCCCCTTCTGCTGGGCGCGCTGCTGCTTTTCGATATTGAGTGCTTGGCGATGCAGGTTCTGGCTGCGGCGCAGAGCAAACTTCAGCATGCCAGCACCGACCGTCGCATTGGTCATTCGATCAATCAGAATAAAGCCGCCGGTCTCGCGCAGCTCTTCGTAGGGATCGAATGCCACTTCCTTTTCCAAGCTGAGATTGACTTCAGCAATCTCGTTGAGCGCCAATGTCTTCGCCGCGGTGTGCTCGAAGGTGTTGACGTTGACCTTGTGCTTGATGCTGGTGATTGAGGCCGCAACCGTCTTGCTGCCCAATTTCAGCAGGTAGGAGCGACCGGGCAACAAAGGCTTTTCATCCATCCAAACCAAATCGGCTTGGAATTGATCGGCGACCTCAGCGCGTTGCTTGAGCGAACAGATCAGATCGCCACGAGAGATATCAATTTCATCTTCCAGCACCAAAGTGATCGCTTGGCCCGCACGCGCCTTGGGCAAGTCGCCATCAAAGGTCACGATCTGTTTGACCTGAGATTGCTTGGCAGACGGCAGGACGACGACAGGGTCGCCGACAGCGACCTGACCAGCGGTCACGGTACCAGAAAAGCCTCTGAAATCCAGGTGGGGGCGGTTTACCCATTGCACCGGAAAGCGCAGCGGTTGTTGAGAAAAATCGCTGTGGTTTTGCGGCACGTTCTCAAGAAATTCGAGCAAGCTTGGCCCCTCGTACCAACGCATATTGTCCGAAGCGCTCGAAATGTTATCGCCTACCAGCGCAGAGACCGGAATAGCCTCGCTGGCCGCCAGACCCAACATACTGGTCAAGGCGGCAAAGTCGGCGCGGATCTGGCGAAAACGCAGCTCGTCATAATCGACCAAGTCCATCTTGTTGACCGCCATGACCACCGTTTTTACGCCCAACAGCGCCGCAATATAGGCGTGGCGCCTTGTTTGCGTGACCACCCCTTGGCGGGCATCGACCAACAGCACCGCCAGATCGGCGGTTGAAGCGCCCGTCACCATATTGCGCGTGTACTGTTCATGGCCGGGCGTATCAGCGACGATGAACTTGCGTTTGTCGGTCGCGAAAAAGCGGTAGGCGACATCAATCGTGATGCCTTGTTCGACTTCAGCTTGCAGGCCATCGACCAGCAGAGCGAAATCCAAGTTACCTTCGCCGGTCGTGCCAAAGCGCCGAGACGCGCTCTCAAGCGCACTGACTTGATCGTCCAGCAAGAGCTTGGAATCGTAGAGCAGGCGTCCGATCAAAGTTGACTTGCCGTCGTCCACCGACCCGCATGTTATAAAGCGCAACAAACCATTGGGCGCATCAACGAACAAGGGGGCTTGGGCCTCCTCCCCCGACAGGACGGTGCGATCTGCAGAAATGTCGGTCATCAGAAATAGCCCTCCAGTTTCTTTTGTTCCATCGAGGCGTTTTGATCCTTGTCGATCAAGCGACCCTGGCGTTCTGAGGTGCGTGCGATCTGCATCTCCCGGACAATGGCATCCAGGCTATCCGCGCGGCTCTCCATGGCACCGGTCAGCGGGTAGCAACCCAGCGTTCGAAAACGTACCCAGCGCTGTTGCGGGCTCTCCCCCGCCGCTAGCGGCAGGCGCTCGTCATCGACCATAATCAGCGAGCCATCGCGCTCAACGACGGGGCGTTCAGCGGCATAATAGAGCGGCACAATCGGGATATTTTCCCGCACGATGTACTGCCAGATATCGAGTTCGGTCCAATTTGACAGCGGAAATGCGCGAATTGTTTCGCCTTTATTCACGCGTGTGTTAAATACGTTCCAGATTTCGGGGCGCTGGCCCTTGGGGTTCCAAACATGCCCTTTGGAGCGGAACGAGAGAACGCGCTCTTTGGCTCGCGATTTTTCCTCATCGCGCCGCGCGCCGCCAAAGGCCACATCAAAGCCGTAGTGATCCAGCGCCTGCTTTAGTGCGGCGGTTTTCATGACGTCGGTATAATGGGCGCCGTGGTCGAAAGGATTGATCTGCTGTTCCAGGCCTTCAGAGCTGGTGAAGACACGCAGATCCAAATCAAAGCGCTTGGCCGTAGCGTCGCGAAATTCGATCATCTCCCGAAATTTCCAGCGGGTATCGATGTGGAGCAAAGGAAACGGCAGCTTTGAGGGGTAAAACGCCTTCAACGCCAGATGCAGCATGACACTGGAATCTTTGCCGATTGAGTACATCATCACGGGATTGGCCATCTCCGCCACGACTTCTCGCATGATGTGAATCGACTCAGCTTCAAGCTGATCCAGGTGGCTCATGGGGGCCGTCACCTGAATTCGTAATGCCTTCAGCCAGTCCAACTCCTGGGCTGCGCTGCTGAGCGAAAATCGGCGAAATTGTCGATCGACTTGCCGCTCCACCAGACCGGAGTCTTCCAGTATCTTAAGGTGGCGACTCAGCGCGGGCTTGGAGATATCAAAGGGTTCAGCCAAGTCGCTGGCGCTGGCACCAGGGGCGGTGGCCAGGTGCTCAAGGACGCTGCGACGAACGGGGTCCGCCAAGATGGCGTGGAGGTCGGTTTCATTTAACATATCGCTTAGTTAACATTTCAGTTAACTACAGCAAGCGAAAAATGAAAATTGAGCGCATTTTTTCAGGTAATCGGCAGCGAACAAAGCGTCATACCTTCATTGCGCGCGCTGGAACGCCCGCGATGCGCGCGCCCGCGCCGTGATTACCCACCACCACGGCACCTGCAGCGACCATAGCACTGTCGCCAATCTCGACGCCCGGTATAAAGCGCGATCCGATCCCGCAAAAGCTCGCTGCGCCAATGCGAACGCCGCCAGCAAGCGCACAAGCGGGCGCGATGTGGGCAAAGGCTCCAATTTCGCAGTCATGGTCAACGCTAGCGCTGGTATTGATGATCGCGCCCTCGCCAATGCGCGAATCCGCGTTAATGACCGCACCGGGCATGACCAGAGCGCCCGCACCGACCTGCACCGAGGGCGCCATGATCGCGTGCGGGCTGATCGCATTTGGCAGGCTCAGGCCCTTGCTCGTGAGGGACGAAGTGATTTGCTGCCGGATTTTGTTATCGCCGATGGCAACAAAGACCGGCAAACGGCCATGCTGCAACAGCCAATCGCCAAAGTCCTCGGTCTGCTGAACAGCTACACCGTTGCAAGACGCTGGCTCGGGGTCCGGTCTCGTATTGCCCGATTTCGCGCTCGCATAACCCGTTGCTGTCGGGGCAGGATTTACCAGGCAAGCCCGCACTCGCCACCCCCGATCTCGCAGCACATCGATACAGACCTTGGCGTGCCCGCCAGCGCCAATCACCACGATCTCGTGTTCTTGTCCCAAGTTTTGTTGCCCCACCTTAGAGCCTTTCCTTCGTCGCTTCACCGGTGACAGTTCGACACGAGCCAACACGGGCCGCTCTAGGCCAGACGAGGCCCCTTGAGACCCCTTGAGACCCCTTGAGGCCCGTTCGCAGGCTGTCTCCAAATTGTGACTTCTTGCTACGCCACTGTCGAGATACTTTTGCAGGGCGCAGGCCTGAGGGACGTGCTAACCCGGCTTTACAATTGCCGATTTTGCGCCACCTGATTGTGCGGGGACACGCGCCTTGCGCTACCCGGCCCCTATTAACCGACGAATACAATCAACAATAAATGGAGGTTCAACATGTGTGATTTAGACGGCTGCGGCTCTGCAATCGACATGCCGCCGATTGAAGTGAGTGACCGCCAACGCCGGGCCTTCCTGGCGGGATTGGCCAGCCTGCCGCTAGCCAGCGTCTTGGCTTTCCCAGAATTGGCGCAGGCTGCAGGCGCGCGTACCGAGGCGATTTCTATGCAAGGCAGCAACGGCGCGACCTTCAGCGGCGCCCTGGCACTCCCCCAAGGCGGCGGCCCCGCACCGACACTTGTTCTGATCCACGAATGGTGGGGGCTCAACGACCAAATCAAGGCCGTGGCGGCCGAGTTTGCAGAGTTGGGCTATGTCGCGCTGGCGATCGACCTGCACGGTGGCAAGGTGGCTAGCAATGCCCAAGAGGCCCGCGAGCTGACCCGCGCGGTCAAGCCCGACGTGGCGACCCAACAATTGGTGGCTGCCATCGACTTTCTTCGCCATCATGACAAATCGAATGGCAAGGTTGGCACCATCGGTTGGTGCTTCGGCGGCGGTTGGTCGCTCAATGCCTCGCTGGCCAGTCCCGTCGATGCCACCGTTATTTACTACGGCAATGTGCGCAAAAGCCCAGAGCAACTAGACAGCCTCAACGCACCGATTTTGGGCCATTTCGGCACCCAAGATCGCAACATCAATGAAGAAATGGTCGCCGGCTTCGGTGAAGCCCTTGCCTCGGCAGGCAAGTCCGAGCTGTTTACGCCGCATTGGTACGATGCCAACCACGCCTTCGCCAACCCGACCGGCTCGCGCTTTGACGCTGAAGACGCGGCGCTTGCTTGGCAGCGCACTTTAGATTTCTTCAAACAGCACTTGAGCTGACCGAGGAGCGGCGCGGGCCACCATATTTAGGTCGATGCCGTCGCCGAACCAAGGCGCTCAAATACCTACTTCAAAAACAAAAGGCCGGAGGTGAAACCCAGCTCCCTCCGGCCTTTTGCTGTCATTGCGCAGTGATCAATCAATGATCTGCGGGCTTGATAAAGCGATCGTTGCGCAGGTCATCGAAGGCCTGCATCAGCTCTTGTCGGGTGTTCATCACGATAGGACCGTGCCAAGCAATGGGCTCGCGGATCGGCGCGCCAGCGACCAGCAAAAAGCGGATACCGAGCGGCCCAGCTTGGACTTCAATCTCATCGCCCGTGCCAAAACGCACCAAGGTTCGATGGCCCGACATGTCACGAATGTTGAGCTCTTGGCCGCCTACTTCCTTCTCCAGCAACACCCCTGCTGGCGCTGAGGCGTCCGTAAATTTGCCTGCGCCATCAAAGACGTAGGCGAAGGTGTTTCGATAGGTATCGATCTTAAAACGCTTGCGCCGTCCAGCAGGCACAAAGACGTCCAGGTAGAGCGGCTCAGCCGCCACGCCGTCGACCGGGCCTTTCTGCCCCCAAAATTCTCCAACGATGATTTTTACACGCGTACCGTCATCGTCAATCACTTCAGGGATATCTTTGCCGCCCACGTCCTGATACCGCGGCGCGGTCATCTTCAGCGAGGACGGCAGATTGGCCCAAAGCTGAAATCCGTGCATGCGCCCGCGCTCATCACCGCTGGGCATTTCCTGGTGCACGATCCCCGAACCTGCTGTCATCCACTGCACATCGCCTGCGCCCAGGCTGCCACGATTACCTAGCGAGTCCCCGTGCTCTACTTCGCCCGCTAGAACATAGGTAATGGTCTCGATGCCCCGATGCGGGTGCCAGGGAAAACCGGCCCGATAGCGCGCCGGATCGTCATTGCTAAAATCATCGAACAGCAAAAACGGATCGTGCGCTTCTGGCTCGTGAAAGCCAAAAGCGCGGTGCAGGTGGACGCCCGCACCTTCCATCGTGGCTTGGGCTTGGGCGGTCGCAATTGCGGGTCTAATGGACATGTTTGTTCCTTTTCCTGGGCCTGCTGGTCCCAGGGGACTTTGGGGGGAAGTTCGTTTGGGGGCCTTGTTTTGAGCGGGGACATCAACATCGGCGCGCTTGACCATGCCAAAGAGCTCGTCGGGCGGTCCCAGTTCAGAGCCTAGCCGTTACATTGGAACAGAGTAAGGGCAAGTCAAGACGCCGACGGTACGCGAGACTCCCCCTGGAGCGCCGCCTCGCGCCCTGCAACTGACGCATGCCTCAACAAGGGGCTCCGCGCCACAATGGCGAGCCCCCTTCCGCTTCACCCCGACAATCCCCTTATCTGGGTGGGCTGACAGAAGACCGGCGTCGCAACCCACAGCGCCCAGGCTCGGAAACGCAAAATCGACACAATTGGGGCCTGAGTCTTAAGGCCTGTACCGAAAACACAAGGGGATACACATCACGCTGGAAAGGCAGCAAAATGTTGAACGTCAGCACCTTCGCCCCGCAAACGATCGCATTGATACCTGCACCACTTTGTGAACCTGTGGCCTGCCAGGCCCTGGCCAAGTGCCTGTCTGCAGCTTTCTCCTCTGGCATATGGCGCAAAACCCCCATGCCTTTAGGGAGCCCCGATGCCTCTGGCAACGATCCCAGCAGCGCCTATGGCGTGCTCAACAGCCTTGGCGAACACTCGCTCGCGGTGGCGGCCTTTGCGCCGCGCAGCGATTCCTTGCTGGGCTGCGTCGTTGGCTGCGTTATGGATGAGCAGGTGATCGCTCACTACCGTCTTCACGACTATGGCGCCCGACCTGGCGATGGCCTGTTGGCCTTCATTGGCATCATCCCGGACGCTCAGGGGCTGCGCTGCCCGCCCCATTTGCCGCCGAGCGTTGGACCGTCGCGTGGCAATGACGCCCAGGATCTGAAGACACAGGATCTGAAGACAGAGGGCCAGAAGACAGAAGGCCAGAAGACAGAAGGCCAGAAGACAGAAGGCCAGAATATAAACCAGACCGGAAAGTCACAAAGCTTAGCGCGACGTTTGTTCGAGACCTGGCTATTCAGCCCCGGTTTGGCCCGCTGCCCTCGCCTGTTTGTGCGTACCCGCCGTCGTATCCGCCCCATTCGCCACCTGAGCCAAGAACATCGCTTTGAGCTTGTCGGCAACTTTGAGACCGACTTTAGGGGCCAACGTCAGACACGTTTGGTCTATCGACGCAACAATCAGATTGGTGCGGGCGACGGGCAAGGTCAGCGGCCTGCACAGCAACAAACGGCAAGTCCCGCGCCTGCCCCTCCCTCGACCGCGTTGCAATCGGTTGAGCCTCGGCCATGAGCCCGAGCCGCTTCCTCATGCGCAATCTTCAGCGTTTGGTCATAACGGGCCGCGACCGCGTAATTTTTTGTGGCTCAGAAGCGACAAGCTTTACGCACCTAACCAGTGATCCGGCTGGCTGGTCGTCACTCATGCAAACTTTGATCGCGCCGACACCGCGCGAGGCCTTGCTCGAGGGCCCGCAGGTGCCCGCCGATTGTCCAATCAGCCTCATCGACACCCTTTTTGAAACGGGCTATTTGTGGTCGGCGGATGAGGCTGAATCCCTGACAGCCCGTCAAGCACAGGCCATGGCCATCGCACCAGCGCTGCACCTTGCAGCCACCAAAGCCAAGTGCCGCCATCTGCTGGTCGGTTGTTGCGGCAGCGTTGTGGCGGGTCTGATGGCGCAGACTCTTCTCAGCTTACAGTTCAGCGGGTTTCAAAATCAGCTTGATGTCATTTTGACCCAAAGCGCATCCCGTTTCCTGACCCGTGAGCTGCTAGAAGCCTACGGCATTCGCTGCTGGCAGGACGGCTTCGAGCAGCAAGACGGTATTCGCGTGCCTCACGTTAGTCTGGCCAAGAGCGCCGATATGATTTGCATATTGCCCGCTACCGCCGACAGCCTGGACCGCATCGCGCGCAGCGCCTGCAGCGACTTGTTATCCTTGACCATCACCAGCAGCGCCGCCCCAGTCTTGCTAGCTCCGGTCATGAATACGGCGATGTGGAACAATGCAGGCGTGCAACGCAATGTGGCCAGGATCAGAGCTGATGGCCATTTTGTGCTGGAGCCTTCCTTGATTATCGGCGCAGCAGATTTTGAGCGCGACGCCCCGCCAATGTACGGCGGACATGGCTGCCTGTGGTCTGGCCCTGCCGGGTTAATGGCCGCCATGGACGCTGTGAAGCGCCAACAACGCTCGTAAAGAAACGCTTCCGAAAACCGCGCATTGTGAGCAATCTACCCGCCAGCAAGGCCATCGCAAGAGCCTAGCGGCCAAGGTTTCGGCCTATAGGTCATTTCTCTTTGCATCGCGCCCTAGGCAAGCCCCCCTGCCTTCGCTACATAAGGGGTTCGCCAGCTAAGGAGAGAACCATGGCCGCAGTGCCTCCAGTTTGTGAGTTTGGATGGCCCGCCCCTGATTTTGCCTTGCCCAGCATCACGGGTGTGACACAGAGCTATCAACAAGTCGCCGGGCCTAAGGGCTGTGTCGTCGCCTTTATTTGCAATCATTGCCCCTATGTGGTTGCCATTGCGCGGCGTCTGCCCAGCCATGTTCAAGCCCTCAAAGAACGCGGCGTCGGTTTCGCGGCAGTCAATGCCAACGACGCCAAATCCTATCCGCAAGACAGCTTTGAAAATATGGCCAAGTTCGCCCAGCAATTTGGCTTTGACTTCCCTTATCTGTACGACGAGAGCCAAGCCGTCGCCCGAGCCTATGGCGCGGTCTGCACCCCGGACTTTTTTGGTTTCAATGCCGACGGCTCACTACAATATCGCGGCCGCCTGGTTGCCTCGCGCCGCGATCCAGCACCGGAAGACGCCGAACGTGAATTGGTCAACGCCATGCTTCAAGTCGCCGATAGCGGTCGCGGGCCCGAAAAGCAAAATCCCTCGATGGGATGTTCAATTAAATGGAAAGAAATTTAGAGTGCCCCAGTATCTAGTCGCCAATTGGAAGATGAATGGTTCCGCCGAATTCGCAAACCGCTGGTTGGCGGATCTGGGCCGCAAGAGCGGATCGGATCGCCAAGTTATCGTCTGTGCTCCCGCGATCGTCTTGGGCAATCCCGCGGTAGTCGCACAGGCCCAAAATGCTGGTATAGCGCTGGGCGGTCAAGACTGCCATGCCGAGAGTTACGGCGCATATACGGGTTGGATTTCCGCCCCCATGCTGGCTGAATTGGGCGCAACGGCGGTCATCGTCGGCCACTCTGAGCGCCGCCAGTACGCCGGTGAGCGCGATGGCGATGTGGCCGCTAAGGCCCGCGCAGCGCATGCCGCTGGCTTGACCGCTATCGTTTGTGTGGGCGAGAGCCTCGATGAACGCCAGGCCGGACGAGCTGAAACTTTGGTCGAACAGCAAGTGCGCGCCAGCCTGCCGGACAGCACTACCGTCAACAACACGCTGTTGGCATACGAGCCCATTTGGGCGATCGGCACCGGTCAGGTGGCCGAGCCCGCCGATGTGGCCGCCATGCACGATCATTTGGCGCGCGTTTGCTCCGATCTGGGCCTGCCGGGCCTGCCGCTGCTCTATGGCGGTTCGGTCAAGCCTAACAATGCCGGCGACCTGTTGGCGCTAGGCCACGTTGATGGCGCGCTGGTTGGCGGTGCTTCGCTGGACGCAACCTCCTTTGCAGCCATTATTGACGCCGCGCCCAAGGGCCAAGCATCAGGTGTTTGCGCATGACGGCCCGGCCTCGCTATTTCGAGCCCTCTAAAGACGTGGGCTTGGTCTATCGCTTTTTGTTCACCAACCTACGGCGCTTGCTGCCGGCCGCTATAATCGTTAGCGGCGTCTACCTGTTGGTCGAGATGATTTTCCCAGCGCCTTTCCCGCAAATGGATGTACGCACGCCGGACCCGGTCGAATGGCGAGAATTTTTGCTGCCGTTTGTCGGTGTCTATCTGGGCTTTTTGCCCTTGCTGACCGCAAGTCTCAGCTTGGTGGTTTTTGATATGCTCAAAAACGACCGCTATCGCCCGCGCGCTTATTTGGACCGCATATGGGAGCGGCTGCTACCTTTAGTTGGCGTTGTGGCCGCTAGTTCGCTGATTGTCAGCCTGCCCGCGATCTTTGCCTTCAGCCTTCCGCCGCAAATCGCTTCGCTTTTGCTGCTATTTGCTGCCCTCTTGTTATCGCTCGGACCGTTCTTGTTTATGTTCGCGCCGCTGATGGTCCTAGTTGAGGGCCGCGGGGTGCTTGAGAGCCTCAAAGGTTCGGTAATGCTAGCCAAGAAAGCTTTCGTGGGACTCGTGATCTTCTCCATCTTTCTATTCTTGGCGTTTTTCGCGCTGAGCATTCCGATTATCATGGTCCCGTTGCTGCCTTGGTTGAGTTTTTTGGCCCCGGTAGCCGCCCTAGTTTTGCATATCGCGCAAATTTCACTATCAGCCGCGCTGCATGCCTTCGCCTACGTTCGTCTGAGCGCTGATCGGCCATTTTAGAGCCAGGGGCCGGTCTCTTTCGGGGCGTGTCATCGGCGCCATTCGCCCTGTTGCGGGGACCGATCATCAATCGCGAGCTCGGCGCTAAAAAAGCCTTGCGGCGCGCGCCTAGTCTGCTACACACGCTCTACTCTGATGACAGGGAGCGGCGCTCCCTTTGAGGCCCGATGGCAGAGTGGTGATGCAGAGGATTGCAAATCCTTGTACGTCGGTTCGATTCCGGCTCGGGCCTCCAATTGATTTGATTTTGTTTTATATCAATAGCTTACGCGACATTTTTTACAAAAGCGTATCTATCAAAAACCCGTGACATAGCATGAACGTACTGTGAACTTTAGATACGTTTGCAGTGACAAAGGCCGCCCCGGTTGGAGCGACCTCGCTTAATCCAGTCAAACCTTCATCAAGGCTCCACCGGCGCGCCGAGCGGCCAGCAGCCACGAGATGGCCCCGCCGCCGCCTAGCCAAACCGCCCCGAAATCCAGCAGCGCGACCAACAGGTTGAGGGCCTGCTCAAGTTGGGTGCCGTCGGCAACGTCGCGCAGCGGAGTCGCATAAGCCAGCAGCGCTGCAATCGCTCCTGCGGCTGTCTTTTTGCCTTTTAAGAAGCGTGCGATCGGCGTGATGCCAACGGCCAAAATGACATCAACGAAGTTCAGGTCTTCGCTTTGATGGGCGCGCGAGCCGCGCGTGCCCTTTAGGGTCTGGTTCATATCGTTTGATCCTATGGAGAGAGTTGAGCACACCAGTCGTTCTTTGGTCCTCTGCCCCAATAGGGCACGGCCAAGCCGGTGCTTTGGATATAGTCGGCCCAATCCAGGCCATCGCGACGGCGCACCTCTGCCAGGTAGCGCCCGCCGTATTTGTCAGGCTCGACGGCATAAAGTTCGACGATCGAACCCGCCGAAAAGGCCTCGCGCATGAGCTGCTTGGCTTGCTCGGCCAGGGCCTTTTCGTTCTCGCATTTACCGCGCCGCTCTGGGGTGTCGATACCCAGCACCCGAATCGCAACATCGCTGGCTTGGGTGTTGGGCCAGATATAGGCGTCCACAACGACGGTATCGCCATCGATGACCCGCTGGACCTCGCCCAAAATCGGCCCAGGGTAACGGTCTGCCTCATTGGCACGTGCGCCACTAACGCCGATGCCCGCCAACAACAAAGCCACAGCCAGCCAAGACCAGATACGGCCTCCCACATAGGCAAGACCACTGCCAGCATTAAGAAGCCCACCAAGGACTTGTGCGAGGAGAGGATCAATCATTGCTCCCCCCATGCGCGGCGGACGCTCAACAACCGGTCGCTGTCGTAATCCTGAACGGAGACACGACCGTCTTGGTTGCCGCCCAATACTTGGATTTTACCGTCGGGGCCGTGGCCCCAGAAAAAGCCAACGTGGCCTTGCCAAGGCTTGTTGCGGGACAGCACCACGATATCGCCGCGCAATGCCTCAGCCAGCGCCACTTCCTGGCCCCAGCTCAGGAACGATCGGGCCGCAGCTGATTGTGTGCTGCGCAAGCCAGAGACCTCCAAACACCAACAAACGAACGAGGAGCACCAAGGCGTTTCGTCGTCGCTGGCGGCGAGCGTCGTCGCCTGATGGTAGGCCACAATTCGATCATTGTGGACCCTACCCTTGCGTTCGCTTTGGCCAAGTTCATGAATCGCGGCTTCCAGGTGTGGGACATACGGCATCGCGGGCCCTTTCTTTATCTGATCCTCTTATACACCCGGTTTGTTCGCAAACAAACTCACTTCTTGCCCCGGTTGAGCCAAGAGGCAAAAAGGCTTTCAAGCCCGCGCGGCCCCAAATAGGCCAGCACCGCGACCAGGCCCGTGTTGATCGGCTGGCCCAGGCCAAAATATGAAGCCACAGCCTCACCAACCATGGCCATGCCGACCGCCACCGGGATCTCCCACAAGATCTCTTTACCGAAAAAGCGCCGCTTGCCTTGCCGCACTTCGCCGACGTGCCACATCAGGCGGCCCATGAGCCCGCCGATGACCAGCGTGATGGTGCCGCCGGTGAGCTGGTCAAGAAGGCCGATCAGGCCATTGGGTTCTTGCATGCCTTCGCCTCCTCTAGCTTGCGTCATCAACGCGCCAATTGGTGTTTACTTCGTCCCAAAGGTACTCTTGACCGTCGCTTGGTCTCGGCACCGGGGGTATCCATCTGCAAGTGCTTTCATCAAGCAGCCAGCTTGGATAGGGCTTTGGTGGAATGAAGGCATCTCGTGCAAGATCATAGGTGAAACCAATGCCTGCCATATTCTTTCGCGGGCCCCCGTCTCGCCAGGTCTCAACAGCCCCGTAGTGGGCTTCTGGCTCTGCAATGTCAGGAGCAGCGACAAATATTTTCGTTACCACGCCTTCGCCATCTATTTTGGCTAGGTAGCGCATAGTCTAAGCCTCATTAAATTGGATATTTCCCGAACCGGCAGTGACCCTAACGGTTGTAAAGCCGCCCGATGTAACCGGTGCGTCCAGGACAAGCCCTCCTCCGGGGTTGGTCACGGTAAGGGTGTCGGGGAACTTCAAAACAAGAATGCCAGAACCGCCGTCACCGCCGGGTTCTCCGCCAGTGTTGCCTCGGTCGCCATGCCCCCCATTACCGGTATTCGCCGCACCATCTGGGGCAGGGTCCACCGCCGCAAAGGAGCGTCCGCCCGCAGCATACGTGATGCCGTCAAATGCTGTATAGCCGGGGCCTCCGCTATAAACGGTACCCGGACCGCCAGCACCACCGCCACCGCCTCCGTAGTAGCTTCCTCCGCTAGAGCCAGACTTGCTACCCGCGTTTCCAAGACCGCCAGAGGCAGAGCCAGGCTGCTCGCCTGCTGCATAGGTGGTGTTGTAGTTACCCGAACCACCGCCTGAGCCCCCCGGCTGGCCGGGGCTATTGATGCCTCCGCCTGCACCACCACCGAGCGCTGTCAACGTGGCTAGAACGCTGTCCGATCCGTTGGTGGCTTGGGTGTAGTTATTGTTGTAATCACCGCCAATGCCGCCTAGGCCAATTTCAACAGCATAGAGAACGCCGGTTTCTGCCGTGAAGTTGCTCTCAATCAGCCCGCCTGCGCCGCCACCGCCACCGTCTCGCAAGGCCGTGTTTTGGCCGAAGCCGCCGCCCCCACCGCCGCCTACAAGAATAAAATCAAGGGTAAAGGTGACAGGGGCAACACTAAGGCATGTGCTCAGAAGAAGGTGCTGAATACCAACCATTATCCGGTGTTCCCTGTTATCACGCATTCATCGCCGCTATTAACAAACAATAGCGTTACGATCCCGCGCGCAGGCAGCACGAATGAAGCCTGAGACGATGTATTCCCGGCCAGCCAAATCGTGACTCCTATATCCACGCGAGAAACGGTTGAGCTTGCTGCGGTATCATAGTTGAAGAGGGTAATGACGTTGCCCGCTTGGAACACGCCAGTGGGGATTGTGATACTGGCACCATTGCTGACCCAGACGTACTTCCCTAGGTGTGCGGTGCTGAGCTGAATGCTCGTTGTTTCCGAAATAGCGCTATGCGGGGGAATGTCTTGTTCGCCAATCACCCCGCTCGGAGCGGTCTTCGTTGTCCAAGAACCGGACGTAGCCCCACGCACGAGAATATCACCCTCGGCGCTGTAATCGCCATCCATGACGGCGCCAGCCGCAGCGACAGAGGCGGTATCAACATTCGAGCCAAAGTCTACCGCGACCCAGTTGGTGCCGTTCCATTGGATGCCCTGCCCGCTAGTCGGTGTCAGGGCCGCGATGTCAGTCAAACGAGCCGAATAGGCCTGTCCATCCATCCAATCCAGCTTGCCGTCGGTATCGAAGGCCGCGCCCGCCGCCAGGGAGGTGATTTTGCCTCCCGCGCTTTGGGCAGGGGCCGTACCGGGCAAGATCCCTGCATAGCTAGTCGCGCCACTGGCCGGGCCCTTCAAGGTGACGGCTGCCGCATTGTCAGCGCTATTTAAAGCCAGCGCACCGCCTGCACTCGCCCCATCGCCACGCACCGTAAGGCTGGGCCCAAAGATGGCACGCTTTATCGCCCCCATGAGGGCCCGCAAGCCATTGTTGAAGTCGCTGGTTCGCGTCGCCTCGGCGGTTGGTCCTGAAGACTCACCCAAGCGAATATCGTCAACGACCGCACCGATGTTGAGGTTCTCATCGTCGGTGGCTGAAAATTTATGGATGTCACTTCGATCGCTAAAAGCCATGCTTCATCCTCACGTCTTCATGATGAAATAGAGCGCCAAATAGGGCGGGCGGTTTTCGTGCGCCTGGCCACTGCCGGCCGCCGCCGTGCCCCCAGTCAAGGAGAGCCCTTGCGCGGAATTGACCGAAATGCCGGTTGTCACCTTGGTGGTTGTGTTGGGCTCGCCCTGCGCACTTTCATCGGTGGGGCCACCGCTGCCCGTCGTTCCCGAGGTGATAGGCACCGGCGCATTGTAGGGATGCGTATGACCTGGATCGTTGAGGCTGTGGCCATGGGCAGCGGTCTTCAGTGTGCCGACGCCGTGGCTGTGCGCAGCCAATTGGGCGGTCGTCAAAGTCACGCTCGCCGCGCCGCCTGTCGCGCCCTTGGCATAAGCGCCGCCTGCCCCGACCGGAAAGACCCCGCGCAGATCTGGCGTGTTGTTCTGGCCATCGCAAAGCACCCAACCCGAAGGGATAGCAGCAAGCTCTCCCCACCACATTTTGACCGTCCCAGCGGCATCGCTCTCAGCGGCCCCCGCCCCGGTCATGGAGTTCAACACCTCCAGGTCAGTGACCTTCAGCTTCGGCAGCGTCACCGTGCCTTTGATGGCTTGTGCCACGTAGGCCATAAAGGTCCGCAGCGCATTGTTGATCACGCTGGGCGGGCAGCCCTCGGCGATGTTTAGACCACCAATGCTGGTGTTCTGGGCCGGGTCTTCATTGAAATCGTTGATATTAGCCATGCTAGCGGCCTCCTTCTTCTATCAAACCCAAGATGCCCAGCTTCTTTTTCCGGGCCGCCTCTGCTGCCTGAATTTCCGCTCTCTGAGCTGCGGTTGGTTTCTGCCCAGTGATGGTGAGGACTACCTCATCCGCATTTTGCGGGTCGGTGATTGGGGCCAGCCCCATGGCAACAGGTCGCCCGAATTTGCCTGACAGATCAAACGCTTGCTGACCTGCCTTGCTATCCTTGTAGAAGCGTTCAATTGCATCAAGCATCGCCTGGGATTGTGGGCCGCGGGCAGTCATAACCTTCGCGATGTCCTCGTTCATCGCTTCTTCTGCGGCTTGCTGTGCTCTATGACCCGCGCCGAACCAAGCTGCCGCTGTCTTCTTGAGTCCTTTGAACGGGGTGGCCTCGCCGTCGGTTACAAAGCCCAAGCCCTGCAGCTCTTCCTTTTTGATCCCATCGATATGCTGACGGGGCTGGGTCGTGGAATTCACGTCCACGCGTGACTTCAACGCCGTGGCTGTGCGCATAACCTGGTCAGCGATTTCCTCTGCTTGATCCTTCCCCAAAATATCCTTGAGCTTTGCAATCGGTATTGTGGAGCGAAAGGCCTTGATCATCTCGCGGGCTTCGCTGCCGTCATCGCCCGCGGCCAGGTCTCCAATCGTCTTTTTAAGTTCGTCAAACTTGTGATTGATGGCGATGCGCGCGCCCAGACGATAGGCCGCCAGCGTTTCCGCGCTCTTTTCCGCCGCTTCCCTGGCTTCGGTAATGGCCTGATTGCCGTTGAACAGTTGCGCGCCCGCTTCGACGGCTTCGCGGACCGCGATGGAATCGCCCCCCATCTTGACCGCCCGGTCATAGGCAGGGTTGGCGACACCCAAGGCCTTACGCAAATCACGCGCGGCGTTGTTCATCCTCTGGCCATTTGGGGTTAGCTTTCCTATCGCATTCACATTTGCATAGGCCACGTCCTGCAGCGCACGCTTGAGGTAGTCGAGCTGGATGGTGGAAGGCTCTTCAAAGAACCGAACGCTGCCATCATCGGCTATGTCCGCCAGGATTTGCCGCGACAGGCCGTCGTCTTCGATCATGTCATTAGCGACATTGAGCGCATCTTGACCCGCCGCACCAGCGCGCCTAAAGGCCTTTTGCGCTGCCGCCATAACCTTTCGACCTGCACGGCTGCCGTAATCGATCGGCGTCGCATAGGCCTCGTCATAGAGCGGCTGCAGTTTGGGTCTAAAACTGTCCGCGATGAAGCGCGTCGCATCGATCTCTTGCATAGCGTAGTCTCGTCCAGGAACATTCGGTACGGATGCCAGGATCTCGTCCAAGGTTCCCGTCAGTCTCGATCCTTCTTCAGCCAGACGGCGCGCCACGGCGGGTTCGATGATCGCGTTGGCGGCCCCATCGTTCAAAGCCGATTCAGAAGTAATCAATCCAGCGCGCAGGCCAGCCTCCGCCAAAGTCGCCTTTTCAGGGTTGAGCGTCCCTAGTTTTTGGCGCATCAGCGCGGCCTCTGGCCCAAGGTATCTCCGCAAAACATTTGCCGCGGGCTTGTTGTTGATATTCATCACATCAAGGGCCCTGCCGGTCGCGCCTCCATTAAACATATGCGAGAAATTGCGCGTCAGTGACGAAACGCCGGTGCCCACTGCAGGAATTGCACCGCCCAATGCGCCGCCAACAGCGCCACCAACGGCTCCGCCAGCAGCGGAGTTGAGAAGCCGATCTCCGACATTCCATGACCCATCGTCTTTACGTGTGTCCGGATCGGCACCGCGACCAAAGCCCGATACCGCCCCTTCCAGCGCACCAGCAGCGGTCCCCGAAAGCGCAAACTGTGCGATTGTAGTTGGGTTGACGATGCCACCTGATAGCACCTTTCCGGCGGACCCAAGGATTCCGGTTCCAGCGCCTAGCCCAGCAGATGTAACGGCAATCCCCACCCCAAGTGGCAACCCGACAGCCGCAGAATTGATCGCGGCATCAACCGGCTTGTGCTTTCGATGGAGTTTTTCAACGTGCTCCATTCCATTGCGGGCCTTGTTGCCTCGACGCCAGCCCACGAGTTCATCTAGGTACTCACCAGCGAATGGGACACCCCGGGCACGGGCCCATGCCCGGGCTTGCCCCAGGTTCATGCCAAGCGTGGTCTTTTCACTGCCGGAACGAATAGCGGCACCAGGATTCCCGCCGACGATCATATCAGCGATTTCCTGCGGATTTGATGTGGCCATGGTATCGCTGGTGAAGCCCAAACTATTGTCAGGCTGGCGGTAGAGCTTGCCATTGCCTATGTAGCCAATCAGCTCCCGCTCTTGCGGCGCAGGAGTCGCCATCACACCTTTTACATAGCTCTGAAAGCCTTCGCCTGGCGCCCAGCGCGGCACTGCAGCCGGTTCCGCCGCCGGTGCGGCCAACTGGCCTGCTTTCGATCCCAGGGCCTTTAGCCGCTGTTCCAGTTGGGCCTGTTTAGCCTTGCGCAGTCGTTGCGCGAGAGTAGCACGAAGTTGCGTCACATCTGTCATGGGGCAACTCCGAGCTCATTAAGACGCTGCTCAAGCGCGGCCAGTTCCTCGTCACTGAGTGTCGCCACGTCGATATTGATGATGTCAGCAGCTGACATGGTTGCGATAGGCTTGGCCGATCCTGATTGCGGCAGCGTTTCTCCCCCCACCATTTCGAGCTTGCTTGGGTCATCAATGCCAAGCGGCCCATTGACGATTGCCTCCGCGCGGGCACGATCTTCAGCAGTAAAGAGAGGATTGGACTCAAATTTCGACAATTCCGCCTGGAAGCCCGCACTATCAAAGACACCGCCATGCGCCTTGGCGTAAGAAATCGCGGCCTGCGCAATTTCCTTTTTCCGATTGGCGGCGCGGCGCAAGGCTTCAACCACCAAGCGGTTGCCACCTGGTGTGTTGGCGAGGTTCGGCACCGTCTGCATGATGAAATCACGGTCGGCGTTTGAAAATCCTGTTCCCAGTGAGCCGCCAAGCTTTCCAAGCGCCAGTTCATTCGCCATGCTCGCGAAGGCTTGTGTCGCGCTTAGGGTCGGGTCGTCTTTGCCACCTAAGCGAACGGCAAGGGCACGCACTTTTTGCTCGATTTCATTGCCAAAGCCCTGTGACGCAGTCTCTACGAGCGGAGCTAGTTGATCTAAAGATGCAAGTAGATTTCGGGCAGTCGCCAGGTTTTCAGTGTAATTGACGTAGGCGTCGGCGTCGGCCTTGCCCATTGCCCCATCATAGGACTTTCGTCTCGCATCGGTCTGGGGGCCGACATTAATAGTCTGGCCGCCGCGCCGCATCTTGGCGTAATCGCTAAAGCTGCCGTCGTAGCCGTTTTGCTGAGCAAACTTGTATTCCTTGATGAGGATGGTCTCATCCGCCTGCGTCGGCGCGCTATAGATTTCTTGCGCCTGTCCATCGCTCACCCGAACCAAGCGGCCGCCCAGGTTATAGATCTTGCCGGTCTGCGGCTTGTCTTGCGCGGCAAGAACAGTCTGCCCGGTTGCCGGGTCAAAGACCCGCTGATTGGCACCGACGGTCATCAAGCCCGTATCGGGCTTTGCTTTGCCGCCGTTCAGGATGAAGTCGTTATAGGCCTGGCTTCCCTCCTGCAACCCGGCAGCCTTGGCGCGCCATTGCAGGGACTGCACGTCGGACGGCAAGTTGCCCGCCTCACCCATTTCGCCGGTGACAAGGAAACGCTTGGCGTGATCGCTCGACGGATCAATACCGGCTGCGCGCAGCATGGCCAGGCGCTCTTGTACGCTGCCCAGTGGGTCGGCGTTGGCCCCGGGCCCGCTGGCCACGGCTTTAAAGCTGCCGTCGGCCTGCTGTTCAAAGCGCGTCTGGCCCTTGCCGAGCGTGAAGCCCGCTGCCCCGGCCTCTTTCATGCTGTCGGCGATGGCCTTGACGCCTGCGTTCTGATCGACAGCTACCAAGTGGGCAAAGCGCGGGTATTGCGCCAGCAGGTTATTCAACGCCGCTTCTTGGTCGGCTTGGGCTTTGGCCTTAGCCTTTCGATCCTGGCTTCCCTGGACCAAGTTTGTGAACGACCGCTGCAAATTTTGACCGTTCTGATATCCCGCCCCGGCCATCATGGCCAAGCCGCCCGCAATCATGCCAACGCGGTTTGGATCGCTGCGTAGATCATCCAAGTAGCCCCGAAAGCCGCCTTGGCTGGCTCCCGTCGCAGTGCCGCCACCATTCGGGCCAGATTGCGCCATCATTGCTGAGCCACGCCGCCCCATTTGCTTGCCCGCAGAGCCACGCCGCCCCCTCTGTCCATCAACAGATCCACGCACCCCCATCATTTGATCGCGTGCCGCCATAGCTGCCGCGCGCTTTTTTTGGACTTCCTCAAGAGGATCAAACTTAAGTCCGAAACTAATCATTGCCCATTTTTCCCCCATGGAAGAAGCCCGCCCACGGTCTGAACAAGACCAAGCGGCCGCGCCCAAGAATCATTGAGTTGTTGGTTGGCGGCATTGGCGGCGGACTGAGCGGCGTTGAAGCGGATGCCATGCGCGCTCATGCGGTCCAGCCCGGCATTGCGCGCCTGCTGGTATTCCATCGCCCCGGCATCACGCAGCGCTGACAAGCGTTGGGCGTCCATGGCCTGGAACATGGGGCTCATGGAGGCTGCCTGGAGCTGGCGCTGCTTGGCGTTATCTTCATAGCTGGCGAGCCGGTCTTGAATGCTGACATCGCGATTGATGGCGTTCTCGCCAAAGCCCGCGAGCGCGCCCGCGGCTTGCATCTGGCGCGCGGCATCGGCTTGCGCGGATTGCATAATGATGGGCGCGGAGGCCTGCGTAATCCCTTTGCCCAGCATCTTGGCAAAGGCCCCTGAGCCCAAGCGGCCCGACAGTGCGTAGTTTGAGGTGACGTTATCAACCGCGTCCTCGGTGGCCGCATCGATGCTGCCCTGTAGGCCGTCGGTCACGCTACGGGTGGTGAAACCGCGCAGCGCGCCCAGCTCTGCATTCTGCCGCCCCGCCTGGGAGGCCAGCCCGGATGTATTGACGAAGGGATTGGCCATCAGCCCAGCTGTCGTGGCTTGGGCTTGCTGTTGATGGGGGCTTGGTGCCTGCCAATTTTGCACGGCCTGCTGATACTGCTGCTGGGTCGCGTTCAGCGCACCATTGTGCGTTTGGATGGGCTTTGCAGCCAGCATCTCCACGCGCTTATTGGCCTTGCGAGCCCGCGATTTTGAACGACCGATACCCATTAGAGTTTCCTTTCAAAGACGGTGAGCGCGGGGTTCCAGCCATAGCGCTGCAAGGCCCGCCCCCAGGCTTCGCGCCCATATCCTTCCAGCGTGGCGCAGCCTTGAGCGCGCCCAAAGGCTTCCATGGCCTTGGCAAAATCGGGCAACCAGCGCCGCATATGGCGTCCGCCCACCAGATTGATGGCCAAGGTCTTGTAGCGCGGGTAGTCCTCGATCGAGGTCGTCGCTGCCGCCAGCCAAGAGCCCTGCTCTTTGATGGCCCAAAGCTGCCACTCGCCCGCGACCAGGTAGTCCAGCACATGGGTGAATTGGATCTTGCCCTGGTCTTGCTCGATGGTGCGTTGCAGGCAGCCCCGTGCCTGCCCCCAAAAGTCGGGGACGTGCTTCGGGGCGATTTGCAAGACCTGGATCACGAGGCCACAACATAGCGGCATATCGCGTTGACCGGCGCGGCAGCATGGCTGATCAACACCTGGCCAGCGGCGTAGTCCACCGCGACCGGCGCAGCGCCAGCGGCCTCTTGGCTCGACGGGGACAAAATCACGACGGAGTCCTCGCCGATGCGATCGTCCTCCAATGTCGTCAGGGTCTGGCCTTCGGCTAGGGTGAATTCGCCCCGATTGTTGGCCCGCCCCGATTGCAGCTGGTTGAAGGCCGCCGAGACCTGCATCGGGTTCGGGTTGCTCGGAAGCGGGTCATGAGCTGTGGTATTCATCAGCGTGTTCCTTTGGCAGAAGCGAGAAACTCAAAGCCCAGCGCATAGCGCCACTGGCCAGAGACGGAAAAAATGGCGCGATGGTAGCGCCCGGATTGGCGCAGGCTACAGAGCCCGGTATCGCGTATGGCCGCGGCATCGCTGACCTGAGCCTGGTCGATACTGCGCGCCCGGCTGGCCACCTGAGCCGTGATGTCGGCGGTAGATGTGGTGCCGGTGATGTGGGGGCGAATGCCGCGGACCATGGACTGGCGACCTGGCGCCAGCTCGATTTCAGCGGTCTCCAAGGACGCGTGCAGCGGATCGGCGCTAAAGCTGGCCAACTTGCCCGCACGCGAAGCCGCGAGCAGATCCCGTGACCCGGCGAACTGCGGGGAATCAAGGCTCGTCGTCAGGTCATCCAAGCTGCCCAGAGCGTCAAGCTGCTCTAGGGTGGCCGCCGGGACAATGGCGGTAGCCAGGCCCTCGTGCGCCAGGCGCAGCAAAGACCAGCGCCCCAAAGCGTAGTCGAAGCACAACAGGGAATCCGGCTCCGCAGAGCTAAACGAAGAAGCGTAAGACCAAAGCACCCGCGTTCCCGACGGGTCCAAGGCCGCTGTCATGCGCTCGAAGGCCCCCTCGTTGGCATCGCTGGCGAACCACTCATTGACCGCGCCCGCGCCAATGGGCTGCGAGGTCTGGCCATCGAACAAAAAGAAGCCGTCGGGCGAATAGTAAAAGACGCGCTCAGGCCCCAGGGCGGCAATCGAGCCCGGATAGGGGCAGCCGCGCGCTTCGGCCCGTTGGAAGCTGAAAATGGCGCCGCCGCCGACATAGGCCATGCGATAGATGGCCCGCTCCAGCAAGATGGTGGCAGAGTTGCCACCGATGAGGCCGGTGATCTCGCCGCCTTCTGCCAAGCGCTGAAAATCGGCCTGGTTGCTGCCGATGGTCCAAACGCTGCTAGGCGATGAAAAATCGGGATTGATGGCGCTCCATTGCACGCGGTCGGTCAACAGCTCGCCGCCATAGAGGGTCGAAGCCGCCACGACGAAATCGCGGACGATGGCCAAATACTTGGCCTGCGGGGCGTCTAGAATGTCGGCAAAGGCAGTGCCGCCCGATGCAGGCGCGATTTGCAGAGGCACAGACAGGCCGCCCGCTGCGATCATATCCGAGCCAAACTGCGCGAAGCGCCAAGAATCCGCCGCACCTAAGGTATAGCCGCCAAGCCGTGATCGATCGGTCAGCGCGCCGGGAGCGCCGCCCATGACCTCAAACAGGCCGCTGGCATGGCCCGTAAACAGCACCTTGCCGCCATCGCCGGAATGCCCGATGCCGGTGCCGCGCAACCGCTGGCCCGATGCGTCGGAAATGTCCGATAGCCCAGGGACCGGCTGATAGCCTTCTGCTGCCGGAAAAACGTTGTCGGCGCGGACCAGACCGGGGCGCTCGTGCTCGGCGCGGTCGGGCAGCCAGGGACCGAATTTGATCATGCCACGGCCCTCCACTCTTGTTCAGTGGCCGCCGGTGCCTTGTACCAGCGCCCGCCGCGTATATGGGCCTTTGAGACGCCACCCAAGGCCATTGCTGCAAGGCTCTGTGCGGGCAATTCGCGAATGGAACGGCTGCCACAATGCAAGACAATTTTGGTATCGGCCAGGCCCGGTCGATTGCGACCGACTTGGCTCGAACCGCTAAGGTGCCACTGGGACGCGGAAGAGACGAAGTTGGTTGAGGCATCTGAAACGGCAGTTAGAGCGATGACAGATGCTCTGTTCGTCAATCGATCGCGGCTCGGTGCGGCAACCAGCGAGGAAACGAAGACAGCAAACGATGATGAAATCGCGGCGGTTCGGCCAGCTGCTGTACTTGACAAAGCCCAGGCGCTGTTTGCCTGCCCCACTGACACCAAGGCAGCCTGGCTGGTCGCCGCCATGGCCACACTTGCCTGGGCCAAGGCGGGACGATCGCGCGTTGCGGTCGCGGCGGCATGGAGTTTGAAGCTTGCGTAGGCCTTGGCCTTGGCGATCCACTGAGCCCCGCTAGCAGCGCCCATTGACCAACCCGCTTGAGCGGCCACGCCCTTTTGCGCTGTCGCTAGACCGGCCGCCGACAGTACGAATTCGGCCTGGCTTACAGCTCCGCGTATCACACGGGCTGACGAATTGGCCGCCACGACCATCGTGGAAGTTGCGCCAACACCGGAACGCGAAGTCGCCCCTAGGGCCATGTTTGCCGTTGAGGCTCCAAATCTAAGGCGTCCACCCTGGCTCGCCGCTGCAAGCGTTAGCGATGCGCTTGTATCGCTGGAGCGATTACGATGCAGTCCGGCCGACGCGCTCAAAGCAAGGCTCGAAACCGAGCTCGACCACCGCTGTCGCGTAAATGTTACAGTAGATGACCAAGCCCAGGCGGCCGCTGCGCTCGCCTTCACCCCCCGGACCGGTACAGAACTGGCACCTAGGGCAAGCGACGACGATGCCTGGCCCCTAGCGATGCTGATATCGTCAGCAAGGCCAAAGCCGTCCAGGTCATCTGCCAGCCCCAAAAAATCAAGATCGTCTGCCAGCTCGGTCATGCCGCGTGCTCACCGTCGCTAAGCCCTAGGCCAGGGACACAGACAGATCGCCGATACCGAACGAAAGGGTATCCCCGGAATCGATCTGTTTGGCGGTACTCAAGGCATCGTGGTACAGCAAATTGCCGCCAGTGGCTGCGTCGAAGACACCGATGTACCCAACCAGCCCCCAAGCACCGGTCGCCGTAGGGAAGGTGATGGCGGAATCGTTCGAAATGCTGCCATTCAAAGCGGCACCATAAGTCACAGCTTGGCGCGCGTAGCCATTGCCACTGAGCTCCGTACCGGACGCATCATCGGCAAAGCTGACGGTGGAAAGCGCCAAATAGAGGCCCGTCGGCTGGGACATCGCGAGGCTGCCAAGCACATGGTCCAAGACCTTGTTTTCAAGATAGTCAGAAGCTGCTGCCATAATCAGTCTCCATAAGGTGAAATGAGAGGACGTCGATCCGTGTTGCGCGCCCGTGCCAGGTCGAGCGAGACCCGATCCAACAGGGTTTCAAAGCGGTCGCCAAAAGCGGTGGCTGCCACCTCGTCACGGGTGAACAGCGCCGCTTGGAACTTGACCCCGGCGTCGTAAAGGTCGGGGTAGCGCTGCAAGACCGCGTTGGTCTGTTGATCAGCGCTCAGCTGCGGCCAGGTGGTGATGTAGAGCAGTTGCAGGCCCAGCGCCGCCGCAGGCGTTGGGGCCAAGCGAAAGCCGTCTGCCACCACAGAAAAATGCGCCGGCAGGCCAGAGATGGCCGCCAATGCAGCCACGTTATCGGGATCTGCCTGTTGCAAAGCCTCGCCGCTGGTCAGCCGCAGCGAACGCAAGCGCTGAAAATTGGCTGGCCGCTCGATCAGGCTTTCACCCTTGGCAAGCTGTGTCTCGACCAGGGCCTCGGTCTCAGGGATCGACAAACGCCGCCCCATCTCAGCCTCAGCAAAGCGGATAAAGCGGTCGATTTGCCCGCCCGTGAAATCGTGCTGCATGTCTTCAGCCACCGAGGCCACCAGGTCGGCGTAGGTCATCATCAGACCGTTCCTCCCGTGGTCAGAAAGCCGCGATTGTCCGGGTCATTCAGCCAGCGCAGCCAGTCCTGCCGGTTCTCTTTGATGGGACCGAACTTGGCCTCCAGCTCCAAATAGAGGTGGGTCGGCAGGCTGGCGATGGTCTGGAAATGCCGCTGGGTATCACCAACCATCTGGCCGGGTCGCCAGGCGTTGCGCATATCGGCGTTAGCTGCCAACAGGTCATCGACCTGCTCTTGCGTGCGAAACAAGAGCTGGCCGTTGTCACCGGGCAAAATGATGGTGCTCGCCATCCTTGCCCCCTTAGGTCAGATCAAAGATGGCCGCGTTGGCGGTCGGCGTCGTGGGCTTATAGACCCACTCGTGCAGCATTTGCCCTTTGAAGCTATCGCCCGATTTTCCCAGCGGGAAATAGGCGTAGGAACGCTTGGGCAGCGCCGCGATGCCGAGCGTATTCCACTGCGGCAGATAGAGCCGGTCATTGGGCATCTGGCGATCGACCATGATGTCCAACTCACCAAAGTCGGTAGCCACGATGTCTACCGTATCGATAATCGCGGCCTTTTTCTTGCGTCCGACCTGGACCTGGTTGGCAGCAATGGCCGAGGAGACCAGTTCTTTGATTTTGGCCTTTTTGGTGGGGCTGCAAACGATGGTGTCGGGCTTGCCACCGGCCTCAAAGGCGGCGGTCATGGCGTCGCCGATCAACGTAAGTGTCAAAGCGCGCGCTGTGCCCGCAGTATGCACGTCGGTGCCATCACCTGTCGGCATGGCGCCGGTATCCCCTACTGAGCCGTTGGTCACCCAGGCTTGATAGGTGGCGGTCAAACGGGTATTGCCACCGCCTTGCAAGCGACGCGCCTGCGCTGCAAGCAAGTGGGCGTTGATGTCCTTTTTCATCTCGACGCCGCGTTTGTACTGCTGGTGGCGAAAGGCCTTGGGTCCGACCTTCTTGATCGCCTGGGCGGTGCCCGAGGTGCGCACGTCCTTGACGTTGATCTGGTGAACGTTCGAGACCTGGACGTCTTCGGTGCCCGTGGTATCGGGCGCATCCGCGCCTTCAAGGGCCGTATTGTTGGTCGAACCGGCACCGATGTTCTCGGTGACCCATTCTTCTAGCACCGCCTTTGAGCGCTTGGGCTTACCATGGCGACTCAAGAACGGCGTCTCGTGCATGTTGATTTTGTACAACTGGTCGTCAAGCGACTGGTGCTGGCCGACCAGTGTTTCGGTGGTGGTAAGGGGCATGATGGGCCTCGCTAATCAAACTCAGCCGCAAGAGCCTCCTCAATGGTAGTACTGCCCGCGGCCTGGATGCGTTTGGCCGCACGCGAGCTTGCACTCGTTTTGCGACCGCTAGACTTCATGGCCGGGCGTGACTTGGCGCGCTTGGGTTTGGGCAGGGCTTGCAGGCGGCCTTTGTAGGCATCGCGTAACAGCAACAGCAGGCGGTGATCTGGGACTTCCTGAAGCTCTTGCTTCGTGAAGCCGTAGGCCTCGATGGCGTGCTTTTCCATGCCCGCCAGATCGGCCTTTTGCACCTCGGGGTTATGCCATTCCGGGACCGCCTTTAGCAGCGCCTGGTAACCTTCGTTCGCGCGTTTCTTCGCGGCGATGGTCTCAAGCTCTTCGGCCTCCTTGCGGATAGCTTCTGCCTTGGCCTTGGTCTGGTCGATAACCTTTTGTTGCTGCTTGTTGAATGCGATGGCCTCAAGGGCCTCTTGAGCGCTGCCGTTGACCCTGAGCGCTTCGATCTGATCTTCGGGGATCATCACGTTGGTCAGGACGGCCTCTACGGTCTGCATCTCGGCGATCAGGTCGCGTCCGCGTTGCGCAGCAAATTCGACGACTTCAAAGGCCTGGCTGGCTTCGTCTGTCAGCTCCTGGGCCTTTTCAAAGCGCTCGTGCGAGGCTTTGGCTAGCGAGTAGCCGCTTTTCAGTTCGTCCAGAGAGACTTGCCGCTCTTGGCCGTCAACTTTGACGGTGTGCAGCTCGGCCTCTGGCTCGTCCTGATCGGACTCCTCACCCTCGTCTTGGTCCCCTTCTTGGTCCTCATCTTGGTCGCCATCGGCTTGATCATCGCCGGTGTCGTCCTCGTCTTGGTCCTCTGGGTCGTCATCGTCGTCTTTGCCGGGCTTATCGGTCTGCGATTGCCCATCGTCGGCGTTCCCGCCTTGGTCCTTAGCCAGGGCATCCGCGCTTGCCCCAGATTTGGAGGGCGCATCAGCTTGCTCGCCTTGGTCCGTATCGCGATCGCTTCTGCCGTCGGCTTGGGTATCCGATTGCTCAGAATCCAGCTCCGCAACGGCATCGTCGATGCTCATTGACTCCGCAAAATAGTCTTGTTCAGACATGGGATGATCTCCTTGTGATCTTTATATGTTCTTTTGTCCAGCCTTTTTATAGGCTTGATCGCGGGCCCGGGCCGCAGAGCGCAACTTGTCACCCAAACGTCGCCAAGCGCTCACCTCGGCGTGCAACCTTTCGCGCTCATCGGGATCGGTTGTCTTCAACCATCGCTTGAAGTGGTTGGCCTCTATGGCCTCTTCGGCGCGCTTAAAGGCTGGGTGGGACAGCAAGGCCTCGGCATCGTCGCCAGCCAGAATGATCTCAACGTCGTTTGCTTCACTCAAAACACGGGTCCAGTCACGTTGGGGTTGATGTCTTGGCCGGTGGCGACTTGCTCGGCTTTCAACGCCGCCTCGATGCTCATTTCTTCGCGCTCGGCTTGCAGCTTGGCTAAGGCGATGCGCTCCTGACTGGCGATCTTGGCCATCTCGATTTGGTGCTTGCTCTCCAGCTCCATTTGCAGCTTTTGCAGCGCCAACTGCTGTTCGGCTTGCAGCTTGGCTTGCTCTTGAGCCGCTGCGGCAGCCTCTGGATCTTGGCCTTGCTGGCTGGCTAGCCCCTCAGCAATGGCCTGGTCGCTGGCAATGTAGGCGTCGGTATCGCGCACCCCTGCCCCTTCAAGCAATTGGCGCTGGGCATGGGCGAGCTGCTGGACGCTGACCAAGGGGTTGTCGGGTCCATAGGCCTCCAAGACCGACTGCTGAAAGCCTGCCACGCGGGCGATGGCCCCCATGCGCTCGTCATCGCGCCCGGTTCCCAGGCCGACGACCACTTCAACGTCAAACTCCTGGTCAAAGGCCCCGTCGAATTCGCTGGCCTCATCGCCCAACACGTTGGCTATGGTCTCGGCGTCCAGCGCTTCTGCCATGGCGTCCAGCAACAGCACCGCCAGGCGCTTGAAGGCGGTCTCGGCGATGTTGCGGGCCATCATTTCCATGCGAATGGCGGCGGCATCGCGCGCGGCCACAACAGCGGTGGCGGTCTGCTTGTTGAGCACGTCCGGGTCCAGCGCTCCGCTGCCTTGACCCGAACCCAAGCGGCGGTCCGACTTTTGCCGCAGGTGCTCCAGCACGCTCAGCGAGTTTTCGATCAGGGGCGGAATGACGAAGGGCGCCACCTCACCCGGTCGTGCGTTGATGGGCGAGCCTGGGGTCTGGTCGAACAGACTGTCCCAACCGTCCTGCAGGTCGGCTTCGGACGCCATAATCCTCGGATTGTTGACCTTGTAGAGATTGTTGAGCATTTGCCGCGACACCTCGGTGGCCACGGCCTGTTGGTCGCGGAAATAGTCCGTCACCGAATAGCCAACCAGCGCGTGCGGGATGCGCACCGGTGTGGCGACGGCGAAGGGAATGCGCTCTACCGGATCATTGGCCAAGACCTCGTCGTTGCCTGCCAGCACCACGCGGCGCAGCTCGCTGTGACCGTCGCCCTTGGTATCGACCCGCAGGTAGGCCTCGGTCACGTCGATCAGGCGTTGGCTCTCGTCATCTTCGCCTTCATCCTCGCCGCCAAAGTCGCTAGCCCGGGTGCGAAAGCTCTCCTCGTCGTAGCCATAGGCCTCATCGGCGCCCGCCGTGGCCTTATCGGCAAGCGCGTGCACCTGGTCCGCGTCATAGCCCTGGTCCAGCAGCTCCGAGACCGTCAGTTCGCAGCGATGGGCCACAAAGGCTGCGGTCTCCAAATCGCGGGCGTCTTGGTCCCAGATCAGCTCTTCGGGCGGGATGGACTCAATCCGCACTTTGGCGATTTCCTCGCTCTCCTTCACCGTGACGTTCAGAGTGCCGTCGTCGTGGCTTTCTGTTTTGACGATTGCGTCTTGTTCAAAGCGTGACAGATCGGCTTCGCCGAGCCCTTCATAGAGCCGCAGCCGTTCGCGCGTCTCGGCCTGAACCGAGACCTTGAGCACGCCATAGCGCAGCTTGAGCGCGTTCATGACCAGATCGTCGGTCACCAAGTAGCCGTCGTTTTGAACATCCAGCACCCAGGCGGCCAGCTTATCCAGCGCCTTGGCCTTGGCCGCATCCTCACGCCCGCGCGGGCGATAGCGCACCAGCCGCCCCGAGGCGGTGTAAATGCGCATCAGGTTAGCGTGTACATCATCCACGGCGTCTCGCACTTCGGGCGCGATATAGCGGGTCATACCGGGCTGGCGTTTTTCTTCTTCTTCCGGCGTCATGCGGCCTTCATAGAGCCGCAGAGCTTCTTCACGGTTGGGCTTGAAGGCCTTATCGACATAGCCTTGGGCTTCATCGCGCAGGCGCTTGACCCTTTGGGCCAAATCTGTATCGGCATCAGTATCGGGCATGCTTGGCTCCTTAGTAGAAATCAACGGATTGGCGGTGCAGTTCGCGCAGCCGGTCACGGCGCAGGCGTGACAGGCCGCCCGAGACCGTGGCGGTCAGCGAGGGCGTGCCCGCGCCAAAGGTGAGCAAAAAGGCATCGGCGCGGTTGGGACTGGCGACGCCGCGCTTTTTGGCGTCTTTCTTGCTCTCGACTTGGATGATGCCGTTGCGGTCTTCTTCGTATCGAAAGGCGCAGAGTTCGCGCATCAGCTCGGGATCTTCGGGCATGGAGGCCAGCCCCGATTCCAGCCACTGCTTGGCCTGGTAATAGAGTTCAGATCGGAAGTCCTTGACCACCTGGTTCAGCGTCGGCGCGTTGGAGACGTTGAGGCCGATCAGCGCGATGTCGTCCAGCGGCGGCACGTCCTGGCCATCGACCAGCACCTCGCGCTCGCGCTTGATCTGTTGCAAGCGGTCAAAGACGCCCCAGCCCATGCCGTTGGCGTCGATGACGATTTTGGCCGGCATGGCCTTAGGATGGGTCTGAGCCAGCTCGGCCAGCACGCGCGCCACCACCTGCATGGTGTCGGGTCTGTGGAAGGCCTTGACCGGCTCGATCAACCGGTTGGCCTGGCGCTTGGCAATGGCGCTGTCGTCGCCCTGGCGGCCCACGTCCAGACCCCAGACGATGGGCGCGCCTGGCACCGGCTCCACCTCGCAGGCTTGAGCCTTTAGCACCAGCGTGGTCGGGATCATGATCGACGCGCCGCTGTCGTCGAAAGCGCCCTCCCAGATGTGGGCATAGCGCTCGGGCTTGTTGCGCTTGTCGAGCAGGCGCTCTTCGTTGAGGCCAGTTGGAAACCAAGGATTGTCGCGCCAATTCATCTCGACCAACATGCAGCGCGGATCATCGGCCTGGCCGACGCGCACGTCTTGATTGACGGCTGACAATGGGTCTTTGGGGTTCCAACTTAGCCAGAGCTCCGAAACGGGCGTGCGAAAGATGGTCGGGCGCAGGATTTCAAAGCTGGCGGCGGGCACGTCCTCGGCCTCGTCGATCCAGGTCAGCAACACGTCCGCTTTGGATTTGATCGAGCCGATATTGCGCGCAAGGCCCGGAAAGACGAACTCGATGCGGCCATCGCTGGTGCGCAGGTAGGACTCGCCGATATCAAAGCGCGGCTCCATCCAAGGGTGGGCGCGGATTGCGGTCTCGATCTCGGCTTTGGCGGAATCGCTGATCGAATTGGCAAACTGGCGCGAGACAACGATGATGCCGCGATGGCCCTGCCCCGCCAGCACCAGGGCCTGCATGGCGATGGCGGTCGCAAAGGACCGGGTCTTGGCCGAACCCCGCCCGCCATAGGAACCACGAATGCGCAGATCGCCCGGCGGCGGCGTAAACAGCGGCACCAGTTTTTCGGGCATCAACAGCTCGCCATATTGCACGGCTGGCGCAGCGGGCAGCGGGCTCATTCGTCCTCCTCCTCGATACGTCGAGGGGAAACGGGCACCAGCGAGACCGCTAGCGGCGCGCCTCCATCGCCCATGACCAGGTGACGGTCGGTGAACATGCCCAAGTGCTTGCCGATCAGCTCCAGCGCTTTTAGGCGGTCGGCATCGCGTGTGTCTTCGTCACCTGAAAAGGCGATGGAGGCGAACCCCTCTAGCACCTGATCCATGGTGATTTCGGTGCGCTTCGCCCGCTCGGCCTGGCCAAGCGTAATTGCCTCTTGGATGTCAGCATTTTTCAGCAGCTTGTGCGCCATGGCCCCGGCGGTCTTAGCCGAATAGCCAGCACGAATGGCGGCCTGGGTTGCGTTCAGGTCCGTCAGGTATTCTTGAACAAAGGCGCGCTGCTTGTCGTTCACTCTAGGGGCCAGGTGTCGTTTGATCCGCGAGATCGCGCCTGGGCTTATGCCTCTTGCGGCGCTTTGTTCCCTATATAGAGCCTTTTAGTTCTCTTGTGTACTCGTTCCGCGTGCATGGCGAATATTGTCGAATTATCCAGGTTTTCACCATAAGCCTCTTGCATTATATGTCCATTGGGCATATATTCAGTTTAGAGCAATCGCGCTCGCCAACCAAAGGAGCGACCAAAAATGACCGAACAAGAACAGCGCCTAGCCGACGACAAGATGCGAATCGAGATCCACAAGATCGCAGCTGAAGTGCAGAAAATGCGCTTAGAGAACGACAAGATCATCCAAGAGACCCGCAAGATCGTCCGCGAGCATAATTGGTACCCCATCGTCATCACGCTTGGTGCCGTAACTGCCGGTGCAGCGGTCGCGAAGATTTTCTTTTCATGAGCCCGCAAGAATTCAAGGAGGCCCGGCAATCGCTGGGCCTTTCTGTCAACCGCCTGGCTGAAATCCTTGATGTGAAGCCGACGACCGTTCGCCGTTGGGAAATGGGAAGCGACAAAAGCACAAGCCGCGATCCGTCCACCACGGCGTGCCAAGTGTTGCGGTGGATCCGATCTGGGGCTCTGGATTTGGCGCGTGCGCATCAAGACGCAAAGCAGCTTCATGAAGAAGCTATACGATAGGCCGTTGACCGCACGCCCCTTTCCGATCACATCACCGTTACACCCGCTTTGAGGCCCAGACCACCGCACCGGCGATGGGCAGTTGCTCTGGCGTGGCGTAGTAAAGGCCATAGTCCGGGTTGCCATAGGTGACCGCCAGCTTGCCTTGCTGGGGCCCGGTGATCTCGCGCTCTAGCCGTACGATGCTCAAGAGGCCGTCGAATTCCAGGGCGTAGAAGCCGTACCAGCTCAAGGCGCGCTGCATGCGGTCGATCAAAACCATGTCGCCGGTGCGAAAGGCGGGCGCGTTGGCGTCGCCCATAATGCGATGCCACTCAAAGCGCGGCGAGCCATCCGGCATGGGGCGCGGGGTCTTCCGGCTGAAGGCCTCGACCTGCCGGGCCATATCGCGGGCCACGCTGCCCGCCAAGCTGTCGTCGGGCAGGGCGCGCAGCTGCTTTTCGCACTCGATGAAATAGCGTCGGGCTTGCTTGCCGCGTTCGGTGCGCTCGACCATGGCCAGCTCCTTGGCCATGTCCAGCGTCAGGGCGTAGTCTTTGGCGTTGTGACCGCCTTTTCCTTTGCTTTCCCGTTTTGGAAAGCAAGATTTGAAGTCAGTTCCTTTGCTCGCCCGTTTTGGCGAGCAAAGCCGAAAGTCCACTCCTTCAACAAATCCGTATGCTTGTATGCGGCCTTTGATCCAATTGGAGAAGTCGCGGGCGACATCCAGGAAAGCATGCAGTTCGCGCGCATCCACAGCGTTGACCTCTTGATCGTCGAAGGTGGCAGAGGTGATGGGAATCAGAGTTTGGGTGTTCATGTGAGCAGTTCCTTCGTTTGAATGAACCGGCCCCCAAGAGACCAATCTCGGGAGGCCGGACGTAGTGGGTTGGTCTTACCGCAACAAAGGAAACGGCGCACCCGAAGGTGCCCCAAAACGCCCGACCATAGAATCCGAGCGTTGCCCGGAAACAGAAAAACCGCGTGCAAATGCGGCGCGGTTTCAGACGCCTTTGTTCAAGCGGGAGACCAATCCCGGCAGGCCTGTGTGTGACCTGCCCTCTAAAACTGCGCGCTCTGGGGTGAAATGTCAAGGCGACTTGCCGCTAGGCCTCCTCGTCTAGCTCAATAACCTCTTGCACGTTCATGATACGGTAGGCTTTTGGCTTACCCCGCACCGTCTGCACATCAACATCGACCACAAACCCCAGTTCATAGGGATTGTGCCGCTCTTCTCCCCAGGCTGCTTTAATGCGTTGACCCGCGAGGCCAGAGGCGTAGATGAGCGGCAACGGCTTGGGCGTAACGGCCTCTATGACGCCCTTTTCTCCGCTGGTCTTCTCGGCCTCCGGCGTTGCTTTGTTAGTCTGATAGAGCGTCATCAAGACGCCGATGTGCCTGTTCTGGTCGTCCTCTTGCAACTCTAAGAGTTGGCTTTCGGCGTTTTTCACAACATTCGACGCTTCTTGACCACTTATTACGAAACATGTTTTGGTGGTCTTATTGAGGCTGGTTTCCTCGTGCTCTACTGCAATTATATGCGCGTTGCCATTTGGGTCGGTCGCAACCATTGTTGCCATGTCTGTTAAGCGAGCTAGTTCCGATTTGTTTGCGCTCTCCAGGCGCCCGCCAGGCGCCATCAAGGCCCTGAATTTGTCACCCAAGTAGTCAACAAAATCCACGACCTCATAGACCGTTTTGGCACCTTCAAGCAGTGGTAGCGCCGCGCCGATCAACTCAATGATTATCGAGCCTTCAACAATCTTCTCAACAAAAAGCTCCGTATTGGCATCGGTGACGGTCGGATGTTGAGATCTCAAGAAACGCTGGTATTCAAGGCCAAGCGCTTGGAGCCCGCGCGAAAACTCCCCAACTTCAATTGGGATCTTCCGATCAATTTTGAATTCAAGTTTTTCTACACGCATTCCCAGATTCCCACATATCTTTCCTGGTGTTTTACTAAACGCAAAGTTCGATTTGCGCTAGCCCTGTTGCGACAGCTCACCGTCCCGCGCTCAATAGCAGCCACAAGCTGGCATTGCAGGGCGTGCTCGTCTGGAAGCAGAGCTTTAGGTGTCATGGATCGCAAGCTCTCCCATCGCCATGTAGCCCTAGTGCCTTGTAGTCCTCTAGGTCTAGCTCCACCGTGCAAGCGTTCCACGATTGAAGTGTCTCAAACGGAACACAGTGGACATTGTTGGACGAGAACTGAACGCTGTGCAATTCGGCGCCCTCCCAGAGCGTGCGATCAAGGTTCGAACGTCTGAAATCGATCCAATTCAACTCTGCGCCCCTGTAGCTCGATCCACACAGGTCAGCGCCGTAGAAATCGATCCAGTTCAATGTGGCGTTCTCGAAGTTACGCCCGGTCAGTTTTGCGCACCTCAAATCACCCCAACTCAGGAGAGCTCCATTGAAGTATGCCGCACACATTTCATCGCGGTGCGCGATGAAATGGGATAATTCCACGATACGCCTAGTGCCTTGATGACTCAGCCGATGCTTCACGCCCCCGCCCTCCTCTCCTGCCGCTCCAGCCACTTTCGAATGCGCGCCATATGCCGCTTGCTCACATAGAAGCGGACCTGCTGTGCATCGCATTTCTCGTGGATGATTGTGAGCCAAAGCCCGCCCTTGGCGCCTGCACTTTTCTGTAAGGCCATCTTTCGGCCCGCGAAGCGATAGTCGCCGCATTCTAGCTGCAAAATTTCCACCTGCTCAAAGCCTTCGAATTTGTCCTGCATTACATAGCCCTCCTCTCTTGCCGCTCCAGCAGCCGATCGGCGATGTGGTGGCGCGCCCGCTTCCAGGCTTCATCGGCCTCCACCGCCAGCTCGACCAGTTTGTCGTCTGGCCAGTCGGCCAGCTCTGGGAAGGCCTGGAGCAGGGTCTTGGCGACCCGCTCGGGCGCATGGTCATCGGCTTGTTGAATAAGGCTCACCAACTTTTCCTTGGTCTCGGTCTTGGCGGCCAGGGTCAGACAATCCATCGAGCAGAACGCCAGGCTAGAGCGCTGGCCGTGCGCGTCGGTGTAGCCCTTACCAAAGCCCCGGGCGAACTGCCCGCAGGTGGCGCAGATCTCCAGCGGTGGCGGCAGCGGGCGCCCTGTTCGCGGCGTAGGGCTGGGCGTTGGCCGCGCGGTCCTCACGCCACCACCTCCATAGCCAGATCGAGACCGCAGTCCTGGGCTAGGCGGCGCACAAGCGGGGCCTGGTCGGCCACCCGACTACGCCAGAACTGGCGGGCGCGTCCCTCGAACACCAGAAGTCCCGCCTCCAGCTTGGCCGCCTTCAGATCGCTGGCCAGCCCGTCGTGACCCTGCGCTCTGGCCGCCTCCAGCAAGCCCTGCAGCTTGGGATCGCGGGCCGTGGTGGCGGTCTGGATCGCCTTGGCAGCCGCGGCCAAGGGCTGGGCTTTGGACCGCACTTGCCGATCGAAGTACTTCCAGGATCGGGCCCGCTCCAGCGTGGGGCTGGCCAGGATGGCAGCCGCGATGCCCTCAGGCGGCAGGCCGTCGCCCAGCCAGGCGTCCAGAAAATCGGGACAGGCCCAGCCTGCAGCGTCTGGATGCTTGGCTTGAACGGCAGCGCGCAGCTCCTCGGCGGCTGAAGGCCTGGCGGTTGAAGGCCTGGCGGTTGAAGGACTGGCGGGTGGCGCACCAGGTGGCACATCAGGGGGCGGCTCTGGAATAGGGGGCCCCCCCTCCAAACCCAAACCCGAATCAACCAAACCTCCCGCGGCGTCAGCCGCGGTCCCGTCCCCCACTGTGGGGGGGACTATAGGGGGGGTTATATTTTTAATTTTCTTTTGGTTAACCGGAGGTCGATTTTCGGACTCCGGGAAATCGGACTTCGGCCCCCCCTCCGAAGGCTGATTTTCGGACTCCGGCCCCCCAGAGGCCGAAGGCTGATTTTCGGCCTTCGGCTGCAACGCCAGCTTGTGCTGGTAGGATCGCGGCTCATACGTAAAGTCGCCGATCTGGTCGGTGACCTCGACAATCCATTCGGGCGCCTGGCCCGGCACATTGCGCTGGCGCGACGCAACCAGCCCCAGCTCCTTGAGCGCCTGCATAGCGCTGTTAAAGGCGGCTCGTCCGACCCCGGCGCGCTTGATCAAGTCGGGCTTGCGGAAGGTCCAGTCGTCGGGCAGGCTGAGCAGCATGGCATAGAGGCCCTTGGCGGCCAGGTTCAAACGCGCGTCCTGCAACAGCTGGCTATCAACGATGGTGCGGTGGCGCGCTCTGTTACGCAGCCGCCCGCGGCCACAAGCGGGGTTAGGGCTGGTCATGGGCGCGCTCTGCCTCCTTGGGGTATTGGATGGCCCGCGCAGAGGCCGCTAGGTCGGCGCACTGGCGCACCGAAAAGCGCTGCTTGTTGCGCATGCACAGCAAACGCGTCTCGGCGATCAGCTCTGCGCCCAAGGCCGCTAGGGACGCTTGGTCATGCTGGGCGAGCGCGCGCTGAACCAGGGTCTTGCGGTCAATCATGCGGCCTCCCCTTCATGAATGGGCTGAAAAGAATGCATGCACAGCGCCGAGCGCGCCGCCGCCTCGCCGATCCAGGCGGGAAGCTTGCGAGTGGCTTGGCGCACCGCAGCTTCGCGGGCTTGCAGGTAGGTGGCGCCCTCAACGTCAAAGCGCAGCGCCTTGGTAGAGCGCTTGCCTTTGGCTAAGGGCGGGATGACACAGCGGAAGGCGATCATGCGGCGGCCTCCCCTTGGGCGCCGCCAAGGCGCTGCAGCGTCAGGGCAGCCTCGATGCGCTGCTCGTCGAAACGCTGGTGATGCAAGGTCAGGGCGTACGCCACCGCCATGGCCCGCGCGCGCCGGGGGCTGCGGGCCTCAACGATGAAAGACCGCGTGCCATGCAAGCGCTTGGCGGCCCCAATCGGCGCCAGGTAGCATTGGTAGACTTGCGGGGCGGAAATCGAACAATGGGCACTCGTGCTTGTCCCAGGCTCTTCTTCGTCCTGCAGAAGGACACGCTTCAAATTTAGCCAAGCTGGCTGCGGGATAGCGCCGCCATTTTCGTAGCTCCAAACGGTTTGGCGAGAAACGCCAACGCGCTTGCCAAGCTCGCCCTGACTCCAGCCGCGATCCTTGCGAAGTGGCTTTATATCATCAGCCTTCATACCCGCCCCTCCCCGCTTGCAACTTTTGGTTGATGATCTTGGGGCGGGTGGCTATTCTCGATTTGGGCAATCAATTGCTCAAAGAGTTTACACACAGGGCCTGGAATGCTCTCGCCATTCTCGTAGCGGCTGATCGCCGATTTCGAGGTGCCGAGCTTCGAGGCGAGTTCAGATTGGGTACAACCAATCTTGGCTCTTGTGGTGCGAATTAAGGTAGCGTCAATCATGTTCCCACTATGGGAACTTACGGGAATTATGTCAACAGTGAATACCCGCATCGAGAACCAAGGCAAGCGACTGGCCATAGCAAGGAGCGCCGCAAAGTTCCGAACCGCCAAAGCGGCAGCGGAACACTTCGGTTGGTCCTACAGCAGCTATCACAACCACGAATCAGGTATTCGAAGTTATGAACGGTCGGTAGAGCGCTACGCCGCTGCCTTCAACGTCTCGGAAGCCTGGCTCTTGACCGGCGAGGGCCAAGGGCCGACCATTGCCGGCGCCAACGTCACCAACGGCATCAAGCCGCGCTCGGGCGACGAAGCCCAAGGCGCGCGCATTATCCCCGCGCCACAGACCCCATCAGACCTGGTTCTGGTGCCGATCTACAATGTCGAGGCGGCGGCTGGCGGTGGCTCGCTGGTCGAAGAAGAAAACCAGATCGGCGTCTACCCAATCTTTGAGGACTTCATCCGCAGCTTATCGGTCAATCCCAAGAACCTCATCATTGTTGAGGTGCGCGGCGATTCCATGGAGCCGCGCTTTTTCTCAAACGACCGAATTGTGGTGGACACGGGCGACACCAACGTCTCGTCGGCGGGCTTTTTCTTAGCCTTCGATGGCATGGGCCTGGTCATCAAGCGCATCTCTCTGCTCCGCAATGCAGAACCGATGATGGTCCGCTTTGCCAGCACCAACGATGTCTATGAGCCCTATGAGGTGCCGGTCGCAGACGTGCGCATCATCGGCCGCGTCCGGCTCAACATCGGGTTGGTTTGAGAAGCCCTCTCAAACTTCGGCGCGTCCCGGCCTGTCGCAAAAATTAACAATTCGCCGATTTTCGACGCATTTAGACCTGCATTTTGGCGTCTAGATACTAACA
Organism: Alphaproteobacteria bacterium; assembly: GCA_030428565.1. Taxonomy (GTDB): domain Bacteria; phylum Pseudomonadota; class Alphaproteobacteria; order UBA7985; family JAUIBT01; genus JAUIBT01. The sequence continues at coordinate 117,162 of JAUIDR010000004.1, forward strand.
TGCGGCTAAGGGACTGTCGTAATCTTGCCATAATATGTTAATTGGCTGGTTAGGAGGACGTAAGAAGCCATGACAACGGCAACCACAACGAGACAATCAGCAGCACTCTCTCGACTCTTCACCGCGAGAGTCCTAAACGAGTTTGCCAAGCATCAAAAATCACCGCTTTTTGCACGCTTAGTCGCCGAGTCCGGCTTGAACTTGGCGACAGGTGACAACACCACGATTTCTGAGGCCTTCGACGAGGCGTTTCGTACTTTGCGTAGAAAAAGCCACCGAACAGACTATGTCTATCGCTCTGCGCTCGCCCACAACATCTTACTCGGCAAGCATTCGCTCAGCACTGCAAATATGATGTCTGAATTTCGCGCTGGTGAAAGCAAAGCCGACCTCGTTGTACTGAACGGCACGAGCACGGTCTATGAGATTAAGTCTGAACGCGACTCGCTTGCCCGTCTTGCTAAACAAATATTCGATTACCAACGGGTTTTTGCATCTGTATACGTTATTGCCGGAGCCGCCCATATCGACGGTATCGCCAGCATGGTCCCCAACCATATCGGCTTGATGAAGCTCACTCGATGGGACCGCATCAGCAAAGTGCGTGAGGCAATAGATTGCCCAGAGAAAATTGATCCAGCCTCGGTCTTCTTATCGCTGCAAACCAAAGAGGCCGCCCTGATCCTGGAGCGGCTCGGCTATGGCCTACCCGACCTCCCGAACACCGCCATGCGGTCTGCGCTCAGGGACATTTTCGAAACCCTAGCCCCTACCGAGCTTCACGACGCTATGATCGGTGTCCTCAAGCAAACTCGCAGCCTTGAGCCGCTATCAGGTTACCTGTCCAGTTTGCCCAAATCGCTCGTTGCGGCTGGCCTCATCCATAAAATTCCAAAGCGCGCGCAAGACAATGTAATCGCCGCCTTGAACAAGCCACTTTCACAAGCCCTTGCGTGGGCCTAGGAACCGCAATGTACTATCCATATTTTCGCGGCAAGCAATTTGAATTGATCGCAATCCGCGAACAAGCAGAGCTCCTAGCAAAGGCAAAATTTACGCCGGTCATCGAGCCAGTCCGGTCGCAACTGAAAAGCTTGGAGCGCGCGTTGGAGGCGGTCTGTGAGGCTGACGGCCAAGCCTTTGTTGTCGTCAATCCGGAGCACGGCGACCACAAGAGCGACGGCACAAACATAACTGATTTATTGAAAGAAAACTATCTAGATAGGGCCAACATTTCAGCGGCAATCTTGCTTCAAGAAACATCGACGACCGATGACGCAATTGCTGCGCTGCATGAACAAATGGACCACGATCCTATGCTCATACATGCTGGCTTTAGTGAAGCCGATTTGCTTCTAGAGGAAATCCAGAACGACGACAGCCTCCAAGGTGTCAAACACGGTTTTGTCGAGCATCGCACCACCGGGCGATATCGCCGGAAATTTCGAGACGCCGAGAGCCGAGTGCTTTTTAAGGACGGTTTTGAGAAGCAGCGAAATGCCGACTATCGACCGTCGGAATTCTTTTCTGATGTGCATTTCGAATTTCGAGAGACTGGCTTTGGTGGATTCGGAGATTTCCTGACCGTAGGCGACACATACTCGGAATCAGGTGGGCCAGCCTACGCCGTCGCAATTCATCTAACCTACATAAATCCGGACCAAGATGATGAGATGTATGTCTATCACTTTGTTTCAGATCGAACGGAAACGCCAACCGACCCCGCTGGCAAGTTCGCAGAAGCCCTGGCTAAGCTGAAAAAGATATATGAAACCGGCACATCAAATTTGTATCGCGGCACTGCTTTAGACGAATTTCTGGATCTCGAAAAGCGAGGGCATTTCCCAGGCCTTGGGCATGTTAAGAAGCTATCCATGGTCCATCATCTAGAGACAATGGCTCATTATCTTGCAGAGCAGAGCGATGGGTGAGAAATGCTGCTCAAACTGCTTTGGTGACCACCAGCTAACGCAAATCATCAGGTCAAAGAGCCAATCAAACGAAACGTGCGGGTTTTGCGGGGCCCAGGATGGGCTCTCTATTGACCCTGTTGAGCTCCAGGACGATTTTGAGAACCTACTTGCTGCGTACGAAGTAGATGAAACCGGTACTGAATTGGCCGTGTGCCTGAACAGAGATTGGGGACTATTTAATGACGGGATCGTTTTAGACACCGCGACTAAGCTGTTGGCTTACGTGCTAGACGATAATTCGTTAGTACGAAAAAAATTCAAGGCAAAAGAGCCTGCTGTACGCGAGGGCCTCGGGCATCTCGCTTCGATAAAGGAGGAGCTTAGAACACGAAACCGCTACTTCCCGGAAACAAAAATTGAAGAAAGGCGTCTAGAGCAATGCCTCGTATTAACCAACAACGACGACCAGCCGAAAACCTGGTTTCGCGCGAGAATTGCGAGCGGCTTAGAGAAGCTGAAAAAAAAGGATATGGGTGCCCCGCCTGCAGATAAAGTTTCAAACGGTCGCGCCAATCCGCCTGGCATACCCTATCTATATTTGGCTTCTGACAGGGACACAGCTATATCAGAGGTAAGACCGCAGCCGGGCGCTAGGGTATATACAATGAGATTTGAGCTAGCTGCGAATCTAACGCTTGCTGACCTTCGAAGCCCTCGAAGGAACATATCGCCGTTCGGAATTGCTGAGCCAGCAAATATTGCGCAATTGCTAGCAGACATTCCTTTCGTAGAAGACCTTGGACACGAGCTATATCAGCCTGTTCTGCAGGATACAGCGGCCATAGACTACACGCCCACACAATACTGCTGTGAGCTCATCAAGAAGCTCGGATTTGACGGGGTTATTTATAATAGCTCATCCAACGAAGGCGGCTTCAATCTTGCAATTTTCACCACCACAAACGCCATATCAAAGGGCTCGATAAAAGAGCACTTCATAGAAAAAGTTTCGGTGCAGCACTGCGAAAGATAGCTGAAACAGTGCCACTCCACCTGCCCTGAGCCTCAGCGCTATTTCAGCGCTGAAACCAATTTCTCTGCTGTCTGGACGCAAGTTTTCGAACAGCTTTGGAAAGAGCGCACCGCCAAACAGCATGTTGCTGATGCGCTTTCCATCCCCCTGGACGAATTAGAAAGCCTGATAGGAAGGCTGGCGCCCGGACGAAATGTCCCCAGGCTCAAAGAAGGCTTCCATCCAAAACTATTAGAATTGTAAGAAGTGCCCGTCCTTAGTCGCCAACCAACTGTTTATGTAATTTCTCCATTTGCTCAATTATAGCCGCGCTTTTCCTAATACAATCCTCGCGAATTGGCTCGAGCTCGCCGCGTGCACCAAAGCCATTCCCCCACACAGCACTAGCTTCGATATTTGCTATGGTTTGGATTTGCCGATGAATATTCGTTAACTGTTTATCAAGATCATCCATTTGAGTTCGAATTTTCTGTTTTTCGTTTTCAGTCATTAACAACTCCACAATTGGTTAGATTTTGTTGACAATACGTCGCATAACCATCTCCATGCTGATTTCAGCACAACCATAACGCGATAACCGGGTCGCGCAACAAGATTGTGCGTCGCGCCCAACTCTCCTATGCTCTGCCATCAGCACCCCAGCAAAGGAGCCTCCCATGCGTCTGCTCGGATATGGATTTGCGGTCATACTGGCTATTCTTGCCTATCAGAACGGTTTCAGCCGACCCTGGATCATCCCCTTCACCGAACGCGGTTCGACCAGCGCGGTCTGGCTATACAAGGCACGATACGTAGACGGCCCGATCGCCAGGGTCTTCGGCTATGCAAACAATATGGCTGGATGCCAGCAACTTGCCGAAACCCTAAACGCCAGGTTTCCAGTCGCGGGCTACTATTGCCGGGAATAAAACTCCTCCCACCCTCAAAGATCTATCAAGCCGCCCCCGAGGCGGCTTTTTTGTGCCTGGGCTTGGTGCGCATTCCCTCATTGGGAATTTACTGCTTGACAATTCCCACAATAATTCCCATCATGGGAATACACCACAGGAACACAGCTGACTGGCCCGCGGCAAGACCGACGCCCGATAAGCCCAGCTCAAGAATACAGACGTGGCGTTGAGCAGAACCTTTTTCACCTACCAGCCCGGCGCATCTTTGATCCCCACAGCCAACTCGCGCCGGGTCTTTTTCAAACGGAGGAACCCACCATGGCACGATGTTCTCAGGCCTTCAGCTATGACCACGGCTACCACAGTGAATTTGAGTTTGAACCCGACGACTACCTTGCGGCGGACCAGGATATCGCGCTGCTGGAGACCTACACCGGTGAGAACGGCGGTGCAAAATTAGACCACGGTAGCGCCGCCCTGTTGGCGGTGCGGGCGGCGTAAAAGTCGTCCACTTTTTCCCTTCTTGTGGCTGCAGGGAGGGCGAGGAGATATACACCGTGGA
>JAUIDR010000111.1 GCA_030428565.1 Alphaproteobacteria bacterium
GAGCGCATCCGTGCTCAGGTTGGCGATCAGGGCGTGATTTGCGGTCTGTCTGGCGGAGTCGATTCTGCTGTAACAGCGGTCTTGATCCACGAAGCCATTGGCGACCAGCTCACTTGCATATTTGTCGATCACGGCCTGCTGCGTAAGGGCGAGCGCGAAGAGGTCGAGAACCTGTTCCGTCAGCACTACAATATTCCGCTGAAGACCGTCGATGCGGCGCTGACCTTCCTGGGCGACCTGAAAGGCGTCGAAGACCCCGAGATGAAGCGCAAGATCATCGGCGCGCGTTTTATCGACGTGTTCGAAGAAGAAGCGCGCAAACTGGGCGGTGCGCCCTTCTTGGCGCAAGGCACACTCTACCCTGACGTGATCGAGAGCGTGTCGGTCATCGGCGGCCCGTCTGTGACCATCAAATCACACCACAACGTCGGCGGCCTGCCCGAGCGCATGCAAATGGACCTTGTCGAACCCTTGCGCGAGCTGTTCAAGGACGAAGTGCGCGCGCTGGGTCGTGAGCTGGGTCTGCCCAACAGCTTTGTCGGCCGCCATCCCTTCCCCGGACCGGGGCTTGCGATCCGTATTCCGGGCCGCGTCGATGCCGATTCCTGCGATATCCTGCGCAAGGCCGACGCTATCTACATCGAAGAGATCCGCAAGGCCGGGCTCTATGATGAGATTTGGCAGGCCTTTGCGGCGCTGCTGCCGGTGCGCTCGGTTGGGGTCATGGGCGATGCCAGAACCTATGAGCGGGTCTGCGCGCTACGCGCCGTGACCTCGGTTGATGGCATGACCGCCGATATCTACCCCTTTGAGCCCGCTTTCTTGGCACGGGTGGCGACCCGCATTGTCAACGAAGTGCGCGGCGTCAACCGCGTGGTCTATGACTACACCTCAAAGCCGCCGGGCACGATCGAGTGGGAGTAAGCGGCCAAAAGGCGAGCGGCTAGTCACAAACCACCGACGACATTGGTCCATAGAGGGTCCGAAGGTGTGAAGCGAAGGGCGATAGCAGCAAAGCAATCGCCCTTTTAGCCTCTGTGCTATCGCGAAAGGCAACGCCAGGCACCTTGTACCTACGCCACGCCGCTGAGACCGCGAACGCTGTTGATTGGGCGTTGCCTTTCAGGTCGAATCACATCGGATTGCTGCTCAGAGCGGCGCGGCTTTGGCATTATGGGGCCGACGAAGGCTCGCTTACCCTGCGACAACGCTCGGCGAATGCGTTCCAAAAATAGTCATTGCCACGCAGAAGGCACTCTTCCTTGGTGCCATAGTCGCAGTCCGACAGTTCGTAGTCCCAGCGTCCGCCGCTATCGAGGCAAATGTCACTTTCAAGAAACGTGATTATTTGGCCTTTAAACAAAACCGGGGCAACAAGAATTGCCAAGACGATCACATGCCAAAGCCGTAACTTGGGTCGTTTGATCTTGTTACCAAAGCCGCTTTGGAAAGTTTGGCGGGCGAAAACCGGCGCACAGCTCATCCCGACCCGCGCTGAGATCGGCATGAGGATACAAGGACCCAGCTTGCCGACCGAAGTGGTTGGCTCTTGATCCAGCTCTGCGTCGTTTTTTTCTTTTCTTATGTATTTGTATTTAAATCGGTCGCTAATCTCACGGCCTTCACTAATGATCTTAGCAACCACCCGCCCGTGTGGCCCAAGTTGGGCCTCCCTAGCGTTGGCTTTACAGTGATAATATTTGTCTGCATCTACCCGGTTCGCGCTTCTCATTCGTCGGAAATTATTCAAAAAGCTTGCGGTCGCTGTAGCCGCTTCATAGATACTGCCTCCAAGCGGCGCGTTTGAGAACAATGCCTGAACTGCTTGACCGCTGTTGGTGGGAACAGGGACCCGGCACTTGGGGATTTTCTTGCTTTTTATGTCGAATCCACCCTGCGGCACTGTTCGAATCGCAACAAATTCACGATACATCGAACATACTAAGAACATTTAGGTCGCGCAAGTTTTGTCGATCGCCACCCTTGATGCTTGTTCTGACGCTGCAAAGCAACGCAGCAACCGACGGTCATCTGTACCTTGGCATTACATGCGGTTGCTGATTGATTGAGCAAAGTAAGGTGGGCGGATTGCCCCGCGCATCAAACACAACGAAAAGGGCGACATGCCAATTCTGGGTTTTGCACTTATCGGCCTTGGCCTGGTTGACTTTATTGCCAGCCGCGGCGGCATTGATATCTACGCTCTTGTGGGCATCCAGCTAACGGGAGCAGCCTACACTTATTCACCCGCCATCGCGACTGGACTGGGTGCGCTAATACTGACGCTCACCTTTGGGCAGAACGCCAAAAAGTTGCTGCTGTCTTACTTGGACGATGACGAGGAACTTCTGCTGTTCCGCTCCGCCGATTTGCAAAATCCGAGCCGCTTTGGCCGCCCCAAACACGGCTACCTATTTGTGACCAACAAGCGCTTGGGCTTTCTGGGTGATCTGCCCAAAGCCTATAAGCATCTGCAGACCATGGAGGTGGATACGCAAGGAATCGTGTGGCGTTTGCGAGACGTCACGGGGGTAGAAAAGGGCTTTTCCAACGTCACGATTTCGGCGCACGGGCAAGCGGTTAAGTTCAACACGGGGGCCCTGTTCACCGAACAAATCGCCGACGAGATTCAAAGTCGGCTCTAGTTCTAACGCCGCGCCGCAGCCGCCCGTCATGCCGCTGATAGATCCCGACAAAGCAAGTCGAAACTCCTGGTGGCGATCCAAGGAGCGACGCGGCTTTGCACTGGTTCTAACGCCGCGCCGCAGCTGCCCGTCATGCTGCGGCTAGATCCCGACAACGCAAGTCGAAACTCTTGGTTATAGAGCGACAATCTGGATGAGAGTTGTGCGTCAATCAGGATGATAGTCCTTGGTCGCGACGTTTGTGATGGTGGCGGGTTTTCGCGACACCATCAAGGTTTTTATTGATTTTGATTGTCG
>JAUIDR010000065.1 GCA_030428565.1 Alphaproteobacteria bacterium
ATCCTGAAGCTTGGCTTACATGGGTTCTCGAACGCATTCAGGACCATAAGACCAACCGCATTGAAGACCTCATGCCCTGGCGCTTCAACGCTGAATAAAGCAACCGCAGTCAGACCGGACGCTTACAGTCTACACAAATTAGAACCCAACAAAAAAGCCGCGCTTCCGACTCAGGAAGGGCGGCTTTTGCTTTGGGCAGGTCAACCGCATCAAATGCGATCGTGCCCGTTAGATGGTTGAAAACAAGTCGAAACTCTGTCGGCGCATTGAAGGGCGCGGCGGTTAGTGGGACAACCGCGCCGCTCGCTTGCCAAGGTGCTGGCCTATTTCATCATAACGCGGCCATCGACGGCGGGTGATACCGTACCGGCAGCTGAGATGTAGTTCACCAACTGTGAAGCCATCAATACAGCTTGGCTGGAATCGACGACACGCTTGGCACCATCGAAGGTCGAATAGCCGTCGCCACCACGACCCAGGAAGTCATTGGTTGCCAAGGTGTAGGTTTTGCCCATATCGATCGGCGCGCCGCCAACCATGACGTTTGAGACACGCGAGCCCGCTTCAGCGGCCAGGTCAACGGTCATAGACATGCCCGAGATGTGCGGCCAGCGACCATTGACGTCTTCGTGGCGTGAAACACCGTTCTCCAGCGCTTCGACGATTTGCGCCCCGGTTTGCTCCACAACGATGGTGACATTACCAAAGGGCAATTCTGCGAAAATGTCGCCTGAGGTAATGTCGCTGCCAGCAGGGTAGACTTTCTTGGCACGAATACCACCGCCGTTGGTCAGAGCCACGTCAGCTCCGGTAGCCTCACGCAGAGCGTCGGCCAGCATGTTACCAAAGGTGGTCTCTTGCTGACGGATGAAGGGGCGGGTGGTGTTCATCTCAACGGATGTCTTGCCGATGACGGTCGATAGCTTGGAATCCAAAGATGCGTCCAACTCTGCGATCTTGGCGGCAACGTCGGCGGGTACCTCAAAGTCGGCTGGGTTCAAAATGTCGAAGCTGTGGCTCCAGCGGGTGCGGCCGCGATCGTCTTTGCGGGCGGTGACGCTGATTGCAACCACGACTTCGCCGTCTTGGCCTGATTCAGCCAGCGCGGTGCTGCCGTCCCAGAATGTCATTTGGTTGTGGTCATCCGCTGACAAGATGATGTCGGCAATACCCGAACGCACCAACGTGAAGTCGTCGATGATGTCGGTGTGAGCGATGGCGATGATCATGTCAGCGCCTTCTTCTTTCAGTGCGGCCGCCTGCTCTTCAGCGGCAGTCACAGCATCGCTGAACTGGAAATCACCAACGCTTGACTTAACCGCGGCGTCCTCAGAAGTCACGCCAAAGAAGCCCAGCTTGATTTCGCCCAAGTCCATGATGTGGCGCGATCCAATACCGGGCACGGCGTTGCCGTCGCCGTCTGTGATATTGGCGGTCAGGTGGATGGTGTCGCCCATGTTGGCGAAATGCTTGAGCGCAATTTCAGGGCCGAAGTCGAACTCGTGGTTACCCAGGGTAAAGTAGTCGGGCTTGACCATATTGATCAGCTCGACGATGTGTTCGCCCTTGTCCAACCCCGACAAGACCGAGGGAGAGAATGTGTCGCCGCCGTGGACAAAGATGACATTTTCAGAGTTCGCGCGCTCGGCAGCGACAACAGCCGCGACGCCAGCATAGCCTTCGTACTCATAAATATCGTTTGTCAACAACAGCTTAAATGAAACGTCCGCGAAGGAAGCGCTGGATAGAGCAACCGCTGTTGCCGTCAGAGCCAATAGTTTCCTCATAGTATCCTCTCACTTGGTGAATGTTAAAGGCACCGTTTGACCGGTACCCATTTGTGTTTGACGCGCGGATGTTACGCTTTTGTTTAAGGGGTGGCAATTGATTGGTTGCAAGTGGTGGATTTGCCGACAAGTACCGCTCTAGGCGGGCGCTTTGGACCACTTCGCATTGCATTTGCGCGCGCGCCTTGGTAAAGGCCTGCCATCAGATTCATTCGAGACGTAGAAACCATGAAAATTAACGGCAACGCCATTCGCATTGGCAACGTTATTGAGCACAAGGGCCAATTGTGGCGCGCCATGAAGTTGGAGCAAGTCAAGCCCGGCAAGGGCGGCGCTTTCGCCCAAATCGAATTGCGCGATATCCGCAACGGCACCAAACTGAACGAACGCTTCCGCGCTGATGAAAAGGTCGAGCGTGTCACGTTGGAACAAAAGCCCTACGCCTTCCTCTACGACGAGGGTGACTACTTTGTCTTCATGGACAACGAGACCTACGAGCAGATCCAAGTCGAAAAAGACGCGGTGGGCGAGCCCGCTCGTTTCCTGCAAGAAGGCATGGTCTGTGAGATCGAGCTTTTCGAAGAAGAGGTGATCGGCGCGAGCCTGCCGGAACACGTCGTGATGGAGTTGAGCGAAGCCGATGCGGTGGTTAAAGGCCAGACCGCTTCCAGCTCCTATAAGCCCGGCGTTTTAGAAAATGGCGTCCGTATCCTGGTGCCGCCGCACTTGGAAGCGGGCACGCGCGTCAAGGTCAACACCCAAGACGGCAGCTATGTCGAGCGCGCCAAAGACTAAGTAAGGTCCAGGGATCGGGCACCTTCGATCCAGGCGATCACATTGGGCCGAGCTCCCGTTGCTGGGAGGTCGGCTTTTTGGACTCAAGCCCTAAGCAGGGCTTCGTGAGTTCCTGTTAACGGATAAGGAAAATAGCCCATGGCGGCCAAATCTGCTCTGATGACGGTTATGCAACGTGCAGCTCAAAAGGCTGCGCGCGCGCTGCGTCGCGATTTCAACGACGTGGAATATCTGCAGGTATCGCGCAAAGGACCGGCAGATTTCGTATCGCAAGCCGACAAGAATGCCGAAAACATCCTGAAAGACGACTTGAGCTATGCCCGCCCTGATTTTGGCTGGTTGGGCGAAGAGACGGGCGGCGCACTGTCCAGCACCGGCTCGCAGTGGATCGTTGACCCCTTGGATGGCACCACCAACTTTTTGCACGGCCAGCCACACTTTGCAATCTCAATAGCGGTTCAGACCGACGGTATCCTTCAGGCGGCCCTGGTTTACGATCCGATCAAGGACGAGATGTTTTGCGCTGAGCGCGGGCAGGGGGCCACGCTCAACAATCGCCCCTTGCGCAGTTCGGGCCGTGATTACTTGCCAGATTGTTTGATCGCGGTCGGTGCCCCCTACAAAGGCCACGGGGATTGGGAGAGCTTTGAGCGCCGCGCGCACAAGGTTGTATCAGAGACCTCTGGAATTCGTCGCTTTGGGGCGGCCTCTTTGGATTTGGCCTATGTGGCGGCCGGGCGCGTTGACGCCTTTTTCGAAGACCACCTGAAGCCCTGGGACATCGCCGCAGGCGTTTTGTTGGTCACTGAAGCGCGCGGTACGGTGTCTTCAATCTCTGGCAAGCCCTTTGATCTGGCCAGCGGCGACGTCTTGGCGGCCAACGATGCTTTGCACCCTAACCTTGTAAAACTGCTGAACTCCTAACCTCAAAGCGGTTGGGTGGAACCGAGTTGACGCCGAGTCCTGGGCGCGCGATCGGCGGCTAATGTGCAGGAATTGAGGATAAGTCTTCATTATTCCTGCCACACTATGCCCCAAGTGCTGAATTAGGTCACAAGTGATTGATTGGCTTCCAAAGGGTGCTGCCGTATCCTGGCAGCGGAGGATATATGCGACCCAAACTCTTGTTTTCGTCTCAGCATCATAATCGTGGCGGCGTGGCCCCGACCGAGCTCGCTCGCGGGAATGCGGCGCGCTTACGGCTACCTTTGATCGCTGCGGGCTTGGCGATGGTGGGTGGCTTCGTGCTGACGGGTGCCGATGCGATGGCGCAATCCACCCGAGGGTCAGCTGGTTCCGCTGGTACTTTGCCGCCTCAGCAGCTCGTTATACCGGGGCAAACTTTTGGCGCTGCAGGCGGGACACGCGGCAGCGCTGCGGGCGCTCAACCGGGCCAGCCGGTCAATTATGCTCAGCCCGTACAGGGGCTGCAGCCCACACCGGACCAGATTACCTCAACACCGCAATTTGGCGTGTCCGCTAACGGCTCGACACCTTACCTCGCCGGCCAGGCCTCCAGCACGGGCTTGCCGTTGGTATCAGAAGACTACGAGCAGCTGGGCGGCATTGACGTTGCGCCCTTGGCCTCGGTCACGGGGCCAGCAGCGGCGGCGCCCAGCGGGCCACCAAAGTCTTATTTGGCAATCCCTGGACGGCCCTACTCACAACAGCAGGCAAGCGCAGGCGGTGCGCCGGTCAGCACTGGTCCAAGTGGCGCGGCGCCCAGCGGACCGCCAAAGTCGACCCTTCTGGTGGTGAGCCCTTCTGGCATTGACTACTCGAAGCTTCCTTCGTCTTTGGACTCACGACCCACGCAGCGCAGCGCTAGCAACGGTGAGCGCAACGTATCAAGCGCCAAGAGTGGCAGTGGCTCTTTGCCGTCGCTGACGCCTTTGAAGTTGCCGTCTTCCTCGTCCAGCTCGGACAGCAGCAAGACCGCAAATGCGAGCGGTGATGACGACAGCAGCATGCGCAAGACCTCCAGCTTATCGCTAACGCCGCCCAGCTCGACTGGCGGCACCGGCACAACACGCCCCAGCTTGTCATTGAACAACAGCGGCTCTTCTTCTGATGATGAGGGCGGCGAGGACAATGGGGCGGCAGGCGGCACCGGTGGCGCTCTGACTATCCCGCAATTGCCGTCTTTGAGCTTGAACAACGGCGGCGCGGGTTCGGGTAGCAGCGCGTCGAACACGGGCAGCGGTGTGCCAAGTCTTGGTCTGACGTCACGCAGTAAGCCCAGCAATTTCCAGATTACTGGCTATCGCAGCGGCGCTACCGGTGTTCCGGCAACCTCGCTCTCGCAGCTCAACGCTTTGGCGCGCGCCATGTCGGCGGATCCGAAAATCAAGGTGCGTTTGGTCTCCTACGCCAAGCCCTCAGGCCAGATTTCGGCTCGCACGCTGTCGGCGACGCGGGCGGTCTTGGTCCGCAAGCACCTGATCCAATCGGGTATCGATGAATCGCGCATCGCTATTCGGGCGCGCGGCGACAACAACGGCGCCGTTGCTAGTGACCGCATCGACGTTGAAGTAAAAGGTTAGCGCCAAGCAAACGGCAGGGTCATCCGCTCATAGAATGGCCCGCATTGCAGCTTAGGCGGACATGGCCTGCCTACGGATCAATCGCGGGTGGATCGTGTCTTTTTGGGTTCGCCTGATAGACGGTAGCACCAGCCTTGAGAGCCAGGTAAACGACCCACACCATCCACACAAGCGCATTCGAACGTTGCTATAAGCCATTGAGCCGCTAAGCTCTGGGACGGTCTGGGTTCTACTGCAAAATGAGGAGCAGAAGCTTGGCGGCTACACATACCAATGGTGCCCGATTGACGCGAAAGATCGCGTCGCCTGGCGGTTATTTTCTCGTCATCGTGGTCTTCTTGGCCCTGATTTTGGCCAGTGCTTTCTACCTCAGCGAACAGTTGCTCAGAAACTTTTCGGCCAACCCGCCGATCAATGGACTTATTCTGGGCATCACCAGCTTGGGCTCCTTGTATTTGCTGTTCCAGGTCCGCTCGCTTTGGCGGGAAATCCGCTGGTTCAACTTTGCTGCTCACATCCTAAATGAGCCTGCACAGCACTCGGTCACCGAGTTGGCACGGGCGCGTAAGCCCAAGCTCTTGTCCCCGCTTGACGGGATCGTCCGTGATTCCTTGGATGAGACCAAGGACTTCTTCTTATCGGCAAGCTCCTATTCCGCTGTCGTCGATGGCGTAGCCAATCGCATCGAGGAACGCCGCGAAGTCTCACGCTATCTGGTCGGCGTACTGGTCTTTTTGGGCCTGCTGGGTACGTTTTGGGGGCTATTGAACACCATCGAAGGTATCTCAGGTGCCATTGGCAATTTAGGGCAAGGTGGAGAGAGCGACGAGCTCAGCTTCTTCTCCAATTTGAGCGAACGCTTAAAGCAGCCCTTAGAGGGGATGGGCGTGGCCTTCAGCTCCTCGCTGTTTGGTTTGGCCGGTTCACTGATTTTGGGTTTTGTCGAACTGCTGGCGGGCCAGGCGCACAATCGCTTCTTGAACGATATGGAAGATGCGCTGGCGGAGCTGACCCACCTTGTCACCGAAGAACAAGGTCCGGGTGCCGGCTACCGCAGCTTGGGCGGCGAGGGCGGCGGTCTGTCGGAAGCCAACGCCACCTTGGACCGTCTGGTCAAGACCATTCAGCGCTCTGAACAGAGCCGTCTTGTCATGGACGCCAACCTTGAAGAATTTATCCGACGGCTAGGTGATGTGCAGTTGGATCACGCCGTGGTCCAGCGGCTGGCGCAGCAAATCGCTCAGCTGCAAGAGCTGGCGTATCCCGTGATTGTCGATACCCGTACCAACCTGGCTAACCTGGTCAACTCCGCGCAAATGGCTGAACTAAACCAGCGCTTGGAATACCTGGCGAGCGTGGTGCGGCAAGCATCGAGCGGCGATAGTCCGGAATTCTTACAGCGCTTGGATCGAATTTTGGCGCAAATGGAAAGCGGCGGCGGGGCTGGCGGCGGCGCTGGCGCTGAGGAAATCGCTGAAATTAATAAGCAATTGCAGGCGCTGCGGCAGGAAATGGCCGCCGGCCGTCAGTCGCTTGGTCAGCAGCTCATGGGCCTCAACGAAGCGCTTCGGCGCTAACGGGGGGCTCGGCTTGCCAGCCCCAAGGGAAAATCGCGGTGTAGACCAACCGGTGCAGACCGGGCGTAGCGCGGCGGGCGCTTATGAGCCCGCGGCATGCTGTCAGCCCCACTATCCGCCTAGGCCAGACGCTGATTTTATCGCGCCCTGGGTGGCTGCCGAAAGCGAGCGCTCCACCAGGGCAGCCAAAGGCCAAGTAGGAAAAGAGGAAGCACGATATGGCGGGTAAAAGACGCCGCTCAACCCATTCGCCAAATTCTTGGCCCGGCTTTGTCGATGTCCTCTCGACCTTGCTGTTGGTGGTGGTGTTCGTGTTGCTGGTCTTCCTGACCGGCCAATACTATATCAGCCAGCAAATCAGCAAGACGCAGACCAACGAAGCGGTTTTGTCCAAGCAAAACGAATCGTTGCAAGCCAAGCTGACAAATTCGCAGCGTGAATTACGTGCACTGCAGGCTGAATACCAACAAGCGCGTCTGACGCTGCAGCGGCAAAAAGGCAATGTCAACGCCAGCGCGACCGCCATTTCAGAGGCCGAGCTGACGATCGCGCGCTTGCAGGCTGAAATCGAACAATTGCAGGCAGACAAGGTCGCCTTGAGCCGACAGGGTGAGGAGTTGGCCCGCACGCGCGACCAGTACATTGCCTCTTTGCAGCAGTTTGAGCAGGATCGCCGAGCGCTCGAGGACGAGACGGATCAACAAAGCCAAGCCAACGAGGCCATGATCAAGCGCTTGACCTCTTTGCTGAACGTCAATCAAGAGCAGGCGGCCGAAATTGATACCTTGGGGATCGACCTGGACGCAGCACGCGACGAGCGCCGAAAGCTGGTCAGCGAAATCGCCGGATTGACTGCGCTGAAAGCTCAATTGGATCAAGAGGTTGCCGATCAAAACGCGGCCATTAGCGATTTGGAGGCCGAGCAATCGCGGTTGATTTCGCGCCTGGGAGCCACGCGCGATGCACTGGATCAGACCAATGAGGCCCTGGCGCAAGAGCAAGCCCAGACCCGCGACCTAAGTCTGTCACTCAATCGCTCGGAAGATGAGCGGCGGCAGCTCAACCAAGAAATCGAAGGCTTGATCGCGCTGCGCGATGCCTTGCAGCTGGAAAACGAACGGCGGCAGCAGGAATTGGGCTTGAAGGAAGACGCGATTTCGCAGCTCACCTTACGGCTAGAGGCAACCGATGTTGCCAAGCGGCAAACCGAAGAGCGCCTAGAGCAAACACGAAGCCTTTTGGCGACGACCGAGACCGATTTGGCCGAGCAACTGGCGGCCTTTGAGCGTTTGGCGCAGCGCCTACAGGGTACAGAGGATCGGCTTGCGCAGACCCAGGATCAGCTCGCCACGCGCGACGATCAACTTGCGCAGACCCAATCTCAACTTGACCAGACACAAGATCAGCTCAGCCAAACGGCAGCGCGGCTGGACGAATCCCAAGGCCAGTTGGCTCAGTCACAAAACCAGCTAAACCGGACCAGCGATCAGTTGGATCAAACTAGCAACCAGCTCTCATTGACCGCCGAGCAGCTCGCCGAACGCGAAGAGCAACTGTCGGCACAAGGCGCGGTCCTAGAGGGGACGCAAGCCGATCTGGATGAGACCCAGCGCGCGCTTCGCGAACGACTGGACCAACTCGCCCGGGCGCAAGCCCTGATCGACGCGCAGACGCAAAAGGCGAGCGCCCTGCAAGACGAGCTTGAGCAGCTTGCGAAATTGCGCGATCGTCAACGTCAAGAACTGGCGGCACTGGAGACAGATTTGGCTCTGCGCCTAACCGAAGTACAGGACGCCCAACGCCTGATTGAGCAAAAGGACGTGCAAGCGCTGGCGGTCGCCCGTCAATTGGCACAGCGTGACCAGCAGATCGCCGACCTGCGCGCTCTATTGGAGCAGCGCGAACAGGCGGCAAGCGACTTGGCTGTGCAGTTGGCAACCTTGCAGCAAAACAACCAAGCGCTCGACCAGCAGGCCTTTGATTTGGACACAGAGCTGACGCGCTTGCGCGAAGATCTGGTATCCAAAGACAGCCGTATGCAGGCACTTGAGCGCCAACTGGCGGCGGTCAACGCACAAAAAGACCAGGCCGATGCCGAGTTGGTCTCTGCCTACCAAAACCTCGACGCTAACAAGCAGCAAATCCAGGGCTTGCTCGCCGATATCGCGATCCTGCGCGAATTGCGCGATCGTCTGCAGGTGCAGGGTGAAGAATCGGCGACCGAGTTGGCGCGCTATCAATCGCTGTTAGAGGAGGCTAGCCAAGCCACCCAGAGCCAGCGCATTTTGCGCGAAGACGCGGAAGCCAAGGTCAACTTGCTCAACCAGCAAACCGCCGTCCTGCGTGGCCAGCTCGCCCGACTCGAGGATGCCTTGAAGCTGTCGCAGCAAGATCTAGAGGGCCGGGATGTACAGATCGCCAATTTGAACGCGCGCCTCAATCTGGCCTTGGCCGAGAAGGTCGGCGAGCTGCAAGAAGTGCAATCGGTCTTCTTGAAAGAGCTGAAAGATATCCTGGAAGGCGAGGAGCGGGTCCAGGTTCAAGGCGACCGCTTTGTCTTGCAAGCCTCGGTCTTGTTCCCGTCTGGCTCGGATGAGATTGCAGGGGCAGGATCGCGCGAGATCGTCGCCTTAACCGACAAGCTGATCGCAATTTCCCGCCGCATACCCAGCAACATTGATTGGGTGCTGCGGGTTGATGGCCATACCGATTCGGTGCCGGTACGCGAGGGCGGGCGCTACCAAGACAACCTGCACCTTTCAACGGCGCGTGCGCGGGCGGTGGTCAACTCCATGATTGCGCGCGGCTTCCCGGCTGATCGCATCGTTGCAGCCGGATTTGGCGATACACGACCGGTCATCAATGATACCACCGCTGAAGCTTTAGCTGCCAACCGTCGCATTGAATTCAAGCTGACCACCCGCTAAAGCGGAACTGTTTGGCCCTGGGCGGATGGCGAGCGGCTTCCAATGCGCTTGGAAGCGAAAAACTTAGGGCCTAGGGGCGATTTCCCGGGAATTTGCCCTTGCAAACATACGGCGGCTGACTTACTAAGCCCGTCCGATCAAGGAAAGTGAAACATGCGTAAAGACATTCACCCCCAGTACCACGAAATCACCGTGGTTATGACTGATGGCACCGAATTCAAGACCCGCTCGACCTATGGTCAAGAGGGCGACACTCTGCGTTTGGATATCGATTCCAAGTCGCACCCCGCTTGGACCGGCGTACAGCGCCTGATGGATTCTGGCGGCCAGGTGTCCAAGTTCAACAAGCGCTTCGGCGGCCTGAAGTTCTAAGCTGTAAGTTTCAAGCGGTCTGCGGCGGCCAAGCGCTCGCTGCGCGCTAACCAGCAACGCGGCAACCGCGCTCGAGCCCGAGCGCGGTTTTTGTCGTGTTAGGCGGTCTTGACCTGTCCGCCAGGCATACCTACTTGAGAGCTATCGGCGGCACTGGCTGCCGAAGCCGCGTGTCAATTGTGCGAGCGCGGCTCTTACAACCCGTTGCTCATTTTGAGGACAAAGGTATGCGTACACTAGACTTAACACCCCTGTTCCGTTCGTCTGTCGGCTTTGACCGCATCAATCAGATGTTCGAATCCGCTCTGCGGATTGATGAGGCCGCGCCCTCTTATCCGCCTTACAACATCGAACGTCGGGGCGAGAACCAATATCGAATCACCATGGCGGTCGCGGGCTTTCAAGAGCAAGACCTGTCGGTGAGCACCCAAGACAATATGCTGGTAATCCGCGGTTCGGGTCGCAAAGCGGAAGACGGGGATGAACCGGTAATTCTGCACCGCGGGATCGCTAAGCGTTCGTTTGATCGCCGTTTCCAGCTCGCCGACCATATTCGCGTGTCAGCCGCCCATCTCGACCATGGCTTGTTGCACGTCGATCTTTTGCGTGAGGTGCCCGAGGCGCTGAAGCCGCGCGAAATCAAGATTAATGCCCTGCAAGGCCAAGAGCGCCCAACGATTGAGCAGCAATTGGACTCCTAGACGCTTTTCAGTTGCTGGGGATCGCGCCCCAGCACTCAATCGCAATTGAAGCTAAAATAGCATTATAAATCAAGGCATTGCGTCTAGGCGACGCGATGCCTTTTTTTTGAACGTCTTCGCGGCCAGGTGTTGCCACATTGCGTAACTAAACCTGAGGTTGAATAATTAAAGCGATTGATTTTCCCATGATTCCCTCGTCCAATTTTCGGCCGTTCAAACTTACGATTCTGTCCATCGCAGCTCTGCTCACGGCTCTATTTGTCTTTGTTCCTTTGCCTTCTAATGCCGCCTCGGGCGACTACCCAGCTTTAGGCGAGCAGCGCGTGATCGACGATGCCGGCATGGTCTCAAACCAACTGGCACGTCAGATGGAAAACACCTTCCAACAAGTAAGCCAAGTCCATCGCCTCGATATGTATTTGGTGACCTTGCGCGATACGGGCCTGATGGACCCCCAGACCTACCTAAAGGGCCTGGTGCGCAACTGGCGTCTACTCGGGCGCTCGCAATCGCGCGACTACCTGGTCTTCATGCTGATGCCGGGCGAGGGGCAATGGTTTGTGGACGGCAAGGGCAAGCAGGCAGATTTGGTCTTGCCCATTGCTCAGAATTCGATTTGGGATGAAGTCGTCCACCCGCGCATGCAGGCCGGACAGTTTGACGAAGCGCTGCGTCTGGGCCTCAATGCTGTGCTGCGCGAGGTCAACAGTCTGGATTGGCAGCAAAACAAGCCGGTGGGCGCGGCGGCATGGGCGGGTCAGCCCGCCTTGCTGGTCGCCAAAGTGCAGTCCGGTCTAAAGCAAGCAGCCGTCGTTCTGTTCGCCTTGGGTCTTTGGGGCTACCTGGTAGGCGGCTCATGGCAGATCATTATGGCGTCTGGTCTTGGGGGGCTGCGCCAGCGCCTGCGGGGACGTAAGCGCAGTCTGATGCAGCAGCGCGCTTGGGTGCAATGGCCGGTGGCCAGATCTGAAACCGCCGCCAATGCGGGCCCTGTTGTGAAGCCCATCAAGGGCGGGTTTGGTGCCTATGGGGCTTTCCTGCAAGGGCTGTGGCAGGAGCTGGGGCGCGGCGACGGGCGCTATGAGGCCAAGTACTACAAAGACGTCGAAGGCCGCCTGCGGTTCTTATATCGCCCGCTCACGCTTAGGGCCTTAGTGGCGGTGCCCGCTGACATGGCCGTGCTGGTGCTCGCGGGTTTGGCCCTGACCCACAGTTGGGCGTGGCTGATGGCACAGCCAATCTATATCGCGCTGCCCTGCGTTGGGCTGTCGCTTGTCGCGGGCTTGGGGGCTGTGCGTTTTCTGGCCTGCCTGCTGCTGCCCTTTGCGCCGCTCGGGCTGGTGGAAGTACTGGTAGCACTGCAAGCGCAAGCGCAAGGCCTGCGTCGCCAGACCGCGCAACGCCGCTACGGTGGTCAAGCCTGGGCCAATGTTGCCTTGGTGCCGTCTTTGGGGCTGGGCTATGTCGTTCTGTTGTCTGATCGCGAGCAGCCAGCGCGGGCCGGCGTCGTGGACGCGCTGGCAAAGACCTACAGCCAAGACCTGGCCCAGCAAAATTTGACGACCGGACTTAGAGCGCTGATCTATGGTCTAGAAAAGCACATGGCTTGGAGCCGCCTGCGCCGTGGCGACGGCGGCGACTGGTCTGCCAGCGCCGCGCGGCCCGGCTTGATGGTCAAAGCGGGGCTGACCAGCCGGAGTTGATGCTTTCTTTAGCAATCAACTGGGCACCGCTTGATTGTTGGGCGGTGGGCAGGCGGCCGCTAGACCGGCGCCGATTGGGGCGTTTGCGGGGAATTTTCCCAGCTTGCAAGCTACTTCTTAGGCTTGAAAAGTCCCCGCTAAAGGCGTATGTAGAGCCTATTGGCCGCCCAAGTTGGGCGGCATTTTTTATGCGCGACTTGTCGCTTGAGATTGTCGAGCAACACAGCAATTGCAACGGCTCAGCCTTCCGACCTTCCGCCACTTTTGGCCCAAGGCCAGGCAGGTGAGGCGGACAAGGCAAAGAACGCCGGAGCGCAAACCACTGAATTTTTTTGAGGTGCCGTATGTCAACGCCCCTAATGCCTAAGGCTACAGCCGTTTGGCTTGTCGAAAATACCGCGCTGAGCTTTGACCAGATCGCTGAGTTTTGCGCTCTGCACCCGCTTGAAGTTAAGGGCATCGCTGACGGCGATGTGGCTACTGGTATTCGCGGCGAAGACCCGACCAAAAACGGCCAATTGACCCAAGTCGAAATCGACCGTTGTGCCAAAGACCCCGAGGCGCGCTTGCGTCTGGCCAAAGACGCCGTTCTGCGTGTCGCCAAGCAAAAAGGCCCGCGCTATACGCCCGTTGCCAAGCGTCAAGACAAGCCCGACGCCATCGCTTGGTTGGTGCGCAACTTCCCAACTATGAAGGATGCGGCGATTATCAAGCTGATCGGTACAACCAAGAATACCATCGGCGCGATCCGCAATCGTACCCACTGGAATTCGGCCAACCTCAACCCACGCGATCCCGTGCTGCTGGGCCTATGTTCCCAGACCGACCTGAATGCGGCGATTGAAAAAGCCAATGCCGACCGGCCAAACACGCCCGAAGCGGCGGCGCTGCAAGGCATGGACACCGGCTTCGACAGTGAAACAGAGAGCCAACCCGCTTCTGATGATTTCAAGGTTGTCATTCCCGAAGACCTATTTAAGCGCTAAGTCCGGCTTCTCGCGAAGACAGCTAAGCGCGGCGGGGGCTTTATAGACGATTGGCGGCTGCAGGCAGCGCCCTAAGCGGCGTAGACCTCAAAAATATGCGCCACCACCGATGCCTCGCGGGCAAAAAAAAGACCAAGGCTAAACAAGTGGCCTTGGTCTTTTGCGTTTTTGGTTTATGGCCGCCTTTTAGGCTTAGCCTTCGAGTTGCTGCTTGATCTGCAGCTTCTGTTTTTTGAGTTCCTGAATGCGTAGTTCGTCCGGTTTTGGCCGTTGCAATTCCAAGTCTAAGGCTTTGTCTAAGCTTTCGTGTTTACTTCGCAGCGCTGCCAAGTGCTCAGGGTTGTGGCTCGTTGGCGTGTTTGCGTTTGCTGCTGTCATTGCAAAAGCTCCTCTCAACTTGGGTTGTGATATCATCAAGCTGTGACGGAAACGCTTACAAAACAAGTCTTTTATTGCGCTGCAAGCCGCAAAAGAGCGGCTTTCGTTTGCATTTGCTAAAACAAGAGTGATAGATTGCCCGCCCGTTTATTGATGAGGAAGACCGAGGGTGTCTGCCTTGGACAACATGCCAACCCCTGCCAACGACCAGAATCGTTTGCGCTTAAATTACAACGCTCTACGCGATGAACACGAACGCCTAAACCGCGACATCGCGGCCATGGAGGAACAAGGCCACGGCATTGATCGCTTGGCCCTCCAACGGCTGAAAAAGCGTAAGTTACAGCTCAAAGACAAGATCAATGAGCTGCAACGATGGTTGGTGCCTGATATTATTGCTTAGAACAGCGCTGTTGCAGAGCGTCAGCCAAGGGCGTGGCCAGGGGCGCGACCTTGGGCGCGACCTGGGGCCTGACCTGGAGCGCCGCCAGGGCGTGGTTTTTTGCCAAGCGCCGCGGCCTTCTTGGCGTGCTGGTGTCAGCTTGCCCTTGGTTGCAGCCTTGCCGACTTTACTTGTGAAACGAGATTCCAATGACAAAGACTAGTCACACCGCCGCGCGGGTTGGCATCATCATGGGCAGCCAGTCGGATTGGCCGACGATGAAGCTGGCCGCCGATATTTTGGGGGCCCTGGGCGTTGGCTATGAGGCGAAGATCGTCTCTGCCCACCGGACGCCCGACCGCTTGAGCGCCTATGCCAAGAGCGCGGCTGAGCGCGGGGTTCAGGTCATTATTGCCGGGGCAGGCGGGGCGGCCCACCTGCCAGGCATGGTGGCCGCGCATACCCATCTGCCGGTATTGGGGATTCCGATCCAGTCTCGCGCATTGAAGGGGTTAGACTCGCTGCTGTCGATCGTTCAAATGCCCGGTGGGGTGCCGGTCGGTACCTTGGCGATCGGTGATGCCGGTGCAAAAAACGCCGCTCTGCTGGCAGCCAGCATCTTGGCGTTGCAAGACGAAGCCTTGAGCGCCGCACTGGTGGCCTGGCGCGCAGCACAGACCGATTCTGTGGCTGAAGAACCCGTTGACCCAAGCTAGAAACGACCCAAGCTAGAAACGGCCTACGCTAGAACGAAACGCCGCAGACCCGGGTGCCAACCGCGCGCCAGAGACAAGGAACAAACCATGACAGACAGCGCCTCGATGACCATGCCGCCGCGAGTTTTGGGCATGTTGGGGGGCGGCCAGCTTGGCCGTATGTCGGCGTTGGCGGCCTATCGCTTGGGCCTTGAAGTCGTGGGGTTGTTTCCAGACGATGATGCCCCGCTGAGCCAAGTTTGCCCGTCGATTATCCAGGCAGATTACCTGGATTTCGGCGCTCTGGACGACCTTGTGGCACGCTGTGATGCCATAACCTTGGAATTCGAAAACATCCCCTATGAGGCCCTGTCGTATTTGGCGCGCAGCGGTAAGCTGCGCCCGGGTGCCGACCTGGTAGGCCTCACCCAGGATCGATTGAGCGAAAAGCAAGCCATCGAACGGGCGGGCCTCAAGCCAGCGCCTTATCGGCAGATCGATTCGGCTCGCGACCTGGCCCAAGCGCTCAGCGACCTAGGTGGGCAGGGCATTTTGAAGACCCGCCGGCTTGGTTATGACGGAAAAGGGCAACAGCGGATTTCAGATGCCGACGACTTGGAAGCCGTTTGGCAGGGGTTCAATCAGCCCTGCATCTTGGAAGGCTTGGTCGATTTTTCATGGGAAGGATCGGTCATCGTTGCTCGCCGGCCCGGTGGCGTACAACTTCAGGCCTTTCCGCTGGTGGAGAACCGGCACGAAAATCACATCCTATCTGAGACCCTGGCGCCCGCGCCCCAAGCCAATAGCGATCTGGCTCAAGAAGCAGAGCGACAAGCGCGCGTCTTGGCAGAAAGTCTGGGCTTAGAAGGACTGTTGGGCATTGAATTCTTTGTCACCGCTAGCGGATTGGTGGTCAATGAGATGGCACCCAGGCCGCATAATTCAGGCCACTGGAGCCAGGCGGGGGCATCGGTCGATCAATTTGAACAGCATGTGCGCGCGGTCATGGATCTGCCCTTAGGGCATCCGTCGGTTGTCTGCCCAACGCGGATGGTCAATCTGCTGGGCACAGCGGCTCTGGAGCACCAGCGCTGGCTGGAACAAGAGGCCGCGCAACTGCATCTTTATGGCAAACGCAGCGTCAAAGAGGGGCGCAAGATGGGGCACGTCAATATATTGGAGCCGAATGGCTTTGACCCGTCTTAGATGACATGTGTGTAGCGCTCGCATGGCCTATGCTAGCGCAGGACGCG
>JAUIDR010000066.1 GCA_030428565.1 Alphaproteobacteria bacterium
CAAAGAGCGCTTGGTGCTCTCGCGCGGCGATTACCACTGGCAGCATGAGCCTGCCATCTACGCTGTGCGCCAAAAGGCCAAAGGCCATTGGGCTGGCGATCGCAAGCAGACAACTTTGTGGTATATTCCAAACAAGGACCAGGATAGCAAGACCGTCCATGGGACCCAAAAGCCGGTCGAGTGTATGCGCCGGCCGATGGAGAATAACTCCAGCCCAGGCCAAGCAGTGTACGAGCCCTTCATGGGCTCTGGCACCACCTTGATCGCAGCCGAGATGGCAGGGCGCATTGCATTGGGCATCGAACTCAACCCCACCTACGTCGATGTGGCGGTCAAACGCTGGGAAGACTATACAGGCGAAAAGGCGGTGTTGGAGGGGGTATCCACATTTGCAGATTGACCGCAGCTGAGAGGCTATCTAGTGTCCGCGCTCTTATGAATTTCTGGCAGGACTAGAGACGTGAAAACATTAATTGCAGGCATTCTTGCGGGCGTATTGCTGGCATCATCGGCGCAGGCCGCTTCAACGATTATGCGCAAGGGCCAGGAATTGCTGTTCTTGTGGTGCGACAGCGGCAGTTGCTATGTTCGCAAGACACCAACAGGAACCATCGGTCTGGCGGCGCCTAAGACGATTCGATTGGGTAAAGGCGGTCAGCGCAACTTTGATCGCTGGGTTAAAAAATACCACAAGCGCGGTTATCAATAAGATCACAATGCTAGGCTACTGGGGTTAAGGTCCGCATGCGCGCGCCTTCCCCAGCCTAAGAACCTAAAAAGCTACGAGGTAGGGATCGTGCTCGCCCATGACCTCAGGATCCTGGGCACGCTTCGCCCAATATCTGGATTTTGCTTTGTCTTGCGCGAAGACGTCGCCCACGTCATAGGCAAAGGCGAGCCATTCTTGGGATGGCTTGTGACCCAGTTCTGCTGCTTTGGTAAGAAGCGATTCCGCCTGTTCTAGGCTGAAACTGCTTTCATCAAGAGCGTGGTAGCTCACAAAGCCAAGCAAGGCTTCGGCTTGTGTTTGAGGGTTGTCGGTGGCGGCAAAGGCGTTTGCGACCAAGCGCTCAGCGGCTTCTAAAGATGGCACCCAAGTTTGCGAAGACGTCAGAACATAGTCGTCAGGATCGACAGAGACCCTTTCATCCGGCAAACGGAAGGCCAGACTCACGGGCTTGTTGTCGATTAAGATGAGGTATTGGATTGGCAACGTTCTTGCGTCTGCAATTCTTAAGGTGCCTTTGTAAACCTCATGAACCTCGCCCTCTCCCAGAACAATATTCGCATACGGCAAATTAATGCATGTGACACCATTTATACCAACCAGGCGCACGCGGCCGCCATCGACGTTGGTTGGGCCCAGGTGTTCTAGCTTTTGCGTGACAAAAGGATTGGCGCGCTTGCTGGGGGCCAGGGGGCGGCGCTTTGGAGCCAAAGAATCAGACGGGTCGTAGCTTGCCCAATAAAGCACGCCATTGCTGCCATAGACAGGCGCTTCGGTGGCCTGGGTGTCTTTCAGGCCGAAGAATGAGGCTGCGGTTGCCTCGGATAATTCTTGCGGGAATGACGGCTCAACATAGGGCGCACCAAAGCCGTCCATCGGATGGTCTACACGATCAAAAATCAAACTGGGGGCCGCGAGTGATTCTTGAACTGACCGCTTATTTTGAAAATACTGGCCAGTGGCTATTCCCAGGCCGGCGATCACGAGCATTCCAGCGTAGAGCACAAGCCAAGACCTTTCGATCCACTTTATGAGTTTCAGCATGGTGCCTCCAGGTGGGAAAATACGCGCAAATAGGCCGTGCATCCTAGGTCGCATTTGCTGCCAGAAAGGACGCCTGCCTGCCAACATGGAAAGTTGAAGACAAATTTTTCCTAAAGCAGGCGGGCAGGCGGCAGGATTGTGGCGGTGCGGGCTGCGATCTTGAAATTCACAAGCCTGCAAACCAAATCTGCCGGGCGATGGTTATTGCTGATATGAGGTTTGAACGATGAAAGCCTTTTTGCGCGAACCCCTTCCTATGAACCAGCTACCAAAGGGCGTGCTGGCAATACGACTGAACCAAGATACCTTGAAGCTCAAAGCACCTGGCAAAGGATGCGGCGAGGCCAATACCAACGCGGATGGCAGCATATTCTTTCTCGATGGTCCGCCCGCCTTGTTGGCGCTCTTCGATTAACTGATTGATTGTTATGGCCCAATCTAATGAGCAAGCCCGAGGCCAGACCCTATCGCTAGGCCAGGCAGCAGCCCTGATGGGGCGCTCTGAACGCTGGGTGCAGGGGCTGGCCAAAGCGGGTTATGTCGATAAAGCAGGGCGCGGAGAATATGCCCTGGTCAGTTTGATCCGCGGGGCCATGGCCTATTACGAAGATCAGCTCGCCAAGAACAATAAGGCCGCTGCTGCGACCAAGGCCAGCGAAGCGCGCACGCGCGAGATTGAACTGCGCATCCAAGAGCGCAGCAAAGAACTTATGCCCACCGAAGATGCCAGGGCGGTGATTGGTGACTTGGCGGCCCTGTTCCGCGCTGAATTTGGGGGCTTGCCCGCGCGCTTTACACGAGATTTAGAAGCGCGGCGCGCGCTTGAGCAAGAGGTTGATGGATCTTTGGAACGCATCGCAGGCCAGGCGCAACAAGCAAGCCAGTCTTTGGCTCTTGGCAGCCTCGATCCTACGGCCGGCCAAGAAGCAGAGCCCAGCAGCTTGGGCGGCGGAGAACCGCGTCTATCCTGAAACAGCCGGCCTACCTGGCCCCCGCAATCCCAAGCTAACGCCCTATATGATCCCTTGGTCATCGGCGGTACATCAAGGCGGCTATAGGCGGGTGGTGGCTGTGACCGCGGCCCAAACGGGCAAGACCGACAGCATGTTGGATATCATTGGCGCGCGCCTTGATCAGCGTCCGGCGCCGATCATCTATGTGGGCCCGACCAAAGAATTTTTGACCGACCAGTTTGGACCGCGCCTCATGTGCATGCGCTCGGCTATGGTCACGAAGATTGATGCGCCGTTGGCTGTTTGGCGAGAAAGGGGGCGCCACTTTGGCGTCCAACCGTCGCCCGACGTACAAACATCGATCTTTTTAAGCTATGAGCGGCTTCTTGGCTGGTCTCTAAAGTTTGGACACCTCGCCATTTGACGGACTGGATGCCAAAATTGCACCGCGGTGACCGATGACTTTACAGGCTAAAGCGTGCCCCGCTATGGCGGCCTGCTCTTGCGAGCCTCCGGACAAATAGACCGCAAGAAAAGCGCCGTTGAAGCTGTCGCCTGCCGCCGTCGTATCGACAATCTGAGCAGGTGATGCGAGCTGCCGTTGATCAATGGTTTGGCCGGAGAGCAGTCTTGGCCCCAAGGGGCCACGTTTCAGCGCGCCTGTCTTGAGGCCATAGCCCTGCAGGCGATGCAAGGTCGTTTGCTCATCGCTGTCAGTGAACAGAGCTTGTTCGTCGTCCAGGGAAGGCAAGCCGATGTCTGCGCGCTGCCAAGCCCGGGCGATGGCGACGCGCGCGGCCTCTTGGCTCTCCCACAAGCGCGGGCGATAGTTGGAGTCGAAGGCGACCCGGCCGGGCCAATTCTCAAGCCACGTCAGCAAAGCATCCCGCACGGATGGTCGAACAATGGCCAGTGAAATGGCAGATAGATAAATTAGGTCGAACCCGCTCAGGGCGTCAAATCCCTGATCAAAAGCAGCGCATGCTGCCGAATTCTCACGCCAATACAAAAAGCTGCGTTCGCCGGCCTCATCCGTGTTAATCGCATAGAGGCCGGGCAATTTCTCAGGGTTTTGTGCCAGGTGATCTGTGCGCACGCCCTGGGCGCTGATAAAGCGCAGCATGCGCTGCGACAAGGGGTCGGCACCGATGGCTGAGACGAAGGACACGCTATACTGCTGCGACAAGCCACGGCGCAAATAGATGGCGGTGTTCAGGCTGTCACCAGCAAAGCCAAGGCTGGTGGTATCGCCGTCGAGCGACAGCTCCACCATGGCCTCTCCGAGGCAAGCAGTTGTGAAAGGTTTGGACATAAGATTAGTCACCAATGGGCTTGGGTCCCACGTCGTCTGACAGGGAAATGAGCGAGGTGCGGATGCGACGCAGGTATTCTTTGGCCAGCTCAGGACGCTTGCGGGCAACGCCCGCCGCCAACACATCGACGATAGCGATGAAAACCAACCGCGAGGCTGAGGGCTTATAAATATCCTGATCTTCGGGAATATCGATTTCGATAGCGATATCTGCGGATTTTGCCAGCGCAGAGCCCGTCTTGGTCAAGGCGATGGTCTTGGCTCCGTATTGGCGTGCGATCGCAACGCTGTCCAGCAGCTCAGTAGGCTGGCCGCTGGCAGAAATGGCGAAGACCACATCGCCATCAGACAAGGTTGAGGCTAGCATGCGCTGGAAATAGCCATCAGAGTGGGCTTCGGCGGGAATCCCCAACCTGAAAAAGCGGTTCGCGCCCTCGCGAGCGACGTTGGCCGAGCCACCGCCAACCCCCATGAAGGAGATGCGACGCGCTTGGGCGAGGAGGCTGATGGCCTCGTGTGTTGCGCTGGCAAGCAGTTGTGGGCGCACGCGATTGAGCGACTCCACCAAGGCTCCAAAAACCTGAGCCACCAACTGATCCGACTCCGAATCCGCGCGCCCCGGCCCGCCAAGATACTGCAGGCTGACGGCGACGCTTTGCGCCAACCGGATCTTGAAGTCGCGAAAGCCCTCGCAGCCGAGCGCCTGGCAAAAGCGGTTGACCGTGGCCACCGAAACGCCCGCCACCTCGGCGATGTCGCTTTGGGTCATCTGAGAAGCAGGCTCAAGCTGGGAGAGGATAAAGTCCGCGACCTTCTGTTCTTGCTTGGGAAACCTCCCATCAAGGCTGCGCATTTGCGAAATGATGTCGATTACTTTGTTCATGGGTCCTAGCTTTTCTGAGAGGGCGCTGGGGAAGAGCGCAGAGAGGGGCTGCGGGGCTTGCGCTGGTTACCGACCCGTCTGACTCATGGGCTTATAGGCGATTACATCAATTTCAACCTTCGCATCCACCATCAGCTGGGACTGAACGGTCGAGCGGGCTGGCGGGTGGTCGGAAAAATACCGCTTAAAGACCCCGTTGAAACTGGTGAAATCACGGGGGTCATCAAGCCATACATTGACCTTGACTACGTGCTCTAGACCACAGTCTGCAAGTGCGAGCACAGCGATGATATTGCGGATGACTTGTTCGGTTTGCTCGCCGATTCCGCCGACAATAATCTCTCCGTCAACGCTCGGCACCTGGCCAGAGACGTAGACGAAATCGCCGGCCCGCACGGCCTTGGCGAAGGGGCGATTCGTGCCGCCTGCCGCCGCATCGGCGGAATCATATCGGACAATGGCTTGAGACATTTTTGGGTTTTCCTTAGGTAATGTGTAACTTTCTTACGTAAACTAGCAAGTGTTTCAAAGGTTCACAACAAATTCTTGACAAATGGTGAGGATGAAATGTAAGAAAGTTACATCACGACATGAACGTGTAATTTTTTGTATAGGAGGAAGCTATGAAACTTAGAAATTGGGCAAAGACCACGGTGCTAGCGGGGGCGATGACCGCGATCGCCGGCTTCGCATTTGCCGGCGGCACACTGCGCTACGCGACCGTAGGCGAGCCCCCCAGCTTGGATCAGCATGTTGTTACGTCTGATTTGGCCACAACCATAGCACACCATATTTTTGAAGGCCTCTACACTTTTGATTCCACCAACTCTCCCGTCCCACTGCTCGCCTCTGGTGAGATTGTGTCCGAGGATGGCAAGACCATCGTGATCGCTCTGCGCGATGATGTGACCTTCCACAACGGCCAGGCTATGACCTCTGCTGACGTGGTGGCGTCTTTGAACCGTTGGGGCAAGTATGGCTCGCGCGGCGGCCTGTTGTTCGGCAACGTCGAGAGTGTTGAGGCCAGTGGCCCTTATGAGGTGACGATCAGGCTGAGCAGCCCGTTTGGTCCTTGGAAGAACATCATGGCCTTCATCAACGGCGGTCCTGCGATCTATCCGGCGTCGGTCGTTGAGGGGGCCGGCAAAGAGCCCATTGCGCCAGAAAACTACATTGGAACAGGTCCTTACAAGTTCGAAGAGTGGCAGGCCAACCGACATGTTGAACTGATCCGCTACGACGATTACGCCTCGCCCAGTGGCGATGCGGACGGCTACGGCGGAGCCCGTGTCGCAGACTTCGACACGCTGGAATTCATCCCGGTTCCTGACGTGGGCACACGTGTTGCTGGCCTGAAGGCAGGTGACTATGACTATGCCGAAAGCATCCCAGGTGACCTATATGCCGACTTAGAAGCAGACTCGTCTGTGACCACAATTTTGAATGGCGGCCCGATCTTCGGCCTGGTGTTCATGAACTCAAAAGACGGCCCCTTGAAGGAAAACTTCGCTCTGCGTCGTGCCATCCAGACCGCGATCAACAAGACGCCAGCGCTGCAAGTTGCAATCGGTCCGAAGAACCTTTGGCGTGCCAACGGCTCGTTCTTGCCCAACGGCAACGTTTGGTACAGCGAGTCTGGGACGGAGAACTTCAGCAAGGGCGACGCTGCTGCTGCCCGCGCTATGGCGAAAGAGGCTGGCTACAATGGCGAGCCAATCAAGTTCATGGTGTCAACCAATTACCCCTTCCACTACGACACGGCGATTGTCTACACTAAGCAATTGGCACAAGCAGGCTTCAACATCGACCTGCAGGTCTATGACTGGGCAACTTTGATCGAAAAGCGCGCGCAGCCGGACCAGTGGGACTTGTTCTTCACGCACCACGGTTTCGTGCCCGACCCCATCCTGATCTCGGTCATGAATGACAACTACCCCGGTTGGTGGACAACTGCGGAAAAGGCGGCCCTGAAGGTGCGCTTTACCGAAAGCTCAGACCCTGCCGAACGCCAGGCGATTTGGTCAGAAATCCAGGGCCTGATCTATGAGCAGGTTCCGACCATGAAGACTGGTGATGTCTACAGCTACAACATTGCATCGCCCAAACTTCAAGGACTTGGTGAGGCCACTTTGATTTGGCCGAGCTTCTGGAACGTCTCCAAGTAACGTATCCTCCCCGGCCTCTCCTGCCGCACAGCGGCAGAGGAGGCCGCCTCCACCACCCAGGATCGCCCCATGTTTGTCTACACCTTCAACCGGTTGCTGGCCCTGATACCGACGCTGTTAGCCGCGTCGATCTTGGTCTTCTTGTTTATCCATCTTATCCCCGGAGACCCTGCCTCGATCTTGTTGGGGGACACTGCAACGCCCGAGGAGATCGCCGAACTCACGCGTGCGATGGGTCTAGATAAGCCATTGTGGACACAATATTTTATCTGGCTTTCTAACGTGGTTCAGGGCGATCTTGGCACCTCTGTGTTCTTTCGAGAGCCGGTCTTGGCAGTCATTGCAAGCGGCGCGGAGACTTCGATCCTATTGGCCTGCATGACCATGATGTGGATCATAGTTTTGGGCATTCCTATCGGCATCCTTGCCGCCACCCGCCACGGGACTTGGGCCGATCAGTTGGCCTCCGGCGGCGCCATGTTGTTCGCCTCTGTCCCGACTTTCTGGCTAGGCCTCTATTTGATTTTGATTTTTGCGGTTGGGCTTGGCTGGTTTCCGTCTTCGGGATTTCCGTCGATCACCGACGAAGGCGGCGTGTTTAATTTGCGCTATCTCATGCTGCCAAGCCTGACGCTCGCGGCACCCAACGCAGCTTTGATCATTCGCCTGGTGCGTGCCTCTATGTTGGATGTTGCGCGCGAGGACCATGTGCGCACGGCGCGGGCGAAGGGGCTGCATCCTGCGCGTGTTGCGATCAAGCACATCTTTCGCAATGCCTTGATTGCCGTGGCCGCAGCCTTCGGCTTTACATTCGCCGCCCTGGTCAGCGAGGCGGTAGTGACCGAAACGGTCTTCTCCTTACCCGGCATTGGGCGCTTGGTCGTGCAGTCGATCTTGCGACGCGACTACCCGGTGATCCAGGGTGTCATTTTGATCATCGTCATTTTCTACATGCTTATCAACCTGTTGGTGGATCTGGCCTACGCACGCCTTGATCCAAGGGTGTCCCTTTCATGAGCGCTATCACGTCTTTCCTGGCCATCTTCCGTGGCCGTCGCCTGGCAACCTTTGGTTTGATTTGGTTGCTGATCGTTGTCGTTGCTGCTGTTGCAGCCCCTCTGCTCGCTCCCTTCGACCCGCTGGATTTCGATCCGATGGTCCGCTTGAGCGAACCGGGATGGCCCTACATCTTTGGTACCGACCATTTTGGCCGAGATTCCTTGTCTCGCGCTCTCTTTGGCGCTCGCATGGCGGTTCTCATCGGCTTGGGCAGCGTCCTGGTGGCTCTTAGTACGGGGGGGCTCATCGGGATGCTGTCGGCCTATTCCACCCGGCTTGGGCATGTCTTGATGCGCCTTGTGGACGTACTGATGGCCTTTCCTGCGCTTCTGCTCGCTCTGGTCTTGATGGCCCTGCTCGAGCGCAGCGTTTTGAACACCATCATCGTGATCGGGGTGGTCTATGCTACGACCACAGCGCGCATTTTGTTTGGGCTGACGCTCAAGTTGAAGAACGAGGTCTTTGTTGATGCTGCGACCTGCTCGGGCGCCGGGCACGCCTCGATCCTGTTTCGCCACATCTTGCCAAATCTGATCTCGCCCTTGCTGGTGCAGGCCAGCTTTATCTTTGCCTTTTCTCAATTACAGGCCGCCGCTCTCGATTTCCTTGGGCTGGGACTGCCGCCCGAAGTGCCCAGTTGGGGCAACATGCTCAGCGAAGAGCGCATCTATATCACGCGCGCGCCTTGGCTGCTGATCTTCCCCGGCGCGCTGATTATTCTGTCTGTTTTTTCCATGAACCTGATTGGTGACGCCATGCGCGATAGCCTGGACCCCAGGTTCAAAGACGACATTGCGGGGGTCTGATCCATGGCACTTCTAGAAGTAAGAGACCTTGAGGTCGGGGTTGCGATCGGAGGCAAAGTTCTGCCTGTCGTTCAGGGCATCTCCTTTGATGTCGAAGAAAACCAGACCTTGGGCATCGTCGGTGAAAGCGGCTGCGGAAAAAGCCTGACGTCGCTGGCCATCATGGGCCTGCTAGAGGGCAGCATGCTGCGGCTGACAGGTGGCTCGATCTCCTTTAATGGGCAGGACCTGCTGGCACTGTCGCCGCGGGCCCGCCGCGCGATCATGGGCGATCAAATGGCCATGATCTTTCAGGAGCCGATGACCAGCCTCAATCCTGTCTATCGTATCGGTGATCAGATCATCGAAAGCCTGCGTCAGCATCGCAGCATGTCGCAGAGACAAGCGCGAGCCCGGGCGATTGAACTGCTGGATCTGGTGCGCATTCCAGATCCTGAGCGCCGTGTCGACAGCTATCCGCATCAGCTTTCCGGCGGCCAGCGCCAAAGGGTGATGATCGCCATGGCGCTGGCCTGTGGGCCCAAATTGTTGATTGCGGACGAGCCGACGACTGCACTGGATGTGACGGTGCAAAAGGAGGTTCTGGACCTGATGCTTGACCTACAAAAGCGCACCGGCACAGCGATTATCCTAATCTCTCACGACTTGGGAGTCATCTCTGAGACCTGCGATAAAGTTGTGGTTATGTACCGCGGCAAAATCGTCGAAAGTGCCAAGACGGCAACGCTCTTTTCCAACATGAGCCACCCCTATACGCAAGGGCTTTTGGCCTCAATCCCTGTGGTCGATCATGACGTTGAGTGGCTGAACGCCATCCCAGGCCGTGTGCCTCTGATTGATGAGGTGCTGCCAGGCTGCGCATTTCATCCGCGTTGTTCTTTTGCACAAGCGAGCTGCGCCACAAGTCCGCCAAGCGCAGACTATGTGTCAGACGACCATTTGGTGCGCTGCCATTTTCCCAACGACCGCCCATCGGGTGGCGAGGCAGGAGGTGATGCATGACCCAAGCCACAAGCAAGAGGGCGCTGCTCGATGTTCGCGACCTCAAGACTTACTTCACAATCGGCAAGACCGGGCTGTTTCAGGCCAAGTCGCAGCTCAAGGCTGTTGACGGCGTCTCCTTTGAGGTGCGCGAAGGCGAGGTCCTAAGCCTTGTCGGCGAGAGCGGTTGCGGCAAGTCCACGGTTGGGCGCACCCTCACCCAGCTCGAACGGGCGACAGGTGGGCGCGCCGACTTTGATGGCCAAGACATCCTGGCCATGTCGCCGCGTGCCTTTCGTCCGCTGCGCCGCCAGATCCAAATGATCTTTCAAGATCCCTTTGCCTCGCTGAACCCGCGCCGCAGCATTGAACAAACGCTGGCTGAGCCCTTGTTCATCCACAAACTCGCGCGTAACTGGGCCGAGGCACGCAGCAAGATTGTCGAGACCCTAGAGCAGGTCGGCATGGATCCAAAAGTCATGCAGCGATACCCGCACGAGTTTTCGGGCGGCCAGCGGCAAAGGATCGGAATTGCGCGTGTCATGATTTTGAAACCGCGCCTGGTCATTGCCGACGAGGCGGTGTCTGCACTGGACGTTTCGATCCAGGCACAGGTGTTGAATTTGTTGAAAAAACTACAGCAAGA
This sequence comes from Alphaproteobacteria bacterium, assembly GCA_030428565.1. Taxonomy (GTDB): domain Bacteria; phylum Pseudomonadota; class Alphaproteobacteria; order UBA7985; family JAUIBT01; genus JAUIBT01. The sequence goes on from JAUIDR010000066.1 coordinate 10,577, forward strand.
CAATGGGTTGTCCATGCTGTTTATCAGCCACGACCTGGGTGTCGTTCGCCACATCTCTGACCGTGTGGCGGTCATGTACAAGGGGAGAATTGTGGAGATGGGCGACAAAAGTCAGATCTTCGAAAACCCCCAACACGACTACACGCGCAGGCTGCTGGCTTCAATCCCACGCATAGCGCAAAAGGCGGCATGATGGCGAACAAACGAGTTTTCTTGGCGTCAATCGCAACAGAGTCCAACACTTTCTCCCCCCTTTGGACCGATCTGCAAGATTTCAAAGATAGCTTCTACGCCCCTGCCGGCCAGCATCCAGAAACGCCGACGCTGTGTAGCGCTGTGTTCCCGGTGGCGCGAGCGCGGGCGCAAGAGCTGGGCTGGACCTTGATCGAGGGAACGGCGAGCTGGGCTGAGCCTGGGGGGATTGTCAATCGGCGAACTTGGGAGCACCTGCTTGATCACCTGCTCGACGAGCTGCGCGCAGCTCTTCCGGTAGATATTGTCTTGTTGGGGCTGCACGGTGCCATGGTAGCCCAAGATTGCCTTGACTGCGAGGGGGAGCTGCTGGAGGCCGTGCGCGCTCTGGTCGGCCCACAGGTCATTATCGGCGTGACCTTCGATCCGCACAGCCACCTGTCGAAAAAGCGGGTGGACAATGCGGACCTCATCACGGTGTTCAAGGAATTCCCGCACACCGACTTTGTGGAGGTTGCCGAAAATCTGGTCGAGCTGGTGCGCAAGACCGTAAACGGGGAGTTGCGCCCGGTCATTTCGACCTTTGACTGCAAAATGATCGACGTGTTGCCGACAAGCCGAGACCCCATGCGCAGTTATGTTGATCGGATGAAGTCCCTTGAAGGGCAAGGAAACATCGTTTCGATCTCACTCATTCATGGCTTCATGGCAGGGGACACGCCCGACCTTGGTGCTCATGTCATCGTCGTTTCGAACGATGCCAAGCCAGAAGGCGACGCGCTGGCAAAGCAGCTTGGCATGGAGTTGTTCGCCATGCGCGGTAAAACCAAGCCCGAGTTCTTGGACCCGCAGGTTGCGTTGGATTGTGCACTTGCGGCGGGCCAAAGCCCTGTTGTGATCGCCGATGTTTGGGACAATCCGGGCGGCGGCGTACCAGGGGATTCGACCATAATTCTGCGCACCATGTTGGAGCGCAAGGTGCAGAACGCGGCATTGGCAACGATTTGGGACCCCATCGCTGTTCGCACCTGCGCTTCAGCGGGCGAGGGGGCGCGGTTCCGCTTGCGCTTCGGCGGCAAGATGTCGGGCGCGGGCGGCGAGCCCATCGACAAGGAGGTGACCGTGCGTCGGGTGGTGCCCGCTGCCGTGCAGAGCTTTGGGGCCAGTGTCGTGCCGATGGGCGATTGCGTTTGGATCGAAGTCGAGGGCATCGACGTTGTGCTCAACACGGTGCGCAGCCAGGTCTTTAACCCTGACGCGTTCTCAGCGCTTGGCATCGATCCCAGCAGCAAAACGCTGTTGGTGGTCAAGTCAACCAACCATTTCCATGACGCCTTTTCGCGTATTTCACCTTTGATTCTCTATGCGGCGGTTGATGGACCCTACCCCAACAACCCAAAGACCACTCCCTATAAAAACCTAAAGCGGGCGATCTGGCCCCGAGTGGAGGCGCCACATGACCTTTAGTCTTGAGCGGGTAGAGACCCCCGCCCTGGTGATCGACAAAGCCAAAACCCTACGCAATATTCAGCGGTTTCAGGATTTTTGCGACCAGCGGGGCTTGGCCAGCCGTCCACATATAAAGACCCACAAAAGCGCTGTGCTCGCCCACGCGCAGCTGGCTGCTGGGGCAGGCGGCATCACCTGTCAAAAAATCGGCGAGGCGGAGGTCATGGCCGAGGCTGGCATCCGCGATATCTTGATAACGTTCAATATTTTAGGTCAAGAAAAGCTGCAACGACTTCGCGCACTGGCAGCGCGCCTGGATCGCTTGGCTGTGGTGGCGGACAACGAAGATGTGATCGAAGGACTTGCCCAGGCTTTCGCGTTTGCTGACAAGCCGCTATCGGTATTGGTAGAGTGCGATACGGGCGCAAAGCGTTCTGGTGTGCAAACACCCGCTGAAGCGGTCGAGTTGGCCCAAGCCATCAACATGTGCAAAGGGCTCGAATTTGGCGGCCTCATGACCTACCCGTCTCTGGGCGGCGGGGCCGACGTGCTGGCCTTCATGCGCGCGACGCTCAACATGCTTCAGAGCTGTGGTATTGCTTGTCCGGTGGTGTCTTCGGGCGGTACGCCGGACATGTGGCAGGCCGAAAGCGCTGGTATCATCACTGAATATCGCGCAGGGACCTATGTCTACAACGACCGTTCTCTGGCCGAGCGGGGTAGCTGTAAGTGGGAGGATTGCAGCGCCTACGTTCTGGCGACGGTGGTCAGCAGACCAACACGGGACCGTGCAATCCTTGATGCAGGTTCAAAGGCCTTGACCTCGGACTTGCTGGGGTTGGAGGGATATGGTGCCATTCTGGGCCACCCCGGCGCGCGTATGGTTGGACTGAGCGAAGAGCACGGCATTGTCGAACTGGAGCCCGGCAAGACCTTGTGCGTGGGCCAACGGGTCAAGATCATTCCCAACCACGTTTGCGTTGTGTCGAACCTGTTTGATCAAGCCTGGTTGCTCGATGAACACGGTGAACTCAGCACATTGCCGATTGACGCGCGCGGTTGCGTGACGTGATCGCTTGCCCGGCGTCCTGGAGAAAACCGGGCATGGCAGATGGTTTTGGGGAGGCATCGGCGACGAAATTCGGCGCAACGTGTGCCTTGCCCTTCTTCATTTTTGGGCGTCTCCAAGAGCCGTGGCGCCGATAAGCAAAAAGTATGTCAAAATTGTCAAATTCGTTCGTCAACGATGAGATCAGACCAGCAGGTATCTTTGGACATGGGCCAAGACGAAAAAAACGATGCGAGCCCGCAAGGCCCCTCTCGCCAGCCGGTTCTATTGCGACCTTCATGATTGGAGCCAAAGACGCACTACCTCTTTCTTCATCGTTACCAATTTTGCCAAACGGTCAGACGCCCCCAAAAGGACTAAGAACCTATGATTTCATTGGAAGAATCCGGACTAAAGAACCAAAGACGGGCGGTCTCAAATCAATCTGTCAAATGCCGAAGCCTGATAGATGGCTCGTCTGGCTAACAGCAGCGTTCGTGCAAATTGGGGGCGTGTGCAAACTTGGGAAATGCCTGCGATCTTTGATCGGTTAATTGTTTACTTGTGAAGTTTGTAAAACGACTTCTCATGTTCACAATCGAGCGAGCTTGACAACTCAAACACCAAATATCAAGGTCGCTTGGTCAGACGAAAACCAGGGGAGGTTGAATTGGCAGGGCTTAGCCTTCGTGGTGTTTAAAAGCAATTTGGGTCGGTTGGCGTCCTTCATGACATCGACTTGGAAATTTGGGACAAAGAACTCATTGTATTCGTCGGGCCTTCTGGTTGCGGCAAGTCAACACTACTGCGGGTAATCGCCGGCCTGGAGCCGCTTACGTCGGGACAATTCTTGCTCAACGGCCGTGATATGAGCAAGGAGCCGCCAGCACGCCGCGGAATTGCCATGGTGTTCCAATCCTACGCGCTCTACCCACATATGAACGTTTACGAAAATATGGCCTTTGGCATTCGCGTTATGGGGTTGACCAAAACCGAGATCGAAGCGCGGGTGCAGCGGGCAGCCACAATGCTGCAATTGGAAGCCTTGTTAGAGCGCAAGCCGCGCGAACTGTCTGGCGGGCAGCGACAGCGGGTTGCCATCGGACGCGCCATTACCCGCCAGCCCGAAGTTTTTTTGCTCGATGAGCCCCTGTCGAACTTGGATGCAGCCCTTCGATCTGACGTGCGGCTGCAAATCGCCAATTTGCATGAAGAGCTGGGAGCGACAATGATCTATGTCACCCACGATCAGGTGGAGGCTATGACCTTGGCTGATCGGATTGTGGTGATGAACAACGGCCACATAGAGCAAGTCGGCACACCCCGCGAGCTGTTTGAGCAGCCCCAGAATACCTTTGTGGCCGCTTTCATTGGTTCACTGCGGATTGCGCTTTTGTCTTGCACACGCAGTGAAGAGCGTTTTGGCATTCAGGGTAGCGGTGAGATTGTCCTTGAAAATGCGCCAAGGGGCCAGGCCAACTTGGTGTTGGGCATTCGTCCAGAAGCTTTTGAGATTGCCGGTGATGAAACGGGTTGGACAGCATCATTCGTCTATTCCGAATATTTGGGCACAGATCTTTTTGCTTATGTTCGCTTGGGCGACGGGACCCTCGTAGCGGTTCGGTGCAACCCAAACTTTATTGGCTCTTCGACGTTTCAAGTGGAATCCAAGAGGCTTTTTAGGGCGTAATCGCCTAATCTCTGCTGACATTTTCGGCAACGGAGGGTTTCAGGATGGATGCGCAGGATGTGTTGGCTCTCGGGCTTGG
>JAUIDR010000067.1 GCA_030428565.1 Alphaproteobacteria bacterium
GTCCAATCTACTACCCAAAACAGGCAAATAAGAGCCCATGCGCGCCCTGGCGTGGATGCCATAGAGCGCCGGAGCAAAAAATTTGCCACCGCGTGCTCAAATCAACCGTTAATGCGGGTGTCCAGCTATGAGGCTGTTTTTTGTTACCTCTTTTGTTTTTCGATGGATACGCAGGCTCCGCTTGCTACGTATCCTACTTATTTTTTATATTGTATTAGCATTGGTATTTGTTACTGCATCCGATTTTGGCCAAACATTTTTGTACAATGTGATTTATCAAATAAAACTACGATCGTTTTTAAACGATCTACAAATTGATCTAAAATACGTTCATTAATACATACGCAACCCAAGGCGTTTTTATCGACAGTGGCACAGATCTTCGCCATCTTCGTATTGATCTTGTACCCAAGCCGCGTCGCTCCATGCCAAGCAAGGCAGCGATTTGGCTCGTATTGCAATAAGTTAGAAGGGAGCAGAGCGGTTACTGCGGTGCGGCGTTCGCAGGCAAAAGCCTAGCGCAAAGCCCAAGCAATCAAGATCAATTGCGCAGGTGACTTTGGGGAAAAATTAAATAGATAGCCCGTGTTGGATGAGACTCCTTAAATGAAACACCTGCGAGCGTCGAAGCGGCCGCGCTCAATAGAAAAAGCCCCCACCCGTTGCGGAGTGGAGGCTCTTGTTGGTTGATGCAGCCTAATTGGCCGCCGCCAGCGATTAGGCGCGCAGGGCCAGGTTCTCTGGATCGTAGGGGCTCTCCTCGACGATACGCGCCGGGCGCAGCTGATCCAAAACCCGCACGTGGCACTCCGTGCCAGGAACGGCGACCTCTGGCTTGACGTAACCCAGCAACAGCGACTTTTGAACGAAGTGGCCATAGCCGCCAGCCGTGCCGCGGCCCACAACCTCATCGCCGATATAGATGGGCTCGTTGCCAAAGGGATCGGCGTCATCTGCATCGATCTCAATGGTCACGTACTTGTTGGGCAGGCCCTCTTCGACCTGCTTCAACAGGGCATCCCGGCCAACGAAGTCGCCCTTTTGCAGGCGTACAAAGCGATCAAGACCCGCTTCCAACACGGTGTTTTCCGCGTTCAAATCGGTTCCAAAGGCACGATAGGTCTTTTCCAAACGCATAGAGTCCATGGCGCGCATGCCGACGTTCTCAATACCGAATTCGGCACCGGCCTTCATCACGGCGTCGTAGAGGTGCAGGCCAAACTCAACGGGGTGGTGCAATTCCCAACCCAGCGAGCCGACGAAGTTCACGCGCAGCGCCCGCACGCGCGAAGCGTAGCCAACGGTGATCTCCTGACCAGTTAGCCAAGGAAAGGCCTCGTTCGACAGGTCAGCGTCAGCCAGCTTTTCCAACACCTTGCGCGCCATGGGGCCCGCCACGACCAGCACAGCATACTGTGTGGTCACGTCCTTGATAAAGACCGAGCCGTCGCGCGGCGCGGTGCTCATCAGGAAGTGGTGGTCCACGTCGTGCATGCGCGATGGGCCAACGACATAGAAGCGCTCGCCCATCATGCCATCAGGCATGCGCATGATGGTGAATTCCGCGCGCGGAGAGCCCGACTTGTTCAGAGCATGACACAGGGCAATGCGGCCGATTTTCTTGGGCACATTGTTGGCGATCATGCCGTCCAGCCAAGCACGCGCGCCGGGGCCTTCGATTTCCCACTTAGCAAAGGGCATCAGCTCCATCACGCCGACACGCTCACGCATGGCGCGCACTTCGTTGCCGACGTGCTCGAACCAGTTCGATCGGCGGAAGGAATAAACGTCCTTGCGCTCAACGCCTTCGGGAGCAAACCACAGCGGGCGCTCCCAGCCGAAGGAAGCCCCCCAGACCGCACGTGCATCATCCAGGCGCGGATAAGCGGGCATGGTCTTGGCTGGGCGGCCTGCCGCGCGCTCTTCCATGGGGTAGTGGTTCAAGAAGACGTGCTCGTAGGCTTCTTCGTTCTTGATCTTGGCGAAGTTCTTTGAGGTCACGCCAAAGCGACGCGGATCAACGCCGTTCATGTCAACGGTCGGCTCGCCTTCGACGATCCACTCGGCCAACTGCCAGCCTGCGCCGCCTGCTGCGGTGATGCCAAAGGAGTGGCCTTCAGAGATCCAGAAGTTATCCAGGCCGAAAGCCGGACCCACCATGGGGTTGCCGTCGGGGGTGTAGGAAATCGGGCCGTTGACGATATCCTTCATGCCGCACTCAGCCGCCGACGGGACGCGGTTGAACAGCGCCTCGACGTGGGGCATCAGACGCTCCAAATCGCCGGGGAACAGGTCTTTTTCAAAGCTATTTGGAACGCCGTCGACGAAACAAGCCGGCGCGCCGCGCTCATAGGGGCCCAAGATCCAGCCGTTGCGCTCTTCACGGAAATAGTACTGAGCGTCAGATTCGCGCAGAACCGCCAGCTCAGGGTTGCCTTCGGCGCGGTATTTTTCCAACTCGGGGTCAACGTCAAACACGATGTACTGGTGCTCGACGGGGATCGCTGGGATCTCCAGGCCGACCATCTTGGCAGTCTCAAAGGCGTAGTTGCCCGAGGCGGTGACGACGTGTTCACAGCGGATTTCGCCGCGTGCTTCGCCCTTATAGGCTTGCCACTTGACGACCCACTCGTTGTTGTCGCGTTCGATGGCAGTGACAACGGTGTGCTGATGGATCTTGGCGCCACGATCGCGCGCGCCTTTGGCCAGCGCCATGGTGACATCAACCGGGGCAACGTGGCCGTCGGTGGGGTGCCACAGCGCGCCAATCAGACCTTCTTCGTTGATCAGCGGCCACAGCTTCTTGATAGCGGGCACGTCGATCAGCTCACAGTGAATACCGATGGTCTCAGCGGTACACTTGTAGTTCCGGTATTCGTCCATACGGTCGCGGTTGGTGGCCAAACGCAGGTTGCCGCACTCGTGGAAGGACACGGCTTGGCCGGTCTCAGCTTCCAGCTTCTTGTAAAGTTCGACCGAGTACTGGTGCAACTGCCCCACCGAATAGGACATGTTGAACAAAGGCAGCAAGCCCGCCGCGTGCCAGGTAGAACCGGCCGTCAACTCGGTGCGCTCCAGCAAGACCACATCGGTCCAGCCCTTCTTAGCCAAGTGATAGAGGGTGGATACGCCGTTGACACCGCCGCCAACGACCACCACGCGTGCTGTGGATTGGATGGTCATGCTATTTTGACTCCTAACAAGGATTTGATTGCCTCTCCTATGCCCGAAGGCGCGCGACTAGCCTTGCCGGGGCGCGGTTGAGAAGCAAGTGTTAGCGACACTTAGTAGACAGAATTTGCCGGTTCGAGGCGGATTTCATGCTGCGGGCGTCTTGCACATGCCCGCCCGCTCAGGGATAAAGGGTGCATCTTTCCTTTTTTTGAAACGAGCGCCCCGCTATGTCCGCTGAACCCCAATACAAAACCGCTTTTGCTTGCGCGCCATTGGTCTACGTCAATGGCGAGTATCTGCCCGCCCAAGACGCAAAGATTTCAATCTTTGATCGCGGCTTTTTGCTCGCCGATGGTGTCTATGAAGTGACAGCGGTTTTGCACGGCCAGCTCATCGACTACGCGCCGCACATCGCGCGCCTCAAGCGATCGCTGAAAGAACTGGGTATGGACATGCCCTGCAGCGAGGACGAATTGCAGGCGATCCACCGCCACCTGATCGAAAAGAACGGCATCGATGAGGGCCTGATCTATTTGCAGGTCACGCGCGGGTCGGAAAATGGCCGCAACTTCCCCTTCCCGCAGGATGCCAAGCCTTCGCTGGTTCTGTTTGCCCAGAGCGTCGAATTGAGCGAAGACCCCAAAGCTGATACCGGCGTCGCCCTAGCCTCTGTGCCCGACATCCGATGGGAGCGCCGCGATATTAAGTCTGTGGCCCTGCTGGCCCAGGTCTTGGCCAAGCAAGAGGCCAAGTCGCGCGGGGCTTTTGAAGCCGTCATGACCCAAGATGGCTACGTGACCGAAGGCGGCTCCTCATCTTTGGGCTTTGTCAAGCCGGATGGCGGGATCGTGCTGCGGCCCCTCTCGAACGCCATTTTGCCGTCGATCACGCGCCAGGCGATCACCAAGCTTGCTGAACAAACCGGGGTGCCCATCGAAGAACGCTTGTTCACACTTGATGAAATGATGAACGCGGCCGAGGTCTTCATGGCGTCGGCAACCGCGCTGGTCATGCCGGTGGTGATGATCGACGATCAGCGTATCGGCGGCGGCCAACCCGGCCCTGTTGTGCGCAAACTCCGAGCACTGTATTTTGAGATGGCCGACCAACAAGCACGCGAGCAGTCCGACGCCTGGAGCTAGGCCAAGCCTGCTATACCAGGCCGTGCCATACCAAGCCGCTCCGCTGCCGCCGGATTTCCTTGTGGACTTTTCGTGAGCTTATCAAGCCTTCATGGATTGATCCAAGCAAGGGACCAGCGAGGCGGTGCGGCATCCCCAAAGCTGCGTCCCCAAAATAGCGCACCCAAATCAGCGCCCGAGCAATGCGCGGGCACTCACCGAGCCCCTGGGCGCAAATCTGCTTGCACCGGGCGCGCGCCTCGGGCATATCCGAGCCCCTGGGGGCCTGTAGCTCAGCGGTTAGAGCCGTCCGCTCATAACGGATTGGTCGCAGGTTCGAATCCTGCCGGGCCCACCACCATTTCCAAATCGAGACCATAAATCCAAGGCTGCGCCACCTGGACAGGCTCTTGGCCCAATGCCTAGAAGCTCATGATGTTGGGCGGCGGGCCGAGACGGCTGCGGGAAGCGTGTCGGAAGCTTGTTTGGCAATTCTGCCATATTCGCACTAGGCTGGTGGTCATTCCGGCCCCGTGCCTGCCATACAGGAAGCCACCATGTCACCTGATCCACAAGCGAGCAGCCAGTCCAACGCTCACGGCGCGACCGGCGATCGTCAAGCCAACAATGACCGTATCAGCCAGAACGGCGACCGTGGCCAGCCGCCAAGCCAGCCCACCCCGCCAGTCCCCGCCCAGGACAAGCGCCCGGCGTTATGGCTGGCCTTCGTGCTGCTGCTCATGCTGCCGGGCCTCAACCTGGTCTATGCAGGCATTTGGCGGCGGGGCTGGATCGTCCTTGGCCTCAGCATCCTGGGTTATGCGCTGCAAATTGCCATAAGCTTGGTCTGGGCTCCGCAGAGCTATTGGCAGTTAATGACAGGATTGGGCGGCCTGATCGGGCTGCATGCCCTATTGTTCATTTGGGCCCTGATCGACAATTTGCTGAGCCAGTTTCAGTGGCGCCGCCGCGGCTTTCTCCCTTCACCGCGCCGTCTTGGTCCCTGGCTGGCTTTTGGCCTTGGCGCCCTGGTGATGACCGCGAACGGCTTTGCGATCGCCACCAGCTTTGAAATGGACAGCGCACGCAGCCTGCACCCCTTCTCCATCCCTTCGGGCTCCATGCAACCCGGCTTGCAGGTAGGCGATATGTTCATTGCCGTGCGACCGACAACCCGGCCATTGACGCGCGGCGACATCCTGGTGTTCAAACCAGGCCAGGCGAGCGATGCACCCTACTATGTGAAGCGCCTGATCGGGCTGCCGGGCGACCGTATTGCTCTGGAAAATCATCGCGCCATCATCAACGGCGAGCCAGAACGTTGGCGCTCGCGCGATGCCCGCGATCCCGGCGCGGTGCGTGCCTGTATTGACCAGCGCTGCTATGACTTGTTGATCGACAACCCCAGCCGTGGCGGCTCGGGCGCTGATATGAGCGAGCGCCACCTAGCTGCGGATGAATACTTTTTCTTGGGCGACCACCGTGACCAATCCCTGGACAGCCGCTTTGCGTCTATGGGCACCATAGCCCGCGCGCGGATCTATTATCGCGGCTATCAAATCTATTGGCCGCTAACCCACTGGCGCGGCCTGCTCTTTTAGGGGCTTAGCGGATCATTTGTGGGCGATAACGCAGCTTCTGGCGCGTGCCCGGTGCCATGTGCCGGTTCAAATAAGCGTTGGCGGTGCCAAACACCATAATGAGCACCAGGGTCATGAAGACGAACCAACCGGCCGCGATGGGATATGACAGGAACGGATTGTAGGTCTTTTCTGAGAAGTAGTTTGCGTAGTACAAAGCGTCGCCGCTCTGCCGCCAGGTCGGAAAACTGGAAAAGAACACAAGCGTCGTTGCGTGAAACAAGAAGATGGCTTCGTTGGTGTAGGCGGGCCAAGCCAAGCGCAACAAGGTTGGCCAAATGATGCGCCGAAAGCGCGCGACGGGCGACAGACCGTAGGCTTTGGCCGCCTCAACATCGCCGTGTGGTACCGCGCGCAGAGCACCATAGAAGATTTCCGCCGAATAGGCAGAGGTGTTGAGAACCAGCACAATCAGCGCGCCCAACCAAGCCTTAGTGAACCAGCGCGTTGTCCACTCCAGTTCAAAAGCGCCCAGCGCCAGGCTGCCTTCGATCTTCGGCAGAGCCACCAGAACGGCGTAAGCAAAGAAAAACTGAATGAACAACGGTGAGCCGCGCATGATAAAGACAAAGCCCGCCGCAGGCCGACGCACCCAAGCATTATCACTGGCTTTCATCAGCGCCAGACCGGTCGCAATGAAGAAGCCAAAAGCCAGCGCCAGCAGGGCAAAATAGAGGTTCCAGATCAAGCCGGACCCGATCAGTACAACCTGCTCACACAAAGTGATGTCGTCGCCCTTAGGCAGGGCCCGCAACCCCATGCCGATAGACCGCAGCGCGTAAGCGCCAATTGCTTCACCGCAAGTCATCGCCCCAGGCCTCCTTTGCCGCCCGCCAAGGTCGCTTGGCCGCGCGAGACCCTATCTGTCAGGCGCTTGAGTCCGATTTGGCTAAACCAGGTGAAGAGCAAGTAAAAGACCAAAAGGCCACTGAAGTAATAAATGCGCCAGTCTCCGTGCGGGAAGTCCGAAAAACGGGCAGACTTGCTGCCGCCCAGTTCTTTGGCCCAATAAACGATATCCTCGACCCCCATCAAGAACAGCAAGGGCGTCGCCTTGATCAGGATCATCCAGACGTTCGACAGGCCCGGCAGCGCATAGATCCAGGTCTGCGGCAGGTGAATGCGGAACATAACTTGGCGCGGTGACAAGCCATAGGCGCGCGCGGTCTCCAGCTGCGCACGCGGCACCGCATTCATCGCCCCGTGAATGACGTTCGCGCAAAAAGCGCCGAAGACGATAGAAAAGGCCAGAACTGCCAGCATAAAGCCGTATATATCGTGGACCCATTCAGGCGATGGCCCCAAGGGCAATTTGGCTGCATCGCAGACCACAAAATCGTGCCCAACCCAGACCGGGCCGGTTTCTTGCGGGCAAAGGACGCGGTGTCGGATGTATTCCAACATCTGGTCGATTGCGAGCGGCACAAAAAGGAAGAAAATCAGATCGGGAATGCCCCGCACCATTGAGGTATATCCCCAGCCCAGGCCGCGCACGGCACCGAAGGGTGAGCGGCGCGCCAAAGCGCCGGCAAGGCCTAGCCCCACCGCCATCGGCGCCGTGACAGCCAATAAGATCAAGACCGTCAGGATGGACCAATAGAGCGACTGGTGCTTGACCGTCGTCAAATAGCAGGACAGCCAGGACAAACTGCTTAGGCTGTCGGGATCGGCGCAATACTCAAACAAAACCTTGAACCAATATCTGTTTGTCAAAAGGCCACTTGTAGAAAGGCCCGTTGTCATAAGGTCTATGGACATGAGGCCGGCGGTCAAGCCAGCCGTCAAAAGGCCAGCTCAGCGCGTAGTGAGCCGCGCCAGAGGGCGAATTAGGCACCACGATAATGAGGCCGTCGCCGGGAGAAAAGAGGCAGGGCGTAAGACCCCGCCTCTTTGATCGGGTTGGCGTTGCAGACTTAGTAGCCCGAACGTCCGTCGAACCACTTGGCGATCAGCGCGTTCAAGGAGCCGTCGGCCTTCATTTCAGCGATGGCCGCATCCAGCTTTTCCTTCAGCTCGGTATCGCTCTCGCGGATACCCAAGCCAACGCCGCCGCCAATCATGACATCATCACCGACGAAGGCCAGCTCACCGTTTGATTCGTCAACGAAGGGCGCCAAGTAAGCCTTGTCCGCCAAAACCGAGTCCGCTTCACCAGACTTGACCGCAGCCACGGTCTCGTCAGGGGTCGCGAATTCAACCAGCGTCACGCCGTCTTGTGCCGCCAAGTAGGCCGCTTGAATGGTGTTGGTCTGCGCGGTTACGGTCTCACCTGGACCGCCTGCGTCAGCCATAGCCATGTAGGATGAGGGGTCTGGCGGGAAGTAGTCTTGAGTGAAATCAATAACTTCGTCACGCTCGTCGGTGATCGACATGCCCGCGATGATGACATCGTAGTTGCCGGACACCAGGTTCGGAATGATGGAATCCCAGTCGTTCGTTACCCAAGTGCACTCCAGACCGGCCAATTCACAAAGGCGATCGCCGACTTCGCGCTCAAAGCCATCGACTTCGCCCGAATCGTTTACAAAGTTAAACGGAGGGTAGGCGCCTTCCGTGCCCAGACGTACCGAGTGGCTACCCGCAAATGCTGCGCCAGCAGCCAGTACGGAAACCAAGGCGGCGGTAACAAAAGTCTTCATGTTATGCTTCCTTCTGATTTCTTGTCGTTTTTATGCAGCTACGGAGGTCGACAAGAGGAACTGTCGTAGCCGATCTGATTTGGGGTTTCCAAAGACCTCGGCGGGCGCGCCTTGTTCTTCGATGACACCCTGATGCAAAAAGATAACCTGGTCGGCAACGTCGCGCGCCAAGCTCATATCGTGGGTCACGATAATCATGGTCCGGCCTTCGGCGGCCAAATCTTTGATAACCTTGATGACTTCTTGTTCCAGCTCTGGATCGAGCGCGGAGGTCGGCTCGTCGAACAGCATGGCGGCTGGTTCCATCGCCAGGGCGCGGGCGATGGCGGCACGTTGCTGCTGGCCGCCCGACAGCTGCGCAGGATAGGCATCACACTTGTCGCCGATCCCCACCTTGGCCAACAGGGCGCGGCCCTTTTCTTCGGCTTCGCTGCGATCTTGGCCCAAAACCGTAATGGGCGCTTCGGTGACGTTTTGCAGAACACTCAGGTGTGCCCAGAGATTAAATTGCTGGAAGACCATGGACAAATGGGTACGAACCCCACGGACCTGCACCTCAGATGCTGGCTGACGCCCCGCCCCTTTCGCACGCCATTCAATGGCCTTGCCTTGAAAGATCACATCGCCTTGTTGGGGGATCTCCAGCAAATTGGCGCAACGCAGCAAGGTTGACTTGCCCGAACCCGACGAGCCGATCAAAGCGATGACCTCGCCCGCACGCGCGGCCACCGACACGCCTTTGAGCACCTCAAGATCGCCAAAATATTTGTGGATGTCGCGCAGTTCCAGTACCGCTGCGCCGTTCTTGGCGACCGCCGCGGATTGCTTCGCGCCGTTCGTATTCCCCGCCTGCGTATTCCCTGCCTGCTGGCCTGCGCCTGTGTCTGCCATGGACCCTGCGTTCGTTTCGATTATTTTTTATGCGATCCTAGTAATAATATGTCCTTTGCGAATGTCGAGTAGAATCGTCGCGCACAAAAAGGGGGGATAAATCTGACCGATTCTCCCCCCAGATGACCGCTTTCGCGAAAATGAAATGTGCTCGCTAACCTTCCAGAACCGCAAAATCCGCAATCTTATCCATATCTTGTGCCAGACGCGCTAACAGCGCCAAGCGATTGGCACGCAATTCCGGCTCATCCGCATTGACCACCACCTTTTCAAAGAAGGCATCCAAGGGGTCGCGCAGGCCAGCCAATTGCTGCATGGCAGCCTCGAAAGACTCGCTTGCCAAGGCCTCAGCCAAGGGGGCTTTCAGGCCCTCCAGCGCATCGAACAAGGCCTGTTCTTCGGCCAAGCTCAGCCGCGACGGCACGAGGCTATCAGCAGCAAAGACCTTCCCGTCTTTCTTCTCTTCGGCGCGCAGAATGTTGGTCGCACGCTTGTAGGCCGCGAGCAGATCTGCTCCCTGCTCGGTGCCTCGGAAGGCCTCCAGAGCCGCCACACGAGCAACCAATCGGGTCAAATCCCCCTCAGGCTCACGCGCGAAAGCCGCATCAATACTGTCATAGCGGTAGCCGCGATCTTTCAAAGTGACCTTGAGGCGATCGGCAAAGAAGTTCATCAAATCGCCGGCCTGTTCGGGCGCCAGGGCCGCGACTTCGTCGGTCAAATTCAGTCTTAGGCCGTTCTCCAAGATCAGACGAATGACGCCAAGGGCAGCGCGGCGCAGCGCGTAAGGGTCTTTTGAGCCCGTCGGCTTTTCATCAATCTTCCAGAAGTTGGCCAAAATCCACAGCTTGTCGGCCAGCGCCAGGGCTAGCGATTCCGGCGCGCTGGGGCACCGATCTGACGGACCCAGCGGCGAATAGTGTTCGGCAATCGCCAGGGCTACGGCGGGATCTTCGCCGTCGTTCTGAGCATAATATTGTCCCATCAGGCCTTGCAGCTCAGGGAATTCGCCGACCATATCGGTGACAAGATCGGCCTTGGCCAGCTTGGCAGCGCGCTGGGTCTTGCTGACATCGCAGCCCGTCACCTTGGCAGCCAAAGCCCCGCTCAAGGCCTCAACCGCTTCGGATTTCTCCAAAACAGAGCCGATCTTTGCGTGGAAAACAATGTCGCCCAGACGCGGCAAACGGCTCTCAAGGCTGTGGCGTTTGTCCTGCTCCCAAAAGAAGCGCGCATCGCTCAAGCGAGCATTCAAGACGCGCTCGTTGCCCAGGCGAATAGCGGTGCCTTGGTCAGGCGTCTCAATATTCGCCATGGTGACAAAGGCGTTGGCCAAGCTGCCGTCCGCCTGCCGCAGCGCAAAATACTTCTGGTGCTCTTTCATCGACAAGATCAAGCATTCAGCGGGCACCTGCAAAAAGGCTTCGTCAAAGCGGCCCAGCACCGGCACCGGCCATTCGACCAGGTTGGTGACTTCTTCCAGCAAGCCCGGATCTTCGATCAGGCTCAAGCCCTCAGCGCTGGCAACGGCTTCGGCTCCGGCCGCCACTTTAGCCTTGCGCTCTTCGGGGTCCAGAACCACAAAACGCGCCGCCAGACCGGCCTTGTAGTCGGCCCAAGTCGTCGCGCTGAAAGGCTCGGGTGCCATGAAGCGATGACCGCGCGTGGTATCATCAAAGGCCAGGCCTTCATAGGTACCGTCCAGCGCCTGGCCGTCGAACACCGCCAAGATGCTGTGCAGAGGACGCACCCAACGGTGCGTGTTGCGGCCCCAACGCATAGATTTAGGCCAGCTTAGCTTGGCCATGGCTGCCGTAATGAGGCCCGGCAGCAGCGCCTTGGTTTCTTGACCCGGTTTTTCGATTACCGCGACGTAGACAGGGCCCTTGGGCGTGTCGCGCTGTTCAGCCTGGTCGATACTCGCAAGGCCCGCACCGCGCATGAAGCCTGCCAAAGCCTTTTCCGGCGCGCCCACCTTGGGGCCTTTGCGCTCCTCGCGTTGGTCCTCGGTCTTGTCGGGCAGCCCTGTCACGCTCAACGCCAGTCGGCGCGGCGTCCAAGCCACCTCTACCGCTTCAAAACCAAGGCCCACCTCTTTAAAGCTCGCCAACAACAGGTCTTTCAAATCGCCTGCTGCTTTGCGCTGCATGCGGGCGGGGATTTCTTCGCTGAAAATCTCAAGAATTAGATCTGACATGGCTTAGCCCTCCACCTGATAGGGGGCCGGTTGCTCGCCGCGCCCACCGGGACTAGCAACCCAGGCTTCACAACAGGCCTTGGCCAGCGCCCGAACGCGCCCAATGTAGGCTTGACGCTCGGTCACAGAGATGACCCCGCGCGCATCCAACAAATTGAAGGTGTGCGAGGCTTTCATCGTGTAGTCGTAGGCTGGCAGCGGCAGCGGCTTGGGCGCGTGGGTCAGCAAGCGCTCGACCATTGCTTCTGCATGTTTAAAGGAAGCGAACAAGAATTCTGTATCGGCGTGGTCGAAGTTAAATTCTGAGAATTCCTGCTCCGACTGCTGGAAGATGTCGCCATAGCACTTGCCGCCTTGGTCTGTGGGCACCCCGTCCCAATCGAGCTGATAGACATTTTCAATGCCCTGCACGTACATGGCCAAGCGCTCCAGGCCATAGGTCAGCTCTAGGCTAACGGGGTTGCAGTCGATACCGCCCACTTGCTGAAAATAGGTGAACTGCGAGACTTCCATGCCGTCGCACCAAATCTCCCAACCCAGGCCCCAGGCGCCCAGGGTCGGGCTCTCCCAGTCGTCTTCGACGAAGCGGATATCGTGGGCGCGCAGGTCGATGCCGATCGCCTCAAGCGAGCCCAAATACAGCTCCTGACTGTTGGCTGGGCTGGGCTTCATCAGCACCTGGAACTGATAGTAGTGCTGCAGACGGTTGGGGTTGGCACCAAAACGGCCATCCGTCGGACGGCGCGACGGCTGAACATAGGCCGCGTTCCAAATCGTATCACCCAAGGCGCGCAGCGTCGTTGCAGGGTGAAAGGTACCCGCGCCAACCTCCATATCGTAGGGCTGCAGGATAACGCAGCCCTTATCGGCCCAGTAGTTTTGTAGGTTGAGAATAATGGTCTGAAAGCAGGTCGCCTTATCGGCCCGTACTTTTTTCATGGGACTTCCTAAAAGGATCTTTTTGGCAGGTTGGGAGCAGCGCAGGCTTAGGCAGCACCGCAAAACGCCGCGGGCAGCCTGGCTCGATTTGCCGCGCACTCTATGAGACCCGCGCGCTGGGTGCAACTCCCGCTTTTGCGCAAATGCGCGCTGTCGGCTCGCCGCGCTGATGGCAGTGCGTTTGAACACCTTTGCGCGAGTAAGACTAGCCGTCGACGAAGGATTGCGCGACTTTAACGCTAAGAGCGCGGATGCTCCACAGGGCCGCTTGTGCGGCGTTGCGCCGAGGCCGCTGCCCGCCACTGTGCGCCGATTAGAGGAGACACCGCGATGAACAGCTTGCCAACCATCCGCCGGTTTTGGGGACGCCCCCCATTTATGGCCCCCGGCCTGATGCTTACTATGGCGCTGGGCTCTGCTTTGCTTTGGACCGCGCCCAACGGCCAGGCACAGCCAAGCGCCCATGCGGGGCCAAGCACCAAGGCGGAGCCGAATTCTATCGCGACACGCTGGCTTGCAACAGTGCCGCTGATGTGGCTAGCAGGAGATGCGCCCGATGCCGACCCCATAGAGCAAGCCGCCGCCACGCCTGAGGCGGTCATCATGGCCCAAATCGCCGCCATTTCCAGCGCCGATTGGGAGGCAGCCTTCAGCTTTGCAACGCTCAGCATCCAAAGCCAATTCGGCACGCCACAACGCTTTGCTGCCATGGTGCAAGGCGGTTTTTCTTTCATGATAGAACCCAAGACCACCGAGCTCTCCACCTTGGGCCCGACGGACACCAGCGCTCTGGTCGAAGCGATCTTCATCTCCGATAGCTACGGCGTGCGGCGCGTGATTTATAGCCTTGAGCGCAACTCTGACCAGGAATGGCGGATTGCTGGCGTGCTGCCAAGCGAGTCCCCCGATCTAGCGGCCTAGCGCCGGTGATCAAGACTTTAGCGCGCTTGGCGCTTGTGGCTTGGCGCTTGGCGCTCGGCATTGGTCGCTTGGCAAGTGACATCCAAACGGCGCGTGTCCATCCCTTCCTTTGCGCGCGAATACCTGTCGCCGAACGACTTTCATTGCGCCGCCAAACGGGCTAGAAGGACGCGCTGCCCCTGTTTTCCCGCTGTCCCACCCATCGCTAGGCGAGCGCCCGTGCCCAAGACAAAGCCAATCCCCGCTTCTAACCCCAGCGCGCTCGACCTGCGCGCGGAACCTTCGCTTGTAGCAACGCTGTTCGGCGGCCTAGCCATTTTGCTGTGGGGCCTGTTGGCGCTGTTTACCGCCGCTTCCGGCCCGGTGCCGCCGTTCCAGCTCACCGCTATGACCTTCGGCATTGCCGGCGCTGCGGGCTTAGCTCTGGCCCCCTTTCGTCCTGGCTCATTGGCCACATGGCGGCAGCCTTGGCGGGTCTGGTTTACCGGCGTTGTCGGATTATTTGGCTATCACTTCTTCTATTTCACCGCGTTGCAAAACGCACCGACGGTCGATGCCAGCTTGATTGCCTACCTTTGGCCGCTGTTCATCGTGCTTTTTTCAGCGCTGCTGCCAGGCGAGCGCTTGGGGCTGCATCATCTCGTGGGCACCCTCTTCGGCCTATCTGGAGCCTATCTAATCGTCACCAAGGGCCAGGGGCTCCGCTTTGATAGCCAGTACGCTTGGGGCTACGCAGCGGCTGGGGTCTGCGCGCTCACATGGTCCAGCTATTCGGTATTGTCGCGCCGCTTTGCCCGCGTGCCCAGCGACATCATCACGGGCTTTTGCCTGGTCTCGTCGGTGCTGGCCTTGGCCTGTCATCTCGGCTTGGAACAAACCCGTTGGCCAGAGAGCCTAGCGCAATGGCTATCGCTGATCGCGTTAGGACTGGGGCCGATTGGGCTGTCATTCTTCGTCTGGGATTTCGGGGTCAAGCGCGGCGATATCCAGGTGTTGGGCGCGGCTTCTTATGCCACGCCCTTATTGTCAACGCTTGTGCTGATCGCTTTTGGCTTTGCCGAACCCAGTTGGGCCGTCGCCCTTGCCAGCCTGTTGATTACCGGCGGCGCGGTGCTGGCGGCCAAAGACATGCTGCTATCGCGCCGCCGCCGCAAGCGCGCGGGCAGCCCAGCCTAGGACGCCATGATTTGACAAGCCGCCGCTTTCCCCCCAGATAGAGCGCCAAGCCGCCAACAATCAGCCGCCAACAATCAGCCCATCCCCACTAAGCCGCGCCTTCGCTTGATCCTGCGCGGCAACATCACAGTCATATTATGTCGAGCCAGCTCAATTTGTCCCTTGAGGACCGCGT
>JAUIDR010000005.1 GCA_030428565.1 Alphaproteobacteria bacterium
CGACAAATATGCAAGTGAGCTGGTCGCCAATGGCTTCGTGGATCAAGACCGCTGTTACAGCAGAATCGACTCCGCCAGACAGACCGCAAATCACGCCCTGATCGCCAACCTGAGCACGGATGCGCTCGATGGCCTGATCCTTGAACGCGGCCATGGTCCAGTCCGCAGAGCAGCCGCAGACCTTGATGGCAAAGTTGGCCAGAAGCGCCGCGCCTTGGTCGGTGTGGGTCACTTCGGGGTGGAATTGCAGGCCGTAGTATTGGCGCTCAATGTCGGCGATGGCGGCAAAGGGCGCGCCCGAACTCGAGCCCACCACCTTGAAGCCAGGGGCCAAGGTATCGACGCGATCGCCGTGGCTCATCCAAACGCGCTGGTCTTGTGGCAAGCCTTCGAACAGGCGGCAGGGGGCGTCAACGTGCAAGTTGGCTGCGCCGAACTCCTGGTGATCGCTGGCTTCGACCGATCCGCCCAATTGCACGGTCATGGTCTGCTGGCCATAACAGATGCCCAGGATCGGCAGTTTGGAGTCAAACACCCACTGCGGTGCACGCGGCGATCCCGCCTCGGTCACAGACGAAGGGCCTCCGGCTAGAACGATACCCCGGGGCTCCAGCGCTTGCATGCGCTCGACTTCGGCGTTGAAGGGCAGGATCTCGCAGTAGACCTTGGCTTCGCGCAGGCGGCGCGCGATCAACTGGGTGACTTGGCTGCCAAAATCCAAAATCAGGATGGTATTGTCAGACAGGGACGACATGGGTTCTCTCAACAAAATAAGAAGCAAGCGCGCGCAAGAAGCGCGCCAGCAAGCAGAGCGGGGGCGACCAAGGCCAAGCGCAGCCTGGGTCAAAAGTAGACGGGGTTCAAAGTAACCGGGGCCAAAAGAAACCGGATCAAGAAGGAACCAAGGTTTGAAAAACCGGGGCTCAGAACGCCGTGGCCGACGGTCAGCCCTTTGGCTCCTCTTAGACAGGCTTCCTTTCGCTAGGCTCCCTTTAGACCAGGCAGCGGCTTTAAGCCATGCTTGATGAGTAGTTAGGCGCTTCACGACGAATAGTCACATCGTGAACGTGGCTCTCGCGCAGGCCCGCGTTGGTGATGCGCACAAAGCGGCAATTCTTGCGCATGTCCGCGATCGTGGCGTTGCCGGTATAGCCCATTGATGCGCGCAGGCCACCCACCAATTGGTGCAACAGAACGCTGGCGGGGCCTTTTGCGGGAACCTGGCCCTCGATACCTTCGGGTACCAATTTGTTGTTGCCGCCGTCGTTGGTCTGGAAATAGCGATCCGCTGAGCCCTTGGCCATGGCGCCAAGCGAGCCCATGCCACGATAAGACTTATAGGTCCGGCCATTAAAGAGATAGGATTCACCCGGCGCTTCGTCGGTGCCCGCCAGCAACGAGCCCACCATGCAGGACGAGGCCCCGACCGCGATCGCCTTAGCGATATCGCCCGAGGTCTTGATGCCGCCGTCGGCAATGACGGGGATCGACTGGGGCTCGGCGGCCGAAACCGCGTCCAAAATGGCGGTCAACTGGGGCACGCCGACACCCGCGACGACCCGGGTGGTACAAATAGAGCCCGGCCCGATGCCCACCTTGATACAGTCGGCACCGGCGTCGATCAGCGCCTTGGTGCCGTCGGCGGTGGCCACGTTGCCTGCTATGATCTGCACTTTGTTGGACAAACGCTTGGCGCGCTCAACTTGCTCAATTACGCCTTGTGAATGGCCGTGGGCGGTGTCAATCACCACAACATCGACGCCCGCGTCCAGCAGGGCTTCCATGCGGGCAAAGCCATCATCGCCGATACCGGTGGCAGCGGCGACGCAGAGCCGGCCTTGCGCATCGCGGGTCGCCAGCGGATTGGCCGAAGCCTTTTCCATATCCTTGACCGTAATCAGACCGGTGCAGCGATAGGCGCCATCGACCACCAACAGCTTTTCGATCCGGTGTTGGTGAAGCAGTTTTTGCGCGTCTTCGCGGCTGACGCCCTCGTTGACTGTGACCAGCGTGTCTTTGGTCATCAGCTCTTGGATCGGCTGGTTGGGATCGGCGGCAAAGCGGACGTCGCGGTTGGTCAGAACGCCCACCAATTGGCCGCCACCGCGCGCAATAACCGGAATGCCGGAAATGCCGTGTTGGCCCATCAAAGCCAGCGCTTGGCTCAGCGGCTGATCGGGGTAGATGGTGAAGGGATTGTGGACGATAAAGCTTTCGTAGCGCTTGACCTTGCGAACCTGGTCGGCCTGGCTGTCAGCGGACAGGTTTTTGTGGATGACGCCCAGCCCGCCCGCTTGCGCCATGGTGATGGCCATAGCGCTCTCGGTCACGGTATCCATGGCTGCAGAAATCAGGGGAATGCCCAGGCTCAGCTCGCGCGTCAGGCGGGTCTCGGTTTTAGCTTGGGCGGGAAGGACGCTGGAAGCTGCGGGCTCCAGCAATACATCGTCAAACGTCAGCGCATCGCGAAAGGTCGCCACGGCGCACTCCTCTAGTCTGGGGGCAGTTATGGTGCTTCGGTGCCGCTGCGAGCTTGGCGCGGGCTTGAGAGGGCGCGAACCTAGGGAACGAGCAGCAGAGCCTGTTTGACGGCCTCTTATACTCTTGCGCTCGGTCCTTGCAAAGCCCCAAGACGCCACGGCAAGGGCCAAGGTGTCACAGGTAACAAGTCGGCGCGCTCGCGTTGTATGGGTTGCCACCTGCCGCGCTGGTCATTTGGACGGCACTCGGGCGGCCCTCGGGCGGCCCTCGGGTGTGTGGCGGCTGGCTCTATGGGGTGCCCAAATGCGGGAGCCTCGTGCTCTCGGTGAGGCGCTTTGCAACTCAAGACGCAAAACGGGGCTTGCAATTTGCTACCCTAGGTAGTAAGACGGGGGAGATTTTATCCGCCCTTCTTAGGCTCATGTTTAGGTGAATTGCTATGCGCCGCTACTACTCAGCGCTCTTTGCTCTGTCCGCGCTGCTTTTGGTTTTTGCGTGTCAACCAACACAAACCGGTACCGCCAATTGGCGACTGGACCCCGAACGCGGGGCGCTGACCCCCAGCGAGTGGACCTCGATCCCGGCCTTTATCGTCGATTACACCGCACAAGACGGCACCCCGCTCAAGGCCTGGGTCTGGAAGGGTTGGCTGCCCGCCTCGCCAACGCTCATGTATCTGCACGGCCCGCGTGGTCACTTGGGATACTCGGCCCAATATCTGCGGTATATCATCGAGCAAGGCCATTCGGTCATCATTCCCGAATATCGCGGCTTCGGTCCAAACGAGGGTGAAGCCTCGCTGGATACCATGGTCGACGACGCCTTGGGCGCCTTTGCTATGGCCCAACGTGAGGCCGCGCTGCCCTCGCAGATCGTGGTCATGTCGCATTCGGTCGGCTCCTTGCCCGCCGCTGAAGTGGCCAAGGCCTTCCCCAACGTCTTTGGCATGATTTTGATTTCTGCCATGCCCGATGGTTCCGCCAGAAAGGTTCAGCAGACCGATCCCTTGGCGCAGGCCTTGCAAAATATGGCCGATCAAAGCAACAACGCCAAGGGTGGCACAACCACCGTCGCCGAGACCAATTTTACCGACATCAAGGTGCCGAAAATCTTTGTCCATGGGCGCTTGGACAACGTGATGGACTACGCCTCTGCGCATCTGTTGTACGAATCCAGCCCAGGACCGTCGGCTTTCATTACCTTGGATGATGTCGGTCATCGGCCTTCTGAGTTCGCGGTCGCCAATCTCTACCCCATGGCCTTGCAGGCCATCACGACCCGCAACATGGCGCTGCTCAAACCGCTGGAGCGCAGCGGCCTGATCCACGTTGAGGTCAAGTACTAGTCATTGATGGGCCCTCGGACGCGCCCTGGGCCGCACCCTGGGACGCTCCCTGGGACGCACCCTTGACCGGCAAGGGATGATTTATGAAGCGAGCGGCCGACGGGCCCTCGCTTTTTTTTGTGAGCGCGCGCCGGAGGGTTTGGGGAGCGGTCTCTCATTTTTTTGGGGCCAGAGGGATGCACGGTTGAAATTTGCTTTTGGGCGCGCAACATGGCGCTCATGACATCAGCGATAGAAAATGGAATTCCGGCATGAGTAGAGTTGTCTTGGTCCGCCACGGGCAAGCGAACGCGGGCGCGGCCAGCGAGGAGGACTATGACCGCCTAAGCGGCCTGGGTCAGCAGCAAGCGGCATGGCTCGGCGAATACCTGTCGGGCATCGACCACGGCGTCGAGCGCATCATCGCGGGCAACCTCAATCGACAGCGCGATACGGCCGCTGCGGTCGCCGAGCATCTGGGCCTGCCGGTCGCCGAAGACCCGCGCCTGCGTGAGATGAACTATTTTGAGCTGGCGCAATCGGCCCGCGAGACCCTGAACATCGGTGCCTACACCGGGCGTCAGTCCTTCATCGAGCATTTCCCCTTGGTGCTTGAGGCCTGGGAGGAGGGCAAGATTTCCTGTCCGACCGAGACCTATCGCGAATTCGCCGATCGCGTGCTGAGCGCGCTGGAAGACGCCGAGCAGCAAGATGGCACCATGCTGGTAACTTCCGGCGGGGTGATCGGCGTCGCGATCCGTCACATCTTGGGACTGGACACCCACAGCTTCGCGCACGTGCTGTTGCAGATCAACAATTCATCGCTGCACCGCTATACGGTGGAGTATGGCCAGCGGCGCTTGAACGCCTTTAACACGCTCGCCCACCTGGAGCTGCCCGACCGCGCCCACGCCCGCACCTTTGTTTAGCCCGCACCTTTGTATCGCGCGGGCCCTTGTTTGAAGTGAGTCTTGGCGGTCAAGCCAGGGCTAAGCGCGGCTTTGGGGCCCGCTTCAGCCGCGCATGCGCGCGCCGTCGGCGTCGAACAGAGGCTGGGTCAACAAGCGCGCCTTGCGGTGCTCGCCCAAAATCTCGATTTCAACTTCCAGATCATCGCGGATGAATTCGACCGGCACAAAACCAAGCGCGATCGACTTTTCGGCATGGTGCGAGTAGCCGCCCGAGGTGCAGAACCCCACGACCTGATCGTCGATGATAATGGGCTCATAGGCCACAACATCGGCATCTAAAGCATCGACTTCAAAGGCACAAATCTTGCGCTTGGGCCCGGCGGCCTTTTCCTGCAAGGCCGCTGCCTTACCGATGAAATTCGACGGTTTGTTGTAAGAGGTAAAGCGATCCATGCCGGTCTCAGCGGGCATATAGTCTGGGCCGAACTCGCGCAGCCAAGAGCCGAAAAACTTGTCAAGGCGCAGGCTCATCATGGCGCGCATGCCAAAGGGCTTCAGGCCCAAATCGTGCCCCGCTAGTGCCAGCGTCTCGTATAGCTGACGCTGGGCATCGGCGCCGACATATATCTCATAGCCCAAATCACCAGTGTAAGAGACCCGCTGCACCAAGGCATCTTGCATGCCCACGTCGATGACTTTGGCATCCATGAAGCGGAAGGCCTGCGCGGACACGTCTGCGCGGGTCGTGCGCGCCAAGAGGTCACGCGCGCGGGGGCCAGCGATTTG
Organism: Alphaproteobacteria bacterium; assembly: GCA_030428565.1. Lineage (GTDB taxonomy): Bacteria > Pseudomonadota > Alphaproteobacteria > UBA7985 > JAUIBT01 > JAUIBT01. The sequence goes on from JAUIDR010000005.1 coordinate 5,503, forward strand.
GAAGCCGATGCGCCGGGTCGAGACGTTCTCTACGGCGACGCCCGTCTCGGGCAAATGCTGCTCGAACCAGCGCATGTGAAAGGCTTGCGCGCCGTATGAGGCGGTGAGTTGGAAGCGCTGTTCGTCCAGGCAAGTGACGGTGAAGTCGCCCATCAAGCGCCCCTTGGGCGACAGCATGGGCGTTAGGGTCAGGCGGCCGGGATGCGGGATGCGGCCTGCCATGATGGTATCCAGCCAAGCGCGGGCATCGGGGCCCGTGACCAGGAACTTGCCGAAATTGTGGATCTCATTGATGCCCACGGCTTCGCGCACGGCTTTGACCTCGCGCGCTGTGGCCGCAAAGGCGTTGGAGCGGCGAAAGCTGGGGGTCTCATAACGCGGCTCGCCCGCGTCGGCGAAATAGTTGACCGCCTCCATGCCATAAGCCGCGCCAAACACCGCGCCTTGCTGGTCCCAAATGTCGTAGGCGGGCGTGGTCTGGAAGGGGCGCGCGACCGGCAGCTCCTCGTTGGGAAAGCCGATAGAAAAGCGGCGCTGATAGTTTTCGCGCACTTTGGCGCGGGTATAGCCGGTGCTGATCCAGCGGCCCGCGTCGCGGTCCGTGCGCAGCTCGCCAAAGCGCGCCACGTCCATGGCAAAGACATCGCGTTCGGGCTCGCCCTCGATCATCCATTGCGCCAGCGATAGGCCGACACCGCCACCCTGGCTGAAGCCCGCCATGACTGCACAGGCGGACCAATAGTTGCGCAGGCCCGGTACGGGACCGACCAAGGGGTTGCCGTCGGGTGCGAAGGTGAAGGGGCCGTTGATGATGGATTTGATACCGGCGCGCTCTAGCACAGGAAAACGGCGGTAGGCGAACTCGACCGAATCGCTGATGCGATCGAGCTGGTTTTCAAGCAATTCGTGACCAAAATCTTGGGGTGTGCCGTCCACCGCCCAAGGATCGCAGCGCTGCTCGTAGAAGCCGATGCACAGCCCGCGGCCCTCTTGGCGTAGGTAGGATTCTCCCGCTGGGTCCATGACGTGCGGCAGCTCTTGGTCGCGCTCATAGACTTCGGGCGTCTCTTCGGTGACGAGATATTGGTGCTCCATGGGGTGCAGCGGCAGCATGAGCCCCGCCAGCGCGCCCACTTCGCGCGCCCAAAGGCCGCCCGCATTGACCAAGTGCTCAGCAATGATGGTGCCGTTTTGCGTCACCACTTCCCAGCCTTCGGCGCAAGGCCGTGTCGCCAGCACCGGATTGCGCAGCACGATTTCAGCGCCCGCCATACGCGCGGCCTTGGCGTAGGCGTGGGTGGTGCCCGAGGGGTCCAAGTGGCCGTCTAGCGGATCATAAAGCGCGCCCAAAATGCCATCCACGCTGGTGATGGGTGACAGTTTCTTGATCTCCTCAGGGCCGACGATTTCGGTCTCAAGGCCCATGTAGCGATGCTTGGCACGTTCAGCTATCAAGAAGTCCAGCCGCTCGGGTGTGTCGGCCAGGGTGACGCCGCCAACGTGGTGCAGGCCGCATGACATGCCGGTCAGGGCCTCCAGCTCGCGGTAGAGACGGATGGTATACCCCTGCAAGGCGGCCATGTTGGTATCGGCGTTCAGGGTGTGGAAACCGCCCGCCGCGTGCCAGGTCGACCCCGAGGTTAGCTCAGAGCGCTCGACCAACATCACGTCATGCCAACCCAGCTTGGTCAGGTGATAGAGGACCGAGCAGCCGACGACACCGCCGCCGATTATCAAGACCTGGGTGTGGGTTTTCATGGCTGCCTTCCTGATTGTGTGCCTGGAAACGGCCTCAGACTAACCCCTGGCCCGCCAGAGGCAATCTGATTTGCGCCAGATTTTGTACTCTTGCGATTGAAGGCTTGACCTTCCAGTTACTGGAAGGATTATCTTCTGGTAATGAGAATGAAATCAGACCAGCGATAGGAGCCAGATCATGGCCGCGTTCCAAGACCTATCACAAGATCCGAAAGCCAGCGATACCCTGCGCTTTGAAGTCGAAGGCCTCAACTGCGCGTCTTGCGTCGGGCGCGCCGAAAAGGCGCTTGGCGGCCTTGAGGCCGTCGGCTCTGTCACGATCAACCTGGCCAATAAAATGGCGGAGGTTGAAGGCGAAGCGTTGAGCGCGGCGGATTTGGCCGCTGCCCTGGACGACGCGGGCTATCCGGCAGCGCGTCGCAGCGCCAGCCTTGAGATCGAAGACATGACCTGTGCCTCCTGCGTGGCTCGGGTTGAACAAGCCTTGGCCAGTGCGCCGGGCGTGGTCAGTGCAGCAGTCAATCTGGCCACGAGCCGCGCCCAAATCGAAGTGTTGGCGGGTTCATCGCAACAAGAAGAGGCCAGCATCGCCGCCGCCGCTAAGGCATCAAGCGACGCGGGCTACCCGGCATATCGATTAGGCCGCACGGTCAGCCAGTCACTCGACGGAAGCCGGTTGCGTTTTGCGGTTGAGGGGCTGAGTTGTGCTTCTTGTGTTGGCCGCGCTGAAAAGGCCCTATCGGGCGTCGAGGCGGTGAGCGAGGCAAGCATCAATCTGGCCACCAAGACCGCCGAGGTCCAAGGTCAGGCTCTAAAGGCGGCGGATTTGGCCGCTGCGCTGGACGAGGCGGGCTATCCAGCAGCGCGTCGCAGCGCCAGCCTTGAAATCGAAGGCATGACCTGTGCCTCCTGCGTGGCTCGAGTTGAGCAAGCCTTGGCCAGTGCGCCGGGCGTGGTCAGCGCTGCGGTCAATCTGGCGAGTAGCCAAGCCGAGATCGAGGTTCTGGCGGGCTCACAGCAGCAAGAAGAAGCCAGCATCGCGGCGGCCGAGCGGGCGTCGACGGCGATCGGCTATCCCGCCCACTGGCGCCGCCCGGCGGGCGAAGGAGAGGCGGCAGCCCGGCCAAGCCTAGCCGAACGCCAGTCTTCAGACCAGGCCGCGGCTTGGCGCAAGTTCCTGATTGCCGCCGTCATGACGGCTCCCGTCTTTATTCTGGAAATGGCTGGGCACGCCATCCCAGCCTTTCACATGTGGGTTCATGCCACCATCGGACAAACGGCTAGCTGGCTGCTGCAATTTTTGCTGACAAGCTTGGTCTTGGTCTGGCCGGGTCGCCAGTTCTTCCAAAAAGGCCTGCCAGCGCTGGCCAAGCGACGCCCCGACATGGATGCACTGGTCGCGCTGGGCGCTGGTGCTGCTTGGCTCTATTCCAGCGTCGCCACCTTCGCGCCGTCGCTTTTGCCGGCGGATAGCCGGGCGGTCTACTTTGAGGCCGCTGCGGTCATCGTGACACTGATCTTGTTGGGCCGCTTTTTGGAAGCGCGGGCCAAGGGCAAAGCCGGTGCGGCCATCCAAAAGCTGTTGGATTTGCAGGCCAAGACGGCTTGGGTTCAGCAAGGCAATGGCTTTGTTGAGCGCCCGATTGAAGCGGTCGTGGTCGGTGATCGCCTGCAATTGCGACCCGGCGAGACCGTGGCCGTCGATGGCCGGGTGGTCCGTGGTCATTCCAATCTGGACGAGAGCATGATTTCGGGCGAACCGCTGCCCGTAGCCAAGAGCGAAGGCGATACCGTTGTGGCTGGGACCATCAACGGCCAGGGCAGCCTGGTCTATGAGGCCGAAGGTGTCGGCAGCGATACCATGCTGGCGCGCATCATCCGCATGGTCGAGCAAGCCCAGGGCAGCAAGCTGCCGGTTCAAGATTTGGTCAACCGCATCTCGTCTTATTTCGTCCCGGCGGTCATGTTGATCGCGGCGGCCACCTTGTTGATCTGGTTGCTGGCGGGCGCGCCGCTAAACCAAGCTCTGGTCGCGGCAGTCTCGGTCCTGATTATCGCCTGTCCTTGCGCCATGGGCCTGGCGACGCCGACCTCGATCATGGTGGGCACGGGCAGAGCCGCCGAATTGGGCGTTCTGTTTCGCAAAGGCGCGGCGCTCCAGAGCCTCAATCAGGCCGAGATGGTGGCGTTTGACAAGACCGGCACCTTGACCCAAGGGCGCCCTGAGCTGACCCACTTCGAACCGCAGCCGGGCTTTGACGAACAGCGCCTGTTGGCGCAAGTCGCCGCGGTGGAGGCCGCTTCAGAGCACGCCATCGCCGAGGCCCTGGTGCGCGCCGCGCAAGACCGCAAGCTGGATTTGCCCGAGCGGGAGGCCTTCCAGGCCATCGCTGGCTTTGGTGTGGACGCCAGCGTTGGCGGTCAACGCCTGCTGATCGGTGCCGCCCGGCTCATGCAGCGCGATGGCCTAGCTTTGGGCGACCTGGAATCGCGCGCCGATAAGCTTGCCCATCAAGGCGTGACGCCCTTGTTCGTGGCGGTTGACGGTAAGCTTGCGGCGTTGATTGGTGTCAGCGATCCCATCAAGCCCAGCAGCGCGGCCGCCATTGCGGCCCTCAAAGCGGCGGGACGCAAAGTGGCGATGATTACCGGTGATGCGCAAGGAACCGCCGAAGCCATTGCCGCCAGACTGGGCATTGACAGTCTGCGCGCCGAGGTTCTGCCAGACGGCAAGGTGGCTGCTATCGAAGAGCTTCGCGCCCAGCATGGCAAGCTGGCTTTTGTCGGCGATGGCATCAACGATGCCCCAGCGTTGGCCTCTGCCGATTGCGGGCTGGCGATGGGAAGCGGCACCGATGTCGCGATAGAGAGCGCCGATGTGGTTCTGATTTCGGGCGATTTGTCCGCGGTAACGCGCGCCTTCGACTTGAGCCGTGCCACCATGGCCAATATCCGCCAAAACCTGGTCTGGGCCTTTGGTTATAACCTGGTATTGATCCCGGTCGCGGCGGGGCTTTTGTACCCGAGCTTGGGTTGGCAACTCTCACCGGCGCTAGCGGCGGGCGCAATGGCTGCGTCCAGCGTGATGGTTGTGACCAATGCGTTGCGCTTGCGCTGGGTCGGGCGTCGCCCCGCTGATGGTCCCGAAAACCAGGCTGTGTTACAGGGCGCTGCATCAGAAGGGCCGGCCCCGCGCGCGCCACACGGAGCCTGACGTATGAGCGATCTCAATCACCACTGGCAGAAGGTCTATCGCGACAAGAGCCCCGACCAGGTCTCCTGGTTTCAAGCCGCGCCGCAGCCAAGCCTGGATCTGATCACCAAGCAGCGTGCGAACCTCGGCGGGCTTGAATTCATCGACGTGGGCGCGGGGGCGTCAACTCTGGTTGATTCTTTGCTGGACCTCGGCTTGGCCAGCGCGACATTGCTGGATATTTCGGCTGAGGCGCTGGCGGTCAGCCGCGCGCGCCTGGAGGCCCAAGGCCACCAAGACCTTGGCTATCTGGTGCAAGACATCAGCCAATGGCAGCCTGATCGGGCCTTTGATATCTGGCATGATCGCGCCGTGTTCCACTTCATGGTCACGCCAGAAGCTCAGGCAGGCTATCGCCGGGCACTGATGGCGGGCACGCGGCCCGGCAGCCTGATTGTCTTGGCCACTTTTGCCCTGGACGGCCCGGAAAAGTGCAGCGGATTGCCGGTTCAGCGCTGGGGGCTGGACTCGCTTCAGGCCTTCTTGGGTGAGGGCTTTCATGCGCTGGAGAGCCAGAACCACCTCCACAGCACGCCTGGCGGCGTCGAGCAAAAATTTCAATTTTCTGTCTTTGAACGCCAGCGCGAGAGCAAGCCGCGAACGAGTGGCAACACGCATGAGCAAGGACTTGTGTTAGAAATCAGTTAGCTAGAGCGGATGGGCTGTTGCTAGTCCAGCGCTCGACGCTCTAGTTTGTTCCAAGGTTGCAGCGTTGCCGAGCGGTTCGTTATGGCGCTCAGGGGGCACGCTCAAGGTTCGACCAAGCCCAGCCGCGGTCACCGCGCTGCGCTGCTCTTCTTAGTCGGTCGGTGCGCGGTGGAGTTGGACCAGGTGCCATTCGCCGTCATCGTGGCAGAGCAGGGCAAGATCCCCTGGATTGATATCCATCAGTTCCCGGCTCATGGCGGGCGATCCACCGACCGTATCGGCCAACCACAGCCCCAGACCGGGATTGTGGGTGATGATCAAAGCCGAAGCGGCGGGCCAGTCATCCAAAGCATTCAGAACGTCTAAGGGGGCGTCGTAGAGACCGTCTAACAGCTGGGCGTCAGGCGGTACTTTTCCATTGGCACCGGCGGCCACCTGCGCGTGGGTCTGTTGCGCGCGTTGGGCGGAGGAGACGAACGCTGCTTCAAGCGGTTGCTCCAAGGTCTCGGCCAACCAGAGGCCTTGCGCCCTAGCGCTGGCTTGGCCTTGGTGCGATAATTCGCGTTCGCCGTCGCTTTGGTCCAGGTCGGCGGGCAGCGCGTGAGCATGGCGCATCACCACCAAGAAGCGAAGCTGCGTCTTGGGCTTAGCCGGTGCAAAAAGGGAACGGAGCGCTCTTAGCATGTCCCTAACTTAGGGCCAATCGGGGCCGGATGCAAAATCAACCCGTCTCACAGCTCCAAGAGGCCCCGAATAATTCCTAAGCGCGATCACGCCAGTGCAACAAACCAGGGTAACAAACCAGGGCAATACGCCAGGGTAACGAGTCAGGGTGTTCCATCAGGGCCCGGTTTCGGCTAGGGGCTCACGCTGCGCTGGCAGGCCGGGCAAATCGGCCCCCTTGATTGGCGTCCATCGTGCCAGTCCCAAGCCGCAAGACCGGCTCTAATCGTCTGAGCTCAAGGCTTTATCGAGTTGTCGACGCTCTTTTTTGGTCGGCCGTCCGCTGCCCTCATCACGCACGGCGGGCGAGCGCGGGCTAAGCGGGCGTTCTTCCTTTTCGCCCACCTCAGCAGGGCCGCGTTCGGGCGGTGGGGCCAAATCCTTATAGAGCTGGCGTGCTTCAGGGGCGGGGCCGCGCCGTGTGCCCAGCGCCACGATTTCTATGACCCGTGTTAGGCTGCCTTGCTGGAAGGTCAGCACGTCGCCGGGCCGCACCGCATAGTGTGCCTTGCTGGTCGGGGCCTTGTTGACCCGTACTTTACCGCCTTGAACCACTTTGGAAGCCAGGCTGCGCGACTTGAAAAACCGCGCTTGCCAGAGCCATTTGTCGATGCGCAGGCTCTCGGCGCTCAGTTTGCCTGGATCGGCGTTGCTCATGAGGCCTTCTTGTTCAGTTGATCTTTCAGGCCAGCCAAGACCGCAAAGGGCGAATCGGGGTCCATGGGCTTGTCCTTGGCGGGGCGGCCTTTGCCCCCTGAATCGCGATTGGCCTGGTGGCGGCGATCATCATCGCGGCGCGGCTTGCCCTTGCCGGGTTTCTTGCCCCGTGCGTCCTTGGAACGGGCTGCTTTGTTGCCTTCGTCCATGGATGCAGCTTCGCCCTCGCCCGCTTGTGGGCGATTGCGCGCACCCCCGCTACGTGGGCCCCCGCTACGTGGGCCGGAGTCTTTGTTCCCGTGGCGCGAGCCAGAGTCTCTATTCCCGTGGCGTGAGCCAGAGTCTCTATTCCCGTGGCGTGAGCCACTATCGCGTTCACGTCGAGGGGGACGGAAGGCAATGACCTCGAACTGAAGCTCGGGGCGCTGCTTTTTGCCCTTCTTTGACTTATCGTCACTTTTGTCGCCGGTCGTGTCCCCGGTTTCGTCTCCAGTTTTCTCTCCAGGCTCACTCGCCTCATCGCCCGCGCCGGCCTCAGCTGTCTCGGCGGCCTCAGCTGTCGTGGTGGCCACACTGGACACCTCGGCGCTTGCATCCTCGGCTGAGACTTCCGCTTCCAAGGCCGCAGCATCCACCTGGACCTCAACCTGGGTCTCCCCTTGGGCGTCTGCCGGGACTTCGGTCGGGGTCTTAGCCGGTATCTCAACTGGGGCCTCGACTGGGGCCTCGACTTGTTCGTCTGTAGACGCTTCGTCTTCTTGGCCGGACTCGCTTGTCACCGTTGCAGCCGCTTGTGCCGCCTGGCCCGTTGCCTCGGAATCGGCCGCCGCAGCTTCTGTGTCTGTGGCTTGGTCTTCGCTTGCCGCTGGCGCTTCGGGCGGCAGATCGTAGATCCGATAATCCAAGGCCGCCAGTGCGCCCTTTACCAATTCACTGTCGCCGCCCATCAGGGTTGCCATCAGCCGGTTTGAACGCGCGGGCTCGTCACGGGTAGCTTTGCGCGCGGTGCGGTAGGCCACATCGGCAAAATTATCCAAGACATCGGCGCGCATCACCATGCGCTTATCGCCTTTGCCCATGATGACGAAGCCCATGGCTTGCCAGAAGCTGGCTTCATCGCTATCCAAAGCGGGGCGCGCAGTCAGGCCGGGTGCGGGCAGCTCGGGGATCGGCTTGTCGTGGTGCAAGCTCCAGAGCAGGGCGCGTAGCGCGCGGTTGCGTGGGCGCACCAAGTTACCCAGCCAAATCGCATGACGGCCAAAGACGACGCCCAAATCCTTCAGCGCTTTGCGGCTGGCGCGATCCAGAGTGACCTGTTCCAGGGCTTGTTCGCGCGGCAAACAGCCGAAAGCTTCGACCAACTGGAAGGCCAAGCCTTTGGCTGCGCCGCTCAATTCAGCATCGCGCAGACGGGTTAGAGTGGTCAGGCGCTGTTGAACATCGCGCTGGGCCCAAGTCTCAACATAGCTCGCCAGCGCTTCGCGCTCGGTCTGTTCCAGCATGTTGGTCTCGTGCAGTCGCAGCTTGGGCGTAAAGCGGTCGCTGCCCGCTTGCAGCACGCCGATTTCTTGCCCTTGCCAGGTCACAGCGCCCGCATCGGTGATGGCATAGACCGCGCCCGCAGGGGCCAGCATTTCCGCCAGGCGTTGCTTGACGGGTTCAGCCATGGCGCTCTTGGCGGCTGACAGCAGGCTGCGCGCGTCTTTGGCCTCCAGGGCGTCAATGGCTTTAAAGTTCAAGCCAACCAATTGGCCTACGTGCTGGCCTTCTACCTGAACGTCGTTTTCTTTAATCTCTGCCACGGCGGCACTTTCCCTTGCTTTCATCAGCACGGCGGCACGTTGGTCCACGAACTGCAATGTCAAGCGTTCATGGAGTGCGTCCGACAGCCTGTCTTCTATCTGACGGCTCACGCCTTGCCAATGGCTGTTATTCTGTAACCAGTCTCTTCGGTGCGAAATAAAGGTCCAAGTGCGGATCGAGGCCAGGCGATTGGTCAGCGTATCAATATCGCCGCGCACATCGTCAAGACGCAGCACCTGCTTGGCGATCCAATCCTCGGGAATGCTGGCTTCGGGGCCCATTAAGAAGCCATAGAGCGCAGACAGCAGTTTGACATGACTGCCGGTCATGGTCTTGTGGAAGTCGGGCACCTGGCACACCTCCCACAAGATGCCGACCGCAGCGGGGCCCAGGGCTAGTCGGCGCACCTGTTCTTCTTTGGCCAAATAGCGTAGGGCGCGCTGATCGTCGGCCTCACGCCCGCGCACCAATTCACTGCGCGGAGAGGGCGCATCCAGCGAACGCAACAGCCGCTGGATATCGTAAAAATCAAGATCGGGGTTGCGCCAGACCAGGGCTTCGAGTGGTGGGAAGGTGTGGCTCTCGACCGCTTCGACGATATCCGGGTCCAGGTCGCCCAACTCTTGGGTCATGGAAAAGCTGCCGTCGTTCTTATAGCGGCCGGCCCGTCCGGCAATCTGCCCGATTTCAGCGGCGTTGAGGCGGCGCGGGCGGCGGCCGTCGAACTTGGTCAGACGGGTAAAGGTCACATGATCCAGGTCCATGTTGAGCCCCATGCCGATGGCGTCGGTGGCGACTAGGTAATCGACCTCACCGGCTTGGAACATGGCAACTTGGGCGTTGCGGGTACGCGGGCTCAGCGCGCCCAGCACCACCGCTGCCCCACCACGGTGGCGCCGGATCGTATCGGCGGTGGCGTAGACGTCTTGGGCCGAGAAGGCCACGACGGCGGAGCGCTTGGGGATGCGCGACAGTTTCTTAGGTGCCACATAGGACAGTTTGGAGAAACGGGCCTTGGAAATAATCCGCACCTGCGGCACCAAGCGTTTGATCAGCGGCTCGATGGTGGACGAGCCCATGAACATGGTCTCCTCGAGCCCGCGCGAATACAGCAAGCGCTGGGTGAAGATGTGGCCGCGCTCTAAGTCAGAGGCGAGCTGGATTTCATCGACCGCCAGGAATTCGGTGCTCACATCCAGCGGCATGCTCTCGACGGTGCAAATCCAATAGGCGGGCGAGCGGGGCACAATTTTTTCTTCGCCGGTCAACAAGGCCACTTGTTGGGCGCCACATTTCAGCACCAGCTTGTCATAGACCTCACGCGCCAATAGGCGCAACGGAAAGCCCATGATGCCCGATTTGTAGGACAGCATGCGATCAATCGCAAAATGGGTCTTGCCGGTGTTGGTCGGTCCCAACACTGCGGTCACAAACGCATCGCTATAACTCATGGCAAAGACCCGCCTTCTCGTCGCCAGATGCCTTGCAAGCCTGCGCTGCGTCCCCCATATGCGGGCCGTCAGCCTGCAATTCCGCGCGCAAGCTCAAGGCTTGCTGGATGGGCTGCTCCGACATCATCAACCGATTATATGCGCAAATAGAAGAGCTACAAAACCCTATGACTGCCGCTACCGCCGAGTCCAAGACTTATCAATTCCAAGCTGAAGTTTCGCGCCTGTTGGATATCGTGGCTAACGCCTTGTATTCCAACAAAGAAATTTTCCTGCGCGAGCTGATCTCCAACGCCTCGGATGCTTGCGATAAATTGCGCTACCGCGCTTTGACCGAAGACGGGCTGATGAGCAGCAATCAGGAGTTGAGCGTCTTGCTGGAACCCGACCCCGAGGCGCGGAGCTTGACCGTCACCGATAACGGCATCGGTATGAACGAGGCCGATTTGCAAGATACCTTGGGCGCCATTGGCCGTTCGGGTACGGCAAAATTCATGGAAGCTTTGGAAAATTCCAAAGACAGCAATCTGATCGGTCAATTCGGTGTCGGCTTCTATTCTGCTTTCATGGTGGCCGACTTGGTGACTGTGGAGACCCGCAAAGCCGGTGAAGAGCAAGCCTGGCGCTGGCAGTCGGACGGCAAGGGCGACTATAGCATCGAGCCCATCGGCTCGCGCCCTGTCGGCACCCGCATCATCTTGAGCTTGAAAGAAGATGCGAGCGAGTACGCCGAGCGCCAACGCCTGGAGCATTTGGTCAAGAAATACTCCGACCACATCGTGATCCCGGTTCAAATGCCCGCCGAAAAGCAAGACGTGGGCGAAGAGGGCGAGGCAGGCCAAGAATCGGACGAATGGCTGGTGACGCTTAACACCGCGTCGGCCTTGTGGACCAAGCCCAAATCAGAGATCGCCAAAGAAGAATACGCCAGCTTCTATAAATCCGCGGCCGGCGCTTGGGACGAGCCTTGGGAGACGCTGCACTTCAACGTCGAAGGCCATCTGGAGCATACCGGGCTGCTGTTCATTCCAACGGCGCGACCTTTCAATCTGTTCGAGCCCGACCGAAAGAATGCCATTAAGCTCTATGTAAAGCGCGTCTTTATCACCGACGATTGCCAAGAATTGGCCCCCGCTTACCTACGCTTTATGCGCGGTGTGATCGACTCATCCGACCTGCCGCTCAATGTTAGCCGCGAATTGTTGCAGGCCTCGCCCATTTTGAACCTAATCCGCAAAGACGTGACCAAGCGCACTCTGTCGGCACTGAAGTCGCGCGCCAAGAAAGACGCTGAGGGCTACGACGCCTTTTGGGGCACGTTTGGCGCGGTCTTGAAAGAGGGCCTCTATGAAGACCCCGATCAGCGCGAGCCGCTGCTTGAGTTGGCGCGCTTCCGCTCCTCGACCCAAGACGGCTGGGTCAGCTTGGCCGACTACAAGGCGCGCATGGCCGAGGGGCAGAGCGCGATCTACTATCTGGTGGGCGAGGATCTGGAGACCGTCAAACGCTCGCCGCACCTGGAGGGCTTTAAAGCCAAGGGTGTGGAGGTGCTGCTCTTGACCGATCCCGTCGATAGCTTCTGGACCTCGGTGGTCGGCGATTACCAGGACACCCCGCTAAAATCGGTAACCCGAGGCGCGGACGATCTGGCGGCCATCAAATCTGGCGAGGATGCCAGCGAGGAGTCCGCGAGCGAGCCGGTCAAGGAAGGCGATTTCGCCGAACTGATCGCGGCGATGAAAGAAGCGTTGGAGGCGGACGTTAAAGACGTGCGTTTGTCAGAGCGCTTGACCGATTCTCCCGTCTGCCTGGTGGCGGATGAAGGCGATATGGACATGCAGTTCGCGCGCATGATGGCCGCCCACGGCCAAGAGATCCCCAAGCAAAAGCGCATATTGGAGATCAACCCCAAGCACGCCACTATCAAAGCGCTAAAAGAACGCCCGGCGCAGCTGGATGACAGCGTACAGCTGCTGCTGGATCAAGCGTTGATTATGGAAGGCGAAGCGCCGCGCGATGCAACCTTGTTTGCCCAGCGCCTCAGCCGCCTGATGGCCTAGGGTCTATATTTAGGCTGTAAAACAACGAGTTAGAGGCCGGGAGCTGGCGGTACGCCCGCGCCCGCGCCCTAGCTTTTTACGGGATAGCGATCGGCTTCTTCGAACACGTCGATCGCCAGCGAGCCCGCTTTGACCACCGCTCGGTGCTCAACGCCGGTCGGAATATCCCAGCTCTCTCCCGGCTTGAAGGTCTTGGTAACGCCGCCGATGGTCAGCTCAATTTCGCCGTGGATTAGGGTGCCCCATTGGGCTTTGTGGGCGTGAGTGGGGATTTCAAAATCCTGTTCGAAGGTGAAGAAGACCACCAGTCCGCGATCGGATTGGATGGCTCTGGTCTTGACCACATCCTCAGAGAAGGGCACGTCCAGCGCCGGGAAATTCATGATAAATTCCGGGTAGTTCATCTACTAGCCTCCAAACTTGCTAAAGCCGCGCTGCCAGCGGGCAGCTGGCCGCAAGCATGCCGCTTAGCGCGGGGGATGGCAAGATAAGCTTCGGCGGGCGGTGCTAGCCTTGGTCCGCCAGCTTTTCGCGGATCAGAGCGTTGGTGTTGGCCAACCCGTAAAGCGCGGCAAAAGAGCCAAAACGCGGGCCTTGGCTTTGGCCCAACAAGACCTGATACAGCGCCTGGAACCAGTCGCGCAGGTTTTCGAACCCGGCTTCCTTACCGACCGCATAGACCTGCGACTGCACGGCTTCCCCATCGGTCTCATCGCCCAGCGCTTCAAAGGCCAGCACTAGCTTTTCCATGGCCGCGCGCTCTTGTTCGCTCGGCGCGCGATAGACCTTGGTCGGCAGCACGAAGTCCTTGTAGTACCGAATGGCATAGCCCGCCATTTTGTCCAGCATGGGCGCGTTTTCGGGTGTTGCGCTGGGTTCGTACTTGGAAATAAAGCCCCACAGCACCGCCGGATCGTCGGAGTTGACCACCGCAGCAAGATTGAGCAGCAGCGAAAAGCTGATGGCATTCTCGCGCGCGGGCGGTTGGCCACCGTGGATGTGCCAGGCGGGATTTTCGATCTGCTTGTCCAGCTCCTGCCCCGGGAACTTTTCAACAAAGCTCAGGTATTCATCCATGGTCTTGGGGATGACATCGAAATAGAGTCGCTTGGCCGTGCGGGGCTTTTGATACATGAAGAGCGACAGGCTCTCAGCCGGGGCATAGGTCAGCCAATCTTCAATCGACAGGCCGTTACCCTTGGACTTGGAGATCTTTGAGCCTTCTTTGTCGAGGAACAGCTCGTAGTTAAAGCCGTCCGGCGCGCGTCCGCCCAGGGCTTTGACGATCTTGGCGCCCTGCTTGACGCTGTCAATAAGGTCCTTGCCCGACATCTCGTAGTCAACGCCCAAGGCGAACCAGCGCAGCGCCCAATCGGGCTTCCACTGCATTTTGACATGGCCGCCGGTCACAGGCGCTTCGACTTGGCTGCCGTCTTCATCGGTAAAGACCACGGTGCCGCGTTCCGGGTGGATTTCATCCATGGGCACTTGCAGCACTTTGCCTGTTTTGGGCGACAGGGGCAGGAAGGGCGAATAGGTGGCACGGCGCTCTTCGCCTAACGTCGGCAGCATGATGGCCATGACCTGATCATAGACCTCAAGCATGCGTTGCAGCGCGGCATCAAAGCGACCACTGGTGTAATACTCGGTCGATGAAGCGAACTCGTAGTCAAAGCCGAATTCGTCCAAGAAACTGCACAGTCGCGCGTTGTTGTGGTGGGCGAAGCTTTCGTGATCGCCGAAGGGGTCGGGCACCTTGGTCAGCGGTTGGCCGATGTAGCCTGCCAGCATGTCTTGATTGGGCACATTGGTCGGCACTTTGCGAAAGCCGTCCATGTCATCGGAAAAGCAAATCAGTTTGGTCGGGATATTGGGCGCCAGCGCTTGAAAGGCTTGGCGGACCATCGAAGTGCGCGCGACCTCACCGAAGGTGCCGATGTGCGGCAATCCCGAGGGGCCATAGCCCGTTTCGAACAGAACGTATCCCTTTTCCGGCACTTGCCCTTTGGTACGCGCCAGCAGCTTGCGGGCTTCTTCAAAGGGCCAAGCCTTGGCCGTTTTGGCTAGGTCGGGAAGACGGGTCATGGACGAAACGATCTCCAAATTAGGGGCGGGAAAGCAAAACAGAACCAGACGGCTGGGCTGGGCCCGCCGCTTCTGGTCCTGTCATATATGGTCCAGTCTTTTGCGCCCATTAGGACGCAAAGGCCAGTAGGTTTCGCGCTGGTTTTAGTGCGTCAAGTGGTCTGCACCACCGAAGTCGCGGCGCGCAGAGCGAATGGAGATGGTGAAGCCGGCGACCACGTCTACGAACATCATCATGATCAGCAAGAAGAACTCTGAAGTGCTGGCTTGCGGGATGATAAAGAACAGCACCAAAGAGACGATAAAAATGACCATGGAAAAGACGTGATTGACGATCTGGGCGGCCGACGAACGCGCTGACAAAGAGACCTCTATATAGAGGGCGACCAAACCGATGGTGAGCAAGATTGTGCCCCAAGTAATGTGCCACACAGCGCCAGAAATCATTGTAAGTTCAAACGCTTGCTGATCCCAAACGCTAAAGATGCCGCGCGCCATGGTCTCTTCATTGATGCCGCCTTGGCCCGCGAACGTGCCGACGAAATACATAAGAACCACAACGATCATCAAAGGCATAAAGTTGAGAATGCGAAGCATGGGGTCAGTCCTTGTTTTGGTATTTGGAGTTTTTGAAGTGGGAAATGAGCGACGGCCAAACCGGCCCAGCCAGGCCCGCGGCAGAGCCGCAACAAGCGCGCCCTCAGGGTTCCTGCTTGCCCCTTTATTACACTACCTTAGCAAGAATACCAATCAGCAATTGCGCGCGTTCAGCCCGTCCGGCCTAGCTATCTAGCAGGACTTCAGCTTCGATTTCCATGGCAAAGCCCATGGGCAGGCTGACGACGCCCAAGGCCGAGCGCGAATGTCGCCCGACATCAGGGCCAAAGACCTCAAGGATGAGATCGCTAAAGCCGTTGGCTACCAGGTGCTGCTCGTTAAAATCCGGCGTTGAGGCGACCATCGCAAAGACGCGTGCCCAGCCAGAAACCCGCCCCAGATCACCGATCTCAGCCTTTAGATTGGCAAGAACCGACAGCCCAATGTAGCGGGCGATATCGTAGCCTTGCTGGCTGGTGAAGGTCTCGCCAAAGGTGCCGTAGGGGCCAAGCAGCTGGCCGTCGGCGCCGTGCGCCGGGTGACCGGATATTAGGGCGCGATTACACCGCAGGGTGACAAAGCTAAAGGGGAGTTTCAGGGTATCGGGCAGTTTGGTCGGCGCTGGCAGGCTCAGACCCAACTGCGATAGGCGCTGTTCTGGATGCAATATTGTGGCCCTTCCCTCGCTTTATGTCGGCGCTTGGTTAAGCGCCTAGAGCGTCGGGCGCTGGTGTGGTGACAGCCCATCTGCTCTAGCTGACCTATTTCTAACGCAAGTCCATGCTCACGCGTGTTGCCACTTGTTCGCGGCTTGCGCTAGACCACGCCGAATTGCATTAGGTCTTGCAAGTGCACGATACCAATCGGGCGCTGGGCCTCATCGACCACGAACAGGACCGAGATCTTGTTGCGTTGCATCTCGGCCAGCGCGTCGGCGGCCAGATCTTGCCCGCCGATGGTCTTGGGCGATTGGCTCATCAACTCGCGCGCGGGACGTTCCAGATCTTGGCTCTGTTGGAAGGTGCGGCGCAAATCGCCGTCGGTGACGATGCCGTTCAAGCGGCCCTGGTCGTCCAGCACACCAACGCAGCCCTTGCGCCCGCTGGTCATGGTCAACATGAGGTCGTGCAAACTGGTGGTCTCTGAGGCGAGCGGCAGGGGGCCGACCGTTTTGTCGATGATTTGCTGAACCCGCAGCAGTTGTGCGCCCAGCTTGCCGCCGGGGTGGAAATTGCCGAAATCTTCGGGCGTAAAGCCTTTGAGCTGTAACAGAACCAGCGCCAAGGCATCGCCCAGCACCAAGGTCATACTGGTCGAGGTCGTCGGTGCCTTATCGAGCGGGCAGGCTTCTTCGGCTTGGGGCAGGGTCAGGCAGACCGCCGCTAGGTTGGCGAGGCTGGAATCGGCTTGCGAGGTGATGGCGATCAAGGGGATATCAAAGCGCGCGCAATAACGCAGCGTATCGGTCAGCTCGCGCGTCTCGCCGGAATTGGAGATGGCGATCACGACGTCGTTTTGCGAGATCATGCCCAGATCGCCGTGACTGGCTTCGCCGGGGTGTACAAAAAAAGCGGGGGTGCCCACCGAGGCCATGGTCGCCGCAATCTTGCGCCCGATATGGCCCGACTTGCCCATGCCCGTCACCACCACGCGCCCTTTGACTGCAAGCAACAGCTCAAGCGCGCGCTCAAATTCGCGGCCCAAGCTGTCGCGCAAGGCGGTAATACCGCGAAGCTGGATGTCGATTGAGGTCTTGGCCAGCTCAAGGGCGTTGAGGTCGTCGGCGGAGCGTGGGTTCATACGGACTCTTCTTGGAGGCTCTTTGGGCGGAAAATAGCGTCAGGTGTTGACACTTTGGCATGTAGCGGTCTTGGGCATGTAGCAGTCTTGGGCTTGTAGCGGTCTTGGCGGCTCTTGTCAGCCCCGCGTGCGCATGTTGGGGAGAGGTGGCCAGGGAGCCGTTAGCCGACGTGTTGGCCGCCGTCGATCTGGATTTCAGATCCGTTGACGTAGGAAGCGGCATCCGAACACAAGAACATCACCACGTCAGCCACCTCTTTTGGGTTGCCGATACGGTTCATTGGCACTTGGGTCTGTACGATCTTATCCGTGCCAGCGCTCAAAATGGCGGTCTCGATTTCGCCAGGGGCGACCGAATTGACCCTGACGCCTTGGCGGCCCAGCTCGTAGGCCATTTCGCGGGTCAAAGCCGACAGCGCCGATTTAGACATGGCGTAGGCCGCACCCGCAAAGGGGTGGATCCGCGAACCGGCGATCGAGGAGACGTTGACCACCGCGCCTTTGCCGTTTTGCAGGGGCCCCAGCAGGCCGCGCGTCAGCAAGAGCGGTGCGTAAACGTTGACCATCATGACTTTTTCATAGGTAGACAGATTGGTCTGGGTCGCGTCCAAGCGTAGGCCTTGCTCGTTCTTGGGCGAAATGCCCGCGTTGTTGACCAGCGCGTTTAGCGGCTTATCGCCCAGCTGTTCTTTCAGCACATCAACAGCGATACGCACCGACGCTTCGTCGGACAGATCGACCGAGATGTGGCGGGTCATACCTTCGGCCCAAGGGCACTTGCTGGTAAAGGGCGTGCGCGCCAGGGTGTAGACCTTCCAGCCGTGCTCGTAGAATTTGCGCACGATGGCGTGGCCGATGCCTTGGCTGGCGCCGGTGACGACGACCGTGGGTTGTTCGGCGGTGGCGGCCGAATTGACGTGCGAGACGGGGCAAGCCAGAGCGCTGCCATTGTCTTTGCCTGTGGCGGGTACCTGGCCGCTCTGTGCTTGCGTTGGTTGGACCTGATTAGAGGGCGCCTGAGACATAGAAGCCTGAGACGTGGCAGCCTGAGACGTGGCAGCCTGAGACTTAGAAGTCTGGGCGCTCGCCGCACTTTGCTCGGCGGTGGCGCTGGCAGCTGGGGCGTCGTCGTGAAAAGGGCAACCGCTCATGGCCTTGTCTTCCTATCTGAGCTGGGGGCGTCTTTGCGGGCTTTGACCTGGCTCGCGCTATGTCCCATATATGAGCCCCATATATGAGCTAAGTTGCGCCGCTAGACAATGGGTGAGACAAGAGAACAGCAAGACGGTAATGCTGGGGCCATGACACGTAGGCCCTTATTTGCAGGCCCGTATTTGGTAGGCCCGTATTTGGTAGGCCCGTATTTGGTAGGCCAGAAATTGGCAGGCCAGAACTAGGCAGGCCAGAACTAGGCAGGAGTGAGAACGCATGACACGCCCCCCCGACGCAGAATTGGACGCACGCGACCTCAAGTGCCCACTGCCTGTGCTTAAGGCCCGCAAAGCGCTGAAAGCGCTGGCACCGGGCCAGGTGCTGCGCGTGCAGGCTACGGACCCTAAGTCGCCACAGGATATGCAGGCTTTTTGCGACACAACCGGTCACGCCATGCTGGCCATGCAAATCAACCTCATGCCCTATGAATTTTTGATCGAGAAACGCGCATGAATGATCAAGCCGCTGCCTTCAAGACCTTGGTTTTTACCGACCCGCAGTTCGCGCGCCAGGACCCTGGTCCCGGTCATCCCGAGCAAAGCGCGCGGGCAGGGGCTTATGAGCGGGGCTGGCGCCAGGTTGCCAGCTGCGAGGAGCGGCCCATCGCACCAACGGATGAGGCCGCGATTTGGGCGCTAGCGGAGAGCCTGCACACACGCGAGTATCTGGACAGCCTAAAACAGGCTCACGCCAAGCTTAGCGCAGAGCCGGGCACGCGCTTGTCGTTGGACGCTGATACCCACATTATGTCTGAGAGCCTTCCAGCGGCGCTCAAGGCGGTCGCAGGCGCTATGCAAGCGGTTGATGCCCTGATCGCAGGCGAGGCGCCGCACGCCTATTTAGCTGCGCGTCCGCCAGGCCATCACGCCGAAACGGACCGAGCGATGGGCTTTTGCCTGCTGTCTACCGCCGCTCTCGCCGCGCGCTACGCTCAGCAGGCACACGGCAAACAACGCTGCGTAGTGCTGGACTTCGATGTGCATCACGGCAACGGAACGCAAGCTTGTTTTTGGAACCACGCCGATCTTATGCTGGTCTCGAGCCATCAAATGCCTCTCTATCCGGGCACGGGCGAGGCTTCAGAGCGCGGAGCGCACGGACAGATCGTCAATTTGCCGCTGGCCGAAGGCTGTCAAGGGCCAGAATTTCGCCGGGTCTGGACATCGGCCCTGGAACGCGTGCGCGCCTTTGCACCCGATTTCATCGTGGTGTCCGCCGGCTTTGATGCGCACCGTGATGATCCCTTGGCGGGCTTGCAGCTCGACGAAGACGATTTTGCCTGGTGCGCCCAAGCCATCGAGGCCCTAGCGCGAGGCCTTGGCACGCCGGGCCTGCTGTCGTGCCAAGAAGGCGGCTATAATCTGCAAGCGCTTGAGCGCTGCGTTGCGGCCTACTTGGGGGGATTTTCGCGCTAGGCTCGGTTGGGGGCATCGCGGCGAGCCGATACGATCCAAATGCCGACACCTGCTATCCCATGCTCCTGCTTTCCCATGCTCCGGCGATGCCATGCTTCGGCGATCCCATGTTATGGAAAAGCGCGTCGTTGAGCGCCCGCTGGCTTGCGGCGCTGCCCTGCGGCCTTGATTCGATCAAGCCGCGAGGTCATATGAAGCCCTAACCGGATCGCTTGACCGTCTTCGGTCGCCGCTTTTGCCCTTTAACCCGCCCGCGCGGACACAGAGACTTATGGATTTTACTGCCATTCTGGCCCTGGTGGCTGGACTTGTCATGTTGGCCGTCGGAGCTGACTTCCTGGTGGTGGGCGCCATTTCGTTGGCGCGCCGCTGGGGCGTGCCCCTGTTGGTCATTGGTCTGACCGTCGTGGCCTGGGGCACTTCTGCGCCCGAGCTGGTGGTGTCGGTCGAGGCCTCCTTGACCGGGCACCCAGGCGTTTCCATCGGTAATTTGGTGGGATCGAACATCGCCAACCTCATGCTGATCGGCGGCATATGCACGACGCTGATGGCGCTGGGCCTTTCGCGCGCCGAGTTTCGCCGCGACGGGGTGGTTTTGTTGTTGGCCACTTTGCTGTTCATTGGTCTGTTTTTGGACGGCCAACTCACAATCTGGAAGGGCGTCATCATGCTGGTGGCGGTCTTTGGCTACAGCCTTTGGATGACCCTGGATTGTATGGGTTGCGGGCGCCTGCCCGACGAGCTGCAAGAACCGCTGTTGCCGCGTTTTGGGGCTGCTTGGCGGGTCGCGCTTGGGGCGGTCATGCTGGCCTATGGCGGCAAGTTTTTGATCCATGGTGCGGTTAGTTTTGCCGAATTCTTGGATGTCTCCGAGGCGGTGATCGGCATGACGGTCGTGGCGGTCGGCACCTCTTTGCCTGAATTGGCCGCATCGCTGGCCGCGGTACGGCGCAATCAGAGCGATATCGTGCTGGGCAACCTGATCGGCTCCAACATCTATAATATTCTGGCCATTATGGGCGTGGTGTCGCTGATCTCAGGCAACCAGGCCATGCCTGCCGGTGTGATCGAACGCGATATGTGGGTCATGGGCGCTACCACCGGCATCACTTTGGCGCTGTTGCTGGCGATGCAAAGGCTGCCACGTTGGTCGGGGCCGGGCATGCTCGCAATTTATTTCGGCTTCCTGGTGCTCCAGGTCCAGGGCGCTTGATGGGCGCGGCGCTGGTCACTGCGGGTGGGCGGCGCTTGGGGCGCGCGATGGCTCTGGCCTTGGCCGGGCGCGGCCATGACGTGGCGATCCACTACCAAACCAGCAAAGATGCCGCTCTTGAGACTTGCGCAGATATCCAAGCTCTGGGTCAAAAGGCGGTGGCCTTGCAGGCCGATTTGGCCAGCGAGGAGGCGACGCAAGGCTTGATGGCAGAAGCGGCCCAGGCGATGGGCCGCCCCGTGTCCTTGTTGATCAACAACGCCAGCCTGTTCGAGCGCGACGACGTCCTGGACGCAGATAAGGCGCTATGGGACCGCCATATGGCGATCAATCTGCGCGCGCCTTTTGTGCTGAGCCAAGCGCTGGCGAAGGGATTGGCCGCGATCCAGGCTGCGCCTTTGTCGGGTCTGATCGTCAATATGCTGGATACGCGCGTTCTAAATCTGACGCCGCATTTTACCAGCTACAGCTTGTCGAAAGCGGGCCTGCATACGCTGACGCAGACCTTGGCGCTGGCGCTGGCGCCGCAGGTTCGTGTCAATGCAATTGCGCCTGGTTTCACCTTGCCCAGCCCCGGCCAGAGCCAAGCGCAATTTGACGAGCGCGCGGCGCGCCAACCGCTGGGCCAGTCGGTCGATCCCCAAGATATCGTTGCTGCGCTGGCCTGTCTTTTGGATGCGCCCAGCTTGACGGGCCAGGTCATCGCGCCGGATGCTGGCCAACACCTCAATTGGCGCCCTTAGGATTTAGTCCTCACATCGAAAGAGGTACCGCGATGCGGCTGTTCATCGAAATCGAAGCGCTGAGCCTGGAGGCTTGGGTCGGTATCTTGCCGCAAGAATACCAAGCATCGCAGCGCCTGATTGTGGACTGCAAGGCCCAGGTTGCGCCGCGACATTGGCCACTGCAAGAACTGGAAGACAGCGTTTCTTATGCGGCGGTGGTGGAGACCATTACCGAGGTGGTTGCATCCCAGCACTGGCCATTGCTCGAAGAACTGATCGAGGCCCTGCGTCAGCGCCTGGCTGACGATTATCCCTTGCTCGACACGCTAGAGTTGAGGTTGCGTAAGCCCGATATCCTAGAAGCAGTGGCAAGCGTTGGAATTTCCCTGCAATGGCAACGCGAAGGCTCTTGACAAGTCAGGCCGCGTTCAAGTTGTGCACAGCTGCCCTGCAGGCTGGAATCCGTAGCTTCTCTGGCAAGCGATTCCTTAGGATTATGTTGAATTTGAAAAATAAGTAAGAAAAAATTGTTTAATAACAATATGTTATAGGGTTTGCTCAAAAAATAGACAAAGTAAAGCAAGCCATTGAAAACACGCGATTCTCTGGCCTAACCCAAGGAATAACCACAGACTTATCCACCGAATTTGGGGGTAACTTGACGTGGGCTGTAGTAAGCTGGCGATTGTTCGATTCCGCGCCCTGTCAAGCCGATTATTTTTGCTGAACATCGCTCGCTGCGACGATAGGGCTTCTCAATAAAAGACGATCCACGCCATGTCATTGCTTGCAGACGCGCCTTTGCCACCGCGTAATGAAAAGGCTGCGGCCATTGGTGTTATGCTGACCGCTACTTTATTTATCGCCACCTCGTTGCTGTTGGCCAAGATGGTCGGCAGCGGCTGGGGTGCCGTGACACCAGACCAAAAGCTACACCCCTTGCAGGTGACCGCTGGACGCTTCTTGTTTGGCTTTATTGGCATTGCAAGTTTTGTGGCCTGGCGTCGTCCGTCTTTCACCCGGCCGGCCTTGGGTCTGCATCTGCTGCGTTCCCTGCTCGGTATGAGCGGCGTCGGGCTGATGTTCACGGCCGCCTTGTTGATCCCTTTGGCTGAGACCACCGCCATCAGCTTCCTCAACCCCATCTTTGCCATGATGCTGGCGGTGGTCATTTTGGGCGAGCGGGTTGGTCTGCTGCGTTGGTCTTGCGCCGCCCTGGCCTTTGCGGGCGCGCTATTGCTGGTGCTGCGCGGCGGCTTTGAGCCGCGCCCCGAAGCGCTGGTAGCACTGGCGGCGGCGGCACTGTTGGGCGGGGAAGTGATCGCGCTAAAGTTTCTAAGTGGCCGCGAAGCAGTGCCGCAAATCTTGCTGCTCAACAATGGCATCGCGCTGCTGGTGATGATGAGCTTGGCGAGCCTGGTCTGGATTTGGCCAAGCCCGCAGCAATGGCTCGCTCTTGCGGGCGTCGGCTTGGCCATGATCTCGGCGCAAGCGCTGTTTACGCGCGCCATCCGCATGACCGACGCCAGCTTTATCGCGCCCTTCAGCTATGCGACGCTGATTGTCTCTAGCGGCTTGGATTGGCTAGTGTTTGGCTCCTGGCCCAGCCTACGCTCGTGGCTGGGGGTGGCCATTATCGTGACCGCGGGCGTGTTGCTGTCTTGGCGTGAAGCGGTGCGTGAAAAGCGGGCACGCCAGGCGGGGGCCGTATGACGGCCAGCACCTGACGCGGCCCAATACGGGGGAGCCCAATGTGAGGGGAGCCCACAATGTGAGGGGAGCCCAGTGTGCGGGCGGCCCAGTGTGAGGGCAGCTAGGCGCTCATCAACACATCGCCAGAATAGAGCCGCAGCAAGCGCGCGTCGTCCAGGCGTAACAAGAGCTGGCCTTGCTCGTCAATGCCTTCAAAGATCCCGTCTTGATAGTCCTGTTTGTCAGCGCTGGTGCCCAAGCGCACGCGCTGGCCCAGCCGGTGGGCGCGCTGCAAAAACCGCTGGCGCAGGGGCTCAAAGCCGCTGGCAAGCCAGGTCTGCAAGTTGACTGCCACCGCCTGCCTTAGGCCTTGTACCAACAGCGCCGGATCGGGCGGAATCTGACCTTGAGCCAGCAAGCTGGTCGGCGGATACAGCGCCTGGTTGGCTTCGGGGGCATGGCGCAAGTTGATGCCAATGCCTGCGATGACATAGGCGGGCAGAGCTGATCCGCGCTCGGCCGGTCCGCTGGCTTCCAGCAGCATGCCGGTCAGCTTGCCGCTGTTAAGCAATATGTCGTTAGGCCATTTGATCTCCAGTTTTTGGCTGGGGTCGATCTGAGCCGCTAGGGCTTCGTGAACCGCCAACGCGACGACATAGACCAACTGCGGTACAGCGGGCCAGTGTCGCTGTGGGCGGAATAAAATCGACACGTAGACATTGCCCGGTGGTGAATTCCACACCCGCCCATGGCGCCCGCGCCCCTGGAGCTGTTGGTGCGCCCAGACGCACGATAGAGGCGCAGCGCCCTGCTCGGCCAAGGCGCGCAAATCATCATTGGTCGACTGAGTGGCCTCTTTTTCGACCACCACCGCATCAGCAGGCAAACGGCTGCTCATGCCTCTAACCCAGCAAATTATCTTCGATCCGGCGCAGCTCTTCCAGCTTGTCGGGATCGTGCTTGAATTTTTCTTCCATGACCTGGTTGATGATGAGCTGCGCGTCTAGCGCGGTAAAGCCCAGGGCCTTACGCTCGTATTCCAGATTCTGGCGTCCTTCCAAGCTGATCTCCTGGCCGCCGTTGCGCTCCAACGCGATCTCGATGGAGCGGTGGAAGGCGTCCTGCCGCTTGAAGCGCGCAAAGGTAAAGCCAGATGCCAGCACACCTGTAACCATGGCCACCAGTAAAACGCCCGCCAGTGATATGATCAGGCCAAAGGCGCGGCCCCAAGTGGTCTCTGGTCCGCCGCCCGCATCGCCGATACCCGACAAACTGGCCACGGCCCAGCGCATGGCCGAGGGGATGGAGCTAAAGGCCTCGTTGGTCTTGCCTTCCAGCGCGAAAATCGTGCTGGCGGCCATGATGATGACCAGCAGGAAGATAAAACCGATGGTGCTGAGCGTCGGCAGCTCGGCCTTCAGCACGCCAAAGACATTGTCCATGGTGGGTGAATAGCGGGTTAGCTTGAAAGCACGACGCAGGCGCATAATCCGCAAGAAACGCAGATCAACAAAGCTATCCAGGCCCGATAGGATAATAAAGAAGGGCAGAATGGCGACCAGATCAGTCAAGGCCATTGGGGTGAAGATATAGCGCAGGCGACCCCAAAAAGCCCCGCGCTGGCCAAAACGCTCGTCTTCAATGCAGGACCAGACCCTCAGCAGGTATTCAGTGCCAAAGACGATGACCGAAAAGGCCTCAAACACAAAAAACGGGGTCGCGAAGGCCTTGGAATAGCCGCTGACACTCTCCAGCATGACCGCCAGCACATTGAGCACGATCATCCCCACCAGGAAGACGTCGAACAGGCGCGATAGCTTGTCATTAGGGTCGCGGGTGACGGTGAGCAGCTCGTGAACCCGGGCTCTGGTATAGCGGGTTTGGCGGTGCTGTTTCCAGGCAGCTCCCAAAAAGGCGGTGGTGGCGAGGAGTGACTTGGCGATCATGCTTTACGTCCAGCTTGGTAGAGACCGACAGGTTGAGACGCGAGGGCACGCTCAACCCTTTAGGGTCTTATACCAAAGATTGTGAACGTTTTAAGCCGCATCTTGCGTTAATTGAACGAAGGTATCCTCCAAGTCTGATTCTTTGGTCGATACGTCGGTGATCTCCAATTCGGCGTGACGGATGGCGCGCAAGATCTCGTTGACCGGCGATTGGCTGGGGCGGTAGCTGAAGATCAGCTTGTTGCCGCGCAGTTCCGGGCTCCAGGGCGCCAGCAGCTCAGGCACGGTGTCGAGCGGCGCGTCAAGCCGAACCTCCAAGACCTTGTTATCGAACAGGGCCAGCAAGCCTTGGGTGGTGTCTTGGGCGATGATCTCACCGTGATTGATGATAGCGATCTCGTCACACAAGCGCTCGGCTTCTTCGAGGTAGTGCGTGGTCAACAAGATGGTAACGCCGCTGTTGTTGAGCTGGCGCACGTGCTCCCAAAGTTGACGGCGCAGTTCCACGTCAACCCCAGCGGTGGGCTCGTCCAACACCAGGATCGGTGGGTGGTGGACCATGGCTTTGGCGACCATTAGGCGGCGCTTCATGCCGCCCGAAAGCGAACGTGCCCAAGCGTTGGCTTTGTCGTCAAGGCCGACAGCAGCCAAGATTTCCATGATGTCACGCTCGCCCTTGGGCACCCCATAGAGCCCGGCTTGTAGATCCAACGCCTGGCGGGGGGTGAAGAAGGGGTCGATGGTGATTTCTTGCGGTACGATGCCGATGGCCGAACGCGCCATGCGGGTCTGTCGGTCAATATCATAATCCCAGATTTTCACCTGACCGCTGGTCTTGGTCACCAGCCCTGCCATAACGTTAATCAGGGTCGATTTACCCGCGCCATTTGGTCCCAAAAGGCCGAAAATCGAGCCGCGAGGGATGGTCAGATCCACGCCCTTCAGGGCCTGCTTTGGGGTCTTGCCGCCATAGGTCTTGGTCAGACCTGTAATTTGAATGGCAGCGTCGGGCAGGGGCTTGGTCATGGCACGGGCCTGGTCGTTGAGTAGAAAAAGGGGCAAGAGCAACAGCGTTGCGGTGACGCGCGTGCTTGTGGAGGCTTGTCATTGCTGACTCTGCCTCGTAAATAGCCTTTGATAGGAGCCGCGACAAGGTAAGGATGGCTTGGCTGAGGCCAAGTTGGCTGAGCTTTGCGTCGCGGCCTAACCTTTGTTCTGGAAGATCGTCACCCATGAGCGCGACCACGACCCCCGGCCAAGCCCAACCCATCGAGACCAGCGATAAGACCGTCGCTTGCAATGGCGGCGGCGGCGCCCTGGGGCATCCAATGACCTATTACACCTTCGGCGACAAGAAGCAGATCGACTGCCGGTATTGCGGCCAGGTCTTTGTTAAGAAGTGAAGCCGCAAAAGCACATTTGTTTCGTTGGCGCTTCGACCGTCGAAGGCCTAGGCGATTCCACCGGGCAAGGCTGGGTTGGTCGCTTGGCGGCGCGCTATCGCGGCAGTCCGCAAGCCTTCGTGCCCTATAATTTGGGGGTGCGTGGTAACACCGTCGCCATGATGGCTGCCCGTGCGCCAGGCGAGTGCCAAGCGCGCTTTTTTCATCGCAAGCTGGCGGGCATCGTTTTGAGTGCCTCGGTCAACGATGTCGCTTATTTGAACGGGCAAGGGCCGCGCACGCCCTATCGATCTATGCTGCGGTCTTTCGAGGGGCTGCTGGATAGCCTGAGCGCCTTGGCGCCGCTGATCGTCATTGGGCCAGGCCCGGTGATCGAAGAGCGCTTACCCATGCTGTTCTACGGCTACGATTTTTCTTTCAAAAACGCCGATATCCAAGAAGCCGAGCAGGGCTTTGCAGAGATTTGCCAGGGACGCGGGCTGCCGTTTTTGCCCAGCTTTTCTGCGCTGCACAATAACCCCGCCTACCGCGCGGCTCTTGAGGCCGAAGATGGGGTCCACCCCAACGATGACGGCTATGCCATCATGGCCGAGCAAGTCGCGGGCTGGCAGGCCTGGCAGGATCTGCTCTAAGAACGGCTAGGGTGTGGCAAGGGGCGGTGCGCCCAGGGAGCGGCACGGCACGCCGCTTGTGCCAAGCCAAGGCCCAACGCTCTAGCGGGACTTTTCAACGATCGCGCCACCGTTCGAGCTGAGCGGGGCCTGTTCTTGCGGGCCCAGCGGGCGGATGTAGGTGAAGACCAGGCGGTCACTGGTGAAGCGGCCGGTGGGTTTGCATTTGTCGTGGACCTCGCGCCGACCGATCAAGATGATCTTATGCTCCCAGCGGTGGTCGCCGGTAACGCCGTAGGCCAGCGGTGCGCCCTTGCAATGCTTGGAAAAGACTCGTGCTGTCCCCTGGTATTTGTTGCCCTTAAGCTCACCATTAAACAGCAGCGTGCCCGGTTGCACACCGGCGTTTTGCATGAGGCGGCGCGGCTCTAGGTATTCAAAAATGCGCTGGTCGCCCTGGGCATGCAGGATCATGACCGAGCCGTTGTGCCACCAGAGCGATTCAGCCTGCGCGGCGCTTGGGCCGGCCAGCGCCAGACCCAATAGCCCAAACACAGACATGAGCACCGCCAAGCCAACGTGCTTGAGCCGCGCCAGATTGCGCGGACCTGTGTGGCCGAAGCGTTGGGAAAAGGGGGCGGTTAGCTGGATCATGGCGGGCCTCTTGGCAAGTCCGGTTGCAGGAGCGATTGCGGCCCTTCTTGGCTCTGGTGAGCGGCAAAACGGGCGATTTCAAAGGGCCCTAAAGCCAGTGGAAGCCCTAGGCTGCATTTCGTGCTTGGGCTTTGTTGGGCCAAGCAGCGATTGCGCGCGCTAAAAAATCGACCCGAGCCGCAAATCGCCCTTTGCAAGCGCAGCATTCTAGACTAAATAACGGGTGAATGCGGGTGTAGCATAGTGGTAATGCAGCGGCCTTCCAAGCCTCTGAGGTGGGTTCGATTCCCATCACCCGCTCCATTTTCTCCTGAAAATCAGTATTTTATCTTGCCTGACGGGCCAGACCTTCAGCGCTCAAAGCCCTGTTCGCGTGCCCGCAAGACGGCGCTTAACGTGGCGTTATGTGGTGCGCGCAAGCCCAAGGCTTCGGCCAAGGGGGCGATGGCGCCGTTGAGCGCATCCAGCTCAGAGCGCCGCCCGGCTTCGTGGTCTTGCAACATGGACGGCTTGGCGTTTCCGACCCGCTCGGCGAAGGCCGTGACATAGGCCAGGGCCGCCGCTTCATCATCAAAGGAGAAGGCAACGCCCCGGGCGCGTCCCACAGCGTAGGCTTCGCGCGCGCAGCCAAGAGCGACGGCCCAACGCTCAGGATCGGCGCGTAGCTCAGCGACCGTGCAGCCAAAGGCGGTGCAGGGCGCGGACAGGGTTACATTGCAGAGCAATTTTTCCCAGATCAGCTTTTCAATATCGTCAAAAACTTGCACATCAAAGCCGCCCGAACGCCAGGCGTCGGCCACAGCTTCTAATCCCGCGTCGGGTCCACCTTCAAGGCGCCCCAATCGTATCAGCTTCATCGAGGTATGGCGCGCGTGACCTGCTGCCACAATCGAGGCCCCGAAGCCTTCGGCTACCCCCAGCAATATAGCATCGTCTGGAATGTGTTGGGCCAGGCGCTCGCCAGCGCCCAGTCCGTTTTGAATGGTCAGCACCAAGGATTGCGGGCCCATGGCCTGCGCCACCGCTTGCGCCGCGCTGGCAACGCCAGCGGCTTTGGTGGCGATGATGTAAAGATCACATTCACCCGGTTCGGCTATATTGTTGGTAGCCACCAGGGCACGTGTCTCCAGCCGACCACCGGGGCCGTCCACGACCAGCCCTTTTGTCTGCATGGCGGTGACATGCTCGGGCCAGGCATCCACGGCAAAGACCTGATGTCCGGCTAGGGCCAGACGGGCGGCATAGATGGAGCCCATGGCTCCGGTGCCAACGACGGCGATTTTCATTGGTTGGCTTCCCTTGGATTAGTCGGTGTGCCCGCGGGTTTCATCCTCGACATCTGGCCGCTCTGAACTGCATCCAGGCCAAAGCGCTGGCCGAGCGCTTGGCGCGTGTCATCCGCGCCGTGGCTTGGCCAATGCTGCGCCAGGATGCGCTTGGCCTCTTCGTTCGCCTTGGCGGCCATGTCCTGCCGCGGGCCGCCTTGCCACTCTTCAATACCGCTGCGATCGGCGAGCTGGGGATAGAGGAAGTCGCTGCGCATGCGGGCAAAGGTCTCGGGCCTCGCCAAGAAATGCCCCTCGCCAGCCGTGACCTGGCGGATAGCGTCCAAGCCCAACGCCGCGTCGTCGATCTCGGATACGGCATTGGCGCGGGCGATGACGCCCAGCATTTCGTTATCGGCCACCATGGCCGCAAAGCTTACCGCCATGAGGCCCGCTTGCGAGCCTGCGGCTTGGGTCACCAGGTTGGCCCCGGCTTGAACGGCGGTGGTGATGGTCTGCGCCTTTTCATAGCCTGCCTGAAAGTCGGCTTGTTTGCTGTCGGTAGCGCCGGCGATGGCCGAACACGGCAGGTTCCAGGTGCGCATGACCTGGAATAGCAAAGCGTTGATTTGGGTTTGCTCGCCAGAGCCGCCCGCCATGGCCCCGCTTCTAAGGTCGGTGATCATGGCGCGCGGTCCGGCGATACGCGGCGCGCTTGGCTCTAGAGCATGGACCAGGGCGAGCCCGGCCAGCGTCTCGGCCAGGGTCTGCGCCGCAGATCCGGCTATCGTCACCGGGCTGGAGGCGCCCAGTTGACCGAATACGTTGCAGTGAACCGGGATGCCCAGCGCCACTGCTTGCATCAATACTCGCACGGCTTGCGGATCAAAGCGCAAGGGCGGCACGACGTGGTTGATATTGAGCGACACGATGGGCCGCGCCCGCAAGGCCGCAGCCCCGTCCGCCATCGGTTCGCAAATTTGCAGCATGGGGGCCAGGTGCTCGGGCGCGCTGGCCTGAAGCATGACGTGTTTGGCGGTCCCCAACAGACAAGCGGCGGTTGTCGCTAGGTCCAAATCGCGGGGCTCGTTCTGATCTCTTGCCACCAAGGAGCGGGCGAAAAAGTGAATCTGGGGCAGGTGATCGGCAAGGCGCGCGGCATCGTAGAGATCTGCCAGGCGGGACGCGCGAACCTCCCCACTGGCCTCGATCAGCAAGGGCGCGGCGCCGCCAGTGCCGGTATAGGCGCGCTCGCCCCCGACAGGCAGGTCATAGCGCGGGTCTTGGCCCGCCAACAAGACGCTTTTGGGGCCGTCTGCAAGTGTCTGCTCCAGCAGTTCTAGAGGGAATAGCAGTCGGCCTTGGTGTTGGCGCCCGCCATAGTCTTCAATCAGGCTGACGGCCTCGGGCGGCGCGTCCGACATCCCGATTTCGGTTAGGATCTGCAAGGCCGCTTGGCCGACGCGCGCCACCGCAGCGGATGGATAGGGTCGCCAGCTTCCAGCGCGCAAGACCGCAACGGGCGGGCCGTCCTTGCCGGACTGCGCGGAATGGCGCGATCGTGCGCTGCCGGTCTTGCGTCTTGCCATGGCCTCCTCCTAGCAAGGCACGCGGCCTTGGTTTTAGTTATTTGTTATTAAAGGCAAATCCATCGCTGGGATCGTTGCAGGCTGCTGCGGGGGATTGCCCTAGGCAAGAAATTTAGCGTAGTAGCGCACCCACTTTCCATCCTGTCCGGCCTCGGTCATGTCGCGATCATACAAAGCCGCAAAGCCCAAAGCTTTGTGGAAGGCGTGCGAAACGGGGTTGTCGGGCTTGCAGTTGACCTCGCAGGTCATCATCAGCAAGTCACGCTCGCGCGCCGCTTGTTCTAGGGCTGCATAAAATCGCCGTGCCAGACCCTGCCCCCGCGCCTCAGGCGCCACCACGATACGGTCAACGTAGGCAAAGCGCAGCAGGCGCTGTTGTAGCCAGACATAGTTGGCGCCTTCATGGGCGGCGTTTGGGCCCAAGGCGAGCAGGAAGGAGCCGGTCTTGGGTTCGGCCAGCGCCAACATGGCGACGTCGATTAGGGCCTGCAAGCTGTCGCGATCCAGCGGTGAGGTCACGGCAACTACCTCTTGGTTGCGCGCGATCACCTTATCCAAAAGCGCGCGCTGAGCGTGGCGCAGATCAACGAGCCCGTGGGCAGGTGACGGGGCTTGGTTCATGGTTGGCCCCTGTTAAGAAGCAACGGGATTGCGCATAGTCACCAGCTCTTCGGCGGCGGTGGGGTGGATGCCCACGGTGGCGTCAAAATCGGCTTTGGTCGCGCCCATTTTCATCGCCACCGCAAAGCCTTGTACGACTTCGCCTGCGTCCGGACCGATGAAATGCAGGCCCAGCACGCGGTCGGTCTCCTTACAGACGATCAGCTTCATCAGCATCTTTTCATCGCGATCGGGCAAGACGTGCTTCATGGCGCGGCCAGTCGAGCGATACACGTCGATCTCATAGCCTTGCGCGCGCGCTTCTTCTTCGCTCAGGCCGATGGTGCCTACGTTGGGGTCAGAAAAGACGGCGGTCGCAATATTGCTGTAATCCATGCGCCGGGGCTTGCCTTTAAAATGCGTATCGACAAAGGCCATGGCCTCGCCCAGGGCGACAGGCGTCAGCTGCATGCGGTCGATGACATCGCCCAGAGCATAGATACCCGGCACCGAGGTCTCAAAGTCCTGATCGACTTCAATCGCGCCGTGGCTGTTGAGGGCAACGCCCAGTTCCTCTAGGCCCAGATTATGGGTGTTGGGGCGCCGTCCTGTGGCCATCAGCACTTGGTCAAAGCGCTGGCTGGGCAGGTCTTGGCCGCCCTCCTGCCAGGCCACGTCGATCGCGCCCGCTTGGCCCTCAAGCGCCTGCAAGGTGGTGAAGGGCTTGATGGTAACGCCCTTGTTTTGCATCTGTTGGGTCAGGTGATCGCGCAGGTCTTCATCAAAGCCGCGCAACAGCTTGTCGGCGCGAAAGGCTAGCGTTACGTCCGCGCCCAGGCCGTTCATGATGCCCGCGAACTCAACCGCGATATAGCCCGAGCCATAGACCAGGAATTTTTCCGGGAAATCTTGCAGCTCAAACAATTCGTTGGAGGTCAAGGCCAACTCTGCGCCAGGGATGGGCAAGCGCGAGGGGTGGCCGCCGACAGCGATTAGGATCTTATCGGCGGTGATGGTCTGCCCGTCTAGGTCGATGGTCTTGGCGCCGGCTAGCTTGGCGCGGCCGTGGTGGACCTCAACGCCCGCCGGGATCAAGACCGAGTGCTCATAGACCCGCTCAAGGCGGTCGATTTCAGCGTCTTTGGCCGCCATCAGCTTTTGCCAGTCAAAGCTGGGTTTGCCGCTCAACGACCAGCCATAGCCTTCAGCGTCGTGTAGTTCTTCACCGAAATGACTGGCGTAGGAGAAAAGCTTTTTGGGCACGCAGCCGCGAATTACACAGGTGCCGCCCCAGCGATAATCTTCAGCAATACCCACTTTGGCGCCGGTGGCAGCCGCCATTCTGGAAGCGCGCACCCCGCCAGAACCCCCGCCGATGACAAACAGATCGTAGTGCTGGCTCATAGGGGCATCCTTTTTTTGTGGCTCAGTTGTGGGCAGATCGCGCTGTCATGGGTCTCGTGCCGCGTTGCCCTCACAACTTAACCGGGCATAGAGGCTTGCCGAGCCCGGTAGTTTTGGTCAAACTCTAGGTCTGTGAGGTCGGGCCTTAGCGCCAAGACCGCTCCTATGTAGGAGCTGGCTTCGGCCGCGTCCAGGCCCGAACTCATACTCCGGTTGAACCCCCGTGAAACAGGAGGAGCAAGCCATGTGTGGACGCTACCAGTTTGCCACCCCGGTCGAGGAGACAGGCCGCTGGTTCGACTTGGCCAGCATTACCCCGGTACCGCCCAACGACAACGCCGCGCCGACGCAAAACTTGTCCGTAATCGCCAAGGGGCCGGATGGCCGCTTGCACGCGGTGGCGATGCAGTGGGGCTTGGTGCCCTCTTGGGCCAAAGATGCGAGCGGTGGTGCGCGGATGATCAACGCGCGCTCAGAGACCGTGTTCGAAAAGCCCAGTTTTCGCTATGCGGCTGCGCACAATCCTTGCGTAGTACCCGCCAATGCCTTTTACGAATGGAAGCGCCAGGACAAGGCCAAGCAGCCCTACAAGATCACCTGGCCCGACCATCCCTTGTTCTTCTTTTTGGGCATTTGGGATGTCTGGAAGGGCGGGCCAGCGCCACTCTACAGCTTTGCGATTTTGACCCGCGAGGCCAACCCCTCAATCGCCGAGCTGCACGAGCGCATGCCGATTATGGTCGATGGTGAGCAGGCCAAGCGCTGGCTGGAGCACGACAAACGCCACACCACCTTGGACCATCTATCCTATGAGACGGCGCAAGTCCGCTATGCGGCTGAGCCCGTGGATCGCGCGATCAATTCGACCCGCGCCGCAAAGGCGCACGATGCTTCACAAGCGCGGGTTGGTCAGCAAGGCCAGGGGCGATTGTTTTAGCAAGCAGTGACGTGAAACCGGCACTTAGCCCCAAAAGAAAACGACACCGAAAGAAAACTAAACCAAAAGCAAAGTAGTTCTGAGGCACCTATGCGAGACCAAGGCGCGACGCCCGAAAGCGAGGCTGCATACCGTTGACTCACGCTGCATTGCTATCGCTTTGGTGAACCTCGCAGTGAGCTGACCCTCGCCGCACCCAAGGGGCTGGAGTTCGCCAGGCTGTGCCCAAGTCTATGTCTTAATGAGGAGGGTTTTCCCACGTTGGCCGCGACCGCTTGGGGTGGGTTTGGCGTGCACTATGATCGCGCAAGTGCCGAGGCGACGCTGGCGAACCCGCTAGGTTTGTCCCCTGCGTTGGGGGAGGCCGTGGAGAGCTGGCAGGCGCTCGCCTTGCCGGTCTCTCATGTCGGGGCGGTCACTGGTCCCATGGCTGTGCTGACGTCGGCAGGTTTCGATTCTCACGAGCCCGACCAGTTACCGCGTATTCGCCATTTCTTGCAGGGCATTGTTCAGGTGTTGGCTTTCTATACCCAAATGCCAGACAACCTTCGCCGTGATGTCTTTACCGGGCATGATATGAACGAAGGTTGTACCATGTCACTTTGGCCGGGTGAGAAGGCCATGATCCAAGCCGCCTATGGCAGCGGGCTCCATCGCGACTTGATGGACAAAAGCCGGGATGGTTCGACCTTTGATCGCAGTTCTTTTACGCGCGCCCTGCTGGTCGCGAGCCAGGGGAGTTGGGACGGCGACCCACTGGCTGGCTTGATGTAGAACCGTTTGCAGGAGCGACGGGGGCTCGACTAGGCCTCTGGCAGCGACTCTCGCCAATTCGTGACAATTTCGAAGCCATAGGTCTTGCACACGTCGTCGATCGGCAGAAC
Source organism: Alphaproteobacteria bacterium (assembly GCA_030428565.1). Lineage (GTDB taxonomy): Bacteria > Pseudomonadota > Alphaproteobacteria > UBA7985 > JAUIBT01 > JAUIBT01. The sequence continues at coordinate 39,888 of JAUIDR010000005.1, forward strand.
CAGGGCCTCGCTATCAGAAGCCGATACCAGCAAACCAACGATTTCAGGCTCGTCATCCTCGCTCCTTGGGCGCGTTACGACCAGGGCTCCGCTGTCCCCGGCGTCAGCAAATCGTTGGTTGTTGTTATCGACAATGACAGCGCGCGAGTAGAAGACCGAACCATGGAATTTGAGCGCTTGAGCGGAAGTCGGATAGACGGTGCCGCTGTATTCAATCAATTGGGACTGCTCCAATGCGCTGTCCGGGTCTTCTACAATGATTTTCGAAATTGCGGCCCGTGTGTGTCCTGTTGTACGCCCCCATTTTTGAACCCTGTCATTGGGCTTTAGCAAGTTTCGTTTGGGACTGCCGCTCGCTGCCGCCGCCTCGGATTGGTTCAAAGCTGCGTGAACGCTTGGCGTGTCATAGACCGGGGTGCTGGTCTGCTGCCCTGTTGCGGTGAACTCCGGGGCCCCTTGTTGTGAACTCAACAAGAAGGGCGGTCTAGTATCTGGTTCATGGCTCATACGAATAAACTGGCTGAGGTTGAACCAAGACACATCTCGATTGCTGTTGTCCGAGACGCTAGCGGGGAGGCCCATGTTCATCTCTGCCGAGCCAGCATAGTTGCCGACGAGCCGCACCGCTGAGGTACCGATACCAATATCCATAATTCCTGGCATGATAACCGGCAGGCCCCTTGGCGCGTGATTGCATCCGCCGATGACGTGGTTGCAGGTCAGGCCAAGAATATCGCCGACTTCGGCACCATTTGATTTGTGATAGAGGTCAAAGGCCGGGCCGTCGATCAGGCGAACAAGCAACCCCAGCGTTCCACAACTGCGCTCATTGGCTAGCGATAGGGACGAGCCGCAGCCAATAAACGGTAACGCAACACCTTCCTCGAAAAAAACATTGGTCGCCTTGGCGGTGGAGGGCGCAACGAGTTTTGTTACCTGCTTGTGTGGTTTTTCATAGGTGATTTCCAGCGTGACCGCACGCAGTTGCTCAACCGCCTTTCACGCTTTCTCCAGTTCACTGCGAAAGGCGGCATTGACGGGCAGGCGGGTGGTGGCCAGCAACGTTGCTGGCTTGCCTTCTCCGCCATCGAAACCCAGGGTTTCAAGTTTAACAATGGGGGCAGCTTGAAAGCGGTTTAGCGCTGCGTCCGAAATCTCAAAGCGAAGATCTTGGAGTGCTTCGGTTTTGGGTGCTTCCAAGCTCGTCGGTAGTCGCAATATGCCCGCCGGTTGGGCCCAACCGGCAAAGGCGCGCCGATATTCGCTGGCGCTATGGAGTGGTGGCATGCATGTAGCCTTCTATTCGTTGGTTGATCAGCGCGTTCACCGATGCGGTTTTACCCCGTGAGCCTTCGATGGATCGATCCCCGGATCTTTTACCGGTCTAAGGACCTGGCTGGGGTCGCGGTTGCCCGCGTGGCCTCAGTCGTCGTCCGGCGCTCCAAGCAGAACAAATTTCCGCTCTACAGTTTTTGTGCCCAAGCGTACGCTGATATTGTAGACACCCCACGGCTTCATGTCGGTTAAGTCGACCTCGTGTTCCACATCCCTGTGGCGCGTATTGGAGACAGTGATGGACCATTTCTTTTCGGTTCGACCGACGCTTGTATCTTCGGCTCCGCCGTCCTCCTCGCGGCCATCGACGGGCGCTATCCAGGCAAGCGTGAATTCAAGTTCGAGGGCGTTTTGAACCTCAGGAAAGACGACGCGGACGCCAAATGGTTCATCACTTTGCGTAAAATCGCTCGCGACGAACAGCGCCATTTCTGAGATTTGGTTGCGAATGGCCTCGTCCAAATTGACCGCAGATACGGGCTGCATGGGCTGCCCTTCAGGCGGGAACAGGCGCTGCATTTCGGCTTTAAACCGAGCTGATTCGTGTAAGTCCTCATGCTTTCCGGTCACAATGAACCATTCTTCAGCCCCACTGAGTGCGCTTAGTACAGAGACAGTTCCATCTCCCGATGAACGGGATTCTTGCACAATGATCTCGTCGCCAAAAAGCTTGATCTGATCGAGGGTCGTTTTGCTGCTAGCGGCAAAATACATATACGCTGGAAGCCCCTCTTGTTCCCGATCGAGCGACCCCCAAAATTGCTCGACGTTTTCCCACGCGTCGCTGGGGACTGGGGGGTGGAAGTGGTGCGCCAGTGCATCGTCGGTCATTGCCACCTCAACAATGTCTGGGCGGTCAGCAAAATATTGCCGAACAAAGCCTGTGCCGGGTCGTGGACCTAATTCGAGTGCGCCCGTGCGTGTGGCATCGCGGAGCAGTGCCGCTTGGCGCTTGGCGTTCAAAAAGAAGTGGAAGGGCATGGACCGGTTGATGCCAAGCAGGTTTGCCAGCAGCAGCGGTGAACCTTGGTGGGGAGTGCCTAAAAAGGCAACACGCTTGATTTGCTGACGAACACTTGTTTGCAGCCCATGGCTTTGGGCTTCCAAGCAGGATCGTGTGACAAGCCCGCCCATGGAATGGGGGATAATCGTAATGTCGTGGTGAGTGTTGGCGAAATTTTTGTTGAGCCACTGCGCAAATAAGTGGGCGTTGACAGAATTCGATTGGCGCCAATCATAGGCAAACCAGCGAAACGACCGGTCTTGATCGTCAATGATGTCATCATTTGTTTCTTGCCGGTCGTCAAAGCCAAGGACGGCAACGAAGTATCGCCGTAAATTTTCGTATATTTCCAGTGATATCAACGAAGTAGCCGGATAGTGCCACAAGGGCTCGGCCTCATAGTATTCATTGGACCTCATGTTTTCTTCGAACGCGGTCTTGTTCGACCAATTGGCGGGCCAAACCCGCTTGCCGTCTTTGTCCAAGAGTGTTGAGCCAAGAATACCCGGCACAAAAATCACGACTTCTGACATACGAAACCTCCCGCTAGATCATCATGGGACCGGCAGGATGTCTGTTTGAGCCTTGCCAAAAAGGCCTGAGTGCGTGCCGATCAACTTTGATAATACACGTAGTGTGATAATAAATCCACTTAAACCCGGTAATATGTCGAAGCGTATGTCTGCTGCTGGCCGGTCCCGTATCACACGCCAAGGCTCAACAGTCGATTGACCGCCCTCGCTTGCAAAGAAAATTTTCTGGAAAGATGTAAAGACCAAGACCTTCGGCCAGCCCAGCCCCTAACCCTTAAAGCCCTGGGCGACGATGAACTGCTCGCGGGAGTCCGAGCGCGAAGCGTCGGGTTTGACCGTCTGCACCTTCTTGAAATTGGTCTTCAGGCGGTCCAGCGTCTCTTTTTGTGCGCCGCCTTGCAGGACTTTGGCGACGAAAGTGCCGCCGGGTGCCAGCAACTGTTCGGCCACGTCAAAAGCGATGTCGATCAGCGTCATGACCCGCAGGTGGTCGGTCTGGGCGTGCCCGGTCGAGGGGGCCGCCATGTCCGAGATGACAGCATCCAGTTTGCCACCCGCTTGTTCGATCACCCAGGCTTGTGTGTCTTCATCGCGCATGTCGCCTTGCCAGATAACCGCGCCCGGTACAGGCTCGACCTCTTGCAGGTCAATGCCGAGTACGCGCGCATCAGACGGCTTGGGGTTCTCGTTATCGGCCTGATCCGCGCCGGTCCGCCGCGCCGCCACTTGCAGCCAACCGCCGGGTGCGCAGCCCAAGTCCAACACCCGCGCGCCTGGCTTTAGGAAGCCAAAGCGATCATCCAGCCCCACCAGCTTGAAGGCCGCGCGCGACCTGTAGCCTTGGCGCTTGGCCTCGGCGACGAAGGGGTCGTTGAGCTGGCGATTGAGCCAGCGTGCTGAGGAGTTGGAGCGTTTGCGGGCGGTCTTGACCTGGGTCGTCAGCTGGCGTTGCGCACCGATGGCCTGCATGGGGTCACCTTGAGCTGCGGCGTTGGGCTTGACGGCCAGGCCGATAGCTTTGGGGTCGGGGCGCTTGGCGGACTTCACACCGACTTTGCTGCGGGGTTTGGCGCCACTCCTGGTCTGGGAAGAGGCGCTGGTTTTTTTTGACATAAGAGGGCGTACGCAAAGCTGAAAGTAAAACGGGCCACTTTGCAGCGGCGGGGCTAGTCTAGTCCTGCAGGGCGATAAACACCACAGGCAATGGCCAGTCGGTGGGGCCAGTCGGCGGGGGCCAGTCGGCGGGGGCCAGTCGGCGGGGCCTTGGGCGGCAAGTGCGGGATGGCTGACCGCGGATCGGCGGGGCTAGTGCGGGCGCTCGTTGTCCGCCGGGTGGCGGCGCGCTTTTTGGCTGTGCGGGCTGTTGGCTTGACGCCCATCGCTTTGCCGGCTTTCAGCATGTCGGCCATCACCTTTGGCGCCCTGTCCCCGCTTGCGATAGCGCTTGGAGCGTCCGCTGTTTTTGCCCGTCGGTTGCTTGACCGCTGCGTCCTCGCCGCCGCTCGTACGCTTGGATTTACCGCGCAGGGCCGCCCCTTTGCGCGGCTGTGCCATCAGCTCATAGAGCATGCCTTCACGCAGGCCGCGATCGGCCACCCTTAGGCGCTGCAACGGGAAGGTGTCCAAAATGCCCTGAAGGATCGCGCAGCCGGGCAGCACCAAATCCGCGCGGTGGGTACCGATGCTCTGCAGCTTGGCGCGCTCCTCATGGCTCATGGCGAGCAGGCGCTGACAGATGCGCTCGATGGCGTTGATGGTCAGATAGGAGCCATCGACCCGCGAGCGGTCATAGCGCTCTAGCCCCTGCACCAGGGCCGACAGCGTGGTGACGGTGCCCGAGGTGCCGATCAGTTGCACCTTGGCCTGGCGTTGGTGGGTGGCGATGCGATTGCGCCGCTCAAAATCGGCCAGGGCGTCCGCCATTTCCTGGCGAATAGCGGTATAGTCTTCGCGCGACAGCGTTTGATCCGGCTGCTGCCGATTGGCCCCCTCGGGCGCGGGCTCAGCGGTGCCTTGTACGCGCGCGGCATAGCGCTCGGCCAAAGTCACCACGCCCATCGGCAAGGAGATGGAGTCCAGGGCGCGGGGGCGATAACCGCCCTTGACCTGCAGCCAAGAAATCTCGGTCGAGCCGCCACCAATATCAAAAACCAAGGCATAGGGACGGCGCGGATTCATCAGCGGGGCGCAACCCATGAAGCCCAGTTGGGCTTCTTCTTGGCCTGAAATCAGCTCTAAGGTTAAGCCGGTTTCGCGACGCACCCGTTTTAAGAAGTCGTCGCAGTTGTCGGCGGCACGGCAGGCTTCGGTGGCGATGCAACGCACCTTGTCTACGCGGTGATTGGCGATGATGCTGGAGCAGGCTTTCAGCGATGCCAGCGTGCGCGAAATGGCTTCCTCGCCGAGTTCGCCGCTCAGTGCGAGGCCTTCGCCTAACCGCACGATCCGTGAGTAGGATTCCAAGATCCGAAAGGGCGCGCGTGGGCGGCTGCCTTTAGCCGGGCGCACCGACGGCACTTCGCCCAGGCGGTGCCCCCCTGGCACGCGCCGAGCGACCAAAAGACGGCAGTTGTTGGTGCCTAAATCGAGCGCCGCAAAGACGCCACTACCCTGGCCGCGGCGATGGTGGGAGCGCGGCCCGCCGGGACTCCGGTTAGAATCCCGCTGTAAATCCCGCTGAGTATCCCTGTTTGAATCTTTATGTGTCGAGGGACCGCGTTCACGGGCGGGCGCAGTTCGCACGGGCGCGCCATGGTTCGCGTGTTGAGCGGCCATTTTTTCAGATGCTAGGTCCGGTGTTGCGGCGTCGCCAGGCGCGCCCGGATTTGCCTGCGATGCCAGCGGGGAGATCTGTTCGTTCATGACCTATAAATGGACGTCGGCCCAGTGAAGCGCAATCGCTTTGTGCAAGGAAGGCCGGCTTTTGCCAACGCGCCGAGGCGCGAGGCCAGCGCCGGTGACGACCTGGCATGACCAGCCTTGGGCCATCGCTGATGTGTCTGGGCAGATGTGTCACGATTGGGAACATTTTGGCGGTGGTTTCCCTTTGGCTCACACCTAGCCTTTCCTTGGCCTCAATTGGTGGAAAATGACACAAGATCGCCTTCTATCTCTGATTGTGTACCTAAAAGCATAATGGTATATCTCTTTGCGTTAACTTGAATTTTAAAACGAACATTTCATATCCGATCATCACTCGGTCCATCGTGTCGCGCAATTTTAGCGCTTCTGGCCGGTGCAAGTGAAGAAAGGATAAAAAAAGAATACTTTGGAGATTTACCATGCGGAAGCCATTGCTGACGACCACAATGCTTTCCAGCTTGTTTTTAATGTCCGGCTTCGCGGCTTCAGCGCTAGCAAACGACAATAAAGTCACAACTTCGGTCAATGGCACGGACTCTTATATTAATGGGCGTGTTGGCTCAGCAGGTAATGCCATTAACTCCACCTTTGGAGCCGGTCAAACCTACCATTTCGAAATCGATGGCAACGGTTATAGCGTTGGCTACGTCTTGTCTGATAATGGCGATATCATCATCAACGAGGCTACGATCGAAGATACCTCGGGTGATAGCCGCTATGAAATAAGCACCCAAGGCGGCAACGATTACTTTGAAAACGCGCCGACCGGCATCGTCAATGGCCAGATCCACATGGGCGATGGTAACGATTCCGACACTTTCTTTTTGAACGGTACGCCAAACGCGATTGGTGTGGATGCGCTGATTGACGGCGGCATCGGCGGCAATGATATACTGGCGCTGGGCGGTGCCAATGACGGCAGTATCTATGTCCTGGGCAGTACCGACCTATCCCACATCGTCGAGTTTGAAGACTTAGAGCAGCGCTCTGGCGTTTGGTATACTTCGGCCAATCTGGCTTACGACAGTCTGACGGTCTCGGGCGGTCAATTGACTCTGGACGGGACTTCGAACGGTATCGATTTGGTGACCGTGGACAACGGCACACTGGTCGTCGACGGCGTGCTAACCACCAGCAATGATTTGGTGGTCAACTCCAGCGATACCACCATGGGCTACCTGAACGGTACCGGCCTCATCCACGGTAATGTGGTCAACCGCGGTAGCATATCGCCCGCGATGCACGGCACCATTGGCACCCTGACCATCGACGGCGACTACACCGCCACCGCAGGCTCGGTGCTGCAGTTGGACGTGGATGCTGCCAACGGCGTGGGCGATAGGTTGGTCATCAACAAGGATCTGTTGATCGACCCCGATGCGCGCTTGCAAATCAACACCCTCAGCGCCCCTGTCGATGGCCAGACCTTTGTTATGATCTTGGCAGACGTTGGTGGCATAACCGATGGTCGCTTCAATCTGACGACGCCTTTGGGCGAGTCTCTCAATTTGATTTACGATGAAGATACCCAGAACGTCCTTTTGACCGTGGGCGAGCAGTTGGTACCGGTTGTGGTGTCTCCTGATACCGAAGAAGAGACCATTATCGCCGATAAGATTTTGAATTCTAACATCATCACCCAACAGCTGTTGACCGAAGACGGCGGCGACGTCCTGGTCGCTGGCCTCAGCAATAACCTGGTCTCAGAACACGACTTGGCGCTGCTGTCGCCCGAGTTTTATGTCGGGGTCTATCAGGCTAACGCCAATGCAGGCCTCAGCGCTGGTCGCTATCTGATCGAGCGGATCGACGACCGTGAGCACTGCGGAACCCTGGAAGGCTCGGGTCAAGAAAACTGCCGCCAGCTGTCCGATGGCATGAACCTTTGGGGCACGCTGGACATGGATCTGGGCAGCTTTGATGACCGCGAGCACATGGAATTGGACTACCAGCTCTATCGTGCCATGTTTGGCATCGACCAGCGCATCGGCAGCTCGACCTTGGGTCTTGCTGCGGGCTATGGCTTCGGCAAGGGTCTGGAAGACGACTTCGGCGATTATACCACCCACTACGGCCATGTCGGTGCCTACGTCAGCCAGCACGTCACCTTTTTCAACATTGACGCCGCCTTGGGTTACACCTTTGGCTGGGGCGATGCCAACCGCACGATCAAGCGGATCATGGGCAACAACTTCAACCAGACCTACACCGGTGAAATCCAGTCGCACTCGGCGACCGCTATGGCGCGCGTGACCCAAGAATATCAAGCCGAAAACGGTTTCGAATTTCAGCCGCAGGTGGGCTTTGAATACCATCTGGCAAGCTTTGGTGACATCCGCGAAACGGCGGGCGGCAACTATTCGGCGCTGGGCTTGGACATCGAAAACTGGAACCACGATCAGTTGACCGGTTTCGCGGGTGCAGAGGTGCGCAAGGCTTTTGAATCGGGCAATACCATCTTCATTCCTGAGCTGCGCGCTATGTCCCGTTACATGGTCATGGGCCAAGAGATTTCCGTTCCCGCGGCTTTCACCTTGGACCCCGGCAATACCCAGTTCTCTAAGAGCGCCAAGATCCCGCAGGCGACCTTTACCTTGGGCGGTGGCGTCAACGTGGAAGCGCGCAAGGCTCTGACTTTCTATTCGGACTACGATTTTACCTTCGGCGACGAATCATAACAGCACGATTTCCGGGCCGGTCTTCGCGTCAAGTTCTAAGCCAACGAGCCACCAGCAAGCCCGCAGAGTGCGCCTGGCTTTGGCGCGTCTGGGCTCCCGGCAGCGCGTGATCGCACGAACGATCCATCAAATTGCCATGCTAGGTTAACGGTCCTTTCGCTTGGGCGGGACTGTCAAATCACCTTGGCGTGGTGGAAGGCGGATTTTCCGCCACCAGCCCGGCGAAATCTCCAAACTCCCCGCCTGTAACCCGCTGTTCCAGGCGGGTTTTTTGTGCAAATCCTTGGCGTGATCACGGCAACCAGCATCCGCCCATTGGCGAAACCGGGCGGACCGCCCGCGCGCCAGGGCCACCAAATTTTCTCACCGACGGGCGAAAGTTTCAGGCGCGGCCTTTTTCTGGCGCTAGTTGGGCGCTATATATAGGCAAATTTGCGTCACACAGCGCTAAGCCCGCGCGCCCAAAGGCCTGCCGAGCGATTAGTGCCAAAACAAGCAAGCTTTTGTCTACGCGCCTTCCGATCACCGGCAAAGCAGGGGCGGGCTTGCAAACAATAGAGACACACCCATGCTGCGATCCCTCGTTCCTGCAATCGTGCTAGCTCTGGCTATCGCGGGCTGGCTTTATTTTGGCTTTTGGAGCGGGAACGCGCCAGAAGTGACCAAGCCCAGCGCTAAGCTTGATGAGGTCGCAGAGAAGCAAGCGGTCTCGGTCGCCAAGGTCGGGCTGCGCGATTTTCGCTCTGAGCTGCGCTTTACCGCCGAGACCCGCGTTGATCGCAAGCTTGATGTGAAAGCGGAAATCGGCGGCCAGATTGCCTCTTTGCGGGTCAAGCGCGGCGAGCGTGTGGTCAAAGATCAGGTCATTGCGGTGCTGGAGGCTGATGAACGCCCGGCGCAGCGTGCGGAAGCCAAGGCCGCGCTCAGTCAAGCCGAGGTGGATTTGCGGGCGAAGCGGGCTTTGCTCGACAAAGGCTTTGGCTCTGAGATCGACGTTGAGGTGGCAACGGCAGCGGTTGAACGCGCCAAGGCGGCCTTGTTGCGCGCCGATTTGGCGCTGAAAAAGCTGGAAATAAAAGCGGGCTTTGAAGGGGTGATCGAAGAGACCTTCGTTGAACCCGGCGCTTTCGTCAATCCGGGCAGCCCCATCGCGCTGCTGTTGGACAAGGAGCCGATCGAGGTCGTGGGCTTGGCCGGTGAACGCCAGATCGGACAGATCGAATTGGGCATGATCGGGGCGGTTGAGGTCGCCACGGGCGATACCTTCGACGCTGAAGTTACCTATATTTCGACGGTGGCAGAGGGCGATACGCGGACCTTCCGCGTCGAGCTGACCGCCAAGATGGACCAAGCGCGCACGCGCCGCTTGAACCTGCCAGAGGGCGTTTCGGCGGAGGTTCGAATTCAAACGCCGTCGCGCAAAGCCCACTTTGTGCCCACCAACGCGCTGACCTTGGGGCCGCGAGACCAGATCGGCGTCAAGGCCATCACCGCAGACCAACGCGTTGCCTTCTATCCCGCGCGCATTATGCACGCGACCCCGTCGGGGCTGTGGCTAGCCGACTTGCCCGAGACCTTCGATTTGATCGTGCAAGGTCAAGACCTGGTGCGCCAAGATGAGGGAGTTGCTGTGCAGAACTTGGACGAGGCCAACTTGGCGCGCTTGGGCCTTTTGGCCGACGCGAACTCGGTCGCCAATTAAGCCGCCGACTAAGTCCGTTTTTAGTGGGTGAGGACGCCGCAGCGCGTGTCGGCATAAACCCTGGGGTCAATAGAGCCCCAGATATGGAGCTGGGCCATCAATTGAGCCCGTTTAAAAGTTGTTATTATGAACGCAATCATTGACGCCGCCATTCGCTATTCCCGCACGGTCCTCTCGCTGCTGGTCGTGATTATCGCCGTGGGCATTATGTCTTGGCTCTCGATCCCCAAAGAAGCTGAACCCGATGTGAGCGTGCCTTTCATGTACGTCAGCGCCTCGTTGGATGGCATCTCGCCTGAGGATTCCGAGCGCCTGTTGCTGAAGCCGCTGGAGCAAGAAATTCAAGGCGTTGACGGCGTCAAGACCATCACCTCAACCGGTTATTTGGGCGGTGGTAATTTGGTGCTGGAGTTCGGCGCGGGCTTTGATGCCGATACCGCGCTGGAAGACGTGCGCAGCGCTGTTGACAACGCTAAGCCTAGCCTGCCGTCAGAAGCCGACGAGCCCAAAGTCAGTGAGATCAACCTGTCCGAACAGCCGATTATCACTTTGGCGGTGTTCGGCGATATTCCCGAAAAGACGTTGCTGCAACTTATGCGACGGCTGCAAGACCGCATCGAGGCGCTGCCCCCGGTGCTAGAAGCCGACCTGGCGGGTAGCCGCGAGGAAGTCGTAGAGATTCTGATCGATCCCAACGTGCTGCAATCCTACGGTCTCAATATGCAAGAAGTCTTGGGGCTGGTGGCGGGGTCAAACCGGCTGATCGCGGCGGGTTCGCTGCGTTCTGGCGCGGGTAGTTTTGACCTGAAAGTCCCGGGTCTGTTTGAAGACATTGAAGATATTTTCGATCTGCCGGTTAAGTCGGACGGCCAGTCGGTGGTGCTGTTCAGTGAGATCGCCGACGTACGCCCCACCTTTAAAGACCCCGAGAGTTTTGCGCGGGTCAACGGCAAACGCACCATGTCGCTGGCGGTCAAAAAGCGCGCCGGCGAAAACATTATCGAAACCATCGAAGCTACCAAGGCTATCGTTGAAGAGGAGCGTAAAGCCTGGCCAGCCGGTCTGGAAGTCAAGTATCTGCAAGATCGCTCGGTGCCCATCCGTACCATGCTGGGTGATCTGACCAACAACGTCGCTGCCGCGGTGATCTTGGTGTTGATTATCGTTGTTGGGGCGCTGGGGCTGCGATCGGGCCTATTGGTCGGCTTTGCGATCCCGGGCTCCTTCTTAATCGGCTTTATGGTGCTGTCGATCCTGGGCTTTACCGTCAACATCGTGGTTCTATTCTCGCTGATTTTGGCCTCCGGCATGCTGGTAGATGGCGCGATTGTCGTGATTGAATACGCGGACCGAAGGCTGAGCGAGGGGGCCAGCCGCCTGCAAGCCTATTCCGAGGCCGCCAAGCGCATGTCTTGGCCGATTATCGCGTCCACCGCGACGACTTTGGCCGCCTTTGCGCCTTTGGCTTTTTGGCCGGGCATTGTCGGCGAATTCATGGGCTATTTGCCGAAAACCCTTTTGATAACCCTGTCTGCGAGCTTGGCGATGGCCTTGATTTTCGTACCCGTGCTGGGTGCGGCCTTGGAGACCGTTTTGGCGGTCGTGGCCGTGGCGGTGGGTTTCATCTTCATGATCCTCGGCGTGCCGATCGTGCAGGGCATCTTGGCCGTCGTGGATGGCGTGGCGGGGACCGACATGGCCGCCTGGGGGCCGTTGGATAGCGTCGGGCGTCTGGCTTTCTTGGTCATTGGTCCAGTGCTGGGCTACTTGTTCTTGAAGGTAGCGCGCTACATGTTCGCCACCACCACCAACGCGCCGCGCCCCGAGCCCAAACGCGAAATAGAAATTTCGGGTCTCGTGACCCTCTATTCGCGTTTCTTGAGTTTCTTGCTGCGCGCGCCGGCCTTGGTCATCATCGCGATGTTCGGCTTCTTGGCGTTGGTAGTGACCTTGTTTGTCCAATCCAAGCCCGGCACAGAGTTCTTCCCGACCGTTGAGCCTGAAAATATAACGCTGACTGTGCGCGCTCGGGGCAACCTGTCGATTTATGAGCGCGACGCCATGGTGCGGCGTGTCGAGAACGAAATTCTGGACATGCAGCGCCAGCACGGGGAGTTCAACGCCATCTACGCTGTTGCTCAGTCCTCCACCGGCGGTGACTCCCAGCAAGCCGAAGACACTATTGGTTCGGTCCAGATCGAGTTCGTCGACTACTTCAACCGCCGTACCGTTTCTGACATCGAAGAAGAAATGCGCGCGCGTATCGGTGATTTGCCGGGCATGTTGGTCGAAGTTGCTGCACCCGAGGCGGGCCCGCCGCAAGGCAAGGCCGTGCAGGTCGAAGTCAGCGCCGCGGCCATTGACGACATCGTGCCTGCGGTAGAGCATATCTTGCGCGGTATGGAGCAGATCGGCGGCTATCGCGATGTAGAAAACGGCCTGCCGCTGCCGGGCATTGATTGGGAGCTGTCGGTCGATCGCGAACAAGCCGCTATCTATGGCGTCGATATCGGCGTGCTGGGCTACTACGTGCGCTTGATTACCAACGGTGTGACGATCTCCACCTATCGCCCCGCGTCCTCGGAGGACGAGGTTGATATCACCCTGCGCCTGCCGCCTCAGTATCGCAACCTGGCTCAATTGGATGAGTTGCGGGTCGATACACCCAAGGGGCAAGTGCCTCTCAGCCTGTTCTTGAGCCGCGAGCCCAAGCCCAAGGTCAGCCTCATTCACCGCATCGACGGCCAACGCACCCAGACCGTCAAGGCGGACATCGTTGAGTTCGTCAACGGCGAGCGGGTCTTGGAAGCAACCAAGGTTGCAGAACTCAAAACCTGGCTGAACGAGAACCCTTTACCCGGGACGGCGCAGGCCAAGTTTGTTGGCCAGGACGAAGAAATGGCCGAGACCTTCGCCTTCCTAATGCAGGCCTTTGGTATTGCTCTGTTCATCATGGCGGTGATCTTGGTCACGCAATTCAACAACTTCTTCAACATGTTGCTGATCTTGAGCGCAATTTTCATGTCTTCGGTTGGGGTCTTGCTGGGCCTCTATTTGACCGGGCGGGATTTTGGCGTGGTGATGACCGGCGTCGGGCTGATCGCGCTGGCTGGCATCGTGGTCAACAACAATATTGTTTTGATCGATACCTTTGAGCAGATAAAGCGCACCGGGGTGACGATCCACGAAGCTTTGGTCCTGACCGCTGCTCAGCGTCTGCGCCCAATTTTGCTGACAACGGTGACAACGGTCTTGGGTCTCATGCCGATGGTCTTGGGTCTGAATATCAACTTCATCGACAACCTTGTGACCTTGGGGGCGCCGTCGGGCCAGTGGTGGCAGTCGTTGGCGACCGCCATCGCCTTTGGCCTGTCTTTTGCGACCTTCTTAACGCTGTTCTTTACGCCCTGCGCCATCAAGCTTCAGTATGATTTGCGTCGCATGACCTACGCCAAGGAGATCTACGAGGACGAACGACTGCAACTGGTGCCAACGACGGCCCGCCAGCCAGGGCACTAGAACCAGGGCACTAGAATCGGGGCACTAGAGCCAGGGTATTGGGCGAAAATCGCGAGCCTGTAGACGAGGTGGACATCTGAGACGGCCCCTTATCGACATTCCTTATCGACCATGACGCGGCAAAACGCCGGAGCGCCAAGGGGCGCGCATTGATGCCGGGTGCCGCTTCAGGCGTTACCGTGCCGGGGATTTAACATTGGAGCCCCGTCATGCGCCTAATCTCTCCCATCAAATCTGGCCTTATGGGCCTCGCTCTTATGCTGTCGCCCATGCTGCTTAACCCGGCCAGCGCCGATGAAGCCGCTATGGAGGCCATGCAAGAATACCTCATGTTCTCTGAATACGAGGCAGGCATCATCCTGCCCCAGCAGATCGACAAAGATGTGTTTGAAGCTGTGTTGTTCGTCGATACCCGCGATGAAGAGCAGTACGAGACCGCAACCATTCCGGGGGCTGTTCACATCGAATGGCGCGAAGTCCTGGATCGTATCGACGAGATCCCGGAAGACCAAAAGACCGTGTTGTTCTGTAACACCGGCAGCTTGTCGGCTCAGGCCGCCTTCGCGCTGCGCGTGGCCGGACGTGAAAACGTCGTGGTGATGCAGACCGGTTTTACAGGCTGGCAGCAAGACGCCGCCTACAAGCCGGAATAGCCATAGCTCGACCAAGCTCGGCCGAGCTTGGCCTACTCGATCTTCCTCTAGTCCAGCTTAAGCTTGGCCTCTGAAAAGGTCATAGGGCTGCGCAGTCCAGGCTGTCCGCCCTGATCGATACGCATGCCGCGGTGTTGGAATTGCGGATCGCCAAAGACCTGCTCAACGCTGTTGATCGGCCCTGCGGGGACGCCTAGCTTCGCCAAGGCTTCCAGCAGCGGATCTCGCTGCCAGTCACTCAGCGCGGCTTCGATCAGCGGTACCAGCGCCGTTCGGTGCTCGACCCGGCCCTGGTTGCCCGCAAAGCGCGGGTCTTGGTGCCATTCTTGGCCCAACAACTCGGCGAGCTTGGCAAATTGGCTGTCATTGCCGCAGGCGATAATCAGATAGCCGTCGGCCACCGCAAAGACCTGATAGGGCACAATGTTGGGATGGGCATTGCCCAAGCGCTTGGGGCTGACGCCCGAGGCTAGATAGTTCAAAGCTTGGTTGGCCAGCACCCCGGTCATGCAGTCGAACAGCGCCATGTCGATATGTTGCCCGCGCCCCGTGCGGCTGCGCATCTGAAGCGCGGCCTGAATGGCAATCACGCTGTAGAGTCCGGTAAAGATATCGGCAAAGGCCACGCCCATTTTTTGCGGTGCACCGTCCGGCTCGCCTGTCAGGTCCATGATCCCAGCCATGCCTTGGATCATGAAATCATAGCCCGCGCGCGGGGCGTAGGGGCCGTCTTGACCAAAGCCGGTAATGGAACAATAGACCAGCGCCGGATTGAGCGCCGCCAAGCTGGTGTAGTCGAGGCCGAATTTGGCCAGGCCGCCGACCTTGAAATTTTCAATGACAACATCGGCGTCGGCAATCAGCGCTTTGACCTGCGCCAAGTCGTTTGGGTCTTTCAAGTCGGCATGCACGACGCGTTTGCCACGATTGCAAGAAAAGTAATAGGCCGCCGTCTTGTCGCTGGTGGACTTGGGATCGTCCAAAAAGGGCGGTCCCCAACCCCTTGTATCGTCGCCCGCTGGGCTCTCGACCTTGATGACCTCGGCGCCGAGATCGGCCAGGGTCTGGCCCGCCCAAGGACCGGCAAGAATGCGCGCCAACTCGACAACCTTGACGCCTTCAAGCGGGTAGGGTGCGGCTGGATCGCTGGGGCTCCAGTCGGTTGAATTAAGCGCCGTCACAGGCTGGCCTCCAAGCCTTCGATCAGCGCCTTGATCTCAGCGGGGCTGTTGTAGTGGACGAGCGACAAGCGGGTCACGCCCTTATCTGCGCCGATGCCCAAATGGTCCAGCAGGCGGGCGGCGTAGAAGTGGCCCGAGCCCGCGCACAAACCTCGCGCGCCCAAGTCTGCGGCTAGCTGCCACGCGCCCTTGTTGTGCGGAGCAAAGCCAATCGTGCCGTGGCGCCCATCGGCGTCGCTTTGCCCAACCAGCCGCAGATCATTTCGATGCGATAGGAAGTCCAACAAAGGACGGCGCAATTCGGCCTCGTGCGCGGCCCAGAGCGCATTGACCCGCGCCACCGCGCCATCGCCGAGCGAACCGGAGCCGCCGTGGTGGCGATCCAGGGCCTCGATATAATCCAACACGCCCTGCGCGCTGGCCTCTTGCGCATGATCGGGTCCGGCCGGGGTCAGGCGTTTATTGATTAACTCAGCGTTGAAATAGTGGCCTTGGTTCGGCAGTGCTTCCAGCAGCCAACGCCGCACCGCCATCAGCCCCTGGTGAACCGAATAGACTTTGTAGAGGCTAAACAGATAGATATCGCAGCCCAGAGCGCCAACGTCCGGGATCGCGTGCGGCGCGTGACTGACGCCATCGACGACGACAATGGCCTTCGGCGCCGCGGCCTTAATCAGGCGTGTCCATTCGGCGACGGGGTTGACCTGGCCAACGATGTTCGAGCAGTGCGGCAGGCAGACCAAGCCCGTCTTTTCGCTCAGGCGGTCGATGAGGCCCTGGGTGTCCAACAGGCCGCTCTGCGGATCGCTTTGCCATTCGTGCAGGGGTAGGCCGCGCTTTTCGGCCATACGACGCACGGCACCGGTGTTGGCTTCGTGGTCCTGGTTGGTGACAATGACTTCGGCGCCGTCGGGCAGATAGTCGCCAAAGGTGTGCGCCAGGATATAGGTGTTGGCAGTGGTCGAAGGCCCGAATTGCACCTCCTCGGTCTCTAAGCCCAAAGCTACGGCCCAGCGTTCGCGCGATTGATCCATCAGCGCGATGGCTTCCATGGCCGCCTTGTGGGGGTGCTTGGGTTGCACCTTGCAGTGGGTATAATAGTGGGTCAGGCGCTCGATCGTTGGCTTGCAGGCATAAGACCCACCAGCGTTTTCGAAAAAGGCTTGGTCTTGCCGGTCGGCTTGCTGGAAGGCCGGGAATTGAGCGCGAACGAAATCAAGGTCTAAGGTGGCCATAAATCCTGCAATGAAACGGTTGTTGGGTTGTCGGTGAGGCCGTGCGAACGCTTAGCGTTCGGTCAGGCGCGGCATCAGTTCGACCAAGTTACAAGGCCGGTGGCGATTGTCTAGCTGCCAGACCAGGATTTCCTTCCAGGCATCCTTGCAGGCGCCCGTTGAGCCCGGCAGCGCAAACATGTAGGTGCCCTGCGCCAGGCCGCCCAGCGCGCGCGATTGCATGGTCGAGGTGCCGATGGTCTTATAGGAGAGCCAGCGGAACAGCTCGCCAAAACCCTCGATCTCTTTTTCCATGACACGGCGGAAGGCTTCGGGCGTCACATCGCGCCCTGTGACACCGGTGCCGCCGGTCGAGATGATGACATCGACATCGCTTTGGGCGCACCAGGCGCGCAGTTGTGCCTCGATCAGGTCCGGCTCATCGCGCAGAATTTGGCGGTCGGCGACCACGTGGCCCGCGCCCTCGATCATGCTGACCAGCGTGTCGCCAGAGCGGTCATCGGCCAGGCTGCGGGTGTCTGAGACGGTCAGAACGGCGATACGTACCGCCAGGAAGGGGCGCGTTTCGTCCAAGCGGTGCGGGGCATTGTCGAATGAAGAAGCTGTAGCGTTCATGAAGGGGCCTCTTGGTGCGGCGGCCAGGTTACTGATCGCCGACGTCATTAGTGTGTTGGCGGGCGATCCTTGGGAGGTTGCCCTAACTTGCGCTGCAGCGCCGGTCTGGAACCAGCCCGCACCAATCAAGGCATGGGTGCCAGATCGCGGGCGTCAGATTCCGGTTGGCACGCCACCAGCCACCGGTAGGTTTATACCAGTCACGTAGTTGGCCTGCGGCCCTGCAAGATAGGCGACGGCGTTGGCAACATCCATAGGCAAGCCCGCGTCACGAAGTGCCACCTTCGCATAGCGCTTCGATTTGACGCCCTCTAGCGACATTCCTTGTTCTGCCGCCAGTCTTTTGTTCGCTGCCATATGCATATCTGTTGAGATGTAGCCGGGGCAGACCGTGTTGCAGAGTATCCCATCGGCGCCAAATTCTGCCGCCAGGGTCTTGGTGAAGCCGACCAGACCATGCTTCATTGCCGTATAGGCTCCAAAGCCTGGCTCAGCGCCCAGGCTGCCCGTGGAGCCGATGTTGATAATTCTGCCGCCGCCGTTTTTCTGCATGATGGGGATGACCGCTTGAGCCATCATCATTGGGCCCAATATGTTGACCTGAAAGCTGGCCTGCCACTGGCTGGGCGTGGTCGATAGGAAGTTGTCTGATCCGGCAAGCGATCCTGCGTTGTTGACCAGAATATCGGCCTTGCCGAAGGCGGCCAGGGTCGCCGTGATGCAATCGCTGACTTGGGATTGCTGGGTCACGTCAAGTTTCACGGCGATGGCCCGTCGGCGATGCGACTGGATTTCGCCGACCAGTTCGTCAAGGAGCGCCATCCTGGCATGATCCTTGCCGTCTATCTTTAGGGCACTGTCGATATCGGCAACCACCAAATTTGCGCCTTCTCGGGCAAGCCTGAGTGCAATGGCACGACCAATCCCCTTAGGAGCAGAGGCCCCCGTCACAATTGCGGTTTTGCCAGAAAGCAAGGTGATAAAGTCCAAGTCGATATTGCTGAGAGATTGAAGGCATAGGCCTTAAAGAGATAGCCTATTTGAGCCGTTAAGTTTTGTCCACGTAGCAGGTTTTTGACCTGGATTTTGACCTGGGGGTCTCTCGTGCCAATAGGCATGGTCACACCACGGACCAGCTAGGAGGCCGGAACGCCCGCGCGATCTTGGCTCACATAGCCCAGTGTGCCGCCCTCACTGAAGCGTAGGAAATCGTCGCGGCTCTGCTTGAACTTAAGGCGATAGATCAGCACCGAGCGCAGCACGCGGTCAACATATTGGCGGGTCTCGCGCGAAGGCAGGCTCTCGATGAACAAGAGCTGGTCGCCTGCTGTGCGCGCGCGCGTTTTCCACTTCTTGGCATTACCGATGCCAGCATTATAGGCCACCAGCAGATTGACCACATCGCTGTCAACGATCTTGGTGCCAAGCAAGTAAGCCAGATAGACCTCGGCAAAGGCGATATTCAGCTCGGGCTTGGTCAGATCGCGTACCCGTCCATAGGGCGCGATATAGCCCTTCTTGACCAGAAAATCGGCCGAGGCAGGCGTCACCTGCATCAGGCCGGTCGCCCCGATGCCGTTGGTCAGCTCGGGCCGGAAAAAGCTCTCTTTGCGCGCAATTGCGAAAACGACAGCGCGATCGATTAAAAAGCCGCCCTGCGGCTCGTAGGCCATGCGCGGGTAGAGATCGGCATAGACCCAATTGGTCTGGTCGCGCTTGACACTGGCGTAATGGCCCAGGCGGGCGGCCAGTTCGGGCAGGCGGGCGCGGCGGGCCAGGTGGCGCAGCGCGCGGCGCAGCTCCACATCTTGTTCGCGCGCGATCATCAGCAATTCCAGCTCGGCCAGGCGGTATTCGCCGACTTGGATCAAGGCGAAGGCGCGCCGCGCCGGTCGCCAAGTTGACAAGCGTTCCAACTCGCTGTCGCTCAAGCTGTCTAGGCTAAAGCGCATGTCCGGTACATCGCCTAGTTGCAGGGCTGCAAGCTGCCCATAGAGCGTATTGGGGAAGGCCATGGCGGCTTGCATGTGCTGGCTGGCGGTCTCGACCTGGCTCTGCGCCAGGGCCGCGCGCGCCGCCCAAAAGTGACAAGCCGCACGGTCGTCGCTCAACCAAAAAATTGACCGCCCGCAATTGCCAAAGTGTGTTTCAGCCGTATCCCACTGTCCTAGCCGCCAAGCTGACAGGCCGGCGATCCAATTCGATAGGGGCACAAAGCGGCCATAGCGCGCAGCGGACCCGGATGCCAGTTCATAGGCGCGCCGAAAGGACTCATCGGTGCCGTCGTAGTAGATTTCGGCGGCGATCTCGGCGCGTTGCTGGTCGCGCTCGGTTGGGTCCAAAATCAGCGCCGCATCCGCGCCATTGACCAGCGCCAAGGCCTGGTCGTAGTCGTCCAAAATTAGCAAATCGCGGATGCGCTGGCGAAAGAGCTGGCGATCTTCTTCACTGGAAGCCGCCTTAGATGCGTAGTGGCCGGGTCTCTCTAGCGCGGGAATTTTAAAGCGCGCTTTGGTGCCGGTTGTGTCGGGCAGGTCGCGCTCGCCGATGGTCTCGGCCAGTTGGCGCACGGCCTCGGCCTGCGGATGGCGGGGGTAGGAGGTCAGGTAGTCGCGCAGGCTACGCCCGTCGGGCAGCGGCGCTTCGGGGTTGGTATAAAGCTCGCCCAGGACGTGCCCCATCAAGAGCGTGTCTTGGATTACCGCGCGCGCCTCAGCCACGGCGGCAAAGTCGCCGAGCGACAGGCCCAAAAAAGCGTGGCGGTAGGCAGCGACATCATCGGCGCTGAGCGGCGTGGGCAGGCCATAAAGGCTGTCGGGTTTGCGCGGGGGCGTGGGCGGCTTGGGCAGCTCCGGCTTGAGCTGCGGCAGCGGCGTCGGTAGACCGCTGGGATTGAAAAAGACCGGCGCATCATCGCCCAGGTCTTGAGCGTGTAGCGCGCCGCCTGCCGTGATGCCGATCCCAACAACGCCGAGCCCAACAACCCCAATCCCAGCAGCCCCAATCTCAGCCAAGCCAAGGCATGCGCCCAGCCAAAGGGCGAAGCAGCGTGCCGGTGCGGATCGACACGCGCGGGCGACGAAAGCGCGCTTACCCGGCGCTCGGTGACAGGCCTTTGGGCTGGCTTGACTTGTGGGCTGGATTGGGACTGTCGCGGTCATGGTTTCATTTGGGTCTTATCGGATCAAGCGGACGTCTTACCAATTGGTTGCTCACCGCTCAGCGCTGATTTGAGCGTCAAGCAATCTGCCCACGCTTCCCGCTTGGCGCGGGATTGGCGCAGCAGGTAGGCCGGGTGCAGCATGGGCAAGGCCGGCAGGCGCAGCTCGTGGCTCGGATCGTAATATTCTAGCCATTTGCCGCGCTGTTTTAGAATGCCGTCTTGGCAGCCGGTCAGGGCTTTGGCAGGACTGCCGCCCAAAAATACCAGTATTTTCGGCTTTGCTAAGGCGATGTGGCGGCGAACAAATGGATCACAGAGTGCAATTTCGCCGCTGGTGGGGGTGCGATTCCCCGGCGGTCGCCAGAACAGAATGTTGGAAATGTAGAAATTTTGGCGTCGATCCAGGTCGATAAAGGACAGCATACGGTCCAATAGTTGGCCCGAAACGCCAACGAAGGGCTTGCCGTTGCGGTCTTCGTCCGCGCCGGGTGCTTCGCCTAAGAACATGACCGGACTTCCGGGCTGCCCGTCGGCAAAGACGGTGGACTTGGCCAGCTTCTTGAGTGCGCAGCCTTCGAAATCGCGCACCGCTTGTTCCAGGCTGGCCAGGTCTTGGGCTTGGCTGGCGCTCTGTTTTGCGGCCGATAGCGCGCCTTGCAATGCAGCGGTCTCTTCAGCGGATAGGCCTGCCCCGCCGCCGCTCGCCGCAAAGCGCCCCTGAGCGCGCACGATGGGCGGCGCACTGGATGACGCAATGGATGACGCAATGGATGACGCACCGGACGCGGCGTTTGCCTGCGGGGATGTTGCGTGAGAGGATTCTGGTTTGGCAAGGGGCGCGCGATCTGGTGCGCCCTGTGCTGGTGCGCCCTGTGCTGATGTGCCCTTTGCCGGTCGGGTTGGACTGCTACTCGCCGGGGCAAGGCGCTGGTCTAGTCGCTTGAACGTGGCCCAGTCTGCCGGGTGGCTGTCGAGCGGTTCGTAGAGGCCTTCATCCATCAGCCACGCCAAGGCCGCCGCGGCCGCTTGCGGCTTGCTGCCTTCGCTAAGGGCGGCTGCGATGGGTGACGGGGGCTTGTGCTGGGGTCTGTCCATGCCTGCAATCTATCGCCTGGTCGGGCAAAATTCAGGCTCTTTCCGTCGCAATACGCCTGATTCGAAGCATTTATGTGCGTTTGCGGCCTTTTCCTTGCCGACTCACCCCGCTAGAAGGGAGCCCTGTGAATAACGCGCGATCACCAAGAAGGATTATCGCCATGAGCAACGAGATACAACGCGAATCCATGGAGCTGGATGTCGTCATCGTCGGCGGTGGCCCCGCTGGCCTGTCCGCCGCCATCAAGCTCAAGCAGCTCAACCCAGAGCTGGAAGTCTGTGTACTGGAAAAGGGCTCCGAAATCGGCGCTCACGTCTTGTCCGGCTGTGTCATGCAACCCACCGCCATGGAAGAGCTGTTCCCCGATTGGCAAGAGCGCGGCGCGCCCTTGACGGTGCCGGTCCAGTCCGAGCGTTTTTGGATGTTGGGTAAGAAGAGCGGCCTGTCCATTCCGCTTTGGGCCATGCCGCCCCAATTCCAAAACCACGGCAACTACATCGTCTCTCTGGGCAATGTCTGCCGCTGGCTGGGCGAGCAGGCCGAAGAACTGGGCGTGATGGTCTTCCCCGGTTTCGCCGCGGCTGAAATCATCTATGACGAGAATGACCGCATCTCGGGCGTTATCACCGATGATAAAGGCATCGCCAAAGACGGCAGCCATAAGCCGACCTTCGAACCCGGCATGGAACTGCGCGCCACCTATACCCTGTTTGCAGAAGGCGTGCGCGGCTCACTGTCTAAGCAGGTCATTGCCAAATACGGCCTGGATCAGAACTCTGACCCGCAGACCTACGGCATCGGTATCAAAGAACTCTGGGAGCTGGACCCCGAACAGCATCAAGAAGGCCTCGTGATGCACACCGGCGGCTGGCCGATGGACAATCAGACCTGGGGCGGCTCGTTCATCTATCACTTGGATAACAATCAGGCCTACGTCGGCTATGTGGTGGGGCTCGATTATAAGAACCCGCATCTTTCGCCCTTCCAGGAATTCCAGCGCTTCAAGACCCACCCTAAGGTCGCGCCCATGTTCAAAGGCGCAAAGCGTATTTCCTATGGTGCGCGCGCCATCAACGAGGGCGGTTTGCAGTCCATTCCTGAACTGACCTTCCCGGGTGGGGCTTTGATCGGCTGTTCGGCGGGTTTCTTGAACGTGCCGAAGATCAAGGGCAGCCACAACGCGATGAAATCGGGCATGCTGGCCGCTGAAGCTGTGGTCGAGGCGCTGGCCAAGGGCGAAGATCGGCCCACCAGCTATCCCGAGCGCTTTGAAGCCTCGTGGATGTACGGCGAGCTGCACGCGGCGCGCAATTTCCGCCCTTGGTTCGCCAAGCTGGGTCTGTTGGGCATGGGTTTTGGCGGCGCAGAACTCAAGCTGTCTGGCGGTAAAGCGCCCTGGACCTTGCACCACCGTCACAAGGACCACGAGGCCCTAAAGCCGGCGGCTTCGATGCCCAAGATCGACTACCCCAAACCTGACGGCAAGGTCTCCTTCGATCGCAACTCGTCGGTCTTCCTGGCCGCGACGGCGCACGACGACGATCAGCCCATTCACCTGACTTTGAAGGACGAATCGGTGCCGATTGCTCACAATTTGGCGATATACGACGCCCCGGAGCAGCGCTATTGCCCGGCGGGTGTATATGAAATCGTTGAAGACCCAGAAAATGGTCCTAGTCTTCAAATTAACGCCCAAAACTGCGTGCACTGCAAAACATGTGATATCAAAGACCCGAGCCAGAATATCGTCTGGGTCACGCCCGAAGGCGGCAGCGGTCCGAACTATCCGAATATGTAAGCGGCGCTTGGGATCGGCAGCGATCCGCAGAACGGGCCTCGCAAAGACTGGGGGCGCCCCGTGCGTCCCCAACAATTCTAGGAGTCCCTATGCTTAAGCTATCCACCCTCTGGCACGGTCCCGCAGCAAAAGACAGGTTGCGGCAAGGCGGGGGGACTGAGCGCTTGGCGTTCTGGGGCTCTGTAGAGCTTCGGGGCCGCGCGACAAAGGCCAGCCAGGGTGTGGCTTCTGTGGCCCTGTTGGCTGCGGCGTTTGGGGGCCTGGTTTCTGGGGCGCTGGTGTCTGGGGCGCTGGTGTCTGGGGCACTGGTGTCTGGCGCACTCGTATTCGGGGCGCTGCCGGTCAGCAAGGCTTGGTCACAAACGCTAGACCCGACGCAGTACCGCCTCAATTCCGATATCGAACAGCCGCTGCCACAAGTGGCCGAGCCCATTGCAGGTAGCGCCAGCGATGTCGGCGCCTACTTGGGCGTTATGCTGGCACGCGACGCACGCGATCTGCGCAAAGCCAGCGCCTTGCTGGGGCCGCTGGTCGAACGCAACCCTGAGCGCCTGGATTTGGTGGCGCTGTTGCACGATATGCTGGCCGCTGAAGGCCAGTACGATCAAGCCGCCCCCTTGGCGCGGCGCTTGCTCGAACAGAGCGACGGCGAGGACGAAGATGCGCGCCGAACCCTCTATTACGTTACTTTAGCCAACGGCGATTACGACCAGGCGCTAGAGCACGCGCAAGCCTGGCAGGATCGCGGCCTTGGTTCCATCATGCGCCCCTTCGCTCTGGCATGGGCCCAGGCGGGCAAGGGCGATCTGGCGGCTGCCTTAGAGGCGCTGGTTCCGGTGATCGAAGAAGACAATACCTCTGATTTCGGCACATCCTTGAGTGCCGTCGCTATGTGGATCGCCGGCGATCGCGACGCAGCGCTGGATCGCTATATGACCTCAATCACCGAGGCCAACCGCAGCGTCTCCTTGCGTCATGCCCAATTGGCGCTCTTGGCCTACGGCGAAGCGGCGACGCCCGAGCAGCAAGAGGCCCTGTTGGCCGTGCTTGATGATGAGCTGCGCGAGCAGCGCCTTATCAAGCGCTTGATTGAGCAGATGACAGCAGATGAGCCGCTGACCTTCCCCATCACGACGCCGCAGCAAGCCGCCGCTGAAGTGTTGGAGAATGTCGCCACCTCCTTTAGCCAAGATGAATTGGGTAGCGAGCTGGCGCTGAGCTTGGCGGGCGCCGCTCTCTATCTGAACCCCGATAATGCCGACGCTCTGTTGGTGCGCGGTGAAATTTATGCCGACCGTGGCCTGCATCGCTACGCGATTGAGGATTATTCCAAGGTCAGCCAGACCGATGCCAACAAAGCTTACACGGCCGATTATGACCGCGCGCAATCTCTGCGTGACCTCGGGCAGATCGATGAGGCCCTGGCCCTATTAGAAGCGCTGGCGCAGCGCGATCCTGACCGTTGGGTGTCGCTGGAGCTGATGGCCGATTTCTTGCGTAGCGAAAAGCGGCTTGAAGAAGCGGTGGCGGCTTATGGCCGAGCCGTCGAGCGCATTGAAGCAGCCGGTGGCCCCGCGCCGCAGCATTGGCGCCTCTATTACGCTTGGGGCATCGCCTATGACCAAATGGACCTGTGGCCAGAGGCCGAAGCCCGGTTCTTAAAGTCGCTGGAATTGGACCCCGATCAGCCCAATGTATTGAATTATCTTGCCTATTCTTGGGTGGATCGCGGCTTTGAGGACAAATTTAGCGACGCACTTATCAAGCTGGAAAAGGCCGTCGATGCGCGGCCCAACTCGGGCTTTATCGTCGACTCGCTGGCCTGGGTCTTGTTTAAGCTGAATCGCTTTGAAGAAGCGTTGGGGCACATGGAGCGCGCGGTTGAGCTGATGCCCGCAGATCCCGTTCTCAACGATCACCTGGGGGATGTCTATTGGAAGAATAACCGCAAAGAAGAGGCGGTCTTTCAGTGGAAGCGCGCGCTGTCGTTCGAGCCCGCCGATAAAGATCGCGACCGTATCCTGAAGAAATTGGAGATTGGCTTAGATCGGGTCGAGGCCGCAGAAGCTAGGGCGGCCGAGCAAGCGGCGGATTCTGCCAACGCGGACTCGGAGAATAACGCAGTGGACGAAGGGGCGAATGGCGGGTCTTGATGGCGGCCAAGCGGGTCCATTGCACGTCTTTGCACCCGCCAAGGTCAATCTCTATCTGCATCTGACCGGCAGGCGTCCGGACGGCTACCACCTGCTGGACAGTCTTTTTGTCTTCGCCCGCGACTTGGGCGATGCCCTGACCATCGAACCGGCGCCGCGCTTTCGTTTTGAGCTTACGGGCCCGCAATCAGGGGCACTGACCGACGAGCAGCTTGGCGACAACCTGGTCGCGCGCGCGGCTTTGGGCTATTGGCGCGCGCTGGGGCGAGAGGGCGCTCCGCCGCTACATCTGCGCTTGGACAAACGCTTGCCCGTGGCCGCAGGGCTCGGCGGCGGCTCTAGCGATGCGGCGGCTTGCCTGCGCTCCATGGCAGGGCTCTATGGTCCTTTGCCAGCAGACGCCTTGCAGGCGCTGGCGCTGAGTCTCGGCGCGGACGTGCCCGCCTGCCTGACCGCCCGCGCGCAATGGGTCTCTGGCATTGGCGAAATTTGCGAGCCGCTGCCGGCGAGCTGGCCCGGACTGACCGCGGTCTTGGTCCAGCCCGCTCAAGCCCTATCGACGCCCGCGGTGTTTCAGGCGCGCCGCCAACACCAGGGGGTTCGTGACCCCGTTTTGCGCCCGCAGGCCGAGACCGACCCCGAGGCCTGGTTGGCCTGGCTCGCCGAGCAAGGCAACGACCTGCAAGAGGCTGCAAATCGTCTAGAACCCAGCATTGCCAAGGTCTTGGAAGCTTTGTCCGCACAAAGCGGCTGCCGCCTCGCGCGTCTTTCGGGCAGTGGTGCCAGTTGCTTTGGCCTGTTTGAGGATGAGGACCACTGCCAGGAAGCTAGCCGGGCGCTGAAAGCGCGCTTTGCGCATTGGTGGGTTGGCGTCACCCGGTTGATGTGACTGGGTGGTGTGGCTGGGCTATGTGGCTGGGCGATGTGACCGGTTGTTGCCATCGCGGGCGCCGGGCGGACTGCGCTCCTTAGCGCACGCGCGCTAGGTTTGGCTCGCAAACTTCGAGGCAGCAAGCGCGAACCGCATCGCGCAAGTCCATACTCATAGGGGCTGCACCCTATGAGTGGCTTGTGGTTTTGCGAGGGGCAAAAGCGCGGCGGGGCTTAGAGGTTCGACAGCTCATAGATGGCGGTCATTTCCTGGAAAACCTCAGGCGTTAGCTCTCCGGTTTGCGACAGGCCGTGCATTTCCTGAAACTCGACAATGGCCAAGCGGTAGTCTTCATCAGCGATGCCGTCTTGAGCGCCCGGATCGATATCGAGGCCGGCAAGCATGGTCTCAACCGCAGAAATGCTCTCTGGGCTCTCCAATGGATTGCCCGCAAAGGGATTGAAGAGGTACAGCAAGACCGCCAGCACCAGCACGCCACCGGCGATTGAAGCGGCGGGCATCAACCACTTTGAGCCCAAGTCAAGCTTGAGGCCAGACATGAAGCCAGGCTTTAGCCCAGGAGCGGCGATGGTGTTTCGGTTGGCACCACCCGTGCCATAAGGGTCGACGCCTTGGCTAAATTCGCCCTGGTTATAGTCGGACTGGTTATAGTCGGACTGGCTAAAATCATTTTGCCCGAAGTCAGACTGGCTGAAGTCGGATTGCCCATAATCGGCCTGGTTATAATCGGCCTGGCCGTAATCCGACTTGCCGTAATCCGACTGGCCGTAGCCACCAAAGTTGCCGCCGCCGCTTTGGTCAAAGTCGCCATAGCCGCTGTCATAGCTTGATCCGCCGTAGCTCTGATCGCCGTAGCCGCCGTCTTGGTTGTAGTCGGTTGCGCCATAGCCGTAGTCTGTGCTGGCGGCGTCTTGTCCGGCCAGCCCGGCGGTGCGATTGGCAAAGCGCGAACGCCAGCCCGACGACGCGCGTTCCTTGGCAGGGGCGGGTTCTTGATAGTCGCCGTAAGCTTGCCCGCCAAAACCCTGATCTTGATATCCGGCGTCGTCATAACCCTGGTTGGCATGGGTCTGGTCGCCGTAGCCCCCGTCGTCATACGATCCGGCCTCGTAACCCCCAGCGTTACTGGTCTGATCGCCGTAGCCTTGATCTTGGTATTCGGCGTCGGCGAAGCTCGGCTCGCCGTAATCCTGAGCGTCGTAATCCTGATCGCTAGCGGCGGGCGCGGCTTGGTCGCCGCGTGATCGGCGAAAGCTCAAAGACTCGCCAAAGCGAGAGGCGAGGCGATCGCGCAAACTGGCTGCGGGCGCGGTATCCTCGGCGTAACCGCTGTCAGCGTCCGCCTCTTGATAGTCCGCAAAGCCGTCGTCTGGGTTGAAATCGGCAGGCTGGTAATCGGCAGGCCCGCCTTGGTCAAAGCCGCTCTGGTTTGCGTCGGGCTGGTCGAAGTTGTTGCCGTCAAACGCTGGCGCCTCGTATCCGGCGTCATCGAATTCCGTCTCGCTATATTCGGAGGCATCATAGCCAGCCGGTTGCGCGGGCTCGTCGAAGGATTCGCCCGAATAGACTTTGGGGCCCTGGTTGGGATCGGCAAGGCCCGGCGCGCGCAGCGGATTGGCGGCGGGCTCAAAGCCGAATGACGACGCACCCGAGCTTGAAGGGCGCCCGAAACTGCTGCCGTATCGTTTGGTGTCGCTGCTCATGCCAGTTCCTGTAGCTCTTTTCCTTGCCGTGGCCCGCTGGGGCCGACTTTATATCCTGTTGTCCGCCGGACGCTGAGGTCGCGACGGGGCGGCTGTCTGTCGTCGTCGTACTACGCACCGTTTGGCTCTTTGGCGCCGATCGGCTGGCGACCCGGCTGGGTTTATAGACCACGATAAACCTAGCCTAGCGGAGCGCTGCGGTCGGCACAAAGAACAAATCTTGACAATATTGTGGGTATTTTTCCCAAAAACGGCCGATTCTTTAAGCCTTTAAGCGGGCGAGCCGCCGCGATAGGCCCCTACGGACGATTGCGAATGAAATTCCGCAATTTCCTGCATTTTTCCGCTTGAATCGTCAAAAGAACGAGGCTACATACCAGGCCTTCGTTGGGGTATAGCCAAGCGGTAAGGCAACGGTTTTTGGTACCGCGATCCCTGGTTCGAATCCAGGTACCCCAGCCACCTCCTCTTATTTAAATTGTATTGCACCCGGGTTTTGCTCTTTTTGAGCGCGATTACGCCGGTGTTGGCGCGTGGCCATTCGCCCGGCAAGGATTGCTCAATGCCGATGGCCCCGCATGGATTTTCTGGCGCCGTCGTTCGCCACTTGCCGCTGGGTCTGTTAGCTCCTGGGCCTGCTAGTCCCTGGGTCTGCTAGCTCCTCAGTCTACTAGCCCTCCATTCCTTTCTGCCCAAAATCGCAGCCTGACGAGTCGCTGCGATTTTGTTGGAGCCAAATTGGCGCTGTTGCCACCTGGCGGTGGGGCGTCGCAACTCCCTGAGTCTAGGGCCATCCGTCTAAGAAAATCAGTCCAGAAATGTTCGGTCTCACATGAGGAGGGCGAACTTGCGGGTCTGTAATTGACATAGACCAATACGACGAGCAAACTCCTATGATAGCATGCGATAGAATGCAGGGTTAAGCCAGCGGTTCGGTCGTGTCCAAAACACTAAAATAGGGCTGCATATTTTGCATCTTGCGTGACCAACAACGATAACCAATCGATTATTGATGGGCAGACGCCGATTCACCACAAGCGGGCTCGGTCTACAATTTCCGCGCGATTTGGGACGCATTGCGAAGGAAAACTGCAATTTACAAAGCGATCCTACAAATTTGCACCCTAGGGACGGAGTTTCGTCAGGAATTGTTGGCACTGGGCCGCTCACGATGCCAACATGACACACATTTCTATTCTCGCCACCTTCGTGTGCGCAACGAGCAGGGTCGTTTGGCCGTCACTGGCCAAGCTGCTGTAATCTTTGCTCTATGTGGGCGCGAGCGTGCCGGAACGGTTCCTTAGTGAAGGTCATTATGCATCAGGTCGACTTGGACACGCCTCAGGCTCAGTCAGTCCCGCTACACCACAACCAGAGGGTGGCGCACGATTGTGGGGCGTCGAACCGTCCGTTTGACTACTTGGTTGACTCCCTGGCGCGGGCGCGTGAAGCGATGACCTTGGCCGCGCAAATGGCAGGGGCAACCTGGCAGACCCGCAGACCGCGCAAAGCGCCCCAGAACGACATCCATCAAAAACAAATCCAGCATAAGCCGGTTGAGACAACTATGATCCAGTCCCTTTTCCCCCTGACTACCATTCGCCGTTCGGTGAACGCGCTGTTTGCGATTTTGGTGCTAGGGATGGCATCGGGCCTCTTGTTGCCCGGCGGGGCCCAGGCGCAGGTATTGATACAAAACTGTGCGACGATCACGGCCTCTGATCAGGCGGATAGTGACCTGACCAACAACACCAATTGTGCAGACGTCAACATTCCAGCGCAGGCGGATTTGAGCCTGACCAAGACCGTCGATAATCCCACGCCGGGCATTGGCGCGACCATCAACTTTACCCTGACGCTGACCAACGATGGACCGTCGGACGTTATCGGCGTCGTGGTCAACGATCCCGAGCCGTCGGGCTTTACTTTCGTTTCTGGCACACCTGCCGACCTGGGGGATACCTGGAATGGCCTAACCAACGATTGGACAGTGGCGAGCCTGGCTTCGGGGGCCTCAACCACGCTGGTTATCCAAGCAACCGTCAATGCCTCAGGGAGCTATATCAACCAAGCGCAAGTGACGCTCTAGTCTCTGCCCGATCCGGACTCAACCCCCAACAACGGCTTTATCGGTGAAGATGACGACGCTTCGGTCACCGTAACGCCTGCAGGCGCACCGCCACCGGTTGATCCCACGCCGGATGCACCGGTGTTGACCATTGACAAGACCGCGAGCCCGACCCTTACAGACAGCGACGCCGACGGCCTCTATGAAGCCACCTTCACCGTTACCGTCAGCAATATCGGTACAGCGGCGGGTACCTACGATCTCAGCGATACCGCCAATCTATTGCCGACCGGCGTGACGGTCTCGGAAGTCATCTCGGTCACCGCTGCGACCGATGGCGCTAACGATCCGACAGCAAACATCAATGCGGGCTTTGATGGCACGGCTACCACGACGCTGTTGTCGGCTAGCCAGACGATAAATGCATCTGAGACCCACACCTATACCATCGTCATTGAGTACGTGGTCGATACCGCAGCAGCGGGCTTTGACTACGCGGCTTTGGCCTGTAATGGCTCGCCGAACAACGGCTTTTATAACCAAGCCACGCTGACCTTCAATAATAAGACAGTTGTAGCGACCAATTCCGACTCAGAGACGGCGGCCACATTCCTGCTTGGCGGTCTATTAAACCCTGACTACCCCGAATTGACCGGCTTCAATATTCCTGCCGGTAGCGAGCGTGCCATGGTGGTCTATGCAGGCTTCGAGCGCGAACACGAACTGGCGCTGCTCTTGGGTAACTATACGGGCGGCGGTGCACCGGGCGGGGTTATTGTCACTTTGAGCGGCCCTGGTGGCTCGGTTGATCAGTCGACAGTCTTCTCTTGGGGTGTGGGCGATGACGGCTTGCTCATTCCGCTGTTTGAGCTGAGCAAAGAATTGCACACCGCGACCTTCAGTAAAGCCGATATTGCCAGCGTATTGGGCGGTACGAATGGTGGTACGGTGACTGTCACCGTGACCGCACCAAACCCCGGCCTGTTGCTAGGCGATGATACCTACCTTGGAGCCGTATCGCTGGACAACGTGGATCAAACCGCCGGATTGCAGGTTGCTGCCCAACAAACGGCAAGCTGGTCGGCTGCCGCTGGTGACTATACCATTTCCTCGGGCGCCTTCGCCGTTGGGACTGAGACCACAGATCCTGGTGATGCCGTACTGGTCAACGGTTTCAGCTTTGCAGGCACCGAACAGGGCAGCTTTGGCTTCCTGACACCCGGCAGCTTCCTGAACATCGAAGCCATGGTCAACACCAACCCCTTGAGCGTGTTCGGCCTGCTGTCCTTCGATTCAGAGCCTTCAGGTGTCTCGGGCAACGTCTTCTTTGACAATGGTGCCTATGCTGGCGGCGTGGATATTCAATCGGCTCTGGGCGCGGCGACCCCAACATACGTTGGCGAGATGTCAGTCGTGACCGCGCAAGTTGCCTCCAATATCTTGACCGCTGATGCTTGTGCTGACGCTGCCTTCATTGATTTGGAGTTGGAAAAGTCCGCAACCAGCCTCACCAGCTTTGCAGGCGACACCATCACCTTCACAATTGCCGTTACCAACAACGGCGGTATTGCTGCTACGGGCGTTCAGGTAACCGATCTGCTGCCCGCCGGATTTACGCTGACCAATGTTACTGGTTCCACCGGTACCTATGATTCGGGCACCGGGCTTTGGGATATTGGGGCGCTGGCTGTCGGTGCCACAGAAACGCTTGACCTTGAAGCAACGGTCAATGCGGGCGGGGCCACGACTGACTATCTGAATTTGGCAGAAGTCACCGCCGCCAACGAACCCGACGTGGATTCAACGCCGAATAATGGCGTCGATACCAATAGCAACTCGGTCTTTGCCGATGATCCCGGCGATGAGGACGATGGCGACGGCGTTCAGATCACCGTCGAGGGCATCACTATCACTAAGACGGCCTCTGCGATTGCCATGGACGGCAGCACAGATGGCAAGGTGCGTTACCTCTTTACCGTGACCAACAACTCGGCCGCGACGACGCTGAGCTATGATTTGATCGACACCATTGATTTCGATCCAGATTTGACGACCCCGGTCACCGGCGAGCTGCGCTTGCAGCCCAACCCGGCTATTGTGGCAACACCGACGCTCAATAACGGGGTGGCCACGACCCTTATCGCCAATCAGTCTTTGGCGGCTGGTGCAACCGCGGTTTGGGAATTGCTGATTGATCTGGGGCCCATTCCGCTGACCCTTAATGGCGGCACGACCAACCTGGTCGATCTGGTGGGCTGTAACCC
Organism: Alphaproteobacteria bacterium; assembly: GCA_030428565.1. GTDB lineage: Bacteria > Pseudomonadota > Alphaproteobacteria > UBA7985 > JAUIBT01 > JAUIBT01. The sequence continues at coordinate 72,341 of JAUIDR010000005.1, forward strand.
GGGCGCGCCCGTCGCCGGCACCGGCCTCTATAACAGCGCCGATCTAGCGCCCGCCAATGGCGGCCCGGCCGCTTCCTTGGGCCTCGACGCGGCCGCCTGTCCGACCGGTGAGAACGCGGGCCTGCTGGTCACAAAGCAGGCTTCAGCCGTTGTTTCCGAACTGCCGGGCGGCGGCTTACGCGCGGTCTATGACGTCATCGTCTACAACGCCGGTCTGGCCACGACCTACGACTTGACCGATACCTTTGGCTTTGACCCCGATTTTACCGTGGTCAACACCACCATGCTGATCAATGCCAACTCTCTGGCGACCGCTGATTTGACCGGCTTTAGTGTGACCGGCGCCAGCATTGCCACCAACAGCGCTCACCAGTTCCGTATTCAAGTCGATGTCACCCACACGGGCGATACCGCCACGGCGCTGGCCGATGTGGGGGCCTGCGATGCGGCCGATCCGACGATGGGCGTCGGCATGACCAACGAGGCCAGCTTGGTTGGCCCCTCTGGCGTGCCCATTGAGGCCTATGCCTGCCCGACCGGTGACGGCCTTGGTGGCACCATTTCGTTCAACAAAGAAGCGGTGTCGCTGAGCAGTGTCGATGCCGACACGGTCGAGGTGGTCTATGACCTGACGGTCACCAACACCACCGCTAGCACCGAGACCTACGACCTGTCTGATACCTTCGGCTTCGATTCCGACTTTACGGTCGATTCGGTGTCCATCTCTGCGACCGGGGGCGCCGTGCCGCTGGGCAGCTTCGATGGATCCGCCAGCCCGACCATCGTTTCGGGCCAGACCATCGCCGGCGGGGCGACCCACGTTTACACCATAAGAGTTGTTGCGTCCTACAGCGGTCCCAACCTAGACGCGGCTATCGCAGGCTGTGATCCCGCCAACCCACAGACCGCAACCGGTCTGTTCAATATGGGCGTTCTGACGGTTAACGGTATTCCGGTCAGCGATGAAGCCTGCCCAGGCGGGGTTGATCTGCGCTTTACCAAGTCGGCCTCTTTCGTCGGCTATGAGGGCAACAGCCGCTTTAAGGTGGCCTACCAAATCACCGTTGAAAACCTGCGCCCAGCCGCCGCGACCTATGACCTGGTCGATACGCCAAACTTTGATCCGAACCTGGCGGTGACTTCGGCAACCCTATCTTATAACGGTGGCCCTGCAGCGCCGGTGGCGGCTCTGACCAACGGCAGTCCCACCACCTTGGCGAGCGGCGTGAGCTTGGCCGCTGGCGCCGTTGATACCTACTATCTAGAGGTCGTGATCGACGCGTCGGCCTTGGCCACAGCCAGCGAGCAGTTCAGCGCGCTCTTGGCCTGTAGCGCGGCCGACCCTGTAAGTGGTACCGGTGCCTACAACTCTGCTTACTTCGTTGTGGATGGACAGACCTTCGCGCCGGTTGAAGCCTGTCCCGATGGCAGCGACGCGCCGGTCTTGGCGCTGAAGCAAGCCTCTGCGGTTGTCGATTTGGGCGGCGGCGCGCTTCGCATCATCTATTATGTGGCCGTGGCCAATCCGGGCTCCACCACCGTTGCTTATGATCTTGCGGACGTCTTGAACTTCAATGCGGGCTATACCGTCACCAGCGTGACGCTGGCCCAGAATGACGGCGGCGCGACTAGCGACTTGACGGGCTTTACCGGCACCAGTGTCGCTTTGCCTTCGGGCGCTCAGCACAACTACTTGGTCGAAGTCGAGGTCCAACACTCGAGCAATGATGCCGCCACGGCAACGGCAACCGCAGGTCAGTGCGACCCAAGCGACCCCGTTCCCGGCACAGGCCTCTACAACTCGGCGACTGTTACCGGTCCCAACGGGGTGCCCGTGGTCGTGGAAGCCTGCCCGCCAGGTGACGGCCCCAGTGGCACGCTGATTTTTGATAAGCAGGCTCTCTCTGCCGTTCAGGTCAGCGCGACCCAAGTCGATGTCGTCTATCAATTGACTGTTCAGAACACCTCGGCCTCAAGCTTGACCTACGATCTGAACGACCAGTTTGCCTTCAACACCACCGCCTTCCCGGCCATTTCTTCGCTGACCGTTACCGCCTCGCCGGGTGCCTCCGGGTCTCCTAGCTTTGACGGCGTTGGCAATACCGCTCTGGCCGTGGGCGAGGTCATCGCACCCGGTGAGACCGACACCTTCACCCTCAGCTTGAGCGTCTTCTATTCCGGTGCGGATCTGAGCGCCGACGTTAACGCCTGTGATCCGAACAACCCGACCGCGGGCGACGGTCTGTTCAACAGCGGTGTAATCTTTGTTGATGGCATTCCTGTCAACGATGATGCCTGTCCTAACCTGTCGGCTCTCAGCCTGACCAAGGTGGCCAATCCGGCCAGCTTGGCGCAGTTGGGCGATACCATCTCCTACACCTTCGCCATTGAGAACAATGGCACCTCGGCGGTTGATACGCTGGTATTGAGCGATCCGCAGGTCAGCAATCTGGTCTGTGCGGCCAGCTCGACCGGTGGTACGGCTTTCAGCTGGACCTTTACCGGTAGCCAAGCCAGCTCGACGGCTGGATCTCTGCCCGTGGGTGATGAGATCATCTGTACCGCGGTCTATACCGTGTCGGCGGGTGACGTGAGCGCGGGCTCTATCACCAATACGGCGACCGTCACCGGTCAAGATGCGGGCGGCGCTAGCCTGTCCGATACGGCGAGCGCGACCGTGACCACCGAAGCGTCCGACGTGGTCAACGAGATCAACGTCACCAAGATCGTTACCGGATATGTTGATAACGCGACACCGGCGGGCAGCGTCGATGTGGGCGATACCGTCAACTATCAAATCACGGTGCAAAATACGGGCAAGGGTACGTTGAGCAATGTGACGGTGAGCGATAGTCTGATCGCGAGCCTAAGCTGTAGCCCAGCACAAGGCTCTAGTCTTGCTGTCGGCGCCTCCATGGTCTGTACCGGCAGCCACACCGTTACGGCAGGCGATTTGGCCGCGGCAACTGCCGGCACAGGCGTCTTGGAAAACGTCGCCACGGGTACGGGCGAAGTTTTGGGCGGCGGCACTATCAGCGACAGCGATACGGCTTCGGTCACGCTAGAGCCTGCCGGTATCACGCCCGCGATTGATCTCATCAAGACGCTGGATAGCTTTACCGACAACGATTCTAGTGGTGGCTATTCGGTTGGCGACGATCTGGTCTATCGCCTGACCTTCACCAACACTGGCAGCGACAGCCTGTCAGGCGTGACGATTAACGATACGCTGTTGCCAGGTGCGTCTGTGGCCTGTTCAGCGGTGACCCCAGCGGTCATGGCGCCACTGGATAGCGTGACCTGTACCGTCCCCTACACGATTGTTGCGGGCGACATTGTTACCGATGCCGTGACGGGCGAAGATGTGGTGATCAATACGGCGACCGTTCAGGGCACGTCGGTCTCTGATCCCACCTTGAGCGTGACCGACACCGAGCAATTGATCTTGGTGGTCAGCAACACACCACTGCTGGCAGCAAAGGTCGCGTCGATTTTGGTCGATGAGGGCAACGGCAATCTGAAGGTCAACTACGCCGTCGCGGTCTTGAACCCCAGTGTTGGACCTCTGGACTATGACATTGCCGATGTCTTTAACTTCGGAGCAGGCTTTACCGTCACCGGTACTACCTTGCTGCAAAATGACGGCGGCGGCACAGAGAGCCTAACCGGCTTTACTGTCTCCGGTGCGACCTTGAACTCTGGCATCATCCATAACTACTTGCTGGAAGTTGAGGTCAGCCACGCCAGCGGCGATTCAGCCACTGCAATTGCTGACGTCGGCTTGTGTGATCCCGCCTCGCCAACGCCGGGCACAGGCCTCTACAACGCGGCAACGATAACCACCTCAACCGGCGCACCTCTGGTCGTCGAGGCTTGCCCCTCAAACGGCCTGATCTTCTCCAAGACGGCGCCGTCAGCGGTGGAATCGTCGCCAAATGAGGTCGATGTTGTTTATCAACTTACCGTCCAAAACAATTCGGCGGATGCCGCTACCTATGACCTGGTGGACGGTGTTAACCTCGGCGCTGGATTTGGGGTCTTTGCGTCACCGCTGAGCGTGACCGCGACCCCCGCCAGCGTCACGCCAGATCCAACTTGGAACGGTGTTAGCAACCTCACAATCGTTAGCGGTCAAGCGATCGCTGCGGGTGAGACCCACGTCTTCACCATTAATATGCGTATGGCTTACAGCGGCGGCGGTGATCTGGAGACAGCGGTCAACGCCTGTGATCCCAACGACCCGACACCCGGAACGGGGCTCTACAACTCGGCACGGATCACCATCGACGGCCTGCCGGTCTTTGCCGATGCCTGTCCGAACCTGTCGACCCTCAACCTCTCCAAGCTGGCCAACCCGCCAAGCGGCGTGACCGAGGGCGATACCATCTCTTACACCTTCTTGATCGAGAACAATGGTAACTCGGCTGTTGATACCTTGGTCTTGGATGATCCCTTGGTCAGCAATCTGTTCTGTGCGGCGACCTCGAATGTCAATTCAACGCCCTTCACTTGGTCCTATGCGGGCAGCCAAGCCAGCTCGACCTCCGGTGCGCTTGCGGTGGGTGATTCCATCGGTTGTACAGCGGTCTATACCGTAACAGCAGGCGATGTGACGGCGGGTTCTGTTACCAACACGGCAACCGTGACCGGCGTTGACGGCGGCGGTGCCACCGTGACCGGCACCGCAAGCGCGGTTGTTCCCACCGAGCCGCAAAACGTCCCGGGTGAAATCAGCGTCACCAAGTCGGTCGTGGGCTTCAACGACACCGTGACCGCTAATGGTCGCATTGATGCCGGCGAGAGCGTTGATTACAGCATCACCGCCATCAATACCGGCACAACCGACCTGACCAATGTCCAGGTAACGGATACTTTGATCGCCAGCTTGAGCTGTAGCCCAGCGCTGGGATCGACACTGGCGCCGGGGGCCAGCATGACCTGTACCGGTAGCTACACCGTCACTGCGGGCGACTTTACCGTCGCCAGTGGCAGCGGTGGTGTGCTGACCAACACAGCTACGGCAACGGGTCAGCAGCCTGGTGGCGGCACCGTCAGCGACACGGACACGGCCTCTATCACGCTGGATCCAGCGGTGATTACGCCTGTGATTGATCTGAGCAAAGTGCTGAACAGCTTCACCGATAACGACGGCAATGGCGCGCCGTCTGTTGGCGATGAACTGGTCTATGGCTTCATAATCACGAACGTGGGCGCCGACACCCTAACCGGCGTGACCTTGATCGACTCTTTGGTGAGCGGTTCGCTGAGCTGTGCGCCAGTTCTGCCGACGAGCCTAGCCGTGGGTGACAGCGCCTTCTGTACAGCGAGCTACACTATTGCTGCAGTTGATATCGTTGCCGGTGCGGGCGGCGTTGAGTTGCTCATCAATACGGCAACAGCAACGGGTACCGGCAATCTGTCGGGACTAGCTGTCTCGGATGTAGAGCAGTTGATCATCGAGATCTTCCCCAACATGCTGGACTACGGCGATTTGCCAGACAGCTATGACGGGCTTCCTGGCTCGGGCGATGACGCCTCGCACAGCCTGGATGCGGGTCTCTATATGGGCACGACGGCGCCCGATATCGAAGCCGGAAAGCAAGCGCCGCTGGATACAACCGGTGACGATGTGACCGGCGTGGATGACGAGGACGCCATCGCGCCCAGCGTGCCGCTGTCTTTGGCATCGACCAGCTATACTCTGACCGTGCCGGTGACGACCCCGGACGCTGGCGCCTGTAGTGATGCCACTGCCTTTACTCTGGTGGGTTGGATCGACTTCGATGACAACGGTGTCTTCGACGCCAGCGAGCGTTCGGGCCTGTTTGGCCTCGGCGCGACGACTTCTGGCAACGCGGCGCTGAGTTGGAGCAACCTGCAGGCTCTGACCTTGAACGCCCCCGCCAGCGGCAGCTATGCGGTTCGTCTGCGCCTCTACGAGGGCACACAGGCCGATCCGCAGCCTATCGGCTTCGGTGGATGTGGTGAGGTCGAGGACGGCCTGATCGTCTCCAGCGATCCCGACTTCGGCGATGCAGCCTCGGGTTATGAGGGCGGCAACCCGGCCTCGCACACGCCTGGTGGCATTCAGTTGGGTGCGGTCGGACCGGACGGCGAAGCTGCACCGCAGCCCGATGGCAGCCTGACCGGCGATGATAATGCTGGCGTCGATGACGAGGACGGTATCAATACCGCGACCTTCCTGCCCTATGGCGTAGGGGCCGACACCTATGACCTGGATGTCATTACGGCACAGGTGCCAACCGAAGGCGGCGTCGTGGCTGGTTGTGCGGACTTCAATGATAACGGCAGCTTTGATGCCGCTGAGATCACCTATAGCGCTTTGGCCTCTGGCGATACGGCAGCAACGCTGAGCTGGTCGGGTCTGAACGCCTTGCCGTCAACGACCCCGGCCAGCGGCAACTACACCTTGCGTCTGCGCGTCTTTGAGCGTTCAGCGGTCGAGACGGTGCCCGGCACGATCGACCCAGCTCTGGTGGTCTGTGATGGCCCCGGCGGCGTCGGCGAGGTCGAAGATCATGCGCTGCTGGCGGTGCTGCCTCAGGTCATCATCGCGCGCAAGTCGGCGGATGTCTCAACCGTGACCGTGGGTGACTTCATCCAATGGACCATGGAATACGAGAACACGCTGGCCGGTCCCTTAAACAATGTGACCTTGCGCGACTGGTTGCCAGCGGGTGTGGCTTATGTGGCTGGCTCTGCGCGGGTGCAGCGTATCGGCATCGACGCCGCGCCCGTGGCGGACGAGCCTAGCATCAGCGGCGGCAGTGTCCTGAGTTGGCCGGGTTATGACTTCCAGGCGGCAGGCGGTGCTGGCGACACCATCGTCATTACCATCCTGACGACCGTGGGCACGGTGGCCCAGGGCGCGACCTTGGAGAACCGCACCCAGGCCTTGACCGCAGGCGACATGGCCCTGTCCAACGTGGGCCGAGCCTTTGTTACCGTGGAAGCCAGTGGCGTCTTTGATTGTTCAGACATCATCGGTCAAGTGTTCGAGGATCTGAACGGCAACGGCTATCAAGATCCGGGTGAAGGCGGCATTGCGGGCGTCAACATCTACACCGCGCGTGGTCAAAAGATCACGGTCGATCGCCATGGCCGCTATCACGTGCCGTGCGGCGCGACACCGGATGATCGTGGGCAAAACTTCATCTTGAAGCTGCACGAGCAGACCTTGCCGCTGGGCTGTCAGCTCACCACCGAGAACCCGCGCGTTGTCCGCGTGACGCCGGGTAAGTTCACTAAGGCCAACTTCGGCGCAAGCTGTGGCAAGTCGGTCTCGGTCTTCTTGTGTGACGATGTCTTCGTTCAGGGCTCGACCCAAGTGCTGGATACCTGGCGCCCGCAAGTCGGCCAGTTGTTGGAGATGATGCAAAGCGCCCCTGTGACGCTGAACATCACCCATGCTAGTGGTGAGGGGCAGGCTTTGGCCGAGCGTCGTTTGGCTCGCCTCAGCCGCTATTTGACCAGCAACACCGCCGGCGAACGCTTCCAGTCCAGAGTGACAACGGGCTACACCAACGATCTGTCACGTTGTCCGCAAAAGGCGCCCGAACCGGTGCCGCTTGAGGTCTGTGAGGTGCCGACGCGCTATGCCATCAAGTCCATGATCTCTTACTGTCAAGGACTGCGCGATTTGGTGGTCGAGGAGTACTATAGCTACCAGCCCTACGGAACGCAGGTTGCGAACTACAACACCTACGTTCGTGGTGTTGAGACCTGGAAGGCAGACTATAAGACGGTAATCGCCAACCAAAACACCTGGTCGCGGGCTCAGATTCAAGATAGCTATCTGCAGCTGACCCAGCGCTATCACCAGCTCATGACCTATCGGAACACCTACGTGGTTGCGAGCCAACGTTAGCGATGGCGATCGGACCTAGAGCCGCGCAGCTGCCAGGGTGATGGCAGGTATGAAATAAAGCCCGAGTGATGGAATAGTCGCTCGGGCTTTTTTTGTTTGCGGTCTGAGGGCCTGCGCAAGCGCTTTGATCGGTTGCCCGCCCAGGGCTAAGCTTAGGGCTAAGCAGGGCTGGGTTAGGACCGCACATAGAGCTTGGCGGGATCGCTCTCGACGCGATAGTCCCAACTTGTGCCGTTGGTGGCCATGGCTGCATTGACCACGCGCTTTTGCTCCAAGCGGCCCCAAACCTCGGCCTCTATGGCGTCCAGATCAAAGTTGTTATGAATGAAACTTTGCAACTGGGCCTCGATGGCCCGGCATTCAGGCTGCCCGGCCAAGTTCTGCCATTCCCCCGGATCATCGGCCAGGTTGAAGAGCTGCGGCTTAGGTCGGTGGCAGTAGATATATTTCCAATCGCCTAATCGCACCATGAAGCTGGGCCGCATAATGCCCTCACCGTGGTATTCTGAGACGATGGGGATGTCGGGTAATCCGCGCCCTTCGAGCGCGGGAACCAGTGAACGGCCCGCCATGGGGCGCACTGCCTCGATTCCCGCCAGCTCAAGCAAGGTTGGCGGCAAATCAATCAACGAAACTGGCGTCGCGGTCTGGCCTGCGCTGGCACCTGGTCGGGCAATGAACAAAGGAATGCGCGCCGACCATTCATAAAGGCTGCGCTTTTGAATCAAGCCCTTTTCGCCCAGCATCTCGCCATGGTCAGAGGTAAATATGACGATGGTATTGTCCTGCAGTCCTTGTTCTTCCAACACCGCCAATAGCTCGCCCAGCTTGTCATCAACGTAGTGCGCTAGCGCAGCAAATCCGCGTCGCATGGCCAGCAAATCGTCGGGGTTGCGGATGCTCTTGCGGTCCAATCCGTACCAACGAAGGAAGGCGCGATCAAAATCCGAATAGCGCTCGTCCATGTCCTCAGGGTAGTGGGGCAGCGCAAGATCGGCGTCTTTATAGAGCTGCCAATACTTGTCCGGCACGATGTAGGGGGGATGTGGATTGGTATAAGAGACGGTCAGCATGAAAGGACGCTGGGGGGCATGGCGCAAATACTCTAGGGCGCGAAAGTGGGTCTCCTCATCGTACTGCAGCTCCTTGCTCCAGCCAGGGCCAATGTTCTGTGCCTGATACTGAGGTGCGAAATCGAAGGCAGATGCATCGGGATCTTCGGGGTCAAGCAGAGGATAGGACCAGATAAAACCTGAAGGATAGATGTCGGTATTCAAGCGCCGTTGGAAGCCGTGCAGCTGATCCGCGCCGACAAAATGCATCTTACCGCTTAGCACGGTCTCGTAGCCCGCATTGGTCAGATAGTGCGCAAAGGTCGGAATAAAGCTGTGGTAGGGGTCGCCGTTGTCATAACAGCCCGTGGTCGAGGTGTAGAGACCCGTCATGAGGCAAGATCGTGCGGGCACGCAAATGGGGCTCGGGGTATAAGCGTTGGTAAACGCAACCGAGCGCGCAGCCAACGCCGACAAGTTGCGGGTGTGCGCAAACGCATGGCCGCAGGCCTCCAGCATGAAAGGCGTCATTTGGTCTGCCATGACCAAGAGAATGTTGGGAAGCCGTTCCGACATGGCGAACACACCTTTTAATTTTTGCGGGATTTCTCGGGCCCTTAGGCTTGGTCAGCATGCGCCTGAGGCCGAGGGAATATCAAGCGCCCACGAATGGAAAGTCAGCAAAACCCTGAATGCGCATTTAGCGAGTTATCATTACAACGTGACGTAATCGAGTTGCTACGCCTAAGGTAAACGCACATTTTTGTAATGTTGTACAATCAAAACCAAAAATGGGGCGGAAATGATGAAGTTAGTGATGGGCCTGACAACAGGCTTCCTGGTTTTTGCGAGTCTAATTGGTCAAGCGCATGCGCAGAGCGAATGCGAGACGCTTAGAACAGAGAGGCGCAGGCTTGAGCGTCAAGCGGTTCGCTTGGTCGCTGATTATCCGGGCACCAGCCTGATCATGGGGCTTTGCGCGGGCGTTGGTATGCCTACCTACAATGAGAACCACGACGCAGGAGCGGCTACGATTGCATTTGGCCTATGTGCAGCCGCCGGTTGTGCATTCGCCGGATTTAACAATTGCGGAAGCGTTACAGTGGAGGTCTTCCAGCTCGGCCTAAAGAGCAATGTCATTGGCGAGCAAATCAATAAAGTATGCAAGCTTCCTTTGCGCCGAGACAAAGCGACCGAGAGGAATCATAATCTAAGGTTGCAGTTTGCGCGCAACTGGTTGAAACTCCCGCCGGGCGGTCGGATGAAGCCTTGTACCTAGTACGCGCTCAGCCGTGACCGATCGAACGAATTTCACGAATAACGGGAGACAACCATGACACTGAAGCCATTTGCAAAGCCGCTTGCCTTATCGGCGAGCCTGGCCCTGCTGGCAAGCGCTGGCCTCGCTACAATCGCAGGCCAAGCGCAGGCAGCGGGCGTTAAAGTCGGCATGATCACGACCCTTTCCGGGGGTGGCGCGGGCCTGGGTATTGACGTGCGCGACGGCTTTATGCTGGCCATCAAGCAGTCGGGCCGCGATGATGTGGAGGTCGTGATCGAGGACGACCAACGCAAGCCGGATGTGGCCGTGCAGTTGTCTGACAAAATGATCCAATCGGACAAGGTGGATGTGCTAACCGGTATCATCTGGTCGAACTTGGCCATGGCGGTTGTGCCGGCTGCGGTGGCGCAGGGCAAATTCTACTTATCGCCCAACGCTGGCCCGTCGCCTCTGGCCGGTAAGGGCTGCCATGCCAACTATTTCAATGTGGCTTGGCAGAACGACAACCTGCACGAAGCGGCCGGCGGCTACGCCAGCGGTGCGGGTCACAAGAACACTTTCATTTTGGCGCCCAACTATCCGGCGGGCACGGACGCTCTGGCCGGGTTCAAGCGCATGTATGAAGGCGAGCTGGCGGGCGAAATCTATACCAAGCTGGGCCAGACCGACTATGCCAGCGAGATCGCGCAAATTCGTGCTAGCGGCGCCGATAGCGTCTTTTTCTTCCTGCCGGGCGGCATGGGAATCTCCTTCCTAAAGCAGTACGCCGATAGTGGTGTTGGTCTGCCGGTTGTTGGCCCCGCCTTCAGCTTTGACCAAGGCATTTTGCAGGCCGTCGGTGCGGCCGCACTGGGCGTTAAGAACACCTCGCAGTGGAATAAGGATTTGGACAACGCCGCCAACAAGGCTTTCGTTGACAGCTTCCAGGCCGAATATGGCCGCCTGCCGTCGCTCTATGCCAGCCAGGGCTTTGATACCGCCAATCTGCTGTTGAGCGCTTTGGATAAGGCCGAGGTCTCTGACGCCGATGCTTTCCGCGCGGCGCTGGAAGCAGCCGATTTCGCCAGCACCCGCGGTGATTTTGCCTTCGCCAGCAACCACCACCCGATCCAGGATATCTACGTTCGTGAAGTCATCAAAGAAGGCGACGTCTTTACCAACAAGATCATTGGTGTTGCGCTGGAAGATCGCTCCAACGCCTATGTAGACGACTGCTCGCTCTAAGCCAGCCGTTAAGATCAGACGAGCCTGCCCCCGCGCGGGGTGGGCTCCATGATCTGATTTTCAGTCTGCTTTTTGGTCCGTCGAAAGTTCCCGCTAACCCTTTCGTTTGTTGGGCTGGCCGCAAAGGCCAGGCCCAAAGCTGCGCTTGATCTATGTCTTTCATTCTCTTTATCGAGCAGCTGCTCAACGGCCTGCAATTTGGCGTCATGTTGTTTTTGATGGCCGCGGGCCTGACCTTGGTGTTTGGGGTCATGGGCCTCATAAATTTGGCGCACGGCTCGCTCTATATGGTCGGGGCCTTTGCGGCAGCGGCCACGGCGACCGCAACGGGCTCCTTTTTGCTCGCGCTCATTGCGAGCCTGGTGTTTGCTGCCTTCGCGGGCGTGCTGATCGAGGTCTTGGTCATCCGCCGTCTGTACGCGCGCGACCACTTGGACCAGGTGCTGGCCACCTTTGCGCTGATCTTGATTTTTTCGGAAGGCACGCGCTGGCTGTTTGGCTCCTTCCCGCTGTTTTTGGACAAGCCAGACTGGCTGTCGGGCACGGTCAATCTGCCTTTTGGCATCATTTATTCGCGCTACCGCTTGGCGATGATCTTGGCGGGTCTGGCGGTGGCCGCGGGCCTGTTCTGGATGATCGCGCGCACCCGGATTGGCATTCGCATTCGGGCCGGTGAAAACGATCGTGAGATGATCGCGGCCCTGGGCGTTAATATCAGCCTGCTGCATACCTTCGTATTCGCGCTTGGCGCGGCGCTGGCGGGCTTTGCTGGGGCTCTGATTGGGGCCATTCAGTCGGTGCAAGTCGGCATGGGCGAGCCCGTACTGATCCTAGCTTTTGTCGTTATTGTCATTGGCGGTATCGGCTCGATCAAAGGTGCTTTTATCGGCGCCCTGTTGGTGGGGCTGACCGATACGCTGGGCCGCTTCTTGCTGCCTTGGTTGTTTCAGTTCGTCATGTCACCGTCGTCTGCCAACGCGGTGGGAGCGTCTTTGTCGTCCATGTCGATTTATCTCTTGATGGCCGGGGTGCTGCTGTTTCGCCCCAAGGGCCTGTTCGGGAGCCAATAGATGTCCAAAGAGACCCTGTTGAATGCCGCTTTGCTGGCGCTGTTGGCTTTGTTCCCGCTGGGCGCTTGGTTGGCGGACGAGCCCTTCCTTATCACCTTGACCACCAGAGCGGTCATCTTTGCCATTGCTGGTGTTGGTCTGAATTTTGCGCTGGGCTTGGGCGGTCTGGTCAGCCTGGGACACGCGGCTTTCTTTGGCCTGGGTGGTTACGTTATGGGCGTGCTGGCCTATCACGCCCAGACCTATACCAGCCTTTTGTCCTGGCCCATCGAGCTTTCCGGCACCACCGCCATGCCGATCATCTGGTTGTTCGCTGTGGCGCTGTCGGCTTTGCTGGCGCTAGGGATCGGGGCGCTGAGCCTGCGCACCTCGGGCGTCTATTTCATTATGATCACCTTGGCATTTGCCCAGATGCTGTATTACTTCACCATCTCCTGGCCCGCTTATGGCGGCGAGGATGGCCTGTCGATCTATGTACGCAACAAGTTCATCGGCCTTAATACCATGGACCCGATCCAGTTTTATCTGATCTGCTATGGCCTGATGTTGCTGGTCTTGGCCTTGGTCTGGACCTTCTCGCGCTCGGCCTTTGGTCTGGCGCTGGGCGCGGCGCGGCAAAACGAGGAGCGGGTCTTAGCCTTGGGGCAACGTCCCTACCGTCTCTATCTGACCGCCTTTGCCATTTCGGGCGCGATTACGGGGCTTGCCGGGGCCCTGTTCGCCGATCTCAATCGTTTTGTCAGCCCGACCATGTTCTCTTGGCAGACCTCGGGCGAGATCATGATCTTCGTCATCCTAGGGGGCGTGGGGCGCGTCTTTGGCCCGGTCGCGGGGGCGGCGCTGTTCATCTTGCTGGAGTACAGCCTGGGTGGGCTCAGTGATTATTGGCACGTCTATTTGGGAGCCATCTTGCTAGGGGTGGTGCTGTTTGCTCGGGGCGGTATCTATGGCCTGTTGACTGGCCGCGAGGTGGCGCATGACTGAGCCCATATTGAATATTCACGGGCTGACCAAGAGCTTCGGCGCGCTGCAAGTCAGCCGGGCAATTGACCTGGAGCTGAGGCCCGGCGAGATCCACGCTCTGATTGGACCCAACGGCGCGGGCAAGACGACACTGGTCAAGCAGATCGCGGGCGCTCTGCGTCCCGATGCGGGCAGCGTCTGGTTTGACGGGCAAGAGGTGACGGCTTTGGATACGCCGTCGCGCGCGCGCTTGGGTATGGGGCGCACCTTTCAGATTTCATCCTTGTCCATGGATTACACCGTGCTGCAAAACGCGGTGCTGGGCGCGCTCTGCCATCGCGGCGATGTATTTCGCTTCTTTCGACCGGTCATGAAGGATCGCGCCCTGCTCGAGGCTGCCCGGCGCGCGCTGGATGAAGTGGGACTGCTAGATTTTGCAGCACAGCGCACCTCTGAACTGTCGCACGGCCAGCGCCGTCAGCTGGAAGTGGCCGTCGCCCTGACGCTGGAGCCCAAAGCCTTCTTGATGGATGAGCCCATGGCCGGGCTGGGTATCGAAGGCTCGCAGCATATGATGGGCTTTTTAGACGGGCTGCGCCAGCGTGCGCCGATCTTGTTGGTTGAACACGATATGGACGCCGTTTTTAGCCTGGCTGATCGTATCAGCGTCTTGGTTCTTGGCGAGGTCATCGCGAGCGGCAGCGTTGAGGAAATACGGGGTAACCCCTTGGTGCGCAGCGCCTATTTGGGTGAGGACGAAGCGGCATGAGCTTGCTGGAACTGACCCATGTCACCGCTTTTTATGGGGCGAGCCAAGCCCTGTTCGATGTCAATTTGAGCATAGAAGATGGCCAGGTGCTGGCGCTGATGGGCCGCAACGGCATGGGCAAATCTACCACGGTCAAGGTGATCTGCCGCTTGCTCAAGGAGCGCAGCGGACAGGTGGCTTTTGCGGGCCAGGATCTTGGCGGCCTGCCGTCTCACCGTGCGGCCCAGCTTGGTATTGGCCTGGTGCCCGAGGGGCGGCGCTGCTTTACCAATCTGACGGTCGGCGAAAATCTGGCGGCGGCGGCGCGGCCTGGACCCTGGGATTTTGCCGCTGTTGCTGAGCTGTTTCCGGCTCTGGGTGAGCGCAAAGACCAGCTCTCGGCCTTGCTATCGGGCGGCGAGCAGCAGATGCTGGCCATTGCACGGGCGCTGATGACCAATCCGCGCTTGCTGGTCTTGGATGAAGCGACCGAGGGGCTGGCGCCCGTGGTGCGTCAGATAATTTGGGCGGCCCTGGCTCGACTTAAGGCCGAGACAGGCCTTGCCATTCTGGTCATCGACAAATCGATCAAGGAGCTGGCCAGCGTCGCTGATCGCGCTGTGATTTTGGAGAAGGGCAGCAGTGTCTGGCAAGGCGCCTTCGACCAGCTGAACGCCGAGGTCAGCGACCGCTATCTTGGCGTCTAGATCGCCGGCGCTGGTGTAACAGCCGCCCGTCCGCTCTAGCTGACTGGATTCTAACGCAAGTCCCTGCTCATTTGTGTTGCCACTCATTCGCGGCTTGCGCCATTGCGCCTGCTTGTGCCAGTGCGCCTGCTTGTGCCAGTGCGCCTGCTTGTGCCAGTGCGCTTGCTTGTGCCAGGGCGCCTGCTTGCTGCAGGAGGCCAGCTGCCCAACAGTTAGCGCCTCCAAAATCCGTGTTCCCCAAACCAGCGGCCCCCAAAATCAGGGCCCCCAAAATCAGTGACTCGGCATCAATCCAGCGTCTGGCGATAGCGCTTGAGCGCTGCCACTACAATCACCGCCATAATCAGTACGATAGCACCCATGTCGATGGCCACGTCGGGCAAGGCCGCCCCCTTCAGCATGACCTTGCGCACCAGGCGCAAGAAATGGGTCGCGGGAATAGCGCTGCCGATGGTCTGCGCCCAACCCGGCATAGCGGCGAAGGGAAACATGAAGCCGGATAGCAAAATGGTCGGCAGCAGCAAAAAGAACGATACCTGCATGGCCTGCATTTGGCTCTTGGCGAAGGTGGAGATCAAAAAACCCAATGCCAAGTTGACGACGATGTAAAGGTTGAAGCCGATAAAGAAGGCCAGAGGGCTGCCCAAGAACGGCACATCAAACAGGGCGTGCGATGCCAGCAAAAACACCGCCGTTTGCACATAGCCGACCAGGACATAAGGAATAATCTTGCCCAGCATGACTTCAGCTGGACGCACCGGGGTCGAAATAAGCGCCTCCATGGTCCCGCGCTCACGTTCACGCACGATGGCGACCGAGGTAATCAGCACCATGGTCATGGACAAAATCACACCCAGCAAGCCTGGTACCACGTTGAGCGCGGTTAGGCCTTCGGGGTTGAATTGACGGTGAACGATGACCTCAAAGGGCGGCGGGCTTGGCTTGGCACTGGCCAAGGGGCCGCTGGCCAGCGAGGCCACGGCCTGCTGAACGATTTGGCCAATCGCTGCGCTGGCTCCGCCGGCGGCGGCCGGGTCTGAAGCGTCGGCCGACAATAAGATTTGCGGACGCTGGCCGCGCAACAAATCCCGCTGGAAGTGGGGCGGTATAACCAGAACGAAATTGGCCCGCCCATCCTTAAGCGCTTGATCGCCCGCCTCAGGGCTGGTGACTTGCCCCTCAAAATCAAAGTAGCTGGAGGTCTTCATGCCATAGATAATGGCGCGCGACAGCGGGCTGTTGTCGGCCATCTCAACGTAGGTCGGCAGATGGCGCGGATCGGAGTTAATGGCATAGCCAAAGATCAAAAGCTGCATGATCGGCACGCCAATCATCATGGCAAAGGTCACGCGATCTCGGCGCATTTGAATGAATTCTTTGACCAGAACCGCCAGGAAACGGGGCAAGGAAAAGCGCAGCATCAAGAGGCCTCCTTGCCGGGGTCTGTGGGGCGCGTCGTCTGTGGGGGCGCGGGCGGTTGGCCAGAAGAATGACCAGAAGAATGACCAGGTGCTTGACCTGATGAATGCCCGGGTGCTTGTGAAGACGCTTGGGACAATTCAGGTGCGAAGTTGTCGGTGCCGCTGGCCATGAGGTAGATAAAGGCCTCTTCCAGTTCGGTCTCTTTATAGCTCCAGCGCTGGCCGTCTTGGCCGTCTTGGACGTCGGCCAGGGCCTGTAGCGCGGGGCCATCGCGGCCAGAAGCATGCAGCACCGCGCCAAAGCGTGCGACCTGTTCAACGGCGGGGGCTTGTTCAAGCATGGCCTCCAAGCGGTCCAGGTCCGGGGCGGTGATCCGCCAAGTGTGCAGCCCGATCATGTGGGGGATCTCGGTCGAGCGCCCCGCAATCAGCTTCTTGCCGTAGGCTATGTAGGCAATGAAATCACACTGCACCGCTTCGTCCATGTAGTGGGTCGAGACCAAAACGGTGACCCCACGCTGGGAGAGTTGGCGGATTTCGGCCCAAAAATCACGGCGGGCCTTGGGGTCGACACCCGCAGTGGGCTCGTCCAGCAGCAGGAGTTGGGGGTCGTGGATCAAGCAAGCCGCTAGGGCCAACCGCTGTTTCCAGCCGCCCGACAGCGTGCCCGCGAGCTGATGGGCCCGCCCGCTGAGCCCTAGATCGTCCAGTGCTTGAGCGACCTTCTGGCGACGCTGACCCACCCGGTACATGCGGGCGAAAAAGTCCAAGTTCTCGCGGATTGTCAGGTCTTCGTAGAGCGAAAAACGTTGGGTCATATAACCAATACGCGCCTTGATCTCGGCTTGCTGTTTTTGGATGTCAAAGCCCAAGCAGGCGCCGTGCCCAGCATCGGGGGTCAAGAGCCCACACATCATGCGGATGGTGGTGGTCTTGCCCGAGCCGTTGGGCCCCAAGAAGCCGTAAATGGCTCCGCGCGGCACCTGCATGTCAAAATTATCCACCACGCGACGCCCGCTGAAGGCTTTGGTTAGGCCGCGTACCGAGATGGCCCAATCAGGATTGGAACCGGTGGGGTCGGCGCTGAAGGCTTTTGTGGTGGGGCCCTCCGAGCTGGCGTCCTCTGGGGTTGTGTCCTCTGGGGTGGCGATTGTAACGCGGCTCATGGCAGGGGCTCAACGCTAATCGGCTGGCCGGGGTTGAGGCCTGCTTTCGCGCCCTGGCTTACCTGCGCTTCGACCAAAAAGACCAGGCGTTGGCGCTGTTCACGGCTATAGATTAGCGGGGGACTGTATTGGGGTTCGGCAGCAAAAAAAGTGACCTTGGCGCGCAAATCAGCGGCGCAGCCATCGCAGGATAGCGCCAATTCTTGGCCCAGTGACAGGCGCGCGCGTTCGGGTTCAGGGACAAAGAAGACGGCCTTTAGGGGCGCGTCGGTCAGTAAGGCGAGCACCGGCGCTCCGGTGGCTGCGACCTCCCCGGTTTCAAACCAAGTGGCTTCAATCAGGCCATCGGTTGGGGCAGTGATCAGCCGATCACGCAGGGCGGTCACGGCGGTCTCCAGCTCGGCCTTGGCAGCGTCCAAGCTGGCTTCGGCGGCTTGCCGCTGGGCGGTGCGCGCGGGCAGCTTGGCGACCACGAGCTGGGCCTGCAGCTGGGCGACCCGCGCCTCGGCGGCTTCGAAGTGGGCTTGGTCGCTGGTCAAGCGCGTCACGGGCAGAGCCCCCGATCGCACCAGCGCGCGACTGCTCTCAAGATTGGCGCGTGCCAGGCCGCGATCGGCTTCGGCTTGCTTGAGCGAAGCCTCTAATACGGCTATTTCGGCATCACGGCTGCCGGTCTGCAAATTTTCCAGATTGGCCTTGGCGGTCGCAATTCCCGCTTGGGCAGCGTGCATGCGCGCCTGCTGGGCGGCATCGTCCAAGCGGAACAGCAAAGCGCCTTGTTCGACGCGCTGGCCCTGTTCAACGGCAAGCTCAACGATGCGACCGGGCGCCGCCGGGGCGATGTAGCGATATTGGCCCTCAAGGTAGCCATTGAATACCAGGTCCGTGTCAGGGGCCAAGCTGGGAAAGACGCTGATGACCAGCGCCATGATGCCATCAAGTAGGTTTTGAAGCACGATCACTCTCCTGCAGGGGCGCCAGCCCGGCGTCTAAAATGGCGAATTGGGTATCGATGAGCCGCGGCCAATCCAGCCCGCCTTCGGGGTAAAGGTCGAAAATTTCGGCCAATAGCAGGTGCGCCATCAAAGGGCCCACCACACAACGCGCGGTCATGTCAGCGTCCAATGTGCGAATGAAACCGGCCCGCATACCGCGCTCCAGCAGGTCAATCAGCGCAGGCAGCACTTGGGCGATGACCTCGTCACGATAAAGCTGGGCGATCTGGGGAGAGCTGGGGGCTTCGTGCAGGATCAGCCGGGGCACTTTGGCAAAACTATCATCTTGTTGGGCGATTTGGGTGACCGTTTGGAACAAGTCGCGCAGGGCTGCGCGCGGGTCGCCTCTATGCTGGGCCAAACGAGCGGCGGCGTTCTTGGCCATGGCCCCCACCGCGCGGCGCACCAGGGCCAGTAAGATATCGGGCTTGGCCGGAAAATAGAGATAGACCGCGCCCTTCGACAGCTTGGCTCCACGGGCGATCTGCTCGACCGTTGTGCGGTGGAAGCCTTGGGCCAAGAATAACTCCAGCGCGGTGTCGAGAATTTCGTCAGGGCGCGCTTCAGGCCGGCGGCGCGGCAGTTTGTCAGCGGCGCGGGTTTTGGCTTTGGCTTTGGCTTTAGGCGCCGGTTGGGGCGTGGTGTCGGCGTGGCCTAGGTTCTTGACGGGGGGTGAAGGCTGTGATCGGGTCATGCCGAATTATAGTACTGACTGTTCAGTCAGTACAAGTTTAGACCGCACAGCGGACTGGCCGCGTTGCGTTTTGCAAGGCGCGGCGGCAGGAGTCAAAGCTGGTAAGCAAGGAGGGCGCGCAAAGAAGCAGGGCGCGCAATGTCAGCCGGCGTACAGAGGCCAGATCGCCTGGGGTCGATAGATCAGCGGTGGTTGGGCGGTCCACGTCACGCGGTCGGTCAACCCCTCAAGCAGCCTTGCTTCCTCACATTTCGAACCATGGTTCGTCTGCGGGCGGCTGCCTCTCTGCTTTTGTGAGGGCGGCCCGGCCGTGCTGCGCTCTGATTATTCTGGCGCCAGCGTGACCTTGAGGCCGTCCAAAGAGGCGTCGAACTTCAACTGACAAGACAGGCGCGAGTTCTCTTGCGGCTCAATCGCCAAGTCCAGCATGTCTTCTTCTTCTTCTTCCTGGCCAGGCAGCTTGCCGAACCACTCGGGATCAACATAGACGTGGCAGGTCGCACAGGCACAAGAGCCACCGCAAGCCGCTTCGATGGGCAAGCCAGCATCGCGGATGATTTCCATCACGCGCCAGCCTTCTTTGGCTTCCAGGGTGTGTTCAGTGCCGTTGCGGTCTGTGACAAAGATTTGTGCCATGATCAGCGGCCTTTCCGGACAAATATCAAGAGATGAAGAATGCAATTGCGCCTACCTAGTGGGCAGCGCGCTTTCCTGCAACCCTTAAATATTTAACACGTGAAGCAACTTTGCGCCAAGAGGTAAAAACCGAAAGTAGGCGTCAATTTCTCACGTCTTCGGCTGGATTGGGTTCGACTTGAACCGATGGGTTCACAACTTGAGTTTTGCGGCCCGAATAGTTGGCTGCGGTGGCGGTCGCTTTTACGCGCCGTATTTTAAAAGCGCAGACCTGATGCGGCCTGCCTGCTCGCCTGTCTGCCTGCTCGCCTGCGCACCTGTCTACCTGCCACTCTCAAGGTTCGCGCGCTTGCCCCCGCTCGGCGCTCTCCTTCAAGAGGCCACCCACGCCTAAGCTCATCAGAAAGGCCCCATCTAGGGGGGCCTGGCTCAATTCGCGCTGCAAAACGATATCGGTGCCGTTGTCTTGTGGCGAGCGGGCGCAGCCGGGCAAAATAATGAGCCGCTGATCGCTTTGGCCCGGGCGGGCGCGGCGGGCCAGCACCAGCAAATTACCCGGATCGACCGGCATACCAAAATGCTCGATCTGTCCGCCGACCGCTTCAATGACGCTGGGGATCAAGTCGCCACGATCGCAGACCGCTGACGCCCCCATCAGCAACACCAGCGGCGTCTGGCAGTCAGCCAGTGCCTCGCACAGGGCCTCGTGCTGGTGGGGCAGGCGCTGGCAAGCCAGGACGTGACAGTCCAACCGCGAGAGTCGCTGTCGCATGACCGCTTCCGTTTTGTCCAAAACGCTGGCTTTGGTCTGCGCAAGCTGGGTCTGGATCAGCGCGATCGGGCGCGGCACGAAGGCCGCAACGCGCAACAAGGGGCTGTGCTGTCCTTCGTTTGCGGGCCTGGTGTCGTTCTCTAACCCCGCGCGCGCGGTATCGATCACCGCCGCGGGTACGACGAAGGGCACCACCTTTAGGCTCGCGATCAAGGTGCCCGCTTCGACGAGGCGTTCGGGCGCCAGGGTAGCCAGCCCCAGTGCCTCGCTGTGCTGATTGAGGCGATGGACAGCCGCAGCGTTGACCAGCAGCAGGCCGCGATGACGGGCATGGGCGTTGAGCCGCCCGCCGGGGGCCGAGCGCCATTCAAGGCTGGGGTGGGTCAGGCCCGGCAAAAGGCGTTGCACGGCCTCATCTTCACCAAGATCGCCCGGGTCAGGGCGAATCACGGCCACCTGCTCGACGCCGCGCGCTATCAGGGCTTGGCAGTGGTCCGCGCTCAGCCTTTGGCCCTTGGGCCAGCTTAAGGCGGGCAAATCCGCTTGCGCTGGCAGATCCGTTTTCGCAGGCAGGCGCAAGGCGTGAGCCAACAAGCAACCAGACGCCTGTTGGGGCGTCAGCCGATGATAGCGTTTGGCGGGTTCTGATAATTTTCCGGGGGCCATGATGCGTTCTTAGGCTGCAATCTTTGCGGGGACAAGGCCTTCAGTAGGGCAGAGTTCACCCCGGCTCGCAAGGGGAGACGGGCGGGGCGGGCAGGCAGGCAGTGCGGGAGTGCTTCGCCGAGTCCGGACGTGAGCGTCAACTCGGGGAGCCAAGGGTCGTATCGAAGCCGGAAAAGGCGTTTTGCAAGGTCTGATAGGGACGACAAGCGGGCGCTATCGCGCGTGATGACGTAATTTTGTCATTCAAAAGGGTTATGCAGCTTGACAGAAGTTTAGCCAGTGCTAACTTTTTTTCCATGAAGCGATTTTTGACAGCCGCACTAACATTCATAGCTACGCCGCTCCAGCGCGCGGGGGCGTATGATGTGGGCGTTCGCCAGACGGCGGTTTGCGGTCCCAGCACCGCCCTGGCCGCGCAGGCGCTGGGCTCTGTTGGCCTGGCCTTGGCGGTCTTGGCGGGTTTCGCCCAATCCGCTTCAGCCCAAACTGTTTCAGCCCAAACTGTTTCAGGCCAATCCGCGCCCAGCGTCGTGACCACCATCGCCCAAATCGGCCAACCGTTGCGCCAAATTTCAGGCGATTGCCTTCAGGTGACGAGCCTGTTGGGACCAGGCAGTGACCCGCACCTTTATCGCCCGACCCGCTCGGATATGGCCGGGCTCTTGCAAGCGGATATCCTGGTTCATAACGGTGCCCACTTGGAGGCCCAATTCGCCCAACCGCTCGCTCAGTTTACCAAGCGCAAGCCCGTGTTCGCGTTGGCGAGCTACGTGCCGATGGCAGGGCTCATGCACGACGGCGAGCAAGTCACCGATCCGCATTTCTGGATGAGCCCAGCGCTTTGGGGGTTTTTGCTGACCCGCCTGGTCGAGGACATGTTGGCCGATGCGCGCGTAGCGGGGGCTTTGGCACCCGGCTGTGCCCAGGCTATGCAAGCCTCCAGCCTGGCCTATCAAGCGCAACTTGAGGCGCTGGATGCCTGGACCCAAGCCATCTTCGCTAAGCTGCCCGAGGAGCGGCGTTTGTTGGTCACTGCTCACGATGCCTTTGGCTATTTTGGCCAGCGCTATGCGTTCCAAGTCGAGGGTATTCAAGGCCTATCGACCGATAGCCAAGCCAGCCTTAAACGCATGAACGACCTGGCAAATCTGTTGGTGACACGCGATATACCCGTGGCTTTCGTCGAGAGCAGTATCGATCCTAAGAGCATTCAGTCCCTCTTGAGCCGCACCGCTGCCTTGGGGGGATCGGTCGCGCTGGGCGAGCCGCTATTTTCAGATGCTATGGGGGCCGCCGGCAGCCCAGAAGCGCAGTATTTGGGCATGTTTGCCCACAACGTGCGGGCCATGGCGCGTGGCTTTGACCTGCAGACCCCTTTGCTAAATCTTGACGTGTTGGCACCCGACTTCGCGGCGCAACTGACCGCGCAGGTGGCTATGTCCTGCGGCGAGGCAGCTCAGGGTAATCAAAATGGAGACTCAGCATGCTGATGCGCGCGAGTGACGAGACCTTATTGCAACAAGACTTGAGCCAGACGGCGATTGATATACGTGGGCTGACCATGGCCTATGGCGAGGAGTTGATCTTGCCGGGCGTCGATCTGTCGATTCCTTTGGGCTCACGTTTTGCGATTCTGGGGCCCAACGGGGCAGGTAAATCGACCCTACTGAAGGCCATTTTGGGGTTGGTTGCCCCGCAAGCGGGCCGGGTTCGCTTCCCGCAAGCCCCTCAGCTTAGCGCCGACAGTGCCAAGGCTAACGGCCTGGTGGCCTATGTGCCCCAGCGCGCTAGCGTTGATTGGCACTTTCCGGCGACAGCGATGGACGTGGTAAGCATGGGCCGGTTTGGCGCGCGGCGTTGGTACCAGCGTTTGTCCCGCCAAGACCGCGAACGGGCCGCTGCGGCCCTTGAAGCCGTGGGGCTGACCCGTTTTGCCGACCATGCTTTGGGCGCGCTGTCGGGCGGCCAAGCGCAGCGGGTCTTTTTGGCGCGCGCTATCGCGCAAGACGCTCAGATCTTTTTGCTCGACGAGCCGCTGACCGGCATTGATGCGCCCTCGCAAGATATCATTATCGACCAGCTGCATCAGCTCAATGCGCAAGGCAAGACCGTGGTAGCGGTCCACCATGACTTGAAGACCGCAGGCGATATTTTTAGCCACGGCGCGCTGCTCAATCGCGGGCTGGTCGCCAGCGGCTTGATTCAAGATGTTTGCAGTCCGCAGGCCCTGGCCAGTGCCTTTGGTCTGCCGATCGACGCGCTTTGGCGTCCGGCAGCCTAAGGCGCCGTTTGCTTCGGATCTCAAGCAGGGACCAAAGCGCCGCTTTGTGCCGCTTCGGGCGAGGCGGGCAAGCTGCGGGTGGAACAAATCCATGACATTGATTGATCTTCTTTTATTGACCGCATTGGCCGCTTTCGGCGCGGCCAGCGGGGCGCTGGGCGTTTTTCTAACCCTACGCGGTCGCACGCTGGTCGTGGATGCTATGAGCCACGCGGCCCTACCTGGTATTGCGCTGATTGGTCTGTTAGCCGGGCTGGGAATGGTGGTGCGCAGCGGCTTTTTGCTGGTGGTTGGCGCGCTAGTATTTGCCGCTCTTGCTGCGGTGGTCATTTTGTGGCTGCGTCGCCAGGAGCGGGTCAGCGAGGATTCGGCCATGGCGCTGGTCCTTTCTAGCTTCTTTGGGCTTGGCGTCATGCTGTTTGGTTGGCTGCAATTGGTCGACCCCAGCCAGTCCTTGGGGCTGACCAGCTTCGCTCTGGGGCAAGTGGCCACCATGAGCCTTGGCGAGGCTTGGAGCCTGCTCGCGGTGGCCTTGCTGGTAACGCTGGTCATCTGGGCGGGGTATCGCGGGCTGTGCCTACTGGTCTTTGATGCTGATTACGCCGCCACGACCGGATGGCCGTTGGCCCGGCTGGACGCGCTGTTGATGGCGCTGGCAACCTTGCTTTTGGCGGTGGGATTGCGCTCGGTCGGGGCCATTATGCTGCTGGGCTTGGTCGCGGGCCCGGCGCTGATCGGCCTGGCCTGGGCCAAGCGCATGCCGCAGGCTCTAGGGTTGGCGGCAGCAAGTGGGGCCGGGGCCTGCGTAATCGGTGGCACAATCAGCTTAGAGGGAACGCAAGTCGCGACCGGCCCAGCCATCATTCTAAGCCTCGCCGTGATGCTAGCGCTGGTGTTGAGCGCGCGCGGTTTGCGGCGCAGTCGAGGCGTGTGTCGGAGCCCGCTGTTGCGCGGCTTGGACCGCTCTGACAGCGCGCCGAGCCTAGAGCGGCAATCAGGCCGCCCCCAGGGTGAAAAGGAGCGCCAGGCATGACGTTTTGGCCGATTGAATTCCCCGCCATGGTCGCGGCCTTGTTGGCGGCGGCGGCCTGCGGGCTGACGGGCAACCTGTTGGTTTTGCGCCGCGAAGCCATGCTGGGCGATGCCATCTCTCATATGGTACTGCCGGGCTTGGTCATTGCGGCCTGGATTGGCAGCCTGCTGTGGGGTGATATGTGGCGGCCCTTTAACTTTTTGGGTGCCGTCGTGGCCGCTGTGGCGGGCGTGGCCTTGTTGCGTTGGCTGGAGCGCCGCCAGGGCACAGAGCCGCGCGCGGCCATGGGTTTCGTCTTCACTGCTTTTTTTGCGCTTGGCGTGATCTTGCTGGAGGCCACCGGCCAGACCAATCGGCACTTGGACGTTGAACATGCCCTATTCGGCTCGCTGGAGACACTGATTTGGATCGACCTGTTTTCTTGGCAGGATTTAGCCCGCCTTGCCAGCTACACCACCATGCCGAGCGCCCTGGCCAGCCTCAGCTTGGCGCTTGTAGCAACGTTGGTTTATTTTGCCATCAACCGGCGGCGCTTGATGGTCTGGCTGTTCGATCCAGCCTATAGTCAGACCAGTGGCTTGGCGCTGCGCGGTATGGAGCTGAGCAGCGGCTTGCTGGTGGCATTTGTTGCAATGGCCGCCTTTGAGGCGGTGGGGGCGGTTTTGGTGGTGGCCTTGTTAGTGGCACCGGCGGCGGCGGCCCATCTTTTTGCCCGCCGCTTTGCAACGCAGCTGCTGGCCTCGGTGCTGCTGGCGCTGGCTATGGCTGCGTTTGGCCTCTGGCTGGCCGATGCGCCGCTGCGCTTCGGCTGGTTGAGCGACACCTTGCCCGCCTCGGGGGCTATTGCCTTTGCGGCTGGGCTGGTCTTTATCCTCATCTTAATATCTGGCACCCTAAGGCGGCGCGTCCGCAAGACCCCTGGCTGACCTACGATTTTAAAATCCTGCGATCTTTGGAACCATGACCCCCGCAACTTCTTCCAAGCCCATTGACCCACCGCTTTCGCCGGATGAGGGCGAGGCGACCTGCGAAATCTCCGCCCGCTTCGATCGCACGCGCCTGGACCACAAGACCGAACTAACAGAAGACTATGTGGAGATGATCGCCGAGTTGATCGAGGCCACCGGCGAAGCCCGTGCGGCCGACCTTTCGGCGCGTTTTGGGGTCACGGCAGCGACGGTCAACAACACGATTCAGCGACTACAGCGCGATGGCCATGTCAATTCCGAGCCTTACCGTTCCATATTTCTGACGGACAAAGGGCGCGACCTGGCCGAGGCTTGTAAGCGACGGCACGATGTTGTGGAGTCCTTTTTGTTGTCCTTGGGGGTGCCCGACGAAGTGGCCCGCCTGGACGCGGAAGGCATAGAACACCACTGTAGCCAAGCTACCTTGGAGGCCATGCAGCGCCATTTGTCCCAAGTTGAAGCCAAAAAAGAGTGATTAGAAACCAAAGCGAAACAGGATCAGCACGCTGCTGCCATGTTTGTCGCCTAGGGCTGAGGTCACATAATACTAAAAAGGAGCATGTCCGTGCGCGTCAATCCTAACAAACCTTGCTTTGGGCCCCTTACCCGTTCTGCCTTCCGTCCCGCTTGGTATCTCGCCTCTGCGGGTCTTTTTATGGGTGTCTCGGCCCTGGCTCTATCCTCTGGCGCCGCTCTAGCACTGACGGCGGACGAGCTGCGCGAAGATGTTGTCAGCTCAATGGATCTGCCGTTTGGTCTGTCGATGATAAGCGGGGTCAAAGGGGCTGAGGTCTCGGTATCCGGCGAAGGCCCGTTTGATGTCACCATTCAGGGCGGCTCAATCGCGGGCCAGGCACTGCCGACGCTGCACTATAGCGTGACCGAGATCAGCGGTGATACCTGGCGCATCAGCGATGCAAAATTTGACGGCCCGTTGGAGTTCAAGGTTGAGGATCTGCCGATTAGCATCGACGGCAGCCAATGGAACGGTACCTGGTCGCGGAGTCAGCAAGACTACATCGACGGCCATTTTATCATCGGCGGCTTTGGTCTGCGCTTGGGCTCGGCCTTCGAGCTAGACTTCGGCGGTATTGAAATCATCAGCGAGCCCTACGATGCGCTGACCAAAAAGCAGGCCGGTGAATTGATCATGAAGCCCTTCAGCTTTTTGGTCGACGGCAACGCTGAGGGCTCGGACCTACCCGCGGACATGTCCCAGTCTATGGAAATGGGCGAGGCCAGCTATCGCTACCTTGTCGAACTGGACGGCCCTTTGGGCAATTTCGCGCCCTACCAGACCATCGCTGATGCTTTTGTTTTTGGCCCACAGTTGGGCGAAGATGCGGAACTGCGCAAAGCTTGGCTCTTGGACTTGGTGGACGTTTTGACGAGTGACTATCGCTCGATTAAAGGCAGTGTTAAGGCGGGCGAGTCTCGGCAAGCCGTCACCAGCCCTGACGTGAATATGGAAGTCGTCAGTGGCGCTCAATATGGCGACCTCAGCTTTACCAATGTCGATGGTATGGTCAATGGCAGCATGGAAAACCAGGCTGATAGCACGGTCGTCCGCGTAACGTCAGAAGAAGATCCCGTCGTCAACGGCGAAGCACTGATCGGTAGTGTCACTAGTACGGTTGCCATTCATGATATGGACATGGCGCTGTTGGAAGCCGCGCTAGTTCGCCTGGTTGAGACCGGTTATGAAAACCCAATGGCGGTTGACTTCAAGGCCTTTGAAGATCTGATCGCTGCTCTGGGCGGCTCCAAGTTGGACGCCAGCGTCAATGATGTCGAAGTTACCAGCAATGCTATGGGCCCCCTGTTTACCTTGGGCGCGCTGAGCTATGCTTTGGAGCTGGGTATTCCAACCGACAAGCTGGTACGCACGGGTCTAGCGCTTGGTCTGGAAGACCTGCAAACGCCCATCGTTTCGGGTATGACTGGTCTGCCCGAGAGCGTCCTACCCAACGATGTAAAGCTTGGGGTTAGCTTTGATTATCCCGCGCTCAGCTTGTTCGCGACCGATATCGGCATGGATCGCGTCGTACAGATTTCTCTATCGAGCGACGACGGCGATGAAGCCATGGAGACTCTGATGCCCGAGCTAGCGGAGGTCATCCGTCAAAACGCGCTGGGGATTAATCTGGATTTGGGCCTAAAAAGCCAAGACTATGACGTCGCCCTGACAGGACGTATGGATGTCGAGGTACTAGCCGAGGATGATCCGGCAGCCGCCATCTTCCCCGCCAAAGCCACGGCCCATATCGAAGTGACCGGCTTTGATGGCCTGATGGCCCGCATGCAGCAGTTGGTCGGCGAGACCGAAAACCCGGAAATCCAGGGCGGTATTTCCGGCATGTTGCTGGGCCTGGGAATGGCGCGCGGCATGGCCAAACCCGACGGCGACAAGCTGATCTATGACATCGTTCTAGATCCAGCCGGTGAGAGCAGCATCAACGATATTCCATTGCCGCAATAATCGCTCACCATCCAGCGCTACACCTGAGCGCGCGACATATGGCTTGCATGGCTGACACAAAAAATGGCGGGCCCGGCGGCTCGCCTTTTTTAGTTGGTGCCGGTTTTGTTGGTGCTAGTTTTATTGGTACCAGTTCTATTGGCACCAGGGCTGCAGCCCCATTAGGGCTTCAGTTGGACCCGACTAGCACCACCTGAGCAACCGCCTTTGGTCGCTCGGGCGTCTGGCTAGCGCAAGCCGCGATCAAGCGGCAACACGAGTGAGCATGGACTTGCGTTAGAAATCAGTCCGCTAGAGAGGATAGGCTGTTGCTACACCAGCGCCCGACGCTCTAGCCAATCTCGCCGCTGATATCCGATAGGGGCGAGGGCCATTTGACCACCGGCGGCATGGACATCAAGATGGCGTCGATATTGCCGCCTGTCTTGAGACCGAACAGTGTACCGCGATCGTGCAACAGGTTGTATTCGACATAGCGGCCACGGCGCACGAGCTGATGCTCGCGATCGTCTTCGGTCCAGGGCTTGTTCATATGCTGGCGCACGATGGGCTCATAGCTGGACAGGAAGGCGCGACCGACATCTTGGTTGAAGGCAAAATCGGCTTCCCAGTCGCCTGTGTTGTGCTGGTCATAGAAGATGCCACCGATGCCGCGCGGCTCCTTGCGATGGTGCAAGAAGAAGTAGTCATCGCACCACTTTTTGAATTTGGGATAGTAGGCCTCATCGTGACGGTCGCAGGCGGCTTGCAGGCCCGCGTGGAAAGCCCGGCTGTCTTCTTCGCGAATGCGCATGGGTGTGAGGTCGGCGCCGCCGCCAAACCAGCCCTGTGTGGTGACGATCATGCGCGTGTTCATGTGCACCGCTGGCACGAGCGGCGACTGCATGTGCGCCACCAGCGAGACGCCAGAAGCCCAAAAGCGGGGGTCTTCCTTGGCGCCGGGGATGCTGGCCGCGAACTCGGGTGAGAACGTGCCTTCGACGACGGAGATGTTGACGCCGACCTTCTCGAAGACGCGGCCTTCCATGATGGACATGGTGCCGCCGCCGCCCTGGGTGCCGTCTTTGGTCGGGCGCCTCCAGGTCTTGCGTTGAAAGCTGCCCGCCTCTGTGCGGGTGGGGCCAGGGTTGGTCTGTGGGGCCTCCAAGTCCTGCTCGATGGCCTCGAAAGCGGCGCAGATATCGTCGCGTAATTGCTCGAACCAAGCCGCGGCGCGGGTCTTTCTTTCTTGCCAAACGGGATCGCTGTGCAGGTCCATCAAGGGGGACTCCTAAATAAAGCAGAGTAGGGACGGCGCCCATTGGACTGCAAATCCGCCGCCAAGGCCAGGGGCCAAGCCAAGTCGCGCCCTAATGTCGCTGGCGATCGCGCAAGGGTCACACGCCAAGGCCAGGGGCCGTTTGGGCCTAGGCCAGGGGCCGCGAAGGCCTAAGCCAGGGGCCGCGAAGGCCTAAGCCAGGGGCCGCGAAGGCCTAAGCCAGGGGCCGCGAAGGCCTAAGCCAGGGGCCGCGAGGGCACCCAAGCATAGCCGTCATAGTCCAGAATATAGGCTTCGCGCAGACCGTGCGGCTTGTCGCTGGGCTCCTGCAACAGGGTCAGAGCCTCGCGCTGGTCTTTGGGCAGCTTGGCCAGCGCCTCGACCGCCTGCTCGGGGTCGCTGTCGTAGAGGCGAATCTCGAGTCCTGCACCGCGCGGGGCTGCTTCGGGCAGCAGGCCAAGCAGCGGGTTGGCGCCATAGGTGGTGTCGGCGTGGAGCTGGAAGACCTGCCGCTTATCTTCGCTGCCGTAGGTCATGATGGCAAAATCTGCGCTGAGGCGGTGGGCTTGCATGGCGAACACGTCCTGCAAGAAAGCCGCACTGCGCTGCACATCGCGCACGACCAGATTTAGGCCCAGGCCGCGTAGGCTGGCCCCGAAATCTGCGGCGCTGATCGTTTCAAAATCCATGTTTGTGGGCTTTCCTGGCCGAAGGCTGAGGACGACGCCTAAAGCACTCCCCAACTTGCTACTTGGTCTAACTTTCTAGTTCACTTCTGGCCAGTCGAGTTGGCGCAGGGCCTCGGCGGCCAGAATACCCGCGGACATGGCGACATTCAACGAACGCTGACCGGCGCGCATCGGAATGCGAATGCGCAGGTCGGCCGCCTCAACAACCGCATCGGGCACGCCCGCCGATTCGCGACCCATAAGGATGACATCGCCCGGCAGAAAGCGGGCCTGACCCAGGGGTTGACTGGCTTTCGTCGTGGCCAGCACCAAGCGCCCGACGTTGGCCTCCAAAAAGGCGGTCCAGGAGGCATGGCGGCGGTAGTCTAGGCCTTCAGTATAGTCAAGGCCCGCCTTACGGATGCGGCGATCGTCGAGCAAGAATCCGCAAGGCTCGATAATGTGCAAATCGAGACCAAAGCAGGCGCTGAGCCGCATGATAGCGCCGGTGTTCTGTGGAATGTCGGGTTGGAAGAGCGCAATAGACAGAGGTTTGGGCACAGTATTCATTCAATGTTTTGAATATTATGAGGCAGCCGGTCGCAGGTCTGGCTTTGGTTTCTGGCTTGCAAGGGGCGGGATGACAGAAAACTGTGGGTTAGGCCGTTCGGAACGGCACTTTGCGTCACTATGTCTCCCAATTGGCCTTGCGGCAACCGCCCGACATGGGGTTATAGAGGAGCCTAAGTCAAAACCTGTATTTTGCCTCCAGGGGACGAGCGTCGGGCTCGGGCCTTTGGTTTAGAGGAAGAGAGCATGGCCGAACAAGTACAAGACGAATCAAAACGCGATTTTCTCGCGCTCAGTGCCTATGTCACCCTGGGCGTTGGTACCGTTGCCGGTACATTGGGCATTTTAAACTCACTGACCCCTTCGGCCGATGTCTTGGCCTTGGCGTCGATCGAAGTAGACGTTGCATCGCTGGCACCCGGCCAGGCCATTACGGTCATGTGGCGCGGCAAGCCCGTCTTCATCCGCCGCCGCACGCCTGAGCAGATCGATGACGCACGCGGTGTCGCGCTGAGCGCCTTGAAGGATCCGCAGACCGATGCGGAGCGCACGGTTGAAGGTAAAGAAGAATACCTGGTGGTGGTTGGTGTATGCACCCACTTGGGCTGTATCCCCAAAGGCCAAAAAGAAGCCGACGTCCGCGGCGATTTCGGCGGTTGGTATTGCCCCTGCCACGGCTCGCACTACGACATCTCTGGCCGTATCCGCAAAGGCCCCGCTCCGCTGAACTTGCCGGTGCCCGAGTATGAATTCTTGTCAGACACCAACATTAAGATCGGCTAAAGGAAAAACAATCCATGTCACAAGCCAACCAATATAAGGGCTTTGCAGGCTGGCTGGAAAAGCGCCTGCCAATCATTTCGCCCGCTGATCACTTTTTTAACCACTACCCGACGCCGCGTAACCTGAACTACTTCTGGAACTTCGGCGCGATCGCGGGCCTGTTGATGGGTCTGATGATCCTGACCGGCCTGATCCTGGCCATGCAATACACCCCGTCAACGCTGCACGCCTTTGATTCGGTCGAGCGCATCATGCGCGACGTGAACTATGGCTGGTTGCTGCGTTACCTGCACATGAACGGCGCGTCATTCTTCTTCATCGCCGTCTACATTCACATTTTCCGCGGCGTCTACTACGGCTCCTACAAGGGCGAGCGTGAAGTGCTGTGGATCTTGGGCATTGTGATTTTGGTCTTGATGATGGCCATTGCCTTCATGGGATACTCACTGGTCTGGGGTAACATGTCTTTCTGGGGCGTGACCGTAATTACCAACCTGTTCTCGGCCATTCCGGTCGTTGGCGATACGCTGGTGACTTGGCTCTGGGGTGGTTTCTCGGTCGATAATCCGACTTTGAACCGCTTCTTCGTGCTGCACTTCGCGCTGCCCTTCGTGCTGCTGGCTGTTGTTGGCTTGCACGTTCTGGCGCTGCACCAGGTTGGTTCAAACAACCCCTTGGGCATCGACATGAAGGGTCCGCAGGACACCATGTCTTTCCACCCTTACTTCACCATGGAAAAACTGTTCTTCATCGGCCTTTTCTTCACCATTTATTTCTTGGTCGTCTTCTTTGCCCCCAACATGCTGGGCGAAGCCATCAACTATGAGCCTGCCAACCCGCTGTCTACGCCTGAGCACATCGTGCCCGAATGGTACTTCCTGCCCTTCTACGCGATTTTGCGCTCGATCCCTGACAAGCTGGGTGGCGTTATCGCGATGGGCGGTGCCATTGTTGCCCTGGGTCTGTTGCCTTGGCTGGATCGCTCGCCGATCCGCTCTGCACGCTTCCGCCCGGTCTTCCAGATCATGGTCTTCGTGTTCGTCATCGCTTGTATCATTCTGGGCTTTGTCGGCGCGCAGGTGCCCGCCGATGCCTTCCAGATCTATGGCGTCCAGGTATTTGGTTCGCTGAGCGTCCTGCGCACCGGCCAAATCTTCACCGCAATTTACTTCGGATTCTTTGTTCTGCTGCCCTTCGTGCCTCTGTTCGAGCGTCCTCGCAAGATGCCGCGCTCGATCGCAGAAGCTATCGACGGCCATGCTTGAGCGCGAACCCTGCAGACATAAGGAAAACAAACCATGCGATTGATGAAAATCATCCCCGCTGCGCTGCTGGGCCTGACCTTGGTCGGTGGCGCAAGCACGGCGGCTCTGGCTTCGGGCGACGGCGCCGAGCTGAAGCACCAACACTGGCACTTCCAAGGCTTCTTTGGCCAATATGACAAGGCGGCCGCTCTGCGCGGTTTCCAGATCTTTGAAGAAGTCTGTTCAGCCTGTCACGCCGCCAAGTACCTGCGCTTTCGTGATCTGGAGGCACTGGGCCTCAGCAAGGATCAGGTCAAGGCGGTTGCGGCTAAATACGAAGTCGATGCCGAGCCCAACGACGATGGTATGACGTACGACGACGACGGCGAGCGCTTGAAGCGCACGGCCTTGCAGTCAGATGTCTTCCCGGCACCCTTCCCCAATGAAAAGGCCGCTGCGTCTATTCACGGTGTGGCGCCGCCGGATCTGTCCCTGTTGGCCAAATCACGTGAAGGTGGCGCGGACTACATCTATTCCTTGCTGACCTCTTACGTTGACGCTGAGCACCTCACCGAAGAGCAGGCCAAAAAGGCTGGTGATCTCAACTACAACGCTGTGTTCCCGGGCAATGTCATCGCGATGGCGGCACCCTTGAGCGACGAGAGCGTGGAATACGTCGACGGCACTGAGCCGACCCTTGAGCAACACGCCAAGGATGTCGCTGAGTTCTTGATGTGGGTCGCCGAACCCAACTTGGATTCGCGTAAGCGTATGGGCTGGGCGGTTCTGTTGTTCATGATCGTCTTCACCATTCTGGCTTATCTGGCCTACCGCCGCGTACACGCTCGCGTACACGAAGAGCCCGCAAATGGCCCCTGGCCGCTGCACTAAGCAGTGCCTTTAACGGCTGCGGCGCAAGCGTTCTCTGCTTGGCGCCTCATGAGACAAGAAAGCCCTCGTACCATCGGTGCGGGGGTTTTTTGTTGCGTTATTTTGCGCTCAGCAAACCGAAGGCGTGACGCTAGCAGATAAATCGGCCCGCAAGTTGGTCTGTTTTGCGCAAGTGGTGCCCCTGTGCCTGGCATAAGACTGGCTCAACACCCTTTGTATGGAGCCGCACCATGACCCAGATGTTGAGCCTAGAAGAACGCCGCAATGCCCTGACTAGGGTCGTCGGCGATGTCGATGTCGCCATGGGGCTGCCCAACGAAGCCTATCTGGAAGCTGACTACTTCGCCGAAGAAAAGAAAAAGGTCTTTGGCGCCTCCTGGGCCGGCGTCGGCTTTGCCAAGGATCTGCCTGAGGCCCTATGGGTGCAGCCCGTCGATTTTCTAGGCGAGCCGCTGATCCTGGTCCGAGACGGCCAAGACCAAGTGCGCGTTTTCTATAACGTCTGCCGTCACCGAGGCATGAAGCTGGTCGAAGAGCCCGGCAAGATGAACGTCATTCGTTGCCCCTACCACTCGTGGAGCTACGATCACGGCGGTGACTTGAAGATCACGCCCCACGCGGGCGGTCCTGGCAACAACATCTGCGGGCGGCTGGAAAAAGACGTCACCGGACTGATCGAGGTGCGCTCGCACGTCTTCATGGGCGTGATTTTCGTCAACTTGGACGGCCAAGCCCCCGCTTTTGAAGAGGCCAATGCCACGCTCATTGCGCGTTGGCAGGAGTTTGTGGGCCAGCCCCTGACCCATACCGGCGCAGATTCGGGTTTTAAGCTGAACCTGGCTACGAACTGGAAACTGGCGGTCGAGAACTATTGCGAATCCTATCACCTGCCGTGGGTGCATCCTTCACTGAACTCGTATTCGCGCCTGGAAGATCACTACCACATTATGCAAAACGCCCAGCCTCTGGCGTCGGGCGCGGTGAGCCAGGGCTTTTCTGGCCAAGGCACCTTGGTCTACAGCCCCATGTTGGCCGAGGACGGCCGCCGTTTTCCCACTTTTGACGACCTCGATGCCAAGTGGGACAAGCAAGCTGAGTATGTGGCGCTCTACCCCAACGTCTTGTTGGGCGTTCACAAGGATCACAGCTTCGCCATCATCATCGAGCCCAAGGGCCCCAACCAATCGGTCGAACATATCGAAATTTTCTACGCCAAATCTGATGTGGCGGGCGACGATTGGCGGACGATGCGCGCGAAGAACACAGCCATGTGGCAGCAAGTCTTTGAAGAAGACGTCTTCGTCGTCGAGGGCATGCAGAAGGGCCGCTCCGCTTCGGGATTTGACGGCGGCGTATTCGCGCCTGCCATGGACGCACCGACCCACCTGTTCCATCAGTGGGCCGCTTCAAAAATGCTGGCATAAGCGCGGGCTCCGCCAAGGGGCCGGTGACAAATCGAGTTGGATTGGCGGTCTATCCAGGCCGCGTGAGCAGGTGGAGAAACGCCGATGTACGATCTTTGCTTTAGCGATGGTGTGTTGTTTACAGCCCTGGAGGGCGGTGATCATCAGACCGCCGCGCAACTCTATATGCAAGCGGCCGAACTTGCGGACAGGGAGCCGGATGCGGCCGCATTTTATGCGACCCACGCCTTTGTCCATGCCTTGCAAGCGGGTGATTTTACGATAGAACAGCAGTCGGGCGGCCTGTTGCGTCGTATGGGCCGCTTGCGCTAGGCCGCGCTCTGGTCTAGCAGGCTGTCATAGAAGGACACTTAATGCCGGGCTCAGCCCTGCCAGACCATGAGGAAACTATGAGCAAAATCGTCATCGTTGGTGCGGGCCAAGCGGGCTCGCAGTGTGCTTTGAGCCTCAGACAAATGGGCTTTGAAGGCAGCATCACGATCCTGGGTGACGAGAGCCATCTGCCCTATGATCGCCCACCGCTGTCGAAGGCGGTCTTGAAGTCTGAGCTGGAAATCGAGCGTACCGTCTTCCGCCCGGCAGCGGTCTATGCAGATCAAGGTATAGAGCTGCGCACCGACTGCTCTGTGAGCGGTATCGACCAAGCCGCCAAGACCCTGGCCTTGTCGGACGGCAGCCATATGGGTTACGAAACGCTGATCGTGGCGACCGGCGCGCGCGCGCGCAGCATGCCGCTGAGCGATGCGGTTTTGGAGCGCAGCTACTTTGTACGGTCTTGGGATGAGAGTTTAGCGCTGAAAGCCAAACTGGAGGCCGGGCCGAAGGACAAGCCGCTGGTGGTAATTGGCGGCGGATTTATCGGCCTGGAAGTGGCAGCTTCGGCGCGCTTGATGGGATGGCCTGTCATTATCGTAGAAGCCGATCAACGCTTGATGGGCCGGGCGGTCCACCCCCGCATTTCTGAACTTTGCCTCGAAAAGCATCGCGCCGAAGGCGCGCGGGTTGAGCTCAACACCATGAGCGGCGACATCGAGGCCACCGCGGACGGCGTGGCGTTGACCGTCAATGGCGAGCGCATTGAAGCGGCGGGCCTGGTCATTGGCATCGGCGCGCTGGTCAACACCGATTTCCTGGAAGGCAGCAGCATCTATTCTGATCGCGGCCTGGTAACGGACGCCGCTCAGCGCACCAGCGACCCAGATATCTATGCCATTGGTGACGTGGCGATCTGCGAAGACCGCTATTTGGCCTCAGGCGTGCGTCTGGAGAGCGTGCAGAACGCCATTTACGGTGCCAAGATCTGTGCAGCGGCCATTACCGGCAGCGCCGAACCGCGCTTGGAAGCGCCTTGGTTTTGGACTGACCAGTACGATTATAGTCTGCAAATGGTTGGGCTCTATTCGCCCGAACTGACCTGGATCGAGCGCGACAATGGCCAAGGTAGTGTGACCTTGATCGGCGTCGATGGCGACCAGATAAAAGCGGGCCAGGTCATCAATTCAGCGCAGGATTTCGCGGTCATGCGGCGCGCGGTGGACATGCAATTAGCGGTCGACGCCGCCAGCCTGTCGGATACATCGCAGAAGCTTAAATCTCTGGTTTTGAAGAAATAATCGCGCTCTAGATAGGATTGGCCGCAGCCTTTGACCCGCCTTCACCCCAATTTGCAGGACGCTTTGATCGATGGCCTCGATCGTTGCCTCAATCAAGGTTTTCACGCTGCCAAGGTGGTCGAGTGGAACTTGAAAAACCACAAAAAATGGGGTTCGCGCGATCGTCGCTTGTTTGCCCAGACCTTGTACGAGGTCGTGCGGTGGCGTTCGCGGTTGGCCTATGCAGCGCTTGCCGACGAGCAGCAGGCGCGGCGCTTGTTGACCGCTTGGCTCGCCTTGCAGGACGACAGCGCAGACACAGAGCTGCGCGCACGTTGGGACAATCCGCTTAACGAACAAATGCGCCACGCTATGCCCGATTGGCTCCAGATCGCAGGCCAAGCGCAGTACGGTGCCGATTGGGGCGAGCTGGCAGGGATCTTGAACACGCAAGCCCCGCTGTTTTTGCGGGCAAACAGTCTCAAAGCCGAGCCCCAGGCTGTGGCGGCCGCCTTGGGCGATGAAGGCGTGGAGACCCGTTCGCGGGGTGATTGCGCGCTGGAGGTTGTCAAGCGGCAGAACGTCTTCACCACCCAGGCCTTTAAGGACGGCCTGTTTGAGGTGCAAGATCTTGGCAGCCAAGACATAGCGGCCTTCATGCAAATTGAGCCCGGCATGCGGGTCATCGATGCCTGTGCTGGCGGTGGCGGTAAAGCGCTGCACGCGGCGGCCATGATGGAAAATCGCGGCAAGCTGCTGGCCATGGACATTCATCAGTGGAAGCTGGATGCCTTGCGCAAACGCGCTAAACGCGCGGGTGTGCACTGCATCGAAACGCGCTTGATCGAATCCTCTAAGACCATCAAGCGTTTGGACGGTTCGGCCGACCGTCTGCTGCTGGATGTCCCCTGTTCGGGATCGGGGGTCATGCGCCGCAAGCCGGACACCAAATGGAAGGTGAGCGCCGAAAATTTGAACCAAACGCAGACCCTGCAAGCCGACATTCTTCAACGCTATAGCCGCATGACGCGACCGGGTGGGACAATGGTCTATGCGACCTGCTCGATTCTGGAAGCAGAGAACCAAGCACAAGTCGCCGCGTTTCTTGCCGCAAATCCGGGTTGGTCTTTGGAAGAAGAAGCGGTGCGGCTACCCGAAGCGGGCGGCTCGGATGGATTCTATATGGCGCGACTGCTCCGCCAAGGCTAGAGCGTCGGGTGCTGGATTAGCAACAGCCCATTCGCTCTAGAGCATTCTGCCAAAAACCTGAATCGGTAGGGATTCCTTTATGCGCTGATCTGTGATTCAGTCTTTTTGGGAGGATGGATCATGTCAGCACCTTTGCCGGACGCGCTGCGGGCGCGGTTTCAAG
>JAUIDR010000068.1 GCA_030428565.1 Alphaproteobacteria bacterium
GGCAGCATCTTCGAGAGAACCGCTGCCTTGCGTTCTGGTGAGTAAGCCAATTTGTCATCCTGTTCTGCCCGCCTCATCATACACTTTTTTTAAAAAGCTAGGCGACAACTTCCCTGACAGAGGGGGCGGGTCACCTTCAAAGGCGTCGGTGGGCTGCCCCAGAAGCGAGCAAGCGCTGCAGGTCCGCTAGAGCAGTCTTGAGCCCGGGCAATTCGTCGATCTGGGGGCGCCACCCCAGCGCACGCATGCGCCTGCTATCCAGCGATTTTCGCAGGGTGCCGTTGGGCTTGGTTGGGTCGAAACGAATGGCCCTTTTTGATCCCACGACGTCGGCCATCATGGCGGCCAAAGCCGCAATCGTGAAGTCGCGGCCCGCCCCTACATTTTAGAGATCATGGCGCGTCGGCGTGCTGGTCAGAAGCTTTATCGCTGCCGCGAGATCGGCGACGTGCAGCAGTTCGCGCCGTGGCGTCCCGTCACCTCAGACCAACAGTTCGCGGGTGCTGTCGTCCAAAGCGCCGCTCAACAAAGCCTCTTCGGGAATCGGTTGCGGCGCTTGGGCTGGGTAACAGCAATTGGTTGCAACAAATACAAGCTTCTTTACACCCGTGCGAAAGGCGCCATCGATGACGTTGCTTTGAATTTGCAGATTGTCGAATAGAAACGCCGCCGGTTGCTTGATATTGGCCTGGATGCCACCGACGCGGGCGGCGATCAGCAAGACCAGTTCGGGCCGGTTGTGCTTCATCCAAGCCAGGGCGGCGGCGCGATCTCTTGGGTCGAGTTGGTCCCGGCTTGCCAGCAGCAAATCAACGTCGTCATTAGCAACACTTTGCACCGCGGCCGTCCCCAGCATGCCCCGGTGGCCGGTAATCCACAAACTCTGTGCAGCGGGTCCAGGCTAGCATGCTTGGCGGGATTGGGCGACGCGCGTCATTGCGGTTGGCGGGCTTCTAAGGTCGACCATAGCGCGCTGGCAGGCCTGGCTGGCAACGCTTTTTCTACAAGGGCGCAATCGCAAGCCTTGGGCGCGCTGTGCTTCCTTTGCTCGGCCCCATCCAGGCCCATGGCTGCCAGCAGGGCTTTGCGGTTGTTGTCCCAGGTGTAGCCTTGAATGCCGTTTGAGCACGGGTGCTCGCCTTTGGCATGAAGGCCCTGCCAGTCGCGGATGGCTTGTGCCAGGCCTTCTGCGGTGGCGTCGGTGAAGTAGAACGCGCTCTCATCGCCCGCGATCTCGCGAAAGACGGGAATGTCGCGTGCGATGATGGGCAGCCCATGCGCAGCGGCCTCGACCAACGGCAGACCGAAGCCTTCGGCGCGCGTGGCGGTTACGAATACGTCGGCGGTGTTATAGAGAGCTTGCAGGTATTCATCACTGACGCCCTGCAACCAAATGAGCTGCTCATTGCGCTGTGAACAGGCCTCTAATGCCGCCTCAATTTCAGGGACCGTGCGTCGATCTGAGGCCTTTAGATCGGGCCAGAGCGCGCTGCCGACGATCACCAAATTCACGTCTTGCCCCTCGGACCACAAGAGTTCGAAGGCCTCCAACAGTTGTTCGTAGCCTCGGCGCGGACAGACCGAGCCGACCGCCAAGAAGGTTTGTTTGCTTGTGATGGTCTTGAGCAAAGTCGGCGCCCCGTCGGGCAGACCGGTGGTTGGCTGGCTCTGCGCGATCTCAGATCCCAAAGGCGCTGCTTCCAACCGCAAATTAGCGGCTAAGCCTGGGTATTGTTCCAGCCAGGCTCTGGTGTCCTGCATCACTGATTTAGAAATGCAGATCAATCCGTCTGAACACTCGGCGATGGCACGGAGCCAAGCGGAATGTGCGGGCTGCATGTGCGGGGGGAAATAATTTGGGTGCTTGATCGGCAGCAGGTCGTAAACGCTGAAATAGACCGCCAGGCCTTTTTCCCGCATGGCTTGATAGAGGCCCTGTTGAGCGGCCAATGTCACCGTGATTGGGTCGAAGTCCGCCCCGAAATAGACGTCGCCCGGGTGCAAATCTACGGGAAGATCGGGCAGGTGAATATCGCCCAGACCCAAAACTTCGGCGGCGAACTGGCGCGCGAATAGTAATTTCACGCCGCTTGCTGTTGCGACGAGGCGAACGGGCTCAATTCTAAACCCAGGCGGGGGTGACGCGCTAAGCGCCAACAATTGGGCCCGCAGCGTCCGTTGAATTCCGGTGCGGCCGTCGTGTAGTGCGATGCCGGAGACATCAAACAGTAAGCGGCGCGCGGTTACAGGAAATGTTCGGCCCTGTACGAGTGTTTTGGACGCTTTTGTTATAGCCTTTTCGGATAGTTTCCCACGCAAAGATTTAGACGCCAGGTCTCGAATGTTTTCGATGCTATTTTCAGGCCTTGCGCGCTTGACCAAATTTTCAATCTTTTGATGATATAGCGCCGCCACCTTGCTGGGATTATACTCTTTTTCAATATATTGACCGGCTTTTTGACCCAGATTGTGCCGATAAGCATCGTCGTCATAGAGGCGTCTGATGGCGCGTGCCAGTTCCATGATGTCAAAGTGGCCGGGCAGTTTTTCGATAATATCGTCAGGGACTTCGGCCAAAGACCCATGGGCGTTGATAACGGTGGGCAAGCCATAGGCCAGGGCATCGAGGACTGTTCCCGAGGTTTCGCCGCGCGATGAGGTTCGCAGTTGCACCGCCATGTCGGCCGCCGCCAGATAGTCTTGATAGCAAGCCTGATCCACATAACCGGTAATCGATGCGCGCCCAGCCGCAGCGTCCAGCTTGGGTTGGGCCAAGCCTTGCGGACAGCCGCCGACAAAAATCAGCCGCGCGGCGTTCGCGGGCAGGTCTGCGGCGACAAAAGCATCCAGCACCGCTTGGGCGCCCTTCGTCGGCACCAGGTGGCCATAGCTGCAGATGATAAAGGCTTCTTGGGCGATGCCCAACCGCTCGCGCGCGGCGGCCTTGTCGATGGTGGCGGGGCGCTGGCGAGACAGCTGCACCTCATCCATCGGTATGTCCGGTGTGTCGCGCCACAGGCGGCGCAAGCCTTGCTGGGCGTCATGATTGGTCGTCAGCACCCCCAGCGCAGATTTAGCCGTGGCAAACAACATGGGGTATCGCGCGCAGACTTTCGAGGCGCCGTTTTGGCTATAGCGCTGTTGAATGGCTTTATAGCCCCCTTCTTCCCACAGCGCGTTGTTGGCAAAGCCGTGCCCGCCAGGCTCCGCTTCCAGCGCCAGGGTTATTTCACCCAGGTGCGTGCCGTGCATCAGCAAGATGCCGGGAAAATCGCGACACAATTCAAAGACGCTGGAATGGAAATGAGCATTGCCGAAATTGTACACGATGCGGTCGTAGTCATAAGCGCAGGCACGGAAGTCGTGGCTCGTAATGACCCGCTGAAGTCCATCGACCAGTGCAATCGCCTCTGCATCACACTGAACAACGCCATCGATGTCGTAGTAGCGCGCCAAGTAGGGCAGCAGCGCCGCCGAATAGTCAGCGACACCGCTCTGATCGGGGGGGAGTGGGGTTACAAATGCCAGGCGCGGCTTCGAGCGGGGAGTGGTCCGCCCGCGAGCTAGGGACTTTTGGGGAAGGGTGTTGGCGGCGACCCGCAAGCGGTGATCTGCGAGTTGTCGGTTGGTGCTTATCGCCGCGTGTCCCTCGCTGGTGACAGCTTGGGAGCTCAGCAAGTGATGGGCCAGCCGCTGAAGCGCCGGCGTTTTTGCGATCTTGGCCGTAATGAGGGTGTGAAGTCCCTTGTGCTTTCGAAGCAAAGATAGGGCCAACTTGGCGGTGCTGCGGGCCGTGGCGTACCTCTTGCTGGCTTCGTTCGCTATCAGCCAGCGG
Source organism: Alphaproteobacteria bacterium (assembly GCA_030428565.1). Lineage (GTDB taxonomy): Bacteria > Pseudomonadota > Alphaproteobacteria > UBA7985 > JAUIBT01 > JAUIBT01. The sequence goes on from JAUIDR010000068.1 coordinate 3,836, forward strand.
GCGATGTTTTTGGCAGGGCTTTGCCGCCTGGTCGCGCCTGTGGCGACGTTCTGGCTAGCTTTCTGGCCAATGTTAATCTGTGCTCGCTTGCCGAGCCGTCGTGCCTTCGCGTTGCCGCTTTGAAGCAGGGACCTTAAGGCCTGAACTTCGTTCTCGAGCTGGCTTATTTTCTTTTTGCCTTCTTTGAGCTTATGCCCTAAGGCCCATGCACCGACCATGCCTTCGTTTTCGCCGAAAACGAAGTAATCAAAGACATTGGGGCCGGGGCCAAAGTGCTTGGCGCGTTCCAAATGATCTTGGTGTAAATAAAAACGATTGAGGCCATCAAAATAGACAAATGTATAGCCCAATTGCAGCACCTTGGGCTCCCACTTGGCGTGGGTTTGGATTGGCTTGCCGGGTTCGGTGGCCTCGATGACCAATATCCAAGGGCGGGCCGCGCCGGTCCAGCTCTCCAGAACGTCTCCCTCCATGCCCTCGACATCGATTTTCAACCAATGGATGTCCGCGCATTGGGCCTGGGCAAACACTTCATCAAGCGTCACCGTGTCAACCGAAATTGCGTTAAACGACAATCCGCCTTTGCTGTGCTGTTCTAGGATTTTTTCATCGCCGGTATTCAGGCCTGAACTGCTGGCATCAAATTCATAGAACGTAATGGGCCCAACGGCGCTCGTAACGGCAGATTGCAAGACCAATTCATCCGGTCGGGCGGCGCGCAAAGCGGCGGCTTTTTTCGGGGAGGGCTCGACATGGACCCCGCGCCAGCCATAGGCGTAAAAGCCCAGACTCACGTTGCAAATGACAGGATCATGCGCGCCGACGTCGATGTAGCAACCCACGTCGATGTCTTGAAGCGCTCTATTTAAGATGACATCTTCGAAATTTTGCGCGTACGACACAAACGGATTTTCTGGCGTTGCTCTCGGCATTTTGCGGGTTTGTTTCCACGTAAAAGGTGCTCACTGTCCAACTTACTACCCCATTTTTGTCAAGGCGCAGGTAAAATAATTATACAATATTAATCAAAATAAACGTTTGCTGTTCTTATAGGCTTAAGTATACGTTTGATATACTGTCCAGTAACTTAGAAATAAACGATCATTTTGTTGCTAATTTTGAAGTGGTTGGCCAAGTGATGGTGTTTGGGGGCGTATGACGGGGCAAACGCCGCTGGCAAAGGCGAAGTGTTGGCGCGCGCCGATTGACTGGAAGGAGTCTCGCTTTAGGGACAGGCTAATCAAGGCTGTGATATTTCCTAATTTTCTGCGCTCAAGCCCTGGTCTAGATGCATCGGGTGCGGCCCGATACAGGGGGCACTGGCCAGTTAAAGGGGGGATTCTCAAGATGGCGATAGAACAGATTGATACGCTCGTCGTCGGTGGCGGACAGGCGGGGATTGCGATGAGCGAGCACCTGACCAACGCGGGTGTCGAACATATCGTCTTAGAGAAAAACCGCATCGCCGAAGCCTGGCGCACAGGGCGCTGGGACGCGCTGGTCGCCAACGGTCCTGCTTGGCATGATCGTGTACCCACCCTGGCATTTGAGGACAGCGACCCTGACGCGTTTGTCGGCAAGGATCGCTTCGCGCAGTATCTGGTAGATTACGCGACCAAGATCGCGGCCCCGATCCGCGAAGGGGTCGAGGTGATCGAAGCGCGCCGCCAGCCGGGCCAAGGCAAGTTTTTGGTCAAGACCAGCGCTGGGAATATCGAGGCCCGCCGGATCGTCGCGGCCACGGGCGCTTTCCAACACCCGGTTATTCCGCCGCTGGTCCCACAAACCGCCGAGGTGACCCAACTACACTCCTTCCATTACAAGAACCCGGAGCAATTGGCTAAGGGCGCTGTTTTGGTGGTAGGCGCAGGCTCTTCAGGAGCCCAAATCGCCGACGAGCTCAATCGTGCGGGTCGCAAGGTCTTGCTTTCGGTCGGGCGGCATGACCGGCCGCCGCGCCGATATCGCGAGCGCGATTATGTTTGGTGGTTGGGCGTACTGGGGCTTTGGGACATCGCCGCGCCCGCGCCGGGGACCGAGCATGTGGCGATTGCGGTCAGCGGCGCCTACGGTGGCCGCACGATGGACTTTCGCCGCCTAGCAAGCGAAGGGGTGATTTTGGCCGGATCGACTAAGAGTTTTGCCAACGGCGTCTTGAGTTTTGGCGATGACCTTCAAGCCAACGTGGCGCGCGGCGATGCCAACTACTACGAGGTCTTGGATTTGGCGGATGCCTACGTGGAGCGTATGGGGCTGGATCTGCCCGAAGAGCCCGAGGCGCGCGAGGCTTACCCCGACCCCGACTGCTTGACCCATCCGCTGGCCGCGATCGACCTGGCCGCCGAAGGCATCAGCACCATCATTTGGGCCACTGGCTTTCGCCAAGATTTCGGCTGGCTGAAAGTGGCGGCCTTTGACGAGCGTGGGGCACCGATCCACCAGCGCGGCTTGTCGATCGAGCCCGACCTCTATTTCCTGGGGCTGCCTTGGCTGTCGCGGCGGGGGTCTTCCTTCTTGTGGGGGGTATGGCACGATGCCAAACACATCGCCGATCAAATCGCGATCCAACGCGCCTATTTTGACTATGACGGTCACGCTGCCGTCGTGCAAACCGCCGCCGCTGAGTGATAGAGGAGACAGCAGGAATGGCCCATACCCGCATACGCAAGTTCAACACCAAAGACACCTACCCCGAACAGAATCTGGATAACGACTTGTGTCAGGCGGTGGTCACGCAGGGGGGTAAGATCGTCTGGCTGCGCGGCCAGTGCCCGCAAAGCCTTGATGATGCCACCAACATCCAGAGCCACGACCCAGTGGCCCAGACCCATAAAGTCATGCAAAATATCAAGCAATTGATCGAGGAGGCTGGCGGGCAGATGGAGCACTTGGTAAAGGTGGTGGTCTATATCACCGATGTACGCCATCGTGAGGCGGTCTATCGGACCATGGGCGAATATATCAAGGGCGTGCACCCGGTCTCGACTGGCTTGGTGGTGCAAGCCTTGGCGCGCCCGGAATGGCTGGTCGAAATCGACGGTACCGCCGTCATACCGGAGTGAATGGATGACATTTTCGCTTGTGGCCCGCTGCGCCGAAACTGGCATGTTTGGCATGGCCATTTCCTCGTCCTCGCCCGCGGTCGCGGCGCGCTGTGCCTATGCCCGTGCTGGAGTGGGGGCGGTGGCCTCGCAGAATGTGACCGATCCCAGGCTTGGGCCGCAGACGCTCGACCTGATGGCGGGCGGCCTGTCTTCGCCACAAGCCATCACCGAAATCCAGGCACAAGGGCGTTTCATGGAATATCGCCAGGTTCTAGCCGTGGACAACAAAGGGCGTACCGCGATCCATTCGGGGCCGAAAAGCCTGGGCATCTGGACCCAAGTTAGCGAACAGGATGTGGCCGCTGGCGGCAACTTGCTGGCCAACGAAAGCGTGCCGCAGGCCATGGTTGATGACTTTTTATCGTCTAGAGGGGCCCTCGGGGATCGCTTGATCGCGGCGATGCGTGCGGGCTTGGCCGCCGGCGGTGAGGCGGGGCCGGTGCATTCGGCCGGGTTAAAGATGGTCGATCAGGTCGCCTGGCCCGTGGCAGATTTGCGCTGCGACTGGACCGAAGGCTGCCCGATCGAAGCCGTCGCCCAGGCTTGGGCGGTCTACAAGCCGCAGCTCGATGCCTATGTGCAGCGCGCGCTCGATCCGCGCGAAGCCCCGTCCTACGGCGTTCCGGGCGACGAATGAGCAAGGAAAGGCCCACGATGGCGTCCCGCTGCCAAGCCTGCGGGCGGGAAATGACCGGCGCAGCGGGCTTCGTGGGTCGGGCCTTTGGCGACCCACGCCGGTTGGCCCGTATCTTGGCTGGTTCGGTTCATCGCAGCGATGTCTTAGCTCGCCAACAGAGCAAGGCCAGGGCGGCGCGATGAAGACAGAAGGATTTTACCACCGGACCCTTGAAATTCTGGAACGGCTCGTCGCCTTTCCCACGGTCAGCGCGACTTCTAACCTGACCTTGATTGATTATGTCGAAGACCTGCTCAAAACTGCGGGCTTTGAGACCTATCGCCTGCCCGATCCGGCGCTTGCAAAGTCTGGGCTCATGGCTCGTATAGGAGGAGCAGGCAGCAGCGGTGCTGGCGGCTTGCTGTTATCGGCCCATAGTGACGTGGTGCCGGTCGAGGGCCAGTCTTGGACCCGTCCGCCGTTTGAGCTAACCCGCGAGGAGACGCGGCTCTATGGGCGGGGTACCACCGACATGAAGGGCTATCTGGCCGCTATGCTGTCGCTGGCTGAACGGGCGGGCAAGGCGCCGCCTGCTCAGGCGCTCATGCTGTCAATTTCCTATGACGAGGAGGTTGGGTGCCAAGGCATCCGCAAAATGATGCCGGGCATCGAAGCGCTGGGCTGGCAGCCTGAATTGTGCATCGTTGGTGAGCCGACCGCCATGCGGCCTGCCATTGGGCATAAAGGCAAGGCGGCATTCATCGCCAATTGCCAGGGCACCGCTGGGCATTCGTCGCTGGCTCCGCGCTTTGTCAATGCTTTGCACCTGGCATCCGATTTCTTGTCACTCTTGCGCCAGGCTCAGCGCGATTACGCGAGTTCTGGTGATCGAGACCTAGCCTATGATGTCCCCTATTCAACGGTCCATGCCGGGCGAATGCAGGGCGGCACGGCTCTGAATATCGTGCCAGACCAAGCTGAAATTGAATTCGAATTGCGCAACCTGCCCGCCGACCGCCCCGACGCTTTTCTCGCCCAACTCAAGCGCCAGTGCGCGGCTCTATCGGCGCAGTGGCGTGGCGTTGATGGCGCAGCAAGCATTCAGATCACGCAGACCAACGCTTATCCAGGCTTGGAGGTCGCGCCCGACTCTAAGGCGGTTGCGCGCGTGGCGGCGCTTTGCGGTTGGGATGAGACGATCAAGGTGGCCTTCGGCACCGAGGCCGGATTTTTTGCGCAACTTGGTATCCCTACCGTCGTTTGCGGTCCCGGCGATATGGCTGGGCAAGGCCACAAAGCCGACGAATATCTCGACGTAGCCCAGCTTGCAGCCTGCGATCAGATGATGGACCGGGTTCTTGCCTCGCTGAATTAGGCGGGCCGCGCCGCTCTAGACCGCACCGCTCCAGGCTGCGTAAAGCCAGTTTCCGCGCGACGCAAAATGCCGTGCAAAGCAAAGGTTCAACCGGATTTGCCGCCATATAGGCGCCCGCTGCGCAAAGCCTCAACGCTGCCCCAACAACCGCTCGCAATGGGTCGCCAGCCAGCTTTGCGTATGGCTAAGAAAGGCCTGGTGGAGCTGGGAGCGGGCGCTCTCAGGGATCGCCAGAACACCCAGCTTCATCGGTCGCGGGTTGCCCGTCAGCGGAATGAAGCGCATGGGCTTACCGTCTGGTGCCAGGTCGTTCATGGGGCGCACATTGACGATGGAATAGCCAAATCCATTGGCGACCAAACTGCGCATGACCGCCATATCGCGGGTGCGTTCCGCAATATTGGCGCGCATGCCCATGCCGGTGAAGAAGGAGAAAAAGTAGTCAACGCTGTGGGGCAGGTCCAGCAGCACCATAGGAAAAGGCGCCAGCTCTTGAATAGATATGGCGGACTGATCGGCCAGCGGGTGCGTTTCGCTTAAGGCCACAAGCGGTGGCAACTCAAGCATGGGGCAAAAGTCCAGGTCGCGCGGCAGGTCCAGGTCATAGGTCATAGCCAGATCAATTTTGGCCTGGCGCAGCATGGCGAAGAGCTCGGATTGATCGGCCTCTACCTGGCGGATGCGCACGTCTTGATAGCGGTCGGCAAAGCTGCGCCGCACCCCCGGCAGAACGATTTGGGCGAAGGTGCTAAGGCAGCCAATCGCTAGCGGGCCACTCACCGATCCCGACAGCGAGGCGGCCGTATCGCTGAGCCCCGCGGCTTGACGCAAGATGGCCTGTGCTTGTTCCAACAAGGTACGACCGGCCGACGTCGGGGTCAGGCCTTTGGCGTGGTGGCGCACAAACAGCCGGACCCCCAGTTCGGCTTCAAGCTGGGACACGCTGGCAGATATAGACGGCGAGGAAACGTTCATCTGCTGCGAGGCGGCGGCGATGCTGCCGGTCTCGCCGACGGCGACGAAATATTCAAGCTGACGCAGGGTGTAGCGAAGGGGCACGGCTAATCTCGGGCGGTCATTGCGGTGTGGCGGTTGGGTTGGGAGCCAAGCCATCGGCTTGCGCCTTTTCTATTACGATGCGCTCGAACGCGCGCACAATACGCGATTTTGGGCTCGTCGAGGGGCGAATCATCCAAACACTGACCTGCAAGCGCGGTTCAAGGCGGCAGTAGACAACGGATTTTGTTTCATCCTCATCGGCGGTCAGCTGATCGACGAGGGCGAGGCCGACCCCTTTGGCGACGAGCTGGGTGGCAACGCCGGGCAAAGAGCATTCTCCGCGCTCGCGCGGGCGCACCCCGTGTTCTTTGAAAAAATCCTCAATATGCTCGCGTGCGCGGTCGAGCATGCTAGCGGCGATGTAATCTTGCTGTTCGAAATCTTGCGGTCTCAGAACGCGGCGCTGCGCGTAGGGATGGTTGGGCGGTACGGCGACCAGCATGTCGATATCAAACAACTTCTTGCACTCGGTACTATCGCTCTCGAGCGGTAGCATGCCAAAGGAGAGGTCGAGTTGGCGTTGCGTCGCCAGGTCCAAAAGACGGCGCGAACTGCGCGTGTGCAGGCTGCAATGCACCGCCGGGTGTGCGGCCATAAAGTCTGCCAAGATCTGCGGCAGCCATTTACGCGACAACAGGGGCATGGCGCCCAGAGCAAGACTGCCTAAGCGCATTTGCCGAATGTTGCGGGCCCGCGCCTCAAGAGAGAGCAGGCTAAGCAGCGCTGACTCGGCGTGTTCGGCAAATTGCCGTCCTTCTTCGGTCGGCAGCATGCGGCCGTCTATCCGTTCAAACAGACGAAAACCCACACGATCTTCAAGATTTTTCAATATCTTACTGGCATTCGGTTGGGTGGTGTGGATGGCCTTTGCGGCGGCGGAGACGCTGCCAAGCTCAAGCATGTGGTGCAGTAGTTCGAGTTCTTTGCGCTTCATAGAGTATGCCATTCTGGAATAAAGAAATGTAAGCTAGCAATTTGAAGAATAGTAGCGCTTTACCTAGCCTGTCGAGGACAGAAAACATCTGTGGATGCAAGGGCCGGGGTGAACCCGGCCCAGGTCTATCGAGCATAAGTGAGGAAACCCATGAGCAACCCCAAGAGTAATCCAGGCATTAATCGCCGTGCCTTTCTAAAGGGCTCCGCAGCGCTGGGCGCTGGCGTGGCCGCTGGCGCGACTGGCGTTGGCCCGGCTTTCGCCGCGGGCGCCCCGGTCGAGAGCATGTCGATCTTGACCGCCAACGCCAGTTTTGACCCTGTGCGCCCCGAAATGGGCCGCCTGATTGCGCAGGCCGCCAAGGGGCTTGGCTGGGACGTGAAGTTGGCCGCAGAAGACTATAATTTGGGCATTGGCAAAGTCTTTAACGAGCAAGACTTTGACATGTTCATCGTGCGTTGGACGGGCCGCGCCAATCGCATCGATCCTGAGACATTCATTTCGCTCCAGCACCACACCTCCGGCACCTACAACAAGTGGGGCTACAGCGATGCCCGCTTGGATGCCTTGGCAGAAGCCCAGCAGGTTGAAATGGTGGCCGAAAAGCGCCAAGCGCTGGTGCACGAAGCCCAGCAGATGCTGTTCGATGATGCCGTGCGTAGCCCCATCGTCTACCCCAGCATGACCAACGCCTACCGCGAAGACCGCCTGCAGGGCCTGGTGCCCATGTTGGGCGAAGGCATCGGCAGCTTCTGGTCGGATATCAATGTGTCGGTCAAGGGCGGCGACGGTTACGTGCGCACCGGCCAGACCTCTCCGCTGAAGAACCTGAACCCCGTGTCAGCGACAGACTCGAACGAGTTTAAAGAGCTGCGCATGATCTATGACCGCCTGGCTCAGGTTGGCCCTGATGGTTCGGTGCGTCCCTGGGCGGCCAAGTCGATCAACATCGTTGATGATACCACCGTTGATATCGTGCTGCGTGAGGGCATGAAGTTCCACGACGGCATGCCGGTGAACATCGAAGACGTGAAATTCACCTTCGACTATCACAAGCAGTGGAAAGCGCCTTTCTTCATCGGTGCGCTGGAGAAGTTTGAATCTGTCGATATCACGGGTGCAAACTCGCTGCGTATCAAGCTGACCGAGCCCCACGCGCCGCTGATGATCAACTTCTTCTGTTCGATCTTCCTGCTGCCCAAGCACATCTGGAAAGACATTCCGGAGAAGGTCAATGTTGACGACGTATTGAATTTCGCCAACGAGAACCCCGTCGGTTCTGGTCCCTTCGTGTTTGATTACTGGGATCGCGGCAAGGAGCTGAAGGTTAGCGCCAATAAGAACCACTTCAGCGCGCCCAAGTGCGCGGGCATCATCCGCGTTACTTACGGCAGCCATGACGCCATGGCGGCGGCAATTGAGGCGGGCGAGTGTGATCGGACCCGCTACATCTTGAAGCCCGCGCTGGTGCAAGACCTCAACAAGATCAACGGCGTTGTCGGTAAAGGCTATGCCAGCCACGGCTTCTATGATCTGGGCTATAACCACCGCCGTGGACCCTTGGCGGATCCAGCCTTCCGTAAGGCGATGGATATGGTCATTCCGCGCGATGTCATCCGTGATGTCATCATGTCGGGCTTTGCGGTCAATGGTGGCTCGGTCATCGCGCCGGCTAACGAGTTCTGGCACAACTCGGCGGTTGTCTCGCGCCCCATGAACGTCAAGGGCGCCCGCGATGTCCTGGCTGCTGCGGGCTACACATGGGATAGCTCTGGCAAACTGCACTATCCGGGCTAAGAGGCAAAAGCGTCGGCTGTCTCAAAGGCGCGGCCTATGCCTCTGCGTCTTTGGCGACCGTCGCGCGCTACCGCAAGGTCCTCCTACCTTGAAGGTCACGAAAACCGAGGCCTCGCCGGTCGTTGCTTCGGTTTTTGACTTTTCCTTGGTTGGGCGCCGAAGGGATTATTTTTCTTCGCCCTCCTTTGGGAGCCCTTATAGGCTCTGCCTCAGGTTGTCCCGTTTCCTTTGGCCTCAAAGCCTCGGTCAAAAAAGCGTTAGCCAGGAAACGTTAGCGAGGGAACGCTGGCTTTCCTCCGGCGGCTGGAAACGGCCCAAAATGAGGACAGCAATCCCGCAGCGGCAAATCGGCTGATACCGGTGCTGACCGCGGCTCCTATTCCAATCCTAGACTTCCAAACCCCACGGAAGGGTTCGCATGTTCGACTACATCTTGCGACGCTTGATCTATACACTGATCACGATCTTTGCTGTCGCCAGCATTCTTTTCGTTTTGTTTCGCATGCTGCCGGGCGATCCGACGCTTCAGGTCATCAGCCCGGCCATGGATCCGGCGGTGCAGTCGCGCATGAAAGAGGCCTTTGGCCTCAATCAGCCGTTCTGGATGCAGTATCTCATCTATATGAAAAACTTGGTGACGCTGGAATGGGGGCGCTCGTTCGTCTCGGCCCAGAAAGTCACGGACATCCTGGCCTATCGCTTTTGGAATACTATCCTGCTGATGGCCGCGGGCATGTGCCTGACGCTGGTGGTCGGCATCAGTCTTGGCGTGCTCATGGCTTGGCGGCGCAATGGTGCGCTTGATGTCATCGGCACGGTTGTCAGCCTGATCTTTCAGGCGGCACCTCCCTTCATAACCGGCCTCTTGTTCTTGATGGTGCTGAGCTATCGCATGGGCTTGTTTCCGACCGGCGGCATGTACCCGCCCGGCCAGCGCCCCGATACCGCTCTACAGCTGTTGTTTATGCCCGAGTTTTGGCACCGCATCGTGCTGCCGACGCTGACGGTCTCGCTCTATTACATCTCAACACCCATGCTAATTATGCGCGATAGCATGCTGGAGGTTTTGGGCTCGGACTATATCGAGCTGGCACGCGCCAAGGGCTTGCGTCCCATGGTGGTGATGATCAAGCACGCGGCGCGCAATGCGCTGTTGGGCGTTGTGACCATCGCGGGCATTATGATCGGCTTTGCTGTGGGTGGCCAAGTGGTGGTGGAATCGCTCTTCTCCTGGCCGGGCATGGGCCAGTTGATGGTGGAATCAGCCGCCGCGCATGACTACCCGGTGGCCCAAGGCACCTTCTTGATGCTGGCGATCCTGGTTATCAGCCTCAATTTCCTGACCGATGTGCTCTATTCCTACCTGGATCCGCGCATCAAGATTACGGCGAAGGGCATCAGCTATACTCCGAGTCCTGAGGGATCCGCGTTTTCCTTGACATGGCAGGCTCCAGCGATTCAGATGTGAACATGCGCATTGAACCCCATTTTCTGTCATTGTCGGAGCGCGCAGCATTGATGTCCTGCGTGCGCAGCCATCGCGAGGATCACGGAATCGCGCGGCGTGC
>JAUIDR010000069.1 GCA_030428565.1 Alphaproteobacteria bacterium
GCGTACCGCGCAACGCATCAGGATGGCCGTCGGTCGAGAACCAAGCCGATCTCGTCCTGCGCGACGGCGAAACCACCATCGGCAACTTGTTTCAGGCCGCCGGCTATCGCACCGGATTTGTGGGGAAATGGCACCTGTCGGGACCGCACTGGGGACGCGACGATCCGATCGCGCCAAGCGAGCAGCAGCAGCTTGATGAGGTCAGCGTCGCCCGCGTTGGTGGTTTCGACGTAGTTTCAGGGCTCTACATGTCCAATATCCCCTGGCAAGCAAAGAAATTGGGTCTACCTCAGGACATGATAGCGCAGAATCCCGGGTATTTGACCGATAGCGCGATTGCTTTCATCCGCGGCGCCGTTCAAGACCCGGCTCAAGCGCCCTTCTTCATGATCTATGCACCGACGCTGGTCCACAGCCCAAATGTTCACCAGCGCGACGACCCCTTTGCGGGCCCCTATGGACGCCTGGAGAGCCAGCCGGAACACGAAGTCAGTAATGCAGAGGTGCGCGCCCGAGTAGAAGGGGCGCCAACGCTCAAAGATCGAACCGTCATTGCGCTGGATTACAGCGTTGAAAGCATAGTGATGGAGCTGCGTCGCCAACGCCTGGTCAAAAATACGCTCATCGCCTTTATGAGTGATAATAACAAAGCCAAATCAAGCATCTACGACGACGGTGTCCTGGTGCCAGCGGTTCTGTACTGGCCGGGAAAAGTGGCGCCTGGTGAGAGTGATGATTTGTTTGCCAACATCGACATTCTGCCAACCGTATTGGCAGCGGCCGACATCGCATTCGACCCTCAGCAATTTGACGGTCACAGTGTATGGGCCTCAATCAACGGCCAGGTCAACAACAGCCAGGTCAACAAAAGCCGGGCGAAACCACGCCGCCACCTGCTGCTGGAACAAGGCTTCGCGCGTGGGTTGGTGACGTTCAATGGATGGAAATATATCCGCGTCGAACGGCCAGAGTCTGCGGCTAACGGGCTAGCAGCCGACTTTTCTGCGCGCCCACTGACCGCGCAGAAACATAGCTGGCGACGTGTTTGGGAATGGCATCCCGGCTTTCTAGATGATGAACAGCTCTATGATCTAAACGCCGACCCAACGGAGGCTCAAAACCTGGCCGCTGACCCGCGCCACGCGCAGCGCCTGCAGGCCATGCGGGCGCTGTTGGATCAGCAGTTGGCAATTGCCGCCGCGAATGACGGACCGCGTTGAGCGTATCAAAGCCACTAGAGCGGCACGCCCGCCAATTGGGCCACCAGCTCCAGGCTGTTGCGTGCCCCGAATTTGTCCAACAGGCGCGCGCGATAGACCTCCACAGTGCGCGGGCTAATGTCCAGTGCGCGGGCGATTTCCTTAGACGTGAGCCCTTCGGCCAGCATGGTAGCGACTTGCCGCTCGCGGGCGGTCATGCTGGTGACGGGCCTGGCTTCGGAGATGTCCGCAAAACTCCAGACCGCGCGAGAAAAGGGCGTATCCGGGTCGAAGGACTGGCCGCGCACCCGGCACCAAAACAATTCGCCCGAAAGCCTGCGCATGATGCGCTCGTCTTGATAGTGGCCGGTGCCCAGCATTTTTCGGGCGCCGATCTGACCGATGCGCAAGAATTCATCGCTGGACGGATATAGCTTTGACAGTGAAGAATTGATCAGAGCTTCGCGGCGATAACCAAACATGTCGGCAAAGCGCTGGTTGCAGTGACGAATGAGGCGATCTTCGCTGTAGATCAACCCTAGCGGCGCGTTCTCGAAGGCGGCGGCGGCCAGGTCCTCCAAATCGAGTGCGTTTGGCGTTGGGCTCATACGTAATCTTCCGGATCGAAGGCGCGGCGGGGGCGGCTATTATGCGAACTGCAGCAAGGGGAGGCAAGCATGGACGCAGTTATCGCAGGTTGGGGGCACACGCCCTTCGGCGCTCACGAGGACAAGAGCTTTGAAGATCTGATAGTGGACGCTGGCCGCGAGGCGCTGGATCATGCAGGACTCGAGCCGCAAGACATCGACGCAATTTGGCTTGGCCACTACAACGCAGGTCTGGTGACGGATGGTTTTGCCTCATCGCTGGCCTTGCAGCTTGACGATGGGCTGCGCTTTACGCCCGCCACACGCGTTGAGAACGCTTGCGCGTCGGGTTCAGCGGCGGTCTATGCTGCGCGCGATGCCATACGTTCTGGGCGGGTGCGAAGCGCCCTTGTGATAGGGGCGGAGAAAATGACGGGTCTAGATACCGCGGGCGTTACCAAAGCGCTGGCACAAGCCGCCTACCAGCCCGACGAGGCGGGGCTCAGTTTTCCAGCGATATTCGCCCGTTTTGCCCAGGATTATTTTCAGTCCTACGGCGACCAATCGCCTGCCCTGGCCAAGATCGCGGCCAAGAACCACCGGGCGGCGTTGGAAAACCCCTTGGCGCATCTGCGCCGGGATCTGGGGTTTGAAGCCTGCAATACCGTGAGCGAGAAAAACCCCCTAATCGCGCCGCCACTGCGCCTTACCGACTGTTCGCCGATCAGTGACGGCGCGGCTGCCCTGGTGATGGTGGCCGACGAAATGACAACGGACTTTCCGCGCGCGGTCGGCTTTCGTGCTGCGGTGCAGGTCAACGACTTCTTGCCCATGGCGCGGCGCGACACGCGCGAGCTGACGGCCGCTGCCAAGGCATTCGCTGATGCTTTCGAGCAGGCTAGTATTACACTGGATGATCTGGATTTGGCTGAAGTCCACGACTGTTTCACCATCGCCGAACTCTTGATCTATGAAGCCATGGGGCTCGCGGCCAAAGGGCGGGGCGCTGGTTTGTTGGAGGAGGGGGCAACCCAAAGGGGCGGTCGCTTGCCCGTCAATCTCTCGGGCGGGCTCAAGGCCAAGGGACACCCGGTCGGCGCGACCGGCGTCTCTATGCACGTCATGGCCGCGCGGCAGGTCACTGGGACGGCCGAGGGCATGCAATTGCCAGGGGCGGAGTTGGCGGCGGTCTTCAACATGGGTGGTTCGGGCGTCGCCAATTATTGCTCGATCCTGGAGGCACGCACATGAACCCGGCAGAATGGCTCTATCGCACGGCCAAGCGCCTTCCTGAGGCACCGGCGCTACTGACTGGCGAGCAGCTCGACGGCAGTTATGGCGATTTCGCCCGGCGGGCAGCGGGTCTGGCGGCAGCGCTGCAAGAGCGCGGGATCGGCCAAGGACAGCAGGTGGCTTTGTTCATGGCCAACAGCACCCGCTATCTAGAGGCTCTGTACGGCATCTGGTGGGCTGGCGCAGCAGCGGTACCGATCAACGGCAAGCTGCATGCCAAAGAGGCCGCTTGGATCATTGCCGATTCAGCTTCCGATCTGGTCTTTGTTGATGAATCTTCGCAGGCAGCACTAAGGGGCTTGGTGCCTGAGAGCGTGCCGCTCGTCGCGACCCATACCGAGGCTTTTGATAGCATGCGCGCGAAGGCGCCGCTCGAACGGCCCGCTGCTTTGCAGCCCGATGATATGATCTGGCTGTTCTATACTTCGGGGACGACCGGCAAGCCCAAGGGGGTCATGCTGACCTGTGCCAATATGGGCAGCATGGCGCTCAATTATTTTGTCGATGTCGATGAGGTCAAGCGTGAGGACGCAATCTTATACGCCGCTCCCATGAGCCACGGTGCGGGGCTCTATAATTTCATGCACGTCATGCGCGGCGCGCGCCATGTGGTGCCGCGCAGTGGCAGCTTTCAGGCTGAGGAAATTCTAGCTCTGGCCCCAAAGGCCGGCCCGGTGTCTATGTTTGCTGCGCCGACGATGGTGCGCCGCCTGGTTGAAACCGCCAAGACGATCGGCAGCCAAGGCGAGGGGCTTCGCACCATCGTTTATGCAGGCGGCCCGATGTACGAAGCCGACATTCTAGAGGCCTGCGAGGTCATGGGGCCGCGCTTCGTGCAAATCTATGGCCAGGGCGAATGTCCCATGGGCATCACCGCGCTCTGCCGCCAGGATGTGGCGGACCGCGACCACCCGCGTTGGCGTCAGCGCTTGGCCTCGGTCGGGCGAGCGCAAAGCTCGGTCCAGGTGGCAATCGTTGACGAAGCGGGTTCAGAGCTACCCCCCGGTGAGGTCGGCGAAATCGTCGTGCGCGGTGTCACTATCATGCGCGGCTACTGGCGCAATCCAGAGGCCAGCGCCAAAACATTGCGCAATGGCTGGTTGTGGACCGGTGATATGGGGCGCATGGACGGGGAGGGGTATGTCACCTTGCAAGACCGCTCCAAGGACGTGATTATCTCGGGCGGCTCTAACGTTTATCCGCGCGAGGTCGAAGAGGTACTGTTGAGCCACGCGGACGTGCAAGAGGTCTCCGTCGTCGGCCGACCGGACCCTGAGTGGGGCGAGCTTGTCATCGCATTTGTGGTCGCCGCGCCGGGCGCCGAAATCGACCCGGAGGCGCTGGACGCGCTCTGCCTGGACCGCATCGCCCGCTTTAAACGGCCTAAGGATTATCGCGTCGTCGATAGCCTGCCGAAGAACAACTATGGCAAGGTGCTCAAGACCGAGCTTCGCGCCCGATTAACAGAAGAGGAAAGACCATCATGACCGACCTAAGCGGCAAGACCGCCCTTGTAACCGGCTCAGTCCAAGGCATCGGCCTGGCGGTGGCCAAAGCGCTGGCGGGTGCTGGCGCGCGCGTGGCGCTGCACGGACTGGCCAGCCCCGAGCAGGCCGCCGCCGCAGTGGCAGAAGTGCAGGCGGCAGGCGCGCCCGAAGCGCGTTTCTTCGAGGGCGATGTGCGCGATGTCTCGGCGATCGAGGCCATGATCGCAGCGGTTCAGGACTGGGGGCCCATTGACGTTTTGGTCAACAATGCGGGAATGCAAAAGACTGCCAGCCTAGAGGAGCTAGACGCCGCCACTTGGGACGCCATCATTGCGGTCAATCTGTCGGCGGCCTTCCACACCATGCGCCTTGTCATGCCCAACATGGCCAAGCGCGGCTTTGGGCGCGTTATCAATATCGCCAGCGTTCACGGCCTGGTGGCTTCAAAGAACAAGGTGCCTTACGTGGCCTCCAAGTTTGGCCTGGTTGGTATGAGCAAGGTCGCCGCGCTGGAGTATGCAGCGGTCGGCAATCGCGCTAGCGGTGGGGTGACGGTCAACTGCATTGGTCCTGGCTGGACCGAGACCGAATTGATCCAGCCGCAGATCGCCGAACGCGCGGCTAAGTACGGCGGTGATCGGGATAAGGGAGTGGCTGATCTGCTGGCGGAAAAGCAGCCGAGCCACCGCACCTCTATGCCCGAGGAGATCGGGGCGCTGGCGCTGTGGCTCTGTAGTCCGATAGCTCACAACGTTACCGGCACCACAATTCCGGTCGATGGCGGCTGGACCGCGCAGTAGGGAGGGTCTGCTCTGCGGGTGCCTAGGGCGTTGGTCCGTCGGCTTCTTGGCGGAGCCAAGCAACAAAGGGCTCAAGCGCCGGGCTAGGCCGGGCCGTACTGGTAACGACATAAATGCCTTGCGGTCGCTCGACGGTCAGGGCGTGCAGGCGCACCAGCCGCCCGGCGGCCTCATCGGCGGCGGTCATGCGCTGGTCAGCCAAAATGACGGCCTGCCCAGAAAAGGCGGCGTCGAACATGAAGGCGCGGCTGTCGTACTGGGTGACGTTGGCGAGGTTGGCGTTCGAGAGCCCCGCAGCTTTTGCCCATGCTTGCCAGTCATGGGGCCAGTTTCTGGCGCAGGCCAGGGGCAAGCTAAGGAGGTCTACCGCGCTCAGCGGCGCATTGCGGCCTTGAATTAGCTGGGGCGCGCAGACCGGCCCGATGCGATCGCGGAATATCAAGTGGCTCGCAAGGCCGCGCCAATCGCCGTCGCCGAAGCGCACCGCCGCGTCGAAATCCGAGCCCTCTAAATCCACGTAGTCGAACGACAAGGCGGTCTCGATTTCCAAGTTAGGATGCGCGGCACGGAAGGCCTCTAGCTTGGGCAAGAGCCAACGATTGCCGAAAAAGGGCGCCACCGTCAGTTTTAGCTTGCTGGCGGCGCGCGGCGACCGCGCTTGGCGTGTTGTCGCTTCCAATAGGTCCAGCGCCTGGCTCACGCTCTCGGCCAGCTCTTTCCCGGCCTCGGTCAGTGCGATTTTGCGGGTCTGGCGGATAAAAAGGGGCGTCTGCAAGTCTTGCTCAAGCGCCTTGATCTGATGACCAACCGCAGCGGGGGTCACGCAGAGTTCTTCAGCCCCAGCCTTGATGCTCAGGTGGCGCGCGGCGGCCTCAAAGGCGCGCAGTTGATTGAGCGACGGTAGGCGTCGAGCCATGCGGTGATGCCTTAGTTTTTCTACGCTATGAGCCAAATTATGATCGTTTGTCGGTGGTGGCCAGAAAATTCTAGCCTGACGGTCAATTCCAACGAACCCCGGCTTGGAGGCTCTCATGACCCGCCCACAACCCAAATTGCCCCACCAGAGCGATGAAATCTTTTTGACTGACGGCGGCACCGAGACCTGGCTCATGTACAAGCGCGGCTACGAGCTGCCTGAATTCAGCGCCTTTCATCTGCTGAATGACGCGAAAGCCAGGGCCTCAATCCGTGACTATTACCGCGCTTTCGCTCAGATCGCGATCGAGTTGGGAACGGGTTTTATCTTCGACAGCCTGACCTATCGCGCTAGTCGAGATTGGGGTCAGCTTTTGGGCTATGATGCCACGGGTTTGGCGGAGATGAACCACAAGTGCCTTGATCTTTACCGCGATGTGGTCCGCGAGGTTGGATTGCCGCCCGAGCAAACCATTATCAGCGGCAACATTGGCCCCAAGGGCGACGCCTACAATACCAACCAAGGTCTATCCGCCGAAGGGGCAGAGGACTACCACAGCGAACAGATCGCCACCTTCAAGCAAGCGGATGCCCACATGGTGACCGCACTGACCCTGAATGCCACGGCAGAGGCAATAGGCATTGCAAAGGCGGCGCAGAAGGCGGGGTTGCCGTCCGCCATTTCCTTTACGCTGGAAAAAGACCGGCGGCTGCGCAGCGGCGAGACCCTGCAGCAAGCCATAGAAGCCGTTGATGCGGCGACCAACGGCGCGCCCGCCTACTATATGATCAACTGCTCCCATCCCGAGGATTTCGGCCCGGCCCTGGCGCAAGGGGCTTGGTCGCAACGCATCCGTGGTCTGCGAGCCAACGCCTCGACCCTGGATCACGGAACCTTGTGTCAGCTCGGCCACTTAGAAGAGGGCAACCCCGACGAGCTAGCGGCCCAATATCGCGCCCTGAAAGCTGATTTTCTCAGAATGAACGTCTTTGGCGGATGCTGCGGCACCGACCATCAGCACGTTGAAAAGATCGGTCGGGCGCTGTTGGCGGCTTGATCGCGCAACCGGTGTGCGCCCTTGCGATTCACAGGTCTTCAGCTTGTATTTTCTCCGTGCAGCGCCGGGCAAAGGCGGCTAGCTTCGAAGTTCGCGCGCGCACCCGTGGCTTTTGCCCGCGCGCCTCAGCTAGTGGCAGATGGAAACAGGAGAAAAACATGATCGAACGCATGGACGTAGGCCAGCGCATGAGCAAAATCGTCAAGCATAACGGCGTCGCCTATCTCTGTGGTCAGGTGGGTGAAGGCGCGAGTGTTGCTGCGCAGACCCGCGACTGCATTGGCCGAATCGAAGCGCTGTTGGCCCAAGCCGGCTCGTCGCCCGAACGCATGTTGCAGGTCACGATATGGCTCGCAGACATGCAAGATTTTGCTGAGATGAACGCGGTCTGGGATGCCTGGGTTCCCGAAGGTCATGCGCCTGCACGGGCCTGCGGTGAGGCCAAGCTCGCGCGAGAGGACTTGAAAGTGGAAATGATCGTAACCGCTGCGTGCGACTAGATTGAATTGCCGGGCCAACGTCCGGCCATCATCGGGGCCATTTTGGTCCCGCCTTGTGATCGGCGGCACTGGCCGGGCCGGGGTTTGCGACGCGTGATCGCGGCCCAGGGCCCGGATGGCGGATACGGGCTCCTATACATAAGACTTATCCCCACACGTTGAAATGTAAGCGCACGTTCCTTAGGCTTTTGGCAATAAAACAAACTTGCTCAAACCCGGATATCGGAACGATGAATTGAAAATCGTATACATCCATCAGTATTTCAATTCACGCGAAATGTCAGGCAGTACGCGTTCCTACGAGATGGCACGACGGATGGTGCTACGGGGGCACGAGGTGCACCTCATCACATCAGATCGACGGGCGAATCCCTGCTATCGCGGTTGGCGACAAGAGGACATCGACGGCATTCAAGTGCATTGGTTCCCGGTTCCCTACCGCAACGCCGACGGCCACAAGCAGCGGGTCAAGAGCTTCTTGCGTTTTGCCTTTCATGCGACGACCCGGGCGTTCAAACTCGCGCCGGACTTGATCTTCGCCAGCAGCACGCCCTTGACCGTCAGTCTGCCGGCTCTTCTGGTCGCCTGGGCGCGCAAACGTCCGTTTGTATTTGAAGCGCGCGACCTCTGGCCCGAGCTACCGATCGCTGTCGGAGCGCTGAAAAATCCCATCGCCCGCTGGCTTGCTCACGTGTTGGAGCGCGAGACTTATCGCCGGGCCTGCGCCATAGTTGCCTTGTCACCTGGCATCGCAAAGGGCATTCAAAAGCAGTTGCAACAACCAACGCCGCTGCACGTCATCCCCAACGCATGTGATGGCGATTTGTTCGGCTCTAGCCACAACGAGTGCCAAGGATTTCGCGACCAGCACCCAGAATTAGGGGAGGCCCCTTTTGTGCTGTATGCGGGGACTTTGGGGCGGATCAACAATGTGGCTTACCTTGCGCATGTGGCCAAGCATTGCCTTGATCGTTGCGGCGCGGACTCGCCGAAATTTGTGGTCATTGGCCACGGCGCCGAGGACGAGGATATTCGCGCGGCCGCCGAAAATCTGGGCGTGTTGGGTCGCAATTTTTTCATGTACCGCCCCGTCTCGAAGCGCGAGGTTGTCCAAGCCTACCAAGCCGCTAGCTTGGGCTCCTCCATCTTCGCAGACGTGCCGGAAATGGAAAACAATTCGGCGAACAAGTTCTTCGACACCTTGGCCCCCGGAACGGCGGTCGCTATCAACTATGGCGGCTGGCAGGCGGCGTTGGTGCAAGAGCACGACCTGGGCCTGGTGCTAGATCGCGATCCCGCAAAAGCAGCCGATGCCATTGTTGGTCTGCTAGGCGCGCCAGAAAGATTGCAGGTCTGCGCTGACAATGCGCACCGACTGGCGGGCTCGCAATTTGACCGGGAAGACCTAGCCGAGCAATTGGTGAAGGTGTTGGAGACCGCGGTTCACGATTTTAGAGCGACGAATTCAAGCCCTTCTCGGACATGCGAAAACGAGTCTGGTCCAACAAGCCGTTCGCTGTTTCAAAGCCAATGAGCAAGCGCAGGAGTGGAGCCTGCTGGCAAGACGCCAGTGGAAGCCTGGCGGGCCCAAGACTGGCGGGCCCAAGACTGGTGGGCCCAAGACTGGTGGGGCGACGACTGGTGGGGCACTTGCTTGCGGATCGATCCGAATATTGCTGGCGGTCGGTCCGACGGCTAGCAGTTTGAACCCATGACCATGCAAGAGACCACATTCGTGCAAACAACCGCGGCAGCAGATGATCTTGGCAATAACGCCAACGCTGCGCAGGCTGCTGCGCTGCGGTCGCGGCGCTGTGTCTTGCACATCGGCTTAGAAAAGACCGGAACAACCACGATCCAAAATCGCTTGGCCAGCAATCGAGAGCGCCTGTTGGAGCGCGGCATTCTCTATCCCCGTTCAGCCGGGCGCAGCAATCACCTGCATTTGGTGTCGGCTTGTTTGGACTTTGGGGTCTGGGACAATATCAAGGCCAACCAATTGGCCGTGCTGGGCCTAACGGAAGCCGAATGGCGTTAGAAATTTTTGGGCGATTTCGAATTAGAGCTAACGGGCAAACGCCCTGCTGGACCAACGGGCAAACGCCCTGGGGGGCTCGTCGACGTGCGTGCGAAACGCCTGGCGCATTGGCACACCCTGGTTTTGTCCTCTGAGCTGATATCGAGCCGTTTAACAAGCACTGCGGAACTTGACCGTTTGATGGAATGGATCGCGGGCTATGTTCAAGATATTGAAATCGTTGTGGTTCTCCGGCGCCAAGATCGCCTAGCGGTCAGCCGTTTCAGCTCAAACCTACGAGCAGGCAACCCCGATATCGAGAGCATTTTTGCCGACGAGAGTCGGCGGCTGTTTACCGTCGCGCCCGCCGAGCGCGCTTTGGACGACCTGCAAAATTTCTATGATTATCAGCGCTTGTTGGATCGTTTTTCGCAGGCCGCTCAGCGGTGCCGCGTCACGACCAGGCTGCGCACTCTGCTTTATGATCCGCCGAATAGGGCTCATGATCCGGTTGCCGAATTTCTGGCGCTCCTGGGGCTCAACCCGGCGGATGTGCCGGTTTCTGATCAATACCACCGCCTAAATCCTGCGCTCGGCGACCTGGCCCAACGGGTCGTGGCCAAAGTCAACAAGCGGCTTGCATACCAGCGCGCTGATGGGGCCTTCAATTCGCATCGTCGCGCTTTGGTCCATAAAATTGAGGAAAAGATCAAAGGGCCGGCACGGGCGGTTGATCGGCAGAGCGCGATGGCTTTCTATCAGCGTTTTTCTGAGAGCAACGAGGCGGTGCGTCGTCGCTATTTCCCGCAAGCAGACAGCTTATTTGACGAGGATTTCGAGCGCTATCCCGAAACTCTTGATGAGGCACAGCAAGCCAGCGCTCGGCGTCGGGCGAAATGGCTGGCTCGATACTACCTTTTGGGCGGCGGCGGGTTATGGCTGCAAGGCCATGCAGGCCGCATTTGGCGCGTTCTGCAAACCCGTCTGTATCGCCGCCTCTACCGCCTGGCTAGCCGCGGCCTTCGTGGCGTCAAGCGGCTGTATCGGGCCTGCACGCTTCGTCTGGGCGGTTTTTCGAGCCGCATTCAGGCACCAGCTTGGCCCTGGCAACAAGCACAAGCGACGCAGCATTTCACGATTGCGCGGATCATTGGCAACGATCTGCCGCCACGCCAGGCCAAAGGCCAATCGCTAAGAAACCTGCGCTATATCCTCGAAAATGAGCCAAACTTTCAAAACTGCGAAAAAGTCTTTGTCCTCAATCGCTTGCTCGATCCGGCGGAGGAGGCCAGCGCTTGTGCCATGATCGAGGCCGCAGGCCATAGGGTCTTGCGCCGTGAATTCTCGTGCCAAGACTATCGCGCATTGCGCTTGGATCGCGGCAGCTTGGAGCGGCAGCCGCAGATAACCAGCGACGCCTTTCTGGCTTTGCCAAAGACTGAGCAATTCTATCGGTTCTTCCAGCTTTGTCGTGCCAAAATTGCTTATGCTTTTGACATCAACGGTGCGCGAAACGTGGCACTTGCCTACGGCCAGAAGAACGGCGATTGGAGCTTTGTCTTCGATGGCGCTTGCTTTCTGGGCGAACGCGCGGCTCAGCGTCTCTTCGACGACGCCAGGCGCAGTGCGGGCAGGCCCTACCTCATCGTTCCCATGCGCCGCTTGGTTGATGTGGCCGATATCGCGCAAGCCAACTGCCAGCCAAACTGGCGTGAGGAGCCGCAGATCGGCTTCCACCGTTCCGCCAAAGCGACATTTGACACGCGCTTTATCTATGGCTTGCAAGACAAAACCAGCTTACTGACCGCTCTAGGTGTCCCCGGGCGCTGGCAACATTGGCGGGTCAAGCCCGGGATGCCAAAGATCGAAGCTGTATCGGGCGAACGCTTCCGCTTTAAACGCGCTAGCGCCAGTGTCTTCCGGCTGCCTTCGCGCGATGGCTCGGCGCCATTGGAACAGGCCCAGGCCTCAAGCCAGAGGCACAATCAGCGTAACGTAGCGGTTCTGTGCGCGCTTGATCGGCTGGACGCGCTGTGTGATGTTCCGCCAGAAGAGCGGGTCGGGCATTTGCTAGACTTGCCCCGACAAGACGACGAAGAGCCCAACAAGGGCTACACAACAGGGTCAGCAGTGTGAGCGCGTTCGAGGCTTCAGCAAACCGCATGACAATGGCGGGCGGTTCAGGCCGGGCCAGTGAGGCTCGGTTGCCAGAAATTTCCGTCGTTGTACCCGTATTTGAACAGTGGGACTTGCTGGCTGAGCTGCTAGCAGCCCTATCCCGTCAGAGCCTGGCCGCCGATCGCTTTGAGATTTTGATCGTTGACAATGCTCCCGGTGCGCGTGAGCTGCCTTTGCGCTTGCCGCCAAACGGACGGCTACTCCATTGCCATACGCCCGGTTCTTACGCCGCACGACGGGTTGGCGTGGATCAGGCAAAAGGCGCGTGGCTAGCGTTTACCGACGCAGACTGCCAGCCGGATGCCGATTGGTTGCACGGCCTAATCGCGGCGATTGAGGCCTCGCCAGATGATGACACCATCGTTGCCGGTGACGTTCGCATGCGCCTTGAGCCCGGCAAGGCGACACCTTGGGCTATCTATGACTTCGTCAAAGGGATTCCCCAAGAAGCCTATGTCAAGCGCGGCTATGCGGCCACGGCTAATCTTTGCGTCTCGCGGCGGGTCTACGACCGAATTGGCGGCTTCGATGCTGCTCGATTCTCAGGCGGCGACGCCGATTTTTGCCGACGGGCGGTAGCCGCTGGCGCCCGCCTGGTCTTCGCGCCTTCAGCCTTTGTTTGGCATCCTGTGCGAACGCGTTGGCAGCAAATTGCGACCAAGGCCCGCCGCATCAAGGGTGGACAACAACACGGTGCGCCCCCGAGCGCGCGCGGCGATCAGCGCCTTGGGCCGCGGGCGGAGCAGATTGGAGCCTCGCGGCTGAAGCGCCTCTATTGGCTGAGCCCGATTGCTTTGCTGCGGCGCGTAGCGGGCCTGTTGGCGCGCAGCCATGCCCCTTTGCGCTATCGCCTGATTGCCTCGGGGGTCTGCATTTTGGTCTGGGGCGTTGAGGTGGCTGAGGCGTGGCGGCTTGCACGTGGTGGCGCGCCTGAGCGGCGCTGAATGGCGGTGGCCCTCTAAAGGATGGCTCGGCCTCGCGCTAAGAAACAACACGTTAGGCCTAAGGCCTTGTTCGCGGCTAGCACTATTCTCTAGGGGCCGCGCCATCTTCGCTAAATGATTGAAATATCTTCTTGTTTTTCGTTTCAGAAGGCCGATATGAGTGGGGTGTCGCCAGCACTAAGTCAACGACTTGTTCGTCAAAATCGGCGCCTAGAAAAGCGTACATTGCCCGCAAGTGCGCGGTCTTATTGACCATGTCTGCGTAGTCCAGATGAAAGCAATTTTGGCGGCCTTTGCTGAAGGATCTTGTTCGCCGTTCAAAGGCCTGGAGTTCAGTGCGAACCTGGCTTGGGTCTTGGTCTTGCCACCAACCACTTTTGACGACCTGATCGTGATCGCGGGTTAAGAAGACAAAGGCGGTGTCTTGGAATATTTGGCCCAAAAAATCCAAATAGCTGTCGAGCTGCGCGCCCAATTCAGGATATCGAATTTCCTTAAATCCAAAGCAGGTCACTTTGGGATCATTTTGTCGGTCTGACAGAACGATGATACGAGCCTGCTTGCGGAAGCTGTCTAGCATGGCGTTCGGATCGATTTTGTTGATACCAAACCAAGGCACATTGGGGACGTTGCTGGTGCTAGCATGCGATGGCTGTTGGCAGGTCGCCGTGTAGGCCTCAAACAGATGCCGGAAGGCGTTGTTGTTTTCGCCGCGGATTAATACGCCGTCGATAGTGTTGAGCAGGCCCTGAAGCAAGGTCGATCCACTGCGGCCATAAGTGACGATCAAGACGGAGGAAAAGCGAAGGTTTTTGCCTTTGGCTAAAGCTGCATCGTTGTTGTTAACCTGGGCCAAATAGGCTTGAGCAGTCGCGCTTGATGCAAGGTCTAAGGTGACGGGGCGCGAAGACAACAGTCTTTGGGATCGCTCGGCTCGCGCCTGCCATTTTTGGTGACTAGCGTTGGGAAAGCGGTCAATGAGTGTTTGCCAAAGCTGAACTGCGAGCGCATGGTTCCCCCTTTTTTCTGCAATCCAAGCCTGACCGATTAGGCCCCAGTGCAGCGCGACAAACAAGATGAGAATCCAGCGTCAATCAGGATGAGAACGCGGGGGTGGTGTCTTGCAGGGAGGGCGTAGCCCGACTGGAGAGATGCCTCCCCCGCGTTTCGCCTCAATTAGGCGG
>JAUIDR010000070.1 GCA_030428565.1 Alphaproteobacteria bacterium
AACTAGGCGACTATTTCCGCAACTTAGGCACCCAAAGTGGGCTGAAGCTTGCGCAGTCATGGTACCAAAAAGCCAAAGAAGCGAATCAGCCTGAAGCCCCAGACAGACTAGGGGACTTGCACCTTGCTAAGGCACGTCGCTTACTGGAAGAAGCCGTGCACAATTTCTTAATCGCGATGACGGAAGGCAATCAGACTGCCGAGGAATGGTGCGAGCACAATGACACATGCTGCACGTCAATTAAGGTTGCCATGGCCGAGCGATATCTAAATATCAGAGACAGAAGACGCAACCGTAAGCGAGCAATACAGCTCCTAACATCTGCAGGTGACGACGGTGATCCCAAAGCCAAGAATCGCTTAAGTCAACTAAGATCTCAATTGAGCAAAGCAACATTGCCGTAGGCAAGAATAAAAATTTGCACGCCAAACCAGATACGAAGTCGCACATTGTGCGGCACCAATATTATCGTTATAAATCAATCGCTTCTGCGTGTTCCATTTTTTGGGGGTACGGCACAGACTTGGAGATAAAACGGGGATTGGAGAGCATTATGGGCTGTTTTAGGCTAATTTTTCAGCTCCAGTACGGAACAGACGGGTCAGAATTTATGTTTATTTTCAAGGGCTTTAGGGCATAAAAAAACCCCGCATGAGCGAGGTTAATTTGTGTGGTTTGGTTGCGGAGGCCGGATTTGAACCGACGACCTTCAGGTTATGAGCCCATTATTTAACGATTTCAATAACTTAATAATTTCAATCACATAGGCGGCAAACCTTTGAATTCGCAAATTCTTAGCCCTGAAATTCTCTGACATAGGCCCGCATCCGCCGTGCCTTACACTCAAAAAATGACGTACGCTCGTTGACATGGCGTTGACATGGATGATCGTTCTACCGATGGAAGATAATCGTTTTCGGCCCATTGCTGCCGTTCATTGGTCCGTCCAGTGCTGCGGTGCAGCTTCACCAAACCGGCCATTCGTATATCGTGTAGCATTTTGTAGGCTGAAACGCCGGTCTGCGGACTTTCCCGACATTGATGTTTGGGCATGTTGCTAACGCAGCATTTGCTCGCAGTTGCAGCATTTTCGTGCCACCACGCAATTAGTGTCGCCAAACTGACCATTCGCAATAAGCCCACATCCTCGATCTTTACGTTCGTCGTGGTACGGTTGGACAGGCGACGCGCGGGTCGAGTTGCTTTTGGCGTTTCCCTCGTCGCGGATGCCACTCACATGAGCTCGCTTTATGATGAAAGCGGCTCTCAATCTGTGCCAGCCAAGGCTACTCTGGCCGATCTAAAGTCTTTTCGCACAGCTTATTCACCGCCGCGTGCAGCAGGATCGTTAGGATCGCAAGCACGATCAGGGCTGCAAACATCAGGTCCGTCTTGGCACGGCCATTTGCCAGAAGCATTAGATATCCCAAGCCCTTTGAGGCCCCCACCCATTCGCCAATGATCGCGCCGATGGGTGCGTAGACCGCCGCCAGCCGGAGGCCGGAGGCAAAGCCCGGTAAGGCCGCAGGGACCCGGATATGCCACATGATCCGCGCGGGGCTCGCGCCCATGACCTTTGCCAAACCGATCCAGTCGCGGTTCGTCCGCATGAGTGCGTCGAAAAAGGAGGACGTCACCGGGAAATAGATGATGATCAGGGCCATGGTGATCTTGGACCACAGCCCAAAGCCCAGCCAAAGGGTCAGAATCGGGGCCAAGGCAAAGACCGGAACAGATTGGCTGAACACCAAGATGGGCCGCACCAGTGCGCGCGCCGTGGGGGAGGCCACCAGCCCGATCGCCGACACAAACCCAAGGGCCGCACCCAGCAGGAGGCCGATCAGCACTTCGGCCATTGTGACCACCGCATGTTCCGCCAGAAGCGCGCGACTGTCCCAGATGGTCTGCGCAACCAAGGCGGGCGGCGGCAGAATGAAGCGGGCGACGCCCGTGGTCCAGATCACCGTTTGCCACAGCGCCAACATCAAACATGTCGCCGCGATCCCGGCCCGCCAACCGGTCATTTTTCGACCGTAAAGCCAGCCCAGGAGGCATCAAAAAAGGCGCGTTCCAGACGGACCGCTTGCGCGAAGGTCCCGGTGACGTCTGCGCGGGCGGCGTCATCAAGCGTGTCCCACGCTTGATCCAGCTGACCGCGCAAATAGGCCACGACCTGCGTAAATCCGTCGCCTGAATGCAGGGTAATCCACTCCCCCAGCCAAAACGGCAGCACCTCCGCACGGTCTTCAAACGGGGAGGCCCAGTCAAGGTAAATCCACTCCGCAACCACCAGAACCGACAGCATGATCTCGTAGCGCCCCGAGCGGCGCGCCTGATCCATCAGCTGTTGGAACGCGACCGTCTCAGGGGCGGCCGGGGCGGCGGATGGCAGCTCAAGCGCCTCCATGGATCGCAGAAAATAGGTGTTTTCCGGGCCACAAATCAGCCCCAGAAACTGCGCGCCAGGCACGGCATCGGCCAAGCTGGGTGCATGCGCCACAGCCGAGGCGAGAAGACGCACGAACCCTTCGATAAACTGGTAATCTTGTTGCAGGTAGCCCGCCATCTTGTCGCGGCTCAAGGTCCCGTCGGCCAAGGCATTGGTAAAGGCGTGATGCGTCGCGGCGTGCCAGTCCTCAGCGACCAGTGATTTCAAGTGGTCTGTGGCGCTCATGTCGGTCTCCGAAGGTGGTCAAAAAGGTCGGCCTGCGCGCGCAGCACATCCGCTGCATGTATGTCGCGCGGGATGGGGGAGGTCGGGGCGGCGATATCAACAAGCCCTGTGGGCGTCATGATCAGGATGGTCTGACCCAATCGCGCGGCCTCGTTGGGGTCATGGGTGACCAGCAGCACCGTGCGTCCGGCCAGCAGCTCTGCCGTTAGTTCCTGCATCTGCGCACGGGTCAGCGCGTCCAGCGCTGAGAACGGCTCGTCCAGTAGCACAACCGCGCGGTCTTCCATCAAGGTGCGCGCCAAGGCGACCCGTTGACGTTGGCCGCCGGACAAGGCAGCGGGCAATTTGTCCGCATGATCGGCCAGGCCAACTTGCTCCAGCCTATCGCGGGCGCGGGGCTTGTCTGCACGTTCCCCCCGCAGACTGGCGCCAAGCAGGACATTGTCCATCACGCTGAGCCACGGCATCAATAGGTCTTGCTGCGCCATCATGGCAACGCAACCGGGTTTACTGAGGGACCCATTAAAGGTAATCCCCTCGGCCAGCCCTGCAAACAGGCGCAGCACCGTGGATTTGCCCACACCGCTTGCCCCCAACAGACAGGTCCAGCTGTGTGGTGTCAGCACCAAATCGAGCTGCGAGAAGATCGGCGTCCCGTCGATTGCCGCAGAGCCCGTCATGCGCAGCAGCTGGTTCACGGATCAAGCCCCATGTCCCAAAACCCGACCTCCAGTTGCGTGGCCATTGCAAACCGCCCCTGCAGGTTGGCCCAACGCGGGCTGGCATTTGCAGTGCCACCAATGCGCCGCGCAACCGCCCCGTCAATCAGCATGCCCACATCGTGGCAGACCTGCTGATACTCGGCGCTGGCATAGGTATTGATCCATTCGGCGTAGGTGTCCGAGGTTTTCGAGGTGGCCAGATGCGCGCCAATTTCACCGTAGCCCATGACGCAAGGGGCCAAGGCTGCCAGCAGATCGAGCAGATCGCCCGAGTGGCCTGCGTCCAGCACATAGCGCGTATAGGCCAGATTTTCCTGCCGTTCCTGCGTGGCAAACAGCGTTGCCTCGTCAATGCCAGCCGCGGCGCAGGTTTTAATGTGCAGCGCGATTTCTTCGTTGATCAACCCGTTGACGGTGCCCGCAGCCAAGCGCATTTCCTCGACCGTGTCGGCCTTGGTGATCGCCAACGCCCAAGCGCGGGAAAAGTGGATCAGAAAGACGTAATCCTGCTTGAGGTAGTGCAGGAAGGCGGCGCGCGGCAGCGTGCCGTCGCCCAAGCCCTGCACAAAACTATGGCGGGTGTAGGCGGGCCAAGCGGGGGTATTATCCCGCCAAGCCTGAAATATGTGGCCGTAGGTCATTCTGCACCCAGATCGATGGCGATTTGCGACACAGGACGCGTCCCGTCGACCAGCCCGCTTTCGGCCAAAAAAGCCTCGAACCGTGTGTAGCGGCCTTCGTCCAGTGCTTCGGGGCGCAGAGCAAAGCGCGGCAGCGTGTCGACCCATGCCTTTGCGTTCAGCGCATCGTCCAGTTCCGGGGCGTAGCCTTTGAACAGCTCCCACGACGCTTCGGGGTTGTTCACGATATACTGCGTCGCCAATTCGGTGGCGCGCAGGAAGCGGCGGATCTGGTCGATGTCCATGCGGTCGGGGTTGGCCACGTAGATCAGCTCATCATAGGTCGGCACGCCTTCTTCCTCGACATAGAAACAGCGGCCCTCAACCCCCTCGATCTCCATCTGGTTCAGCTCGAAATTGCGGTAGGCGCCGATGACTGCGTCAACCTGACCCGACATCAACGACGGGCTGAGCGAGAAGTTCACATTGACCATCTCGACATCCGCCAGAGAGAGCCCGTGGCGCCGCAGCATTGCGCTCAGCACGGCCTCTTCGACACCGGCAACCGAGAAGCCGATCGTGCCACCTTTCAGTTGGCTGATTTCTTGAATCGGTCCGTCTTTCAGGACCAAAAGGCAGTTCAGCGGCGTTGCCACCAATGTGCCCACGCGCAGCAGCGGCAAACCTTCGGCCACATGCAAATGCTGGCTGGGCTGATAGCTGACCGCAATGTCGCCTTGGCCGGCCGCCACCAGTTTGGGCGGGGCGGAGGGGTCGGCGGGTGGGATGATTTCGACCTCAAGCCCCTGATCGGCGAAATAGCCAAGCTCTTCGGCCACGATGATCGGGCCGTGGTCGGGGTTGATGAACCAGTCCAGCAGCACGGTCATCTTGTCTTGTGCCAAGGCTGGCGTCGCGACCAGTAGTGCCGCAGCGGTGATGAGGTATTTCATATGGGTCTCCTTACTCTCCGAGCGCGATGAGTTTGATCTCGCCCTGCCAATGTTGTGAAAGCCGCTCCGCCGCCTGCCAGGCACGAAGGCCCGACCGACAGGCCAGAACGGCGCGTTGGGTGTCGTGTGGTGTGGGGCCATCCGGTCCAAAATCGGACACGGCATGGCGTGTGGCGTGCGGCAGCTCCGGTCCCGGCTCCCCCTGCGCGCGCAGATCGACCAGAAAATCGGCCGCCGCAATGTCATCCTGGGCGATGAAGGCCGGGTCGGGCGCAGGATCAGCGGCCGTGTCAAAGCGGAACCCGCCGAACCGCAGCGTGGCGGCGTCATAGCTCACAAGCTGCCCCAAGCCGCGCACATCTCCCGTCAGGACCGCCATCGCCATTTGCGCCTGCAGGCTGCCGATCACGCCGACGCTCGGCCCCAGCACGCCGTCGGTGTCGCAAGACCCAAGCTGGTCCGGCAGGTCCGGGAACACTGCGCGCAGCCCCGGTTTGCCGCCAGAAAAGCCGCCGACATAGCCATCACGGCCCACCACGCTGGCGCTGATCAGCGGCTGGCCCGTGCCAAGGCAATGATCGGACGCGATATAGCTGACCGCAAAGCTGTCCGCACAATCAAGAACCAGCGTCATGCCCCGGCACAGCGCCGCAATATTGGCCGGATCAACACGCTCAGGCACCGGCTCAACGGTGGTGTCCGGGTTCAATGCAGCCATCGTGCTGGCGATCACGTTGACTTTAAGCAGGCCAATATCCGCCGCGCGAAACAGCGTTTGGCGGTGCAGGTTCGACAGGCTGACCACATCTGCATCCGCAATTCGGATATGCCCCACGCCCGCGCCCACAAGGTACTGCATCACAGGCGCGGCCAACCCACCGCCACCAATAACAAGCACCGAGGCGCCGGCAAGACGCGCCTGCGCGCCACCTCCCAAGACAGCCGTTTGGCGGGCGTAACGGCTCATCCGCAGACCTCAAGCCACGCTTTCACGCGGCCCTCAGGGTCGTCATGCAGCGTAATATCCGTCACCGCGGAGACCACATTGGCCCCGGACTCAAAAGCCCCCCCGGCGCGCTCCGTGCTCATCCCGCCAATGGCGACAAGTGGAATGTCCCCAACAAGCGCCTTCCACACGCTCAGCTTTTCAATACCCTGCTGATGCCATTTCATCTTTTTCAGGATCGTCGGATAGATCGGGCCAAGTGCCACATAGTCTGGTTTCAACGCCAACGCGCGTGCCAGTTCAGCTTTGTCATGGGTCGAAAGACCAAGCTTGAGACCGGCTGCACGAATCGCGGGGACATCCGCCTCATCAAGGTCCTCTTGGCCCAGATGAACCCAGTCAAAGCCCAGTTCGATAGCGAGCTGCCAATGGTCATTGACTACCAGCACCGCCCCATGGTCCGTGCAGAGATCACGCGCTTCGCTTAGCTGCACGCGTAGCGCGTCTTCGGGTTGGTCTTTGATGCGCAGTTGAACAAGCTTCACCCCCAAAGGCAGCATCCGCCGCAGCCAGGATACATCATCAAAAATCGGGTAAAAACGCGGCAGCGTCATAGCATGGCCTTTCCAAAGACTGGTGTTGACGGGGCCGCCATATCGCGGGCGTCCATCGGGTCGGCGGTAGCAGCCAGTGCGCCAGCTTCCACCGCAAGGCCAAAGGCCTGTGCCATTGCCGCAGGATCACCGGCCTTTGCAACGGCGGTGTTCAGCAAGACGGCGTCATAGCCCAGCTCCATCGCGTGGGCGGCTTGAGACGGCAGGCCGAGCCCTGCGTCGACAACCAAAGGAATGTCGGGAAAATACGCCCGCAAGCTGCGCAACCCGTAGATGTTGTTCAGGCCCAGCCCCGTGCCGATGGGCGCGCCCCATGGCATCAACACCTTGCAGCCGACCTCAACCAGCCGTTCGCATAGCACCAGATCCTCGGTGCAATAGGGAAACACCTCGAACCCGTCCTCGGCCAGCTGTGCGGCGGCTTCGACCAGGCCGAACGGGTCAGGTTGCAGCGTGTCCGCGTGGCCGATGACCTCAAGCTTGATCCAGTTGGTATCAAACAATTCCCGCGCCATCTGTGCCGTGGTGAGCGCCTCGCGTACCGAATAGCAGCCTGCCGTATTGGGCAGCACTGCAACGCCCAGATCGCGGATCAACGCCCAGAAATCCTGTCCTGCCTGATCGCCTCCCGCCTCGCGGCGCACAGAGACCGTCGCGATCCCCGCGCCGGAGCGGCGAAACGCGTCCGCCAACACGGCCGGAGAAGGGTATTGCGCGGTGCCCAGCATCAGCCGCGATGTCACTTCGGTGCCGTAAAACGTAGGCATGCTATCCTCCTTGTCGGGGGGCGACGATTTCGACGCGGTCCCCGTCATGCAAGCTGTGATCGGTGCGCTGATGCTTAGGCACGAAGGCTTCGTTGACGGACGTGGCCACTTTGGCCGCGCCCTTTCCAAGGTCGTCCAGGAGCGCCGCCAGCGTGGGCGCGCCGGTCTCAAGTGCTTCACCGTTCACGATGATCTTCATACCAAACCTCCGGTATCTTACCCTCCAGCACCAAATCCGCCGTCATCTGCGCCAAAGCAGGTGCAAGCAGAAATCCGTGCCGAAACAGGCCGTTTGCGTAAATCACATCCCCGATCCGCCGAATACGAGGCTGGTTGTCGGGAAAGGCGGGCCGGGCATCGACGCCGATCTCGAGCAGCTCCGCCTCGCCAAAGGCAGGGTGCAGGGCGTAGGCCGCATTCATCAATTCCATGACGGAACGTAGGGTCGCGCGGGTGCGCTCGCCCGATTCAATCTGGGTGGCCCCCAACATGAAAACTCCGTCGCCGCGCGGCACGATATACAGCGGGAACCGCGGATGGAGCAGCCGGACGGGGCGCGAAAGCGAAACATCCGGGCAGCGCACCACAAGCATCTCGCCTTTGACGCCGCGCAAATCTGTCAGGCTGTCGCGCGCCGCAAGGCCACGGCAGTCAATCACCTGACCCTTGATGTCACCGCCAAAACGCACCCCCCTTCGTGCGAGGGTTGCATGCAGAGCTATCAGGGTCGCGCGCGGGTCAAGATGGCCTTCGTCAGCCAAAAACAGCGCCTTGGAATAGCGGTCTGCCAGATCCGGCTCCTGCTCGGCGATCTGCTCTTTCGACAGGGTGGCAGCACTTGGCGCACGGCGCGCAAAAGTCGTCAGGTCGCTTTGATCGCGATGAAGTGCGACAACAAGCGTGCCCTCGTGTTGGACCTGCGCCCCGTGGCTTGCCCACCACCCGGCGGCCTTGCGGCCTTGGCGCACGATCTCGGGCTCGGCGCTGACCCCTTCGCAATCAGGCGCGAGCATGCCGCCGGCCCACCAAGAGCACGCATGATCGCCAGGCGCGCCTTTTGGATCAATGACTGTGACCTTGGCGCCACGTGACGACAGCTCTGCCGCCATAGCCAGCCCGCAAACGCCGCCGCCCAGAATGGTATAAGGGCCGTTCATGTCCAAAGCGCATGAAAGTGGTGAACGGGCCCATGACCACGTCCGACGTGCAATTCATCCGCGTGCAGGATCGCATTGTGCAGCCAGGTATGCGCACGCGATACCGCATCGCCCAGTTCCATGTCCTGGGCCAAGCCCGCAGCGATGGCAGAGGAATAGGAACACCCCGTGCCGTGGGTGTTGCGGGTGTTCACACGGGGGGCCGCGAATTCCTGCGTGCCTGTTTGCGAAATAAGGCGGTCAGTGCAGGTCGCACCGTCTGCATGTCCACCTTTCATCAAAACCGCTCCGACGCCCAGTTCCAGCAGAGCATTCGCTTGCGATTGCATGCTGCCTTCGCCGACCAGTTTCGCAGCTTCAGGCAAGTTCGGTGTCAGCAGGGTCGCGCGGCCAAACAGCAACGACGTTAACGCATCAATCGCGCTATCTGCCAGCAGCGTATCGCCTGATTTGGCGACCATCACAGGATCCAGCACAATCGGCCCCTCGTAGCCCGCCAGCGCATCCGCCACTGCCGCGATCAGCGATGGCGTCCCCAGCATCCCGATCTTGATCGCATCAATGGCGATGTCCTCAAGAACAGCCTTGATCTGTGCTGCAACGACGTCATCGGGGACTGGATGAATAGCTGTCACCGCCTGTGTGTTCTGGGCGGTTACCGCTGTGAGCACGCAGGCCCCATAAACTCCCATCGCCGAAAACGCCTTGAGGTCCGCCTGAATGCCAGCCCCACCGCCGGAATCGGACCCGGCAATTGTTAACGCCTTTGCCACCATGGCATCGCCCCTTTGTTCAGGGATCAGGACAGTAAAGAGGAAAGGCCAATACGGAAGCGAGATCCGCGAGCTGTTCCCTCCGCCGGTCCTAACCGGATCAGGTTCAATGGGTTTGCAGCGCGTGCATCTCAGCCCCGATAGGGGCACCCCAACAGTTATGCCCCCATGATTAGATTGATCGCGCATAAGCGTCAAATGGATAAATGATCTCAGGCGACCTGTTCTCAGTGTTTCCGAACTAAAGCTTTAAGAGCGCTAGTGAGCCGCGAAAATGAGCCCTCTCCCACGCGGGACCAAACGTCTTTCGATTGCTGTCATGGATGACCTCTTTTTTGCATGCCTTAGCAACGCAAGTCTTTTTGCCCCTGCAGCGATTTTGGTGCTGCGAGCGCTCGCAGCATGAAAGTCGAATTCACAATTTGGGCTCGAAGCGGACTACGAATGCGTCGTAGCAAAACGCCCGATCTCAGGATTCTAAATGTCGGCTTTCACCGCCGACCTTTAGCTGGCTCGCTATCGCAGCGAATGTCCGGTTTCCGCCAAAACCTACCAGATGCTGCCAGTGCAAAGTTATCGTAACCCATCCAAATTGGGGAGCACGCCTCCTCCCACAGTCGGGGCATTCGTACGGTGGAATTTTCTTTTTCCGCCGGCCAACTGAGGCGAGATATCGCGCTCCGAATACTGTAAGTGTTGGGTTATCTACGCATCACCTGCGCACCGCGCACACAGAAATGACGCAATCGCGTCAAGCTCGCGGGGTTCTGCAGCGACGGCATTACCCAAATCGCCTAGTGCGGCCTCCGCTTTTTCGAAGGTCATCCATTCGGTTTCAGGGACGTCGGGCGCCGACCACTTATCACGCAGATAGGCTTTGAAAAGCGTCATCTCTTCCTCGGTCAACAGCTCCGGACTGTAAAACGCCACCAACCGCCGACCGAGTTGACGCAATCGAGGATCTGAAAGGCTCGCCACGATTTCCTGGCGGCGCGACCA
This sequence comes from Alphaproteobacteria bacterium, assembly GCA_030428565.1. Classification (GTDB taxonomy): domain Bacteria; phylum Pseudomonadota; class Alphaproteobacteria; order UBA7985; family JAUIBT01; genus JAUIBT01. The sequence goes on from JAUIDR010000070.1 coordinate 10,226, forward strand.
GGTTGCATGCTGAAACTCCTGCAAAAGCTGCTTGTCGGCGTTGGAGTAGAATTCCCCATAGATTTGCCGCTCAACCGGCCTGGGCGGGGCGTCAGTATCTTCGACGAAGCGAGCGGCCATTGCCGCGCCTACACGCCGACGAAACTCAGGGGCGTTGGCGATGACCGCTGCTCGGCGCAGATGCTCCGCGCTGGGCGCTGTGTGTTCGAGGAGCGCGGGGGCCTTATTTGTGGACATGCCCCTAATGATCTTCGGCGTAGCATCTACTGCTGCAAAGATTACCTCATCCGAGGCTTCGAGAAAATCGGCTGGGTCCGCAGCATCCAGGTCGAAAAACGCGGCCTGCGCACTGTTGCCGTGAGAGTATCCACAGAAACAGCCCACATAGGATCGCGGCTCACCGCCGCCAAAGCGCGTGACCAGTTCATATGGCCGGAAGCTTTCAAGCTTTGCCTGCACGCGTGCCTTGTGGGCGTTGCCGATCAACTCGGACCAAAGCGCTGGGCTGCGCGTTGCGATCAGACGTGCAACGTGGATGGTCGCCTCAACATCCCCCAGGGCATCATGCGCGTTGTGGGCATTAAAGCCATTTGCAGGCGCCAGCCTATCAAGCTTGAAACTCCGCCGGCCGGTGTCATCGATAGGCCAAACGAGTAGATCCGGGTGTCGGGCATAAGCGGCATAGACAGCAGGCAAAATGTCAAAGCGCGTGTTGCCATTGAACTGCGTGGCGTAAATGTTCGGCGACAGGTTCTGGTAGAAGGTCTGCCGCAGCACCTCCTCGTCGAACTTCATCGTGTTGTAGCCAACCCAAATCGCCGGCGCCCATCGTTCGGTGAACTCGGCCACCTGCTGCGAAAACTCAAACAGCGACGGCAGGTTTGGGTCAGTCAACTGATCAGGGGTGACGCGGGTCACAACCAACGCCTGCGGCGAAGGCAAAATATGGGGCGCCAACCGGCAGCGGATGTTGACCCGATCCTTTTCCACGAAATTCTCATCCGTCCAGATCGCGGCGAACTGCAGCGGCTGGTCGAACTCGGGCGAGATCCCCGTGGTTTCAAGATCGTAGAAGACGAAATCCATTCCGTAAGCATAGCCGAGACAAAGAGAGAACGCCACGTAGCACACTCGAAAGTGCTGGCAGTTCCCAACTGTCAGAAAACTGCTTATGCTTCTGACAAGAGAGGTAGCATGCAACACCTAAGCGAACAAATCATGGCACATGCCGAGCAGCTCCCTGAGGGGGCTGCCTTGGCTGCAAAAGGGCTTCTGCACCTGGGCAGTCGTGCAGGTGTGGATCAGGCCCTGAAACGCCTTACCGAACGCGGCCAGCTTATTCGCGCTGGTCGCGGTATCTACATGCGCCCTGTGAAGGGACGGTTCGGCGTGCGCGCACCCTCGATTGATCAAGCCATTGAAGCGTTGGCGGCTCAGCGTGGGGAAGTCATTGTTCCCAGCGGTGCAGCAGCTGCCAACGCGTTAGGGCTGACGACCCAGGTTCCTATACGGTCCGTGTATTTCACATCTGGCCGTAGCCGGACGCTGTCCATCGGTAAGCAGGAGGTCGAACTGCGGCATGCCCCGCGGTGGCAACTCGTTCTTGCAAATCGGCCGTCGGGGCAAGCGGTCCGTGCGTTAGCATGGTTGGGCCCTGAACAGGCCGAAGGCGCACTGAAGACGCTTAAGCGTAAAATCCCAGGCGCTTCGTTTTCCGAATTGGTCGCAGCGGCACCACAGTTTCCAACCTGGCTCGCCCGTGCGGTCAGTCGCGCTGCTCATAGCTGAGGCTCTCTGAAAACTATCGATGTAAGCGATGCCCCAGGAGGCGCCCTGTCGCCTATTGATTTTCAGAAAAACATACCGTATTTTCTGACAGAGGGCACAAGCATGATCACTTCAAGCATCAAACAACGGATCATTGACAAAGGTCGCGGGGCCATCTTCGCGCCCAGCGATTTTCTTGATATTGGATCCCGAGCAAGCGTGGATCAGGCCCTGTCACGCCTTGCGGATCAAGGTGTGATCCGGCGGCTGACGCGGGGGCTGTATGACTACCCAAAGAAGAGCCCCCGCTTCGGATTTCTGTCACCTTCCGCCGATGACATCGCCAAGGCCGTCGCACGAAAGGACGGCCAGATCTTGCAGCCATCTCCTTCGATGGCCGCCAATCAACTGGGTCTTACCACTCAGGTGCCATCCAAGCCGACCTATATGACCGACGGCCCGACCCGTACCAAGAAAGTCGGACGGCAGGTCATCCAGTTTCGCAATGCATCCCCAAAAACATTGGTCGGTGCAGGACATAAGACTGGGGTCGTCTTCCAGGCGTTGCGTTATGTCGGCAAAGACCGTGTGGACGGTCAAATCGTCGACCGGCTTGCACGCGCACTGGATGACAATGATCGGAAGCTCTTGGCAAAGCAAAGCATCCACGCTCCTGCATGGATGCACCCCATTGTCCAACAGATTGTTTCACACGCTTGAGCATGGAAAATTTTGCCAACGACGCGCCTGAGCTCAGAGATGAAGCGTTTCAAGAAACTGCAGCGCAGCTTGGAATGTCGAAGGCAATCGTCGAAAAAGATTTCTGGGTTTGCTGGTCCCTAAAGCAGCTCTTTGCCCTACCATCGTTTGGCGAGCAGTTGATCTTCAAGGGCGGAACATCCCTGTCCAAAGCCTATAACGTGATTCACCGCTTCTCAGAGGATGTGGACCTCTCAATAGACCGGGAACAACTCGGGTTTACGGGCGATCGTGATCCGGAAGATCCCAACCTCTCAGGCAATAAGCAAAAGAAGTTGCTAGAGGAGCTCGAGGCGGCGGCAGAAGAGGCCGTCAGGGTCCGGCTTTTAACTAAGATACAAAAAGCGTTTGGCTCTCGTCTTGAACAAAGCTTCGCACTATCGGTGGATCCAAATAACCCGCAGACCATTCTCTTTGCCTACCCTACATTGGCAGAAAGCGATGCGGGCTATGTCAAACCGGTTGTACGCTTTGAGTTCGGTGCCCGTGGCGTCCAATTGCCTGCGGAGCACATCGAGATTGCGCCCTACCTGCATCAGGCCTTCCCGGATCTTCTGACAGACGGTCTGGTCGGGGTGAAAGTGTTAGGGGTCGAGCGCACGTTCTGGGAGAAAGCCACCATTTTTGAGAACGGCGGTGCAAAATTAGACCACGGTAGCGCCGCCCTGTTGGCGGTGCGGGCGGCGTAAAAGTCGTCCACTTTTTCCCTTCTTGTGGCTGCAGGGAGGGCGAGGAGATATACACCGTGG
>JAUIDR010000071.1 GCA_030428565.1 Alphaproteobacteria bacterium
ATCGCTCGGCCATGGCAACCTTAATGGACGTGCAGCATGTGTCATTGTTCTCGCACCATTCCTCGGCAGTCTGATTGCCTTCCGTCATCGCGATTAAGAAATTGTGCACGGCTTCTTCCAGTAAGCGACGTGCCTTGGCAAGGTGCAAGTCCCCTAGTCTGTCTGGGGCTTCAGGCTGATTCGCTTCTTTGGCTTTTTGGTACCATGACTGCGCAAGCTTCAGCCCACTTTGGGTGCCTAAGTTGCGGAAATAGTCGCCTAGTTGAAGCATGGCGTCGCTTTGCCCTGCCGTTGCAGCTGCTTTTAAGGCTTTCAACGCATTGTCAGTTCCTGCAACTTTTGAGGACTTTGCTTGGCTGCCTGATGCCTGAGCGCCCGTTGTTTTTGCTCTTTTGATTTCAGGCAACTCGGTAGCGTTGATCTCGTTCAGCAGCTTGGTTGCTTCTTTGTCGCCAAGTTCGCCTGCGTCCTTGAGGAAGTCGGTGGCCGTTTCAATCGACGGCATCACCCCTTTTCCATGAAGATGCATCTCGCCAAGCGCACGCAAAGCCGCTGGGTGGCGATCTTGCGCCGCAAGCGACAGCCAGTGACGAGCTTGGGCATAGTCACAGCTAATGTCTGTCCCTGTTAGGTACATCATTCCCAGGCGATACCGTTGCGCCGCTCGGTTCGTTGTTTCCACCGCTTAACTCTGAAACTGATATGAGTACTCAAGACTCTATGGCTTAACGTTAGGTTGTCCAGGCTACCTATCCCAAAGGTTCTGAAGCTTATGCGCGATGTTGGTGCACGGCATATTCTGACCTTCGTTTTTCAGACTTTGCGCGGTTTTCTATCAGACTTCTTGGGCATTTCTATATATCGCGCCGAGCGTGGCCTTGCGATGCGCCAATCCCTTGAGGAACAGGTCTTCATCAAATGCGCTCACATCTCGTCCTTCACGGCCTCGAGCATCCAGCGTTGCAGATGCATGATGGAATGTTCGGAATTTACGCCGCAAGAGGGATCTACCACCAAAGGCCCCGGCACATAGCCGCGTGACTTGAGGCCGCGCTGCACGCTTTCGACCAGGCGGATGTCCTCTTCGACGGTTGTGGCGCGGTCTTGTGCAGCCATGCGGTGGACGGTTTCGTTGTCTTCGCCGCCTATGGAATACCAGCCGCGCCAGACCACAACGTTGGCGGCGTCAATCGCGCGCCAGTGGTAAGTATTGAGAAGGTTGCCAGGGTAAACCTGGAAAGAAAACATCGGCCAAAGGAACCAGCTTGAGTACTTGTCGTTGTTGGCAAAGCCAGAGTTAATGTCATAGCTCATGTTTTCGAGAGTATTGCTTTCCGTTGTGTGGCGCAGACAGTAGCCTTGCGGCTGGACGTCATAGGTTTCGGGCTTGATGACACCGGTCGCAAAGGTGGGATGATTGAGCGTACAATGGTAGCATTCCGAGTAATTCTCGACTGAGACTTTCCAATTGCAGCTTTCAGGGATTTCGACCCATTCGAGCGGCTTTAGCTCGGTCCAGTTGGGTACGAAGCTTTCAAGCTCGGTTCGGGCGTTTGGGAACCATTCATCCATCGACTTTGCGTCATTGTCGAGGTTAACGAAGATGAAACCGAGGAACACCTCTGTTCGCACCTCCGTCAGGCACACCTTCGATTTGTCAAAGCCAGTGACCGCCTTGATATTCGGCCCTGCGCGCAGCTCTCCCGTCAGCTCATAGGTCCACGCGTGGTAGGGACAAACCACAACGCGAGTTGTGCCGGCGCCCTCCACGAGCTGGTGCGCGCGGTGTTGGCAGACGTTGTAAAAGGTGCGGATCTCGCCGTCGCGCCCTTTGATTGAAAACAGGCTTTCGCCCGCAAGCTCAAAGGCGAAGTAATCGCCCGTGTTTTCAAGTTGGCTTGCGTGCCCTGCGAATTGCCATGTGCGGGCGAGCAAGCCTTTGCGCTCGACTTCGAAGATCATGGGATCGGTGTAATAGCGCGCCTCAAGGGAGCGAATTGGCTCTTGCATTTCGTTCATTCTGGCTCCTCCATGTAGATGCCAAGTTGGTGGCGGCGGCGGTGGAATGTCTCGACCCGCTCGATGATTTCCTCGCTGGCCACAGCGATAACAAAGCTCAGCAGTGTCTCCAGAAGCGCGATTGTAGACACCGAAGAAGGGAAGAATTGCGGCGTATCAGCTCGGGTGACAAAGCCGTGATCTGCGCTGAGGATGATCGGGCTAGCGTAACTGTCGGAGAGAGCAACGATGGTCATGCCTTGCTCTCGTGCGATGCGCACCGCCTCGACCACTTCGTTGCGATATGGCTTCATCGTCATGGCGATGAGCACGTCTCGGTCATCTGCCCACGCCAGATCATCGACAGGCGTTGAGCCAGATCGAGGGATGGCATGAAACTGCTTCATGCCCGTCGAGGCAAGGTAAGTAAAGTTGCGCGCGTTGGCGTTGTTGACGCCCACACCCAGCGTAAAGACCTGCCTCGAGGACCAGATCACCTCGGCAGCAGCTTTGAGTGCTTCCGCGTCGATGCTGGCGAAAGTCTCCTCGATATTGCTAAGCGCGGCGCCCACCATATCGGCATAAAGCCCGCCCAACTCGCCTGATCTGCGGATGTCTTGCAGCCAGCGGGCGCGTTCGGGAAAGCTTACCCCACCTTGGCGGATCGCTTCGCGGAAGGGCGCGCGAAAATCATCATAGCCCTCGAAGCCGATCTGGCGCGCCATGCGTACGAAAGTGTTGGGCTTGACCTTCGCCGCTTCGGCAATCTCGCGGACTGTGGAGACGCCCACATCGGTGGGGTTCTCAAGCACGTAGCGCGCGGCTTTCTGAGCCTCAGGCGTAAGGGCCTCCCATTCGCCTGAGAGTCGCTCCAAGACTTCATTTGATACATTTGTGCCATTCATGATTGACAATGATACATATGTCCCAATAGCCTGTCCATTGAAATTTCGAGTCTCTTTGGCAAAGGATCAGGGCATGTCAGACAAGAGCTTTCCGACGCAGGCACGGGTGGTTATCGTGGGCGGCGGCGTCATGGGTGTGGGTCTTGCCTATCACCTCGGGCATGAGGGATGGGGCGAGGAGACCGTGCTCCTTGAAAAGGCCGAGCTCACGAGCGGGAGTACATGGCACGCGGCGGGGCAGATTACGCATTCGACCTCAAGTTTTTCTCTGGGGAAATGCGTTGATTACAACATAGGGCTCTATTCGGGCGGGCTTGAGAAGGAGACGGGCCAGCCCGTCACATGGCACGGCTGCGGCTCTTTCCGCCTGGCCTATACTGAAGACGAGATGGACTGGCTGCGCCATACGCTTTCCGTCGCGCGCAGCCTGGACTTCAACATTGAGCTGGTGGGGCCAGAAATGGTCGCGGAGCTACACCCGTTTTATAACCTTGAGGGTGTTCTTGGCGCCCTTTATACGCCTGATGATGGCCACGTGGACCCGACCAATGTGACCATGGCGATGGCAGCGGGCGCGCGGCAGAAGGGCGTGCGCATCATCCGCCAGTGCCGCGCGACAAATATCACGCAGTTGCCTTCGGGCGAATGGCAGGTGGATACCGAGAAGGGCACTATCACCTGTGAACATGTGGCCAACGCGGGTGGGACATATGCGCGGCAGATGGGCGAATGGTCGGGTCTGCAACTGCCGATGACCTCCATGACGCACCATTATTTCGTGACCGAACCTGTGCCTGAATTTGAAGCACTGGACAAAGAGCTGCCCGTCATCCGCGATGACAAAAAGGTTTCGGGCTATATCCGCATGGAGCAAAAGCGCGGCCTCATCGGTATCTACGAGAAGGACAATTCCAACTCAGTCTGGCATGATGAATGCCCGTGGGATTATGAAAACTGGCTCTTTGATGCCGATTATGACCGCGTGATGCCGTGGCTTGAGGAGTGCCTGAACCGCATGCCTATTTTTTCGGAGCTGGGGATCACGCGCGAAGTTCATGGCGCGATCTCCCATCCGCCCGATGGCAACCCGCTTATCGGCCCTGCGCCGGGTGTGCGCAACTATTGGTGCTGCTGCGGAACGCAGATCGGCATCGGCTGGGGCCCGGGCCTCACGCGTGAGCTGGCACGCTGGATGGTCCATGGTGCCGCGGATATCTCCATGCGCGAGTATGACCCGCGTCGCTTTGGCAGCTACGCCACAAAAGACTGGCAGATCACCAAAGCACATGAGGATTACAAGCTGCGCCACGAGATCCCGTTTCCACATTTCAACCGACTTGCTGGCCGCCCCATCAAACCTTCGCCGCTTTATGAGCGCCTCAGGGAGAAAGGCGCTGTCTATGAAGAGGTCTACGGCTTCGAGCGGCCACGCTGGTTTGCCAAAAACGGAGTGGAGCAAAAGGATCACTACTCTTTCAAGCGCAATGCGGTGCACGACGTCGTCGGCGCGGAGGTGCGCGCCGTGCGCGAAGCGGCAGGCATCATGGATGTAACCGCTTTCACCAAGGTGATGGTCGAAGGTCCCGATGCCTATGCGTTCCTGGATCGGCTGACGACCAACCGAATGCCGCAAAAAGCGGGTTCAATCACGCTGACGCATATGCTGAACCGTCGCGGAAGGATCGAGCTCGAGACGACGATTGTGCGGATGGGCGAGGATCGCTTCTATCTTGTATGTGCGGCCTTCTTCGAGCAGCGCCTTTTGGATCATCTGGCGCACCAGCGGAACGGCGAAGACGTGAACGTAACGGCGCTCTCCGACAGCTGGTCCGCGTTGTCGCTTAATGGGCCGCGGTCGCGGGATATCCTTGGGGCCTGCACGGATGCTGCGCTGGACAACGTTAGCTTTCGCTGGCTCTCAGCCCAGCAGATCGACGTAGCGGGTCACAAGGTCTGGGCTTTGCGCATGTCTTACGCAGGCGAGCTGGGCTGGGAGCTGCACATGCCGAACGCAGCCTGCCTGGAAGTCTATGATGCACTTTGGGCAGCAAGCGAGGGGCATGGGCTGGCTGACTATGGCTCATTCGCGATGAACGTGATGCGCTTGGAAAAGGGGTTTAAGGGCGCGGGCGAGTTGACCAACGAAGTGACGCTCGCCGAGGCTGACGTGCTGCGCTTTGCGTGCACCGATAAAGAGTATTTCGGCAAGGACAAATCTCTCAATGAAACCTTGCCTTGGGTCTGCGCCTATCTTGAGATTGAACCGAATGGCGCGGAAGACGGCCACGGTGGCGAGGCGGTTATGATGGCGGGAGCCCCCGTCGGATCGACGGCCTCTGTGGCGTATGGACATACCGTCGATAAGATTCTCGCGTTTGCGTATTTGAAACCCGAGGCCGCCAAGGCGGATACGGCGCTTGATGTTATCATTGCAGGCCAGCCGCGCGCCGCGCGTGTTCTGGGCGCGCCAGCCTACGACCCAGAGAGCTTCCGGCCGCGCATGGACGCGTCCCTGGAGCCAGCGCGATGAGTAGCGCATCGAGCCTGCGTATCACGCGGTTATCGCTTTGGTATGTGCCGCTTACGAGCCACACGAGCTACTACATGGCTGATGGCAAAACCTGCGAAACGGTCGAGACGTCCGTCTTGCGCGTCGAGACTGACGGGGACGCAACAGGTTGGGGCGAGGTCTGCCCGATCCCGCATTACCTGCCGGCCTATGCCCGCGGCGTGGGGCCTGCGCTGCAAGAGCTCGCGCCCGTGATCATCGGGGCGGACCCAGTAGGCCCCGAGGCGCTGATGGCCCACACCGATGCACATCTTCACGATCACCGCTATGCCAAATCGGCGCTTGATATGGCGCTTTGGGATATTACAGGGCAAGTTGCGGGGCTTCCGCTTCATGCGCTTTTGGGCGGGCAGCGGCAGGCGAACATCCCGCTTTACCATTCGATCACCTGCGTTGAGCCTGATGAGATGGCACGCATTGCGGTGGAGGCGCAGGGGCAGGGAATCAGCCAGTTTCAGGCCAAGCTTGGCGCTTCTGGCGACTGGCAGACCGACTTCGAACGCCTTGCGAAGGTGCGCGAGGCAGTTGGGAAAGGCCCGCTTGTCTATGGCGATTGGAATTGCGGGGCTACCTCGCTTGAGGCAGCGCGCGTCGGCCGAGCCGCGGCTGCTCTTGATGTCATGCTCGAACAGCCCTGTCCCACATTGGAAGATTGTTCCCGCGTTCGCAGCGCCACGAACTTGCCAATGAAAATCGACGAATTGGCGCATGACGTGCCGACGCTTCTGAAAGCGCATGAACTGGGCGTAATGGACGCGGTCGCACTCAAACTTTCCAAATTTGGCGGGCTTTCGGCCACACGACGTGCGCGCGACCTTTGCCTCTATCTCGGCGCTAAGATGTGTATCGAAGACACGTGGGGCAGCGATATTACCACCGCCGCGCTTTTGCATTTGGGCGCGGCAACAGACCCATCGCGCGTACTGAATGTCTGCGACCTGTCAGGGTATGTCGCGCCGCGGCTTGCGCCTGACGCGCCGGTGCGCGCGAAGGGGCGCATAGCGCCACCTGAGGGCGCCGGCCTGGGCATCACCGTTGACGCGGCCGCCTTGGGCGAGCCTACACTTGTATTGGACTGAGACTCATGAACAGAACACATACCCAAGACGAATGGATCGCCCGTGCGCGCCAGGTTTTGCCTGCGGCGGGCTTCGGCAACTTCGACGCCTCTGTTGTGATTGCGCGCGGCCAAGGCTCTCGCGTTTGGGACGAAGATGGGCGCGAATATGTTGATTACCTCATTGGGTCTGGTCCCATGCTTTTGGGCCATGGGCACCCCGAGGTGATGGAGGCAGTGCTGGAACAACTGTCGCGTGGGACGAGCTTCTTTGCCAACAACGCGCAAGGCATCGAGCTGGCCGAGGTGATCTGCACCGCTGTACCGTGCTGTGAACAGGTGCGTTTCGTAACTTCGGGTAGCGAGGCGGATATGTACGCCATTCGCCTTGCGCGCGCCTATACGGGCAAGACGAAAATCCTCAAGTTCGAGGGCGGCTATCACGGGATGAGCGCCGAGGCACAGATGAGCCTTGCCCCCGCGAAGAAGCTGAATTTCCCTACCGCTCAACCCGACAGCGCGGGCATTCCTCAAAGTGTGGCCGATGAAATGTTGATCGCCCCGTTCAATGATCTCGCTGCCGTGGCTTCGCTCTTGTCAGAGCACGAAGACATCGCCGCCATCATCGTTGAGCCGCTCCAGCGGATCATCCCCGCCAAGGACGGTTTCTTGCAGGGCTTGCGCGATCTTTGCGAAAAACACAACGTGTTGCTAATTTTTGATGAAATCGTCACAGGCTTTCGCCTTGCCTTTGGCGGCGCGCAAGAGCGCTATGGCGTGACACCTGACATTTGCACGCTCGGCAAAATCATTGGAGGGGGATTTCCGCTGGCGGCACTGGGCGCGAGCGCTGAAATCATGTCTCACTTTGATAAATCTGCCGTGGGGGCCGATAAATGGCTGATGCAGCTCGGCACGCTCTCGGGCAACCCCGTGGCCGCGGTGGCCGGGCTGAAGACGATGGAGATCCTGCGCCGGCCTGGGCAATACGAGACGCTGCGCCGGAACGGCCAACGCTTGATGGATATGCATACCGAAGCGCTGGATGCAGCAGGCATAGCCCACAGCATCTGCGGTGATGCCACGCTTTTCGATGTCTATTTTACCGACGCCGAGCCGCAGGATTACCGCAGCGCGCGCCATCGCGATCCTGCGGTCAATGAGGCCTGGAATGCCGAACTGCGGGCGCAGGGTGTCTTTAAATCAGCTGGAAAACTCTATCCGTCTTTGGCGCTGCTAGAGGAGGATTTTGCACTGACAAAAAACGCAATGGAGCGAGCCGTAACGAGGCTTGAAACGTCAACTTAGACCGTGCTTTGGGCCTGACAAACCCAACAAGGCGGCCCAAAAGGACACTTCGGCCCGGTGGACGCTGAAAATAGGCGGCAAGATCCGCTACCGACCGGACGGCAGCCCTTTGCCTCAAATCGCAACCCCGACCTTCGGCTATAAAACGCACATCAGCATTGATCGGCGCTATGGCTTTATCCGAAAAGGCCATGTCACCTCGGCAGCAGACAGTGATGGACGCCAGTTGAAGCATGTTATCGACAAAAGCAACACGGCGTCGAGTGTCTGGGCAGATACGGCCTATCGTTCGAAGAACAACGAAGGCTGGCTCGCCAAGCGCATGATGACCAGCAAGATCCATCGCAAGAAGCCCAAGGGCAAGCCCATGCCCCAGGCGACATCACAGGCGAATGCAAGGAAGTCTAATGTCAGGGCCAAGGTTGAACATGTCTTTGCCCACCAGAAGAACCGCTATGGGCTATTCATACGCACCATTGGGCTGGCTAAAGCCAAGGCCAAAATGACGCTGGCCAACTTGGCCTACAACTTTGACCGCCTCGTCTTCCATTAACGGCGACAAAGCGCAGGATAGGAGCGTCCAAAACCGCTGGAAACGGCCCAATCAGCCAACGAAAACGGGCAAGTCTGACACAGAACGACACCCGTCTTGGTCCCCGTCGGACAATCATGCCGAAAAACTTGAAACCTGTGCGCTGATTAAAGGTTAATGCGGGTGTGCAGTCGCCAAGCCTGGCCAAACCGCATCAACACCCCCCATGGTCAGCGATTTGACCGTGAGGTCATCGGCTTGGCGCCCATGGATGATGTCTGAGACGATCGCCGGCGGTAGGGATGAAAGACGCATGACCCGCGAGACGTGGCTAATGCCATAGCCCTCTTTGGCAGCGATTTCTCGGGTATTGAGGCCTTGATCGAACATGCGGTTCCATCGCCAGGATTGGGCGATTGTGCGCACCAGGTCTTCATTGATGTTCTCACCGGCGATGATCGCGCCCAAGTCGCCCTCTTGGCCGCTTGGGGTGATGATGGCCTTACGCCCGCCGCGCTTGCGTATGCTGATCTCTTTTGTCACCAAGATGCGCGTGCCATCGCCGGCCAGTTTCCAGGTCGTGGAGCTTTGTCGTTGTTCGTCATCAAAGCTCATGGCCTCTTGGTATAGTTCTTCTAGGCCTTGGGTGTAGAGGGTGAGGGAGACGGCCTTGGGGGCTAGATCAACGCGCTCGATGAGCAAGTCGATAATGCGTAGCTGCTCACCAACGAACAGCTCGTCCCAGAGCGCGTCGATATTCGATAGGGAATAGCGCAGCTCGCCCTTTTCGCATTCAAGGCCATCGGCCTTGGAGCGCTTATGGACCAAGCCTGCTAGCTCCTGACAGCGGAACAGACTGCGCAGTTCGCTAAAGACAAGGTCTTCGATGTAGCCGGCCGGGATGGAGGGCAGGGCAACGCTGGCCCAGCCTTGCTTGCTGGCCTTCTGGTCGACGTAGTAGCGGTAGCGCTTGGATTTGTTTGACGGGCTTTTAGCAAAGGCTGGCGTCATGGCATAGCCAGAGGTGCCAAAGAGCTTGCCCTTTAAAAAGCACTTGGTTTCAGCGCGGCTGTTCTGACCGCGCTGCCGGCCCGGGCGCTTGAAGATGGCGGCCGCCTTGCCAAACAGGCCCTGGCTGACGATAGCTTCATGATCGGCGTCATAAACCGCACCTTTGTGTTTGGCTTTGCCCAAGTAGGTCTTGTTGGTCACGATGGCGCGCACGGCGGCGTTGGTAAAGGGCTTGCCCTCGTGCAAAGACCCATTCTTGGTGATCCAGGACTTGGTGGTCAAACCTTCGCTGTTGAGCTCGCTGGTTACGGCCTGGAGTGATGCTGTTGCGGTAAAGCGCTCGAAGATCCGGCGGACTAGCTTTGCTTCTACCTCATTGACCACCAGAGAGCGATCGACCACGTCGTAGCCCAGCGGCGGCGTGCCGCCCATGAAGATGCCCTTCTTGCGTGAGGCGGCGACCTTGTCACGAACGCGCTCGGCGAGCACTTCGCGCTCGAACTGGGCAAAGGAGAGCAGGATGTTGAGCGTCAAGCGGCCCATGCTGTCTTTGGTGTTAAAGTGCTGGGTAACCGAGACAAACGAGACCCCGTGCGCGTCAAACACATCGACCAACTTGGAGAAATCGGTCAAGGAGCGCGTCAGTCGGTCGATCTTGTAGCAGACAATCACGTCAATCAGGCCGGCCTTAACATCGTCCATCAGGCGCATGAGGGCAGGGCGCTCGATGTTGGCACCGGTAAAGCCGCCGTCGTCATAGATGGTATCTAATGCAACCCAGCCCTCGTGGCGCTGAGAGGCCACGTAGGCCTCCGCAGCCTCGCGTTGGGCCTCGAGCGTACTGAAGGCGCTGTCCAGGCCCTCAGAGGTGGATTTGCGTGTGTAGATGGCGCAGCGCTTTGTGGTTGGTGTCGCCATTATGCTGCCTTTCGCTTTTTGAGGCCAAAGAAGGCTTGGCCGGACCACTTGGTGCCGGTGATCTTGGTGGCGATGGCTGATAAAGATCGGTACGGTTGGCCCTGGTAAATGAAGCCAGAAGCGGTCACCGTGACCTCATGGTCAATGCCGCGGTATTCGCGCACGAGGCGGGTGCCAACCGATAGGGCATCGGCCTTGGACAAAACGCCGGTCTTTTGCTTTTTCAAAAAGGCCGTGTCGTTTGCCAGCTTTTCGAGGATCTTGCGATCGCAGGCAGGCAGATCCCCGTAACGGTCGATCTGGACCTTTTGAATGAGCCGACGCGCCAAGAACTGGCGGTTGGAATTGGGCGCCATGGTCTCGAAGTGCTCAAGCCAGAGCGCTTTGAGGTCGGGCACTTCCATGGCCTGGATTTGGGTGATGGTCTTAAGGGTCGAAGGATCATCGTACATGGCTTGCTCCTATTGGAAGTCTTTAGGGCGTTTAGGACCGCTCTTTTGGCGGCACTAGTCCAGTACGAGTTCTCTGAAGAGCCTGGGATCTACGGTCGCGCTTGGCAGACATGCGCACAAGGCCGCCCGCTAAAATCCGCGCGATTTCTTCTATGGGCGTTTCGTTTGGCAATGATTTGCGTTGCATGGTGGTTTGGCTCCCAATCGTGTGACTGAGAGTTTCACCTATAGGCGAACGCGCGCCTTGGGCAGACCTGTGGGTGTTCCGTTACATCGGCTCGACTAAGGCTAGGGGGCTGCACTAATGATCTTGTAATCGCTTCTTACAAGAGATGACAGGTGTGGCGCGGGGCGTTGGGCCAACGTGAAGGGCTCGTCAATACCAAACCGTTTTTGAGCAACGGCGATCACCTCCGGTACCGAGTGGCTTGGATCTAGAAATGAATTTCGAGCCTCGATTACTCCTATGAATGAAAGAGCATGGGCAGCGCCAAAAATTGCGCAAACGCAGAGGATGATGGTGATGGCCAGATATGATTTTCAATTGGCAGTGAAGGGGCGGCGTGAATTCGGCTCATCTTACTGCGGGGCTTTTTCTTCAGCACTTGCGCGTGCTGGCATGATGAGCTGGGCCGACTGGGCCTTCTGGATATGAATGAGTTCCATGGAAAAATAGCGTCACTGCATAAGGAAATGAATTGCAACCCTAAGTAGCGCAATGGAATGGTTTTGAGAAGGGGGCAAGCCGATAAACCTGTGGGTGGCGCATTGGAAGCTCGTGCTCGCATCGGTATAAGCAGACCAGGAGTATCTACCCATGGTTTTGTTTGCAGCGCGCTTTTTCTTTGCTCTGGGACTGAGCGCTTTGATGTTTGTGGGCATGTTCGTATCTGCGGCAAAAGCGCAGCTGCGTTTGGTCGGTGATGTCGAAGTTATTTATCATGAGTCAGACGCCCATGCTTGCCCGCCTGGAGCGTCTGACTGTGCAAATGACCCCTTTCAATCAGTGATGGCAACGCGTACGCGCCTTGGTTTCGAGGCTGTGCATGAGCTGTCGGCCAATGTTAGAGCGTATGGTCGTGGGTCTCTTGTCGGTGTGGCGTTTGCTGGAGCAGATCAAAAAGAGCTCGGCGGTTTAACGGATTTGGCTCTTGGGGTGGTCGCTGGTCCATTCTTCTTCGAGGCCGGACAAGTTGGCGACAACCGTGGCGCTCTGATTTTACCGCCTGACATTGACCAACTCTATTTGTCTTGGCCTTCTCACCCGATCGAAGACTTCCAGCAGATTGAAAAGCAGCGGGTATCCGTCGGGGTGGAGGTCGATGACTGGGGCGTGTCTGCGCTCATGGACGACGACGGGCAGTGGCTGTTTCTGGGCAATGTGACACTCAAAGACGCGGGTTGGTTTTACAAGGATCTGTTTGTTGGCGCCACCATCGGTCAGGACATGATCGCGGCGTCTGCGGATTGGAGTGACGACAACGGGAGCCTCTTTTTAAATTACATCTACGGCAA
>JAUIDR010000072.1 GCA_030428565.1 Alphaproteobacteria bacterium
GCGAACAGAATTCGGCTATCAATGTTGTCTTTGATGTGACCGACGATCTCGTCGGCATTGGTCGCATGCAACCTAACGCTTGAACGTTCTGTTGCGTTCAAAAACACACTTATTCAACGGGCTGCTATATGAACCTCTGCGAAGGTTTTTCGACCACCATCTCAAGCGAGGATATCTTCGAGACCGTTATCGTCGGCGACGACGAGATTTTGTCGGTCGCGGTGATCAACTCGCAAATGCTCAGCGTTACGGGCATCGAGACCGGCGCGACCAACGTGCAATTTTTCACGCGGCGCGGCGACCTGGTCAAGATCGTCACCGTTAACGTGGTCAATCGTCCCGATTTTTCGCTCGACCCTCTGGTGGCCCGCGGCCAGGACCAGCAGATCAGCGCCTTAGGCAATACGGAGCCGACTTTGGAAGTTGAGAGCCCCTTGCTGACCAATTTGAGCGGTTTGTTAGGCGGGCTGAAAGGGCTTCAAGGTGATCTAGAGACCAAAATTGAAGTTACCGAAGAAGAAAAAGAAGAGATTAACGTCGTCATTCGTGCCGGCGGCCAAGAAATTTCATACAGCTGCGAGGATCGTTGTTCGCGTGTCAATGGCAAGCCAGACAGTTCAACGAGTAAATAGACCGTGCTAATTCGAATTATCTTTGTCATTTTTATTATTGCCGGTGGCGCTGGGGCCTATGTCCTGTCGCAATCCTATTTCCGCCAAGTCGAACAACAGGTTGAGGCCCAGACCCGCGAGGAAAACCAGCTCTCCGAAGTCTTGGTCTATAATAAGACACTAGTGCGTGGCACCAAGATCAGCAGCAGCGATATGTCTTGGGTCTTGCGGACCAAGACCGACATCCCGACCGGCGCGATCCTGCGCGATGCAAGCCCGACCGCGCCGCGCGACCTGCAAGACAAGTTCTTGACCAATTCGGTCAACGAAGGCGATATCGCGCGCTTTGATGCGGTGCTTGAATCGACCGCGGGCTTTATGGCGCTGGCCATTCAACCGGGACTGCGCGCGATCGCTGTGCGTACAAGCGCGGTGCAGATCGCGGGTGGCTTTGTTCAACCCGATGACCGTATCGACATCATTCACACCTTGGTCGTGGTCAGCGATGCCGAAGGGCAGGGCGCGGCGGAAGGGGTGTCTGAAACGATTTTGCGTAACGTTCGGGTCTTGGCCGTAGGCGATGTTCCCACGGGCGCCGTGGTGGCAAAGACCGCCAGCCAGCAAGCCAGCGACCGGGAGAAGCTGAACAAAAAGGTGGCTGACAAAGCCGAGACCATCACGCTTGAGTTGTCCGAAGAGCAGGCCAATTTGCTGTACGAGGCTACGACTACGGGCTCTTTGACCTTTGCGTTGCGCCCTGTTGAAGCGGGCGAAGGCGGCTTGCCCGAGACGGGCAGCCTGGTCTCACTGCAGAAAAGCAAAGTGCGCGTCATCACCTCGCGGGGTGTGACGATCGTATCGACCGAGAGCGCCAATCGAGCCAGCAAGGAAGACAAGTCGTCCGGCAGGTCATCAGATGGGGCGTCCGGCGATATGGCCGAGGATGAGATCGAGCCCAACCAATAGCGCTTTGTCGTGCCCCGGTTTGTCGATCTGAGCGCTGTGCAGTCGGTCGCTAGGGCGCGATGTTGGGCCCGCCGTTTGCCCGCCGTTTGCCCGCCGATGCAGCGCTTGGCCACGCAGGCTGACGGCCTCGATAAGATTTTAGACTGGGCCCGCGGCTGGCCGTTGGCCGCAAGGCCACGAAGGAGATAAAGGTGTCCACACAGCTACACTTCCTGTCGCAAGATGCCGAGCTCCAGGGCAAGTTTGAGGCCTTGGCGCCTCAGCTCTCACGCATGAACTTTGGCGCAAAGGTCTTGGAGTACGATTTTCAGTCCGCAATGCGCATGCTGGAAGAAAAGGTGCCCAAAGACCAAGACCAGCACCGTGCCTATGTATTGCACATCCCAAGCGACGAGCTGGAAGAGGCCTACAGCGTTGATTTTTCGGCCCTGCGCGGCGATGTCATCGTCGTCTCCAGCCTGGACTCTGCACATGTGTCGCGCAAAATCTTGTCGGCTGGTGCGATCGACTACGTTGCCACCAACGATTTTGAAGAAGACTTGCTGGACGGCGTCGCCAAATTGAGCCACCGCTCCATGCTGGACAACAAAGTCGTCGGCCTTACCGGCGTTGGCGGTGGCGCGGGGGCCTCGACCCTGGCCCAGCTCCTGGCCTATCACGTCATGAAGGCGCGCGATTGCGAGGTGGCGTTGGTCGATTTCGACCTGACCCTGGGGCGCCAGTCGGTGGATTTGGGGCTGGCATTCAAAGGCAGCTATTCTCAAGGTTATGCAGAAGATCCGACAGGCAATTCCACGGTCGACGCGCTATTTCAAGCCAGCGTCGACGGTTTGCATGTCTTTGGCGGACCACACACGATCAATCTGGGTGAAATCGAAGATTTTGAGAGCGCGACCAGCTTTTTGCAGACCCTGCGCGCTGCTTATCCGGTGTCGATCTTGGACATCCCCACCCGCATGACGGGCTTTGATATCGACCTGTTGAAGGCCATCGACCATTTGGTGGTCGTGGCGACCCCGGATCTGGTCGGCCTGCGCAATCTTCGCAATTTGAAAAGTTGGATCGCGGAGAGCGACTCGGTGGCCTACTCTCTGGTCGTTAATAAGCAGCCCGCTAAGCCAAATTTCAGCGAGACCGAGCTAAAAACCCTGTTGGGTGATAGTTTGAAATCGGTGGTTCCGGTTTTTGCCAAAGCCCTGGAGCACCAGGATCGGGTGGACCTGGCGAAGGTGCCCCATATCGCAGTGCCCAAGCCAGTAACCGCAAGTTTACAGGCGCTGGCGAGCGCGCTGGATTTGGACTCTGTACCGGAATCAGGTAAAAAGAAAGCCTTCAAATTCTGGTAGATAGGACAGGTTCGCTGTGCTGCTGAGCCTCTTGCGGAGCGGCGAGACCGGAAAAGCAAAACTTCTCGCCCTAGGGCTGGATCGACGTGGTGTCACGGCGGTCGAGGTGTCTTTGCTCATGCTGCTTTTGGTCCCCATGCTGGTCGTGGTGGTGGATCTTTTCCAAATTGAAGCCCAGAAGCGGCGCATGCATCAGCTCTCGCGGGCCATGGCCTCCAACGTGGTGGCTAACTTCGAGAGCCCGGTTTTCGAACTTGCGCAGCGCGAGCTAGTCGACAGCTATTTTGAAGGTGGCGGCAATCCACCCGAGACTCGTATCCAAGTCGAGGCGTGCTATTGCGATGACCAACAGCGTTCGTCGGGCAGCTTTTGCGCTGCAGATGAGGTCGCGACCCAAATCATATCCGTGTCAAACCGCGCCCAAGCCAGCGGTACCTGGCTGGGTAATCGCAACATCAATATCTCGCTCAAGGTCAAACGGGTAGGTAATCGTGGCTGTTAAGCGAGCCGCAAAGCGCTTGGCGCGATCAAGATTAGGCGCCACGGCAGTAGAAGCGGCGCTGCTGTTTCCATTGGCCTTTGCCATGATCTATGGCTTGCTAGAATTCGGGCGCATGATGATCAGTCGCCAGGAAGTCTCGCGCTTGACCGAGCTGTTGTCGCGCCAGGCCATCATCGCCAGCAGCGATTTGCAAAGTTTGGACCCTCAGACGGCCAGAGATGATTATGGCCTGATGCTTGATCCGGAGAGGCTGAACATCGTTGTGACCGAGGAAATCTCACTGCAGTTCGGCGAGCGGTTTCACATCGAGGTGGATTATATCTTCGACTTTCTGGTCTCGTTCGATGGATTGCTCAGGCTTTACAACCCAGATATGCAGTTGGGCCGCCAGATTATCCAAGCGGATGCCTACGTGCCCAAGCTCGCGTTTTAGCGATAGGCGCTGGTTGGATAGCCGCCTTGCTTTCGACCTCGCCTGTCTTGCCGCTCACCCGTGGACGGCTCTAATCCACCAGGGCAACCTTGCCGTTGTAGCGCGGGGCACGATCGCTCGGCAGGCAGCCAATCCGAAGGTCGAAATTGCCGCTGACGTTGACCGTGTCTGCGATGAACTGCAGACAGGACCGGCTTATAACGGAGTTTCCTGTGACGGTGAGATCATCGGTTGGCATGTAGACCACGCCATCAATTTCAGTCGTTGCGTTACCGTTGAACTTGTGCGTTGCAGCGCTGCCGTCGTCAAATCCGTCGCTCATAAAGACCATGCCCTGGGTCGCGCCACCTGTCGGGGCACTGAGTTGCACATCCGCGCCGCCGTTGATGGTCAGCTCCGCGTCGTCGGCCATGATGAAGGTCACATTTTCACCGCGCACAACGGAGTTAGCATTAAACACCAGATCGCCCGGCTTGATGATGTAGATGCCGGGATCCAGCGTCACTTCGCCTTTCAAGGAAACATTGCCGGTTAAACACTGCACTGCCAGACCGCTGGTGCTGACTGTGGGGCTGGGCAGGGATTCGTTGTGATAGACGCCGCCAGAACTGCAGTTGGTGGTCGAGGCGACCAGCTCGCGCGTGACCGACTGCAAGTGCTGATAAGGATCGCTGGCTGTGGGTTGCGAGGTCTTTATGTTCTCGCAGTCGTGCAAGCGGATATTGGCAAAGGAGTCGATCAGGTTGGGGTCGGTCAAGGTCGAAATGATGGTGGCGGACGAGGATATGTCCGCGCCACCAGCCAAGGAAACACAGCCGACATCCACCAAAGTCGCCGTGCTTGCCATACGCAAGCTGGCGTCGGACAGGGAATTGCTGACCATCAAGCAGACCGACAGCTCGAGCTGGGCGGTTCCCGAGACCTCCAAAGCCGCGTGGGCTTCGCCGGAGAGCGCCATGATGCAAGCTTCCTTGTTCAGCTCACCACCGCTGTACTGTGCGACGGCATCCGCCTTGATGTCATAGTCGCCCGAAAACATGATTTTGGTCAGATAACGCGGCGCCAGGCCTTTGACTTCGGCCTGAATGAAGCCCTCGCGCCCGGCAAAAGGGCCATAGGCCGGCGGCCAGTAGTAGGTGATCGGCAAGGCATCTCCGTCACTGCGCGCGGAAAGCTGGTCGAGCGTCGTCTCAATTTGTGTCTCATCCGCGCCGTAGAGGGCGTCGAGCGCGATGGAATAGGCAGCCGCGTCGGCAACGTCTTGGTAGTCCGAACGAATGCCGAGCCAGTGTTGATATTCAACCGCCATGCCGATCATGACCATGAAGAAGGGCGCAGCGACCGCAGCAGGGACAGCAATCGCGCCGCGACGATCACCACAGAACCGACGCAGGGCGGGAATTTGGGCCAGGAAGTGAGCCAGCCGATCCATCATTGCAAAAATACCGGTGTAATAATGGTGACGAACAAGATCGGGAAGAAAAAGACGATCAGCGGTACGGTCAGCTTTGGACCCAAAGCCGCGGCCTTTTTTTCGACCTCTTGTTCCTTTTGCTTCCGGTTTTCGTAGGCATTGGCCTGCAGCGCCTTGCCCAAGGGGGTGCCCAGCAATTCGGACTGGATGACGTCGAACACGAAGCCGCGCACCAGCGGATTGTTCACCCGATCGGCCAGGCGGCGATAGGCATCTTCGCGGCGCTCTAACAGCGACAGCTCGGTGACGGTGATGGTCAGCTCTTTGGCCAGTTCGGGCGCGATGTTGGACATCTCAATCGCCGCCGAGCGGGTGGCGTTCTCAAAAGTCTGGCCGCTTGAGACCGAAATCACGATGATATCCAGGGCATCACCCCAGAATTTATTGATCTCTTTCAAGCGGTTGGTCTTTTTATTGTACAAGTAGACCTCGGGGATGAAAAAGCCCAGTGCCGCACAAATGATCCAAACGATGTGATAATAGCTTTCGTAAAACCCATAGGGCGACAAAATGATATTGGCGAGCAGCGGTAGCATCAAAGCCCCCAACACCTTGCCAGTCAGCGCATAGGCCATGGCGTTTCGATTTAAGACACCGGCGCGCTTCAGGCGTTCACGCATAGAGTCAGACATGGATTTGTAAATGTTGAGCTTTTGAAAGCCCAAGGTGATGACATTGGACAGTCCCAAGGCCAAAGATTCGACTTGGCTGGTGCGGGGCTTTTCGGGGCTGCGGGTCAGGACTTTGCCGCGCATTAGGTCTTGTAACGCACCGAGTTGGCGCGCTCTGACCACCTTGTTGAACTCGAAAAACAGATAGAGCCCAACGATGACGATGGTGGCGGCCGTCAAAATCAATAGGCTGGAGAATAGGGTTTGGTTGGCGAGGACGCTGGGCATGTTAGGTCTCCAGATTGATCATCTGAGCCATGATGAAGACGCCGAGGCCCATCCAGAAGCCGCAACCCGCCATGACCATGTGGCCGACCGAACTGGTGTAGAGCGGGGCAGTGTATTCGGGCGATAAGAATTGCACCGCCATCAGAACCAAGACAGGCATGGCGCCGACGATCCAGGCGCTGGTCTTGGCTTCAGAACTGAGCGCCTTGATTTTGCCTTTCAGCGTCTTGCGCTCTTTAAGCAAATTCGACAGGTTCTCAAGCGTTTGCGAGAGGTTGCCGCCCGAACGCGCTTGCAAGGAAACAACGATCGTGAAGAACTTAACTTCGGGCAAGTCAACGCGTTCGGCAAAGCGATCCATGGCCAATGAGATCGGTAGGCCAAGATCTAAGTCATTGAAAATTTTTCGAAATTCGTTGCGAACCGCAGGGCCGCCCTCCTTGGAGACCAGCTTGAAACAGGCGTTGACCGCCATGCCGTTGCGCACGCCGCGAATGATCACGTCCAGCGAACCTGAGAATTCTTCGACAAAGCGGGCTTGGCGTTTTTTTGCCGAGCGCTTCAGGTACATCCAGGTGACAAAAGCGTAGCCCAAGGCGGTCAAGATCAACACAAGAGTTGGGAGCTGCAACAAGGTCATGACGGCGAGCATGACGATGAGAACCAGGCCCCATAAGAGGAGGAATTTTTTGGGGTCGGTCTCATAACCCGCGGAATACAAAAGCTTTTTCAGGTTGAAGACGGAGCTCTTGCTGCGTAGCGCGTCCAGTTCCTTCAAGGATTCTGCGACCGACTTGGCGTGCGGTTGGCGGCGGCGCGATCGCTTGTCGCCCTCATCCAGTCCCAGTTGATAGGCCAGAGTGCCGACGGCGCGCTTGCGGCTGGTATCCGTGTACAGGCCGTAGGCGAGGCCCAACAGCGCGACAAAGGCGAGCATGACAATCGTTGATACAAGAGCGAGCGTATCCATGGTTCATTTGCCCTTTTCGGGTCCTTCTGGTTTGCATCACGTGCCGGCGGGTCTGTTTTGGGTCTCTGGAGAGGCTCTGGCGGACCGTCTTTGCGGTCTTCAGCCAGGGCCGGGTTGCCGATCCGTGTTATATGCTGTTGATCGCGGTCATGACCTCCAGCAATTGATCGCCCAGCCCGTACTGCTGGGCGCGATTCATAAAGTTGGGCGTGGTAATCGCCGTCCCTAGGTGGTGGCCGATGATTTTGTTGTTTTCGTCACGCCCTTGGGACTGAAACTTGACCAGATCTTGGGTGACAATCACATCTTCTTCCATGCCGGTGACTTCCGAAATGGCGGTAATGACGCGGCGGCCATCGTTGAGACGCGAGGCCTGCACCACGATATCGACGGATGAGGAGATCATCTCGCGAATAGCGCGCAGCGGCAGGGCCGATCCGGCGGGCGAGGCGATAATCATGGATTCAAGACGCGACAGGGCCTGGCGGGTATTGTTGGCGTGCAGCGTACCCATCGAGCCGTCGTGGCCCGTGTTCATGGCCTGCAACAGGTCGAAAGCCTCGCCGCCGCGCACCTCGCCCACGATAATACGATCAGGGCGCATACGCAGACAGTTCTTGACCCGGTCGGCCATGCTGACTTGGCCGCCGCCTTCGATGTTGGGCGGACGGGTCTCAAGCGACACCACGTGATCTTGCTGCAGTTGCAGTTCAGCGGCGTCCTCACAGGTGACGACGCGCTCGTCGTGGGTGATGAAGGCGGTCAGACAGTTCAACAAGGTGGTCTTGCCCGAGCCCGTACCGCCCGAAATCAACACGTTACAGCGCACGCGGCCAATGAGTTGCAGCAAGCGGGCGGCGTCGGGTGTGATGGAGCGGAACTTGACCAAATCATGGATGGTCAGCTTGTCCTTGCGGAACTTACGAATGGTCAGCGTGGGGCCGTTGATAGCCAGCGGCGGGATAATGACGTTGACGCGCGAGCCATCCAGCAAGCGCGCATCGCAAATCGGCGAGGACTCATCCACGCGGCGACCCACCATGCGCACGATGCGTTGGCAGATTTGCAGCAATTGTTCATCACTGGCGAATTTAATGGGGGACAGCTCCACCTTGCCGCCGACCTCAATATAGACCTTGTCGTGGCCATTCACCATGATGTCGGCGATGTCATCGCGCGCGATCAAGGCTTCTAAGGGGCCTAGGCCTTTGATTTCGTCCACCAACTCATTGGCAAGACGGTCATAGTCGTGGGGGCTGATTTCAAGATCGCGCTGGCCCGCGATCACAATGACGGCGGATTTGATCTTGTTGAAGGCTTGTTCGCGGGTGTCCTCGGACAAATCGCCCGCGTCCAAAATGTCAACCAACTCGTTGCGCAGTTGGGACTTGAGGTCGATCCAGGCTTTGCGGGCTGGATCATCAGAACTAGCCGACGAGGGCGCTTCTTGCAGCAGGGCCTCGTCGGCCGGAATCTGTTTCTTTAATCGCTTTGCGAATCCCATGACGTTACAATCTATGGTCGCATAGGTCTTAGGGCGCTAGAGCCCTAGCCTGGCGATCGTTTCGGCTTGTAGAGCACAAATGCCTTACGCAGCGCCTGAAATGGCAGTAGCGATAGAAGTGAAGGCTGTAGAGATATTGCCGCCCAGCAGGGTAGCTGCAGTGATGATTACAACCGCGATCAGGCCAGCAATCAGGCCGTATTCAATTGCGGTAGCGCCTTTGGTGTCGTTTACGAACTTGACGAGAGCTTTCAGTTTAATTCTCCATTGAGCTAGATTTTTTTGAAGGTGGACCCCGTTGCTGGGGCCTCGTTGCCTTCGAAAACGACTATTAGCGAAGCGAAATGGAATTGCAAGCACTAAACCTATGGTTGAGTCACTTTTTTTACTTCTGTGTCTATCCGCATATACAGACCTACGCCAAAAGATAATCCCCAATTGGGTTTGTGCGTTGGTTTACGCTATATCAGCGACTTATGCCTTGACCCATGGGGCGAGCCTCCTGTGGGCGGTCATCGCCTTGCCGCTGCTCACCTTTGCCATTCTTTTCGCGACTTATCACCTTGGAATTATGGGTGGGGGCGATGTTAAATTGTTGGTAGCATTGATGCCATCGATAGGTTACGCGCAGATTTCGCACTTTGCACTCAATACTATCCTTTTTGGTGGTTTGGTTGCTCTAGCGGTGTTGATTAACGCGAAAATCTATTTGGCAAAGCAGGCAAATGATGCTGATAACCCGCTAACAGTGCCGTATGGGGTGGCTATCGCCGCAGGCGCTTTCACGGTCGAGCCAATTTTATCGCGAATTTTGTACTACGTCGGCATTTTTTTCTAAAGGTTTAGAACAATTAGTCGGCTGTATGGTCCAAAAAGATCTAGATGAATGGGTAGAACTACGGTGTAGCCGAGAATCGCCTCAGAACGAGCGGTTAAAACCAGCCAGGGCTTGAAGGGCCGCGGTCGCGGTTTAGCTCCCAATACCGCTGCTGATGAGGGTCATGACGGCAGAAAAACTCAAGCGCCCCAGGCTGCGGCGCCCGGACTTTGACGCCTGCGGGCATCGGGGCGCCGGGGCTTTGCAGTGCGAGGGCTTTGCAGTGCGAGGGCTTTGCAGTGCGGGGGCTTTGAGGCTTTCGGGCAGTGCAGTGCAGGGGCTCGGGCCAGTCTTGGCCACGTTCTTCCATGGCTGGCCCGTGAAACTAGGAGCACAGTGGCCGTCGCGCCAAGGGCCTTGAAGTTGCGTATGTGTTGGGTTGCCTGCCGCAGTGCCCGTTTGCCGGCGCGGCTTTCCCGCTTTGGACCCAAGATGCGCTGGGGAGATCGCCCGCTGCTGCGGCTGATCTACAAGCCACTCAACCGAAATGGCAGGTCACGGATGCCTCGCCTATGGCTAAGGGGGGCTCACAGCGCGCAGCCAAAGACAAAAGCCCGGCTAGTACAAGCGGGGCGCAGCTCAGGTTGGCCCGCCGTCGTTCGGCTCATTGGGTGTGTCGGGGATTAGGTCAAGCCGCGCTAGGCCAACTGGAGGCTAGGCCAACTGGAGGCTAGGCCAACTGGAGGCCAGGCAAACTGGAGACGAGGCCAACGCGGGGCTGGATGTTGTGTGCTAGGCCAGCGGATGGGTGAAAAACGCAGGATTTTGCAGGGGCCCGGCACTGTCCTCGTACCAAGCGCGCCAGAAAAACAGCCCCTCGGCGGGTGCGCAGGGGCCAGCCGCTTGGCGATCGCGGCCCGCAAGAACCGCCGCCAGATCATCGCTGTTCCACTTGCCAAGGCCGACCTGAACCAGCGAGCCCACCATGTTGCGGACTTGGTTATGGATATAAGACTTGGCGAAGCTGCGCACCGTCAGCCAGTCGCCCTGGCGCTCGACGCTCAGGTGATCCAAGGTCTTGACCGGACTGGCGGCTTGGCACTCTGAAGCGCGAAAGGCGCTGAAGTCGTGGCGCCCCACCAGCACTTGCGCGGCGGCCTGCATGGCCTCGGCGTTCAGCGGCCCGCGCACATGCCAGCAATAGGGACGGTCGAAGGTCGGTTCTGGGCGTCGGTTCAAAATGCGGTATTCATAAGAGCGGCCCAGACAGGAAAAGCGCGCATTGAAGCTGTCGGGTACTTCTTCAACCGCTAGCACGGCGATCTTGTGCCCGCGTAGCAGGGCGTTCAGGGCCTCGCGGACCCGATTGGCATCGCAAGGCTTGTTAAGATCGACGTGTGCCGACATGGCGCGGGCGTGAACCCCGGCGTCGGTACGCCCGGCCCCTTGGATATGAACGCGTTCCTGACTAAAGGCGAAGGCGGCTTGCTCCAGCGCGGCCTGTACAGCAGGCCCGTTTTCTTGGCGCTGCCAGCCAACATAGGCCCCACCGTCAAACTCGACGATCAGGTGAAAGCGCTGGCTCACGGTCTAGGCCTCCGCAGGCAACAGCGAGCTGCCAGCCGGTAGCGCTCGTCCGTTGAGAAAGGCCTTGGCATCCATCGCCGCTTTGCCCGCAGGTTGCAGTTGGGTCAGCCGCAATGCGCCTTGGCCGCAGCCCACGGTGAGCTTGTCGTCGAGCAGTTCGCCAGCCGGGCCTTCTTTTGCCAGCAGTTCGGCGGCCAAGACTTTGATTCGATCTTGGCCCAAAGTGAAGTAGGCGCCGGGTACGGGGTTAAAGGCGCGAATGCGCCGCGCGATGACCTCGGCGGATTGCTGCCAATCAATCAGGGCCTCACGCTTATCTAACTTGTGTGCGTAGGTGATGCCGTGGCTGTCTTGGGGCTGGGGCTGCCATGCCGGCAAGGCCAGGGCCTCAACCACAACACTTGCGCCCAGCTCGGCTAGGCGGTCGTGCAGGCTGGCGGCGGTCTCCGCCTCAACGATGGCAAGGCGGCGCTCCAAAATGACGGGGCCAGTATCCAGGCCCGCTTCCATCTGCATAATGCCGACGCCGGTCTCGCGATCCCCGGCCTCAATCGCGCGCTGGATCGGCGCTGCCCCGCGCCAACGCGGCAGCAAGCTGGCGTGAACATTGATGCAGCCGTGCTTGGGGGCGTCCAAAATGGCTTGCGGCAGCAAGAGGCCGTAGGCCACGACCACCGCCACGTCGGCATCCAAAGCGGCAAATTCCGCTTGGGCCTCAGGGTCTTTCAAACTGAGCGGGTGGCGCACCCTCAGGCCGCACTCTTCTGCGAAGGCCTGCACGGGGCTGGGGCGGGTCTTGTGCCCTCGGCCCGACTTGCGCGGTGGCTGGCTATAGACGCAGACAATCTCGTGACCAGCCTTTATGAGTGCCGCCAAGCAGGTCTGGGCGAAATCGGGCGTCCCCATGAAGACGATGCGCATGGCCTTGTGACCTTATTACTGTTCTAGTTTTAGGGTTTCGGGTCTTAGCGTTAGCAGCCCGTTGAATAAGTGTGTTTTTGAACGCAACAGAACGTTCAAGCGTTAGGTTGCATGCGACCAATGCCGACGAGATCGTCGGTCACATCAAAGACAACATTGATAGCCGAATTCTG
>JAUIDR010000073.1 GCA_030428565.1 Alphaproteobacteria bacterium
CTAGGCGACAACTTCCCTGACAGAGGGGGCGTGCTGGTGAGTAAGCCAATTTGTCATCCTGTTCTGCCCGCCTCATCATACACTTTTTTTTAAAAAGCTAGGCGACAACTTCCCTGACAGAGGGGGCCCTTGCGGCCATCGCTGTAAGCAAGGGCTGCTTCTAGCAGATCGCGGAATTGTTCGAAATCCACAGTCCGCTCCAGCACGGCCAGTGGATCGCCGCTTTCGCTTAGGCTCCTCAGATGGTCCGACATACCGAACAGCGACGGCTCTTGCTTGATCACGGGCATAGGCTTCTCCTCTAGCCAAGTGAATCACGGCGACCTCAATCCCGCAAGGTTAATGCGGGTGTCCAACTTCTCTTCGCATAACAACAGGGATGTTGCTAATTTGTTCCAACATACAATGACAAACTGACAAGTCATTAGCAATTAAGTGTTGTGAAAAAATAATATTACACCTGAAAACTGGGTTCGTCTAGCTGCTGCTGGTCGCTTGGAAAGCGACGGTATAGGCCGCGAACGCTAGAGGGCAGTCAGGCCCCAATCCGCTAGGACCATCGAAAAGGTGATCACCGACGATCAGGCGCCACCCGCACCAAAGACCTCGGCCAGCAGCGCTGCGATTTGCCGTTCATCGTCGGCATCGAAAAAGCCGGGCTGGTCGCTGTCGATATCAAAGACCGCGATCAATGCGCGCCTACGATCCCAGACCGGCAACACCAGCTCTGACTGTGTGGAGCTGGCGCAGGCGATATGTCCCTCGAAGGCGTTGACATCATCGACAAGCTGGCTGGCTTGCAGCCTCGCGGCAGCCCCACAGACGCCGCGGTTGAAAGGGATGGCAAGGCAGCCGTGGCCGCCTTGGTAGGGCCCGATCTTCAGCAACTCTGGCGCAACGACACGATAAAAGCCAACCCAGTCGTAGCCTTCGACGCCGTTGAACAGTTCGCATGCGATGGTGGCCATGCAGGCGATGGCGTCGTCCTCGCCCTCGCATTGCAGGCGGGCCGCACGGCAAGCTTGGGCGCGCTGGGCGGCCTTGGTGTTGGCTTTATCCATAGAGCGGGCTCACGCCGAACAGGTAGGGGTGGGCGAACAAAAAGACGACATAGAGGACCAGGCCAGCAATGACGGTTGTGAACAAGGCGCGCTGCGAATACTCGGGCTTGGGCTCGTCAGGTCGCCAAAACCGCGAAGCCAGCTGTAGCAAGGACAACAAGAAGAAGGTGCCAAACAGCCAAGCTGAGCGCACTTCACCATTAGCCAGATAGTGCAGGCCGCCCCAAAGCATGACGCCGGTGGTCATGGGATGGGGAATGAAGCGCTTGAGCGGCGTCTTGGTGCCGTTGCTGGCCAAAAGGATAAAGACCAAGGGCATGACGGCTAGGGTCAGGTGGCGCGCCCAGGTCGCCGGCTCGCGCAGGCTGTCGTTGGGCGCGATGATAAAGCCCCAGACCACCAGGGCTAGGCTGGCGATCGAGAGCAGGGAGAAGGCGCCTCGATAGGGCTTTTCGCCCATCTTGGCGCGCAAGGTGCTGCGCAAGGGCGGCACGGCGGGCACCAGGTGGATGAGGGAAAAGACGACGAGACCGAAAATGAGCAGCGTCATGGGCGTGTCCTTTGGAAGCATACGAGGGCAAGAGATTACGAGGGCAAGAGATGGTGTATTTGGCAGGCACTATAGCCCGCCGTTTTACAGCCGACTAGTCAAGGCCGGTTGCCCCGACTGTTGGCCCAGTCAGCTGGCCCAGTCAGCTGGCCCAGTCCGTTGGCCCAGCGGGTAGGCAAAAGGCTTGCTCTAGCCCAAAGGGTTGGCAGAAAGCGGCTTACCGTCCAAAGCGCCCAGCCAATCCAGCCCTGCGCGCAGCCGCACCACATCACCAACCACGATGATAGCGGGCGGCTCCAGTCCAGCACGTGCGACATCCTCAGCGCAGTCGGTCAAGTTGGTCTCCAGCACTTGCATGGTTGGCAAAGTGGCGTTGCAGACAATCGCGACGGGCTCGTCCTTTGGGCGCCCTGCCTCGCGGAGCTGTTGGCTGATTTCCGCCAAGTGCTTCATGCCCATATAGAAGACCAGCACGGGCGCGCCTTTTGCCAGGGCCTGCCAGTCGATATCATCGGGCACGCGGCCCGCCAGCGAATGCCCGGTGATGAAGGTGACGGCGGTATTGACCGCGCGATGGGTCAGGGGAATGCCTGCGTAGGCCAGCCCACCCAGTCCAGCAGAAATGCCCGGGACGACCCGGAAGGGGATGCCCTTATCGACCAGCGTTAAGGCTTCTTCGCCGCCGCGCCCAAACACAAATGGATCGCCGCCTTTAAGGCGCAGGACGCGTTTGCCCGCTTGTGCCAATTCGACCAGACGCGCCGAGATATCGGCCTGTTGGGCGCTGGGTTTGCCGCCGCGCTTGCCGGCATATTCCAGCTCAGTACCTGGGCGCACCAGCGACAGGCAGCGCTCATCGACCAGCGCGTCGTAAACAAGGTGGTCACACGATTGCAGCGCGTGATAAGCATGCATCGTTAACAGCCCCGGATCACCGGGCCCGGCTCCGCAGAGCCAGACCCAGCCCGGTTCGAATTCGGGGAGCGTATCGAGAATATCCGTCATACTTCAAGGCTATAAGCGCAAGCGGTGGCGGACAACAGAGGAAAAACGTCGAGCTTATGCCCAAGCCCGTCATTCCAGCGACAAGTGACTCGCAAGCGCGCCCGAACGAGACCGGGGCGCACGAGACCGGGGCGCAAGAGGCCGGGGCGCACGAGAAGGGCACAGCTCTGCGGCGTGGCTGGACGACGGGGGCTTGTGCGACGGCGGCGTTGAAGGCTGCTTTGACGGGTCTTCTGACGGGGCGCTGCCCCGATCCGGTCAGCATCCGCTTGCCCAAGGGCCAAGAACCCGCCTTCGCGCTAGCGCTTGAAGAACAGGGCGCGGGCCGCGTGACCTGCGGCATTATCAAGGATGCCGGCGATGATCCCGACGTGACCCATGGCGCACTGATCAAAGTCTGCGTTGAGGCGGGCCAACCGGGGCAAGGTCTGGTCTTCAAGGCCGGGCAGGGGGTCGGCACGGTCACGCGGGTGGGCCTGCCGATAGCGGTGGGCGAAGCCTCGATTACACCGGTGCCCAGAGCCATGATGACCGCCGAGGTCGCGGCCATTTGCACGGCGCAGGGCTGCGCACCGGATTTTGACGTCACAATCGCCATTCCAGGCGGTCAGGCGCTGGCGGAAAAGACGCTCAATCCGCGTCTTGGCATCGTGGGTGGCTTGTCCATCTTGGGCACGACCGGGATCGTCATTCCGTTTTCATGCAGTTCTTGGATTCACTCCATTCACCGCGGTATCGACGTGGCCAGAGCCGCGGGGCTTCAGCACGTGGCAGCCTCGACCGGGGCCACCAGTGAAGCGCGCATTCAGGCCCTCTATGATCTGCCCGATATTGCCCTGATCGATATGGGAGATTTTGCGGGCGGCACCCTGAAATACTTGCGCGATCATCCGGTGGCGCGTTTGTCGATGGCGGGCGGCATCGGCAAGTTTGCCAAGCTGGCGCAAGGTTACATGGATTTGCATTCGTCGCGCTCACAACTTGACGTGGCTTGGATGGCGGCGCGCTGTGCCCAATTGGGGGCCGACGAGTCGCTGCAAGAGCGGGTCAGCGGCTGCCAAACGGCCGCGCAAATCCTCGGTTTATGTCAAGAATGTGGCGGCGATCTTGCAAAAAACCTCTGCCAGACGATCGCTGATGAGGCCCAAAAACAGGCGCAACGTGTGGTTGGGGGGCAGGTTTTCGTGGATATCCACCTGTTTGATCGCCAAGGACACGCTTTAGCACAATCCTTTGCGTAACTCTTGCACATTTGGCCCTTAGGTCTTCCAGCATCAACTCGAAACGAGGCGGGACGACGGCGCAGGGGCGCGGTCAACACAAGCCTGGTAGAGCCAAGGGGATAGCCATGAGAGCTGTACTGCCGAAATTTGTCATGCGACTGGGACGCCTTGCGGCGGCTCTGACCGTTTTGGGCTTGGCCCTATTTGCACTGGCTTCGGGCGTGTCTGGCTTGGATCGCGCGCTTGAGAGCGACCAGCAGCGCTTTGCGCCACATCCTCACACCATGATGCAATATCAAAGCATTCTGGCGAACCACAGCCGCAAGCTCGACTACGCTCGTTTATTTAACGGCCCGATTTGAGAGCTTTAGCGCTGCGTCGCGCCGTGAGCGCGCCTGTGCTATAATGAGCCGACTATGAAACGTGTTTTGGTCCTAGGCGGGACTCGTGATGCGCGCTTGATTGCGAGCGATCTGGCGGAGCGCGGCCACCATGTGCATTACTCTTTGGCGGGGGGGACACAGGATCCCAAGCTGCCGAAAGGCCCCACAGCGCGTCGCGGTGGTTTTGGCGGCGTCGACGGCCTGGTCGGCTGGTGCCTGGTGCAAGATATCCAGGCCATTATCGACGCCACTCACCCCTTTGCCGCCCGCATGAGCCGCAATGCGGTCAAGGCGGCGATGATGATGAACCTTCCTTGCTTGAGGCTGCAACGCGCGACCTGGCATCCCGGTGCGGGCGATAATTGGACCTTGTACGCGCGCCTAGATGACATGGTATTGAGCTTAGCGGACATGCCGGCAAGGCGGGTGTTGCTGGCTATCGGTCGGCAAGACCTGTTTCGATTCGCACCGCTAAAGCAGCACTTTTTCATCGTACGCTCGGTTGAGGCGGCGCCCAGCTATCCGCCGCAAAGCCGGGCCATTTTGGCGCGCGGCCCGTTCAGCGAGGCCGACGAGCGCGCCTTGCTTGAAAACGAAGCGCTGGATCTGATTATCGCTAAAAACGCGGGTGGTCCCACGGGGCAGAGCAAGCTGGCGGCCGCGCGCACCTTGGGACGCGAGGTCTGGCTGTTGGAACCACCGACCCTGCCGCCAGCCAGTTTGGCAGAGGATCCGAGTGAGGCGGTGGCTTGGGTCGATCAGCTTTGATACTGCGCGCAATCCTGCCGAGCGGAGGCGGCGAATTGTGTTGGAATGTCGCAGCTAAGACGCTGATCGTCGGTCAAGTCTGGTCAGACAGGGTTCAAACTGCCAAGCTGGAGTTATGAGCGAAGATCTAAGCCTTTTGACCCGCAAACGCCGTCCCCGTCGTCGCATGGTGGATACCACCATCGCGTCCCCTTGCGTGCAGGTCTGTCAAATCGAGCGCGACGTTTGCCAAGGGTGCGGGCGCAACATTGAGGAAATCCGCTGTTGGATCATCATGACGGCGGAAGAAAAGAACCAGTGTCTGGCCGATGCCAAGGAACGCCTGGCGGACTTGCCCTCTGCGCTTAGAGATGTGGCTTAGGCCATGGCGTTGATCACGACGCAGTTCACCGCGCTGATCACGGCGCTTTTCACAGCGCTGGCTGGGGCTTAGACCAGCTTTGCCGCGAACCTCCAATTCACCGCCAGTTCCCGCTTGCACGCTTGTGCTGGGCGGAGTGCGTTCAGGCAAATCGGCCCATGCCGAGCGCCTCATGCAGTCGTTTGCGCCGCCTTATCTCTATATCGCCACGGCCCAGATTTTTGATGCTGAATTAGAGGCGCGCGTAGACTTGCACCGCCAACGGCGGGGGGGCGATTGGCAGACCTTGGAAGCGCCCTTCGACCTGCCACAGGCGCTGCGCCAAGCCCAACAGCCGGTGCTGGTGGATTGCTTGTCGATGTGGCTGAGCAATCTTTTGCTGGATGAACGCGATCTTGGCGATGAAACCGCCGACCTTTGCGCTGCTCTAGAGCAAGCAAAGGGGCCGATAGTGTTGGTCTCTAACGAGGTCGGGCTTGGCGGCATTTCTGCCAATGCCCTGCAACGCCGCTTCGCCGACGCTCTGGGCTTGCTCAATCAGCGGGTTGCTGGCATGTCGGAGCGTGTCGTTCTCGTCGCGGCTGGATTGCCGCTCACACTGAAAGGATAGAGCCATGGCGCGTATCCCCGCCACTATCATCACCGGCTTTTTGGGCGCTGGCAAAACCAGCCTCATTCGTCACCTTTTGAGCCATGCCGATGGCAAGCGCATCGCCTTGTTGATCAACGAGTTTGGTGATGTCGGTGTGGACGGTGAGATCTTGAAGGCTTGCGGCGCGCCATCGTGCGGGCAAGACGATATTATCGAGCTGGCAAACGGCTGTATCTGTTGCACGGTGGCTGACGACTTCTTGCCCGCGATCGAAAAGCTATTGGCGCGCGAACCCATGCCCGACCACATTATCGTTGAGACCTCAGGACTGGCGTTGCCCAAGCCCCTGGTGAAGGCCTTCGCCTGGCCGGATATCAAGGCTGCGGTGACCGTCGATGGCGTGGTGACGGTGCTGGACGCTTCGGCGCTGG
This sequence comes from Alphaproteobacteria bacterium, assembly GCA_030428565.1. Taxonomy (GTDB): domain Bacteria; phylum Pseudomonadota; class Alphaproteobacteria; order UBA7985; family JAUIBT01; genus JAUIBT01. Next base: position 6,375 of record JAUIDR010000073.1, read on the forward strand.
CGGCGGGGCGTATCGCCGACGATCTGGCGGCGCTAGAGGCGCAGCGCGCGGCCGACGAGACCTTGGACCACGAGAGCCCGATTGAAGAGCTGTTTGAAGAACAACTGGGCTGCGCCGACTTGGTGATTTTGAACAAAATGGATTTGGTCGGCGCGCAGGGCCCCGCGTTATTGGCGCAGGTTCAGCCCATGATCCGGCCCGGCGCGCAGATTATTCAAGTCGAAGGGGCCAAGGTAGATCCTGCTGTTGCCCTGGGCATTGCGGCGGCGGCGGAAGACGATCTGGATTCGCGCCCCTCACACCACGATGACGGCCACGAGCACGATCACGAGGATTTTGAAACCTTTGTCGTCGAATTAGGCCCCCTGGTCTCACAAGATGGCATAGCCGCATTGAGCGCCGCCATCGCTGATTTGGTGGCGGCCCACCCCATCTACCGCATCAAAGGTTTTGCAGACGTGGCGGGCAAGCCCATGCGCTTGACCCTGCAGGGTGTTGGCCCACGTTTGGAGAGCTATTTTGACCGTCCTTGGCAGCCGGACGAGACCCGGGCGACGCGCCTTGTCGTGATCGGCGCGCACGGGCTGGACCAAGCGGCTATCGCGCAACGATTGCAAGGCGCGGTCGCGACCTTAGAGGCGGCTCAATAAATCGGGTTTTGGGGAGTGGACGCGCTTTGGGCTGGTAAGGCTCGCATCGCAAAAGGGCTCAATCGGTATCAAACGCAGTTGGTTGGCAGGCCTCTGGCCACCCGAAGGAGGGTGGTGCCGGCTGCAGGAGTCGAACCCGCGACCTGATGATTACAAATCAACTGCTCTACCAGCTGAGCTAAGCCGGCATAAGCGAGAGGCGTTTGCTACCCAATGCCAAGCGAAAAGGCAAGAGGCTTTTGTGTCTGGTGGGTTGCTTTTTTTCTCCTGTTGGTCGAAACCCCAAGGCGCGCGTTCTTGACGGCCAAATCGGTCGCGTGCGAACCGCAACACCAGCAAGAGGACATGCTAAGGCGCATGACAAAGACACCAAGGCAGCGCAAGCCTGCCCCGAGGAAGCACAGCGGCGCGCGTCGTCGTCCTGGATTGGGACGCGCTGCGACTGGCCCTGAACCACGCAGCGGCGGCGAAGCGGCGGCAGGCCAGCAGGCCAGACATCCGAACCAAAAGCCAGCGAATACGCAGAGGCGCCAAAGTCCGCAGGCCCCCCAAAGTCCGCGGTCGCAGGAACGCCTGTTGCAGGTAGCCGTGATCTTGGGTGCGCACGGCATCAAGGGCCAAGCACGCCTCAAGGTCTTTATCGAAGACCCGATGGGGCTCGCAGCGCTCAATCCGCTGACCGATGCCAACGGCAAGGCCTGGAAGCTCAAGCCGCAAAATTTCGCCAAGGGCGTCTTGATTGCTTCGATCGAAGGGCTGCGTTATCGCGACCAAATCGAGGCCCTCAAAGGGCTCAAACTGTTCGTCTCTCCGTCTGCGCTGCCGGATACCGATGAGGACGAATTTTACCCCTATGAACTTGAGGGCCTGAAGGCATTGCGGCCCGACGGCTCGCTGTTGGGTGAGGTGGTCAATCTGCGAGACTACGGCGCGGGCGATTTGCTGAATGTGCGCTTGGCCGAGACCGGGAAGCTGGAGCTGTTCGCCTTCACCAAGGCGGTCGTGCCTGAGGTCAAAGTGGCCGATGGTTATTTGGTGATCGACGCGCCTGATGAGATCATCTCACGCGATGAAGACGGGGTGCATTGATGAATCAGGATCGCCAGCCTGCGAGCCCGCCTGCAAGCCCGCCTTGGCAAGCCACCGTCATCACCTTGTTCCCGGACATGTTTCCTGGTCCCTTGGGGACCGCGCTGGCGGGCAAAGCCCTGGCCGCGAATCGGTGGCAGCTCGATACGGTAAACCTGCGAGAATTTGCGACAAACAAGCACAATCGGGTCGATGATGTGCCCTATGGCGGTGGTGCGGGCATGGTAATTATGCCCGATGTGGTGGATGCGGCTATTGAAAGCGTCCATGACGCCCCAGGAGAGCTGATTTATTTGTCCCCGCGCGGCAAAGTGCTTGATCAGGCGCTTGTGCGCTCCTATACCTCTGCGCCTGGCGTGAAACTGCTTTGCGGTCGATATGAAGGCATAGACCAGCGGGTCTTAGACCATCACAAGGTCACAGAAATATCGGTCGGCGATTATGTGCTATCCGGCGGTGAGCTGGCGGCCATGATCCTTTTGGACGCTTGTGTGCGATTGTTGCCCGATGTCATGGGCAATGCAGACAGCGGCCAAGACGAGAGCTTTGAGAGCGATTTGCTGGAATATCCGCACTACACCCGGCCCGCAACGTGGCAGGGCAGGGCGGTGCCCGACGTTTTGCTTTCAGGACACCACGCTCAGATAGATGCCTGGCGAACAAACCAGGCCGAAACAATAACACAGGAGCGACGTACCGATCTTTGGGCGCGCTACCAGCGAAATAGGAATGACTAACATGAACTTGCTGCAACAGCTTGAGCAAGAAGAACTGACCCGTGTGTCAGAAGGCAAAAAGATCCCGGAATTTGCTCCCGGTGATACCGTTAAGATTAACGTGAAAGTCGTGGAAGGCACCCGCGAGCGTATCCAGGCCTATGAAGGCGTCTGCATCGCGCGTAAGAACCGTGGTCTGAACTCGTCTTTCACCGTTCGTAAGCTGTCTTACGGCGAAGGTGTTGAGCGTGTTTTCCCGCTGTTCAGCCCCCGCGTTGATAGCATCGAAGTCCTGCGCCGTGGTCGCGTGCGTCGTGCGAAGCTTTACTACCTGCGTGGTCGCCGTGGTAAGTCAGCGCGTATTAAAGAAAAGACAACCGGTTGGGCCGCTAAGGTGAACGCTGCTGAGCGCCAGGCTCGCGCGGACGCCAAGTAAGACAGGCCAGACATTCGGATTGAGACCTGCTGCCTAGGCGGCATCGGCTCAAGCCAAACAACAGCCCGACGAGCGCTCAACCCTGCGGCCATTGGCCCAGAGGCTGGACCGCTTGTCGGGCTCGTGGCATTTGGCCTAAAAGCAAATGCTGCAAAGCCATTAACGTCGTAATTGACGCCCGCCTTTGAAATCGCGCCCGCTGTTGTGGCGGTCTGTGCGATCAGGGCTCCCCGTATTTGCCGCTGGATGGCGGCCCTTGCCAACTGAGGTCTTCCTTGCCCTTTGGATTTACCCGCGCCGAACTTCATTCCGGTCTCGTCCCCCGCCGCGTCGGCCTGATGGGCGGTTCTTTCAACCCGCCGCATGCCGGTCACCTACAGATTTCGCGCCAGGCTATCAAGCGCTTGGGTCTGGACCAGGTTTGGTGGTTGGTGAGCCCCCAAAACCCCATGAAGCCCAGCGATGAAACGCGCCCATTCGACGAGCGTTTCGAAGAATGCTTGGCGCTGACCGCCGATGACCGCCAGATCGTGGTCAGCGACCTGGAAGAGCTGCTGGATCTGCAAATGTCGGCCGATACCATGCAAGCACTGACTGCGGCTTTCCCCGCGACCGACTTCGTGTGGATCATGGGCAGCGATATTCTGACCGAGCTGCACGAATGGGAACTGGCTGATGATTTCGTCGAGCAGGTGCCGCTGGCCGTTTTTGCGCGCCCTGGTTCGGTCGTACCCGCGTTGAACAGCGTGATGGCGCGTAAACTGGCGGACTTCCGCTACACCGGCCCTGAGAGCCAGTTCATGGGCTTCGCCGCGCCGGCTTGGACCTTCATCAACGCGCCGATGGTCGATATCTCGTCAACCCGTCTGCGTGCTGAACGCTTCGCCGCCGAGCAACGGGCGCTGGCCGATCAGCCGCGCCAGCGTGGCGGCGTGGTTGTGGGCGGCCAAGCGCCTCAGCAGCAAGAACAAGCCCGTATCGATAGCGCCGAAGACCTGCGCGATTTGGTGATGGCTGTGTTGGAGGATAACAAGGCCGAAGAAATCAATCTGGTCGATTTGTCCGGCAAATCATCGATTGCCGATTACATGATTATCGCTTCTGGTCGTGCGGCGACCCACGTGAAGGCGATCTCGGATCACGTTCAGCGAGCGGTCAAGAAGGCTGGCGGCAAGACCCAAAACGTCGCCGGACAAGGCAACGGCGATTGGGTTCTGTTGGACCTGGGCGATGTCGTCTTGCACTTGTTCCGCCCGGAAGTGCGAGAATTCTATCAGCTCGACCAGCTCTGGCGGCCCGAGCTGTTGGACCAAATGTAGGCCGGGCAGGTTTTCGGCGATCAAGCAAGGGGGCTCTGGCCCCCTTTTTTGTGTCCAAGTGAGTGCCGCAATCCCCAAGCCATCGTCCTGGCTGGGGAGGAGGGCGCATTGCAAGATCGATTAGAGCGTTTGATCGGCGAATACCAAGCTGTGCTGCACGCGCGAGGCTTGCTCGATGGCTTAGAGCAAAACGTCGGAAAGTTGCCTGCCCCTCGAACAAGGGGCTTCCTGACACAAATGCCCTAGCGACTCGGCTTCAGAGTCCCATTTCAGCGGTGCTGACGGCCGTTTGCGACACCCCGCCCTCGTGTAGCGGGGCCGGGGCGAGCATAATTGTAACTTGGGCGTGTATATCTGTTGCCAGTTCGACACAGCAAACTCCAAATCGACGGTCAAAAGCCACAAATGATTGATTTGTGCTGCCAATTACTCGCCAAATTTGTCACAATTCGGCCTAACGAACCCAAAGCATGCTGGCAAGGCGCTAAGCCCAAATGCTTGCAATGAATAATTCAGAATCGGACCAAGACTCGTGAAAAAACTTCTGTTGGCGACCAGCGCTGCTGTCGCATTCGGTGGGGTTGCGCTGGCGCAAGATTTGACCGTTGGCGGCTTCTTGGAATTTGAAAGTCACTACGGGGTCAACTACGACGCTGGCGCTGATGCCGCTGATGATCAAGTGACGCAACTTGATTTTGCCGTCGATGGTCGGCTAAATTTTGACTACAGCAACAGCACCAAGTCTGGCCTGGAATACGGTGCGCACTTCGAATTGGACCTGTACCAATCGGATGATGATGCCACGACAAGCTTCGCATCGCTGCCGCTGCGAAACAATGTGCCGCTGTTGGCTGTCTTCTCGGACGTTGCCTTTGGCGACGTCGTTGAGTTCAACGACGGCTATGTCTTCCTTAACTCTGCCTTGGGCAATTTGTCTTTGGGCGATACCGGCGTCGCTGGCGAGGCGGCGAACCAGCTGCACGTACCGATTTTGCCGATGGGTGCTATGGAAGTCGACCAGTACGCTCTTTTTGCTGAAGCGGAGCAGATCTTCTATAGCAATTCTTTTGCGGGCATCGATGTTGAGGTTTCCACCGACGACGACGGCCATGTCGCCTTGGGCGTTGGCTATGGCGCGAGCCTGGGCGGGGCTGATGTGGAATTGGGCCTGAGCGCTATGCGATACCAGACCACGGCCTTTGGCCCGACAACCGGTGATGTCGCTAGCTTGGCAGGCTCCTTGCAGGTCAGCGCTGGCGGTCTGACAACGGGTGTCAATTACGCCTCTCTCGACATCGATAAGTGGCAGACTATCGAATACGTCGCTGCGGGCTTGGGCTACGAAATCGGCGCCTTGACCTTAGGTGCGGGCGTCGAGACGGGTATTTCACATCTGTCATTCCTGGGTGATGGCAACGAAACCTTGTCAACGGCGGAGTAAAACCCGACCAAAGGGCGGCGCAAAAGTAGGCCACTTTGGTGTTGGGCGTAACGTGGGCACGGGGCGGCAGCGGCCAGTCAGCCGCGCTCCCAAATTAGCTGGCGGTTG
>JAUIDR010000074.1 GCA_030428565.1 Alphaproteobacteria bacterium
CGTCCAGTCGATCCCGGGCCTGGGCAGCGTCGCCAGCGCCGCAATTCTGACCTACCTGCCCGAGATCGGAACATTGGACCGTCGCCAGCTTGGCAGCCTCGCTGGCGTCGTGCCTTACAACCGCGATTCAGGCCAGCGGAAAGGCAAGTCCTTTATCAGTGGAGGACGCAAACCCCTGCGTGACGCGCTCTACATGCCAGCGCTCGTGGCGATGCGCTACAACCCGGATCTTAAGGCAAAATACGAGGCCCTGCGAGCCGCAGGAAAACCCGCAAAAGTCGCCATCGTCGCAATCATGCGCAAGCTCATCGAAACCGCAAACGCCTTGGTCAAAGCAGACCGCGTCTGGCTGCCAAAAACCTCTTGATCAAGACGGATACTCACTAGCACATTGTCTCAATTTCCGCGACCATCTCAGGCGTCCCATCTTCGCTGCCCAGCTCACAACACTTGACGGCCCAATTGCCAAACAGCCCCGAGCTCTCCTGTGGCTGTGAGATGTACCAAGTCGGCTTGCGCATGGTCACAGAGATGGCCGATCTCGCGCTGCTTTCCAATAAGCGTCGCCGGGATCGAGGTCGCCATATCCAAGACATCCTCAAGGTGCTGTTGTGTGACGTCCATGATGTTTCGAAGGGCCGTCGACAAATCCAGATCAGCTCCGGCTAGGGTGCCGTCTGTCAAGGTTAGGCGCCCGTTGTGGCGATTGATTTGGCGACCATTAAGCTGGAACTGGGCAATGCCGGACCCGGCTGCTGCCATGGCGTCGCTGACCAGAAAAATCCTGCCGGGGCCCGCCTTTGCGCGTAGCGCGGCATGGATTGATACCGGGTGGACGTGGATCAAATCTGCGATCAATCCCGCAGACAGGCCGCCATGCGCCAAAGCGGCCCCCACAAGCCCAGGTTCGCGATTACCAAGTTGGCTCATGGCGTTAAATAGGTGAGTGACGCACCTTACACCGTTGTCAGCCGACATCATGCATTGATCATAGCTGGCATCGGTGTGGCCGAGTGAGAGCAGAATGCCGGCGTCCGACAAGCGTCTCATTTGCTCAAAAGACACGGACTCCGGGGCAAGCGTGACTTTTAAGAACGGGATGCGATCAGCAGCCTCCAAAAGGAGCGCGAGGTCAGCGGCCTCCATAGTGCGAATGAGAGACGGGGCATGCGCACCCTTGCGGGCCAGCGACAAGTGGGGGCCTTCCAAGTGTAGCCCAACAATCCCGGGGACGCCCTCTGCAATAGCGGTCTCAACGGCGGTGATGGCAGCACGCACCTTATCTGCGGTCTGGGTAATCAAGGTCGGCAGGATAGACGTAGCGCCCAGGCTTGCATGCGCCGCGGCGATGCTACGCAAGGTATCCACCGAAGGGTCATCATAGAACATGACACCGCCGCCGCCGTTGACTTGCAGATCGACAAAGCCGGGAGCAAGGATACCGCCACTCAGCTCGATCCTTTCGGCGTCGTCTGGAACTGCGTTATGCGGGACGATGCCGCCAAGTCTGTCACCACGCAGCACAAGGGCGCGATCCATGTGAAGAGAGGCGCCATCAAATATAGCGGCACCATATAGAGCTGTTGTCTTTTCCCTCATCGCGTCTCGGTCACTTTTTTCAGATGACGGGGCATGTCTGGATTGTTGCCGCGGGATGTCGCTACGCGTTCGACCATGGCGTAAAACGAGGTGATTAGGCTGATCGGGTCGGTCAGGGGGTGGTCCGTTCGGCAATGAGGGATCGGGGTTGACAGCTTCGCTTTGTCGGAGGTGACGAATACTTTCGCTCCCTTGCCCGCGATCTGGTCCGCGATGTCCACCAAGGCCGCCTCAGCGGCATCGCCTGAGGCGAAAGCAAGAACCGGAAAGCCTTCTTCGACAATCGACACTGGACCGTGCAGAACCTCTGCAGAAGAATAGCTTTCAGCGTGAATTTGGCAGGTTTCTTTGAACTTGAGCGCGGCTTCGTTCGAAATTGCCCAGGTTGGGCCGCGGCCAAGCGTGAACAAAGATTGTTCGCTGCCAATCGCTTCGCGCACCTCAGGCCAGTCAAGCTCCGTCGCGCGCTGAAGAGCGAGGGGCAGAGTCGTAAGAGCCTTTCGCAGCTCATCATTATCGCGCCACTGCGCCAGCACCATGAGACCCGCAACCGCCGACGTAACGAAAGTTTTGGTGGCTGCCACGCTCAACTCCGGCCCGGCGTGCATTGGCAAGGTATGCGATGCCGCCTGTGCCAAGGGTGAGGTTGAATTGTTTGTGATCGCCACAGACAGCGCACCGTCGCGGCGGGCGGCGCGGGCCATTTCAACGATGTCCGGACTTTGGCCTGACTGCGAGACCGAAATGCACAAACTGTTGCGCAGCTTCAGTCGCGCGCCATAGATCGAAGCCACTGAAGGGCCGACTGAGGCAACCGGCGCACCGGCAAGGAGCTCGATCGCGTATTTCAAGTAGTTGCAAACGTGGTCTGAAGAACCGCGGGCAACCGTGACCACAAAAGCAGGGTCCAAGCTGCGAACCGCCTCAGCCGCCTTCGATAGGTCCGCGCTGCCTTTGGACAGCAAGCGTTCCACAGCCTCAGGGATCTCCAATATTTCGCGCCGCATTAGGCTCGTGTTCGAAGTCATTTCAGGGTCTACTTTTCGGCAAGTCGCAGTTCAGCCACGAAGTCGTAGGCATCACCGCGGTAGATTGATCGGGTAAATTCGGCCACTCGGCCGCTCGGCAGATAAGAGGAGCGTTCTATTCGAAGCCCTGCATCACCGGGACTGACGCTTAAAAGCGCCGCATCTTTTTCGTTCAGATTGACCGCGGAGATTTTTTGAATAGCGCGGTCAGGCCGGTTTGCATGCTGGCCCAGAAATTCGTAGAGCGAGCGCGTAACAATCGTAGGATTGGGCAAAATGTCGGGCGGCAGGGATGCGCGTTCGATGGCCATGGGCCGGCCACCTGCGATCCGAAGGCGGGCAATGCGAGCGACCGAATCTCCAGACGATAGAGCGAGAGCGATCACTTCGTCAGGTGAGGGCATGAAGAGACCCCGTTCCAGCCATTTCGACTCGGTTTCCAAGCCGCGTCGTTCCATGTCTTCGGTAAAGGATGTCAGCCGGGACAGCGATTGTTCGACACGCGCAGGGGCATCGGCAACAAAGGAACCTGAGCCCTGCCTTTGGATGATCGAGCCCTTTTCCACCAGCGCCTGCATGGCCTTTCTTACTGTAACGCGAGACAGACCTGTGATGTTGGCAATTTCACGCTCAGGCGGCAAAGGAGCGCCCGGCGCAAGAAGATCGTTTCCGATCGCCTCCTCAATGCGCTCCTGCAATCGCCGATAGCGCGGCCCAGTTGATGACCCGAGCCAATCGTCTGGCTTGAAATAGTCAATGACGCTCATGACACCGCCCCTCTCACTTTGATAGCCATTCGGCTCGCCAAGATCAGCGCTCCGTCAAGTCCAGTGCCCTTCGGTGTTGCTACCTTTTCTGCGATGTCGGTTGGCAGAAATTGTGCGTATTGAGGGCCCACGCCACCTGTTAGACAGAGCGGCGTTGAACGCGACCAGCCGACGGCAGTTAAGGCGTTTGTTATATACTTGGCCCCAGCCTGTATAAGGCCAAGTCCGATCGCGTCGCCCGCCAAAGCTGCCTGGACGACTTGCGGCGCAAAGCGGCCGAAATCCCCGGGCGTGGCCGAGCTTGCGAAGCGGACTATGTCAGCGGCATTGCCTCCAAGTTGGCTCAATACGTCGCTGCTTAGGGCGCTGGGTGGGTGCAGACCGTCGAGCACATGCATGGTCTTGGATAACAAGGCGCGGCCAAGCCAAGCTCCAGAAGCCTCGTCGCCAATTTGGAAGCCGTACCCGCCTATCAGCCTGACTGTAGCGTCCCTCTGGCTCGCCAGAAACGATCCGGTCCCTATCCCGGCAACAGCGCCGTCCGCCCCATCCAAGACCCCCAACAGGGTTGAGAGGCGGTCATCAGCAGCCTGTATGTGCTCAAAGGGAAGCGCTTTTTCGACCTGAAGCGCGACGGCATCATCCAGAACGCCAGCCAAGCCCAGATAGATCGGAAGCTCATACAAGACCTGGAGCGATACGCCAGCCATATCGGCCACCGCGATCAATCCTTGCGAGATGCTTCGCATCGCGCCGCTGAAGTCGCTGGTTACATTTGCGCGCCCGGCCTTGGCCTCATATCGGCGCCCCTCCAGAATCAGCGCAATCCGGCAGGAGGTCCCCCCGCCATCCACACCGATAATGTTGTATGTCTTCGAATTGCTCATGCAATACCCTTATAATACCTTTTTAGGAAAATAAAGCTCACTTTGGTAATTTGCGCACAGAACGAAAAAAATGGTAGACAAAAGGTTTTTAATAGGTATTGTTTAGGCAGCGAGGGAGTTCTCATGTCAACGCCAACTACTGAAACCATGCACACGGCCGCCGAGAGGCTGGATGCGCGCACTGACCTGGAGATATTGACCATCCTGCGAGACGGTCAGGCTCAAGCTATTGATGTATTGCCGACGGTGTTCGACGCTGTGGTTACAGGCGCGCACCTCATGGCGCAAACCATCGCAGAGGGCAGAAGGCTGATCTATGCGGCCGCAGGTTCGTCAGCCTTGATGGCGCTTGCTGATGCGGCGGAGTTGGGGGGTACGTTTGGGATCGATGCGGATCAAATTCGTATTTTGATGGCCGGTGGTCTTCCAATTGATGCGCGCATGCCGGGCGGAACCGAGGACGATGTCGAAGAGGCGACCCGCGCGGCACAGGGGATTGGCGCGCAAGATACTGTCATTGCGCTGAGCGCATCCGGCACGACGCCTTACCCTATGACAATTGCCCGAATTGCGCGGGACCGAGGCGCGAATGTTATTTGCATCGCCAACAATGAAGGCGCGCCGATATTCGATTACGCCCATGTAGAGATTTGCATCCCAACCCAACCCGAAGTCATCGCAGGTTCGACCCGCATGGGAGCGGGCAGCGCGCAAAAAGCCACCTTGAACATGATGTCGACGCTCATGGGGGTTCGGCTGGGGCACGTTTACGACGGGATGATGGTCAATCTGATTGCTGACAATGCGAAGCTGCGCGCCCGCGCCGCTGCCACGGTCGCCAAGATTGCCGACGTGAACGCGGAGGCGGCTCAGCGCGCATTGGCACAGACGCAAGGTACGGTGAAACCCGCCGTGCTGCTGGCGGCGGGCGCAACCCTGACGGAAGCGGACCATCTTCTTTCAGAAACAAAAGGAAACCTGCGTGCCGCACTGGCGCGCATGTAATCCCGGCCAGTGATGCCGGAACACTCAGACCAAAAAGGGAGACTGATATGAAAATGATGAAACTTGGCGTGGCTCTTTTAGCCTCAACGGTTGCAGGGACGGCAGCAGCAGCCGACGTTACCCTGACCATCGAAAGCTGGCGGAACGACGACTTGGCGCTGTGGCAGAATACAATCATTCCTGCTTTTGAAGCAGCAAATCCAGGCATCAAAGTTAACTTCACCCCGTCAGCTCCGGCTGAATATAACGCTGTCCTGAACTCCAAACTGGACGCAGGCTCAGCCGGTGATTTGATCACATGTCGTCCGTTCGATGCTTCTCTTGCGCTCTATGAAGCGGGCCATTTGGCCGACCTGAGCGATCTTGGCGGCATGGCGAACTTCTCAAGCGTTGCCAAGTCGGCGTGGCAGACAGATGACGCGTCGGTAACTTTCTGCGTACCGATGGCTTCGGTGATCCACGGCTTCATCTACAACAAGGAAGCATTTGACGAGCTGGGCTTGTCCGTGCCTCAGACCGAAGATGAGTTCTTTGCGGCCTTGGAAGCAATCAAGAAAGACGGGTCTTATATCCCCATGGCCATGGGGACCAATGACCAGTGGGAAGCGGCCACGATGGGGTATAACAACATCGGTCCGAACTATTGGAAAGGTGAGGAGGGCCGTCTGGCTTTGATCGCAGGCGAGCAAAAGCTGACCGATGATCAGTGGGTCGCGCCCTACGCAACCTTGGCCCGCTGGGGCGCCTATCTGGGCGATGGTTATGAAGCCCAGACCTATCCGGACAGCCAGAACATCTTTACGCTGGGTCGCGCCGCGATCTATCCCGCAGGCAGCTGGGAAATCTCAGGCTTCAATGCTCAGGCCGATTTTGCAATGGGGGCCTTCAAGCCGCCCGTACAAAATGCGGGCGATGATTGCTACATTTCAGATCACACCGACATTGCGATGGGATTGAACGCTGCAAGCCCCAACGCTGAAGCGGCGCGCACCTTCCTTGATTGGATGGGGACATCTGAGTTCGCGTCGATTTATGCGAACGCGCTTCCGGGCTTCTTCTCGCTGTCGAACCACGAAGTGGCAATGAACGATCCGCTGGCTCAGGAGTTCGTGTCTTGGCGTGGCGAATGCCACTCGACAATCCGGTCTACTTACCAGATCCTGTCGCGCGGCACACCGAACCTGGAAAACGAAACCTGGGGTGCATCGGTTGCAGCCATTAAGGGCGCGAAATCGCCTGAAGAGCTGAGTGCTGAGCTGCAAGACGGTCTTGCTAGCTGGTATACGCCGCAACAATAAGCCTGTCATTGTCCGGGCGGATCTTCCGCCCGGACTTTACCAAAAGAAGGGAGGACGACATGTCTGCGCGCCCCAAAGCCCGTCGGTTCCGTTGGCACATCGTCGTGTTTCTAACGCCCGCCGTGTTGGTTTACACGGCAATCATGATCTTCCCGCTGTTCAACACCCTACGTCTGGCCTTGTTTACCGAGGTTGACAATGTGCGAGTTTTCGTCGGGCTTGAAAACTTCCGAACCCTGTTTGGGGACCCGCGTTGGTCTGAAAGCTTCTGGAACGCGCTGGGCAACAATTTCTGGTTCTTTTTCGTCCATATGCTGGTGCAGAACCCCATCGGCATTCTGCTAGCCGCTATCCTTTCACATCCAAGACTGCGATTTGCTTCGCTCTACCGTTCGGCAATTTTTGTGCCGACCATCCTCAGCTTCGTTATCGTCGGGTTTGCTTGGAAGCTGATTCTATCCCCCATCTGGGGCATTGCTCCGGGCATGCTTGACGCCGTTGGGCTGAAATTTCTGTTTGCACCTTGGCTGGGCCGCGAAGAGTACGCATTGACCACGCTAGCGCTTGTCTCCGTTTGGCAGTTCGTTGGTATCCCCATGATGCTGATCTATGCAGCGCTTCTGTCGATCCCCGGCGAGATCTTGGAGGCTGGGGAAATCGATGGCGTCACTGGCTCCTCGGCATTTTGGAAAATCAAGTTGCCTTTGATCCTTCCTTCAATCGGGATCATTTCGATCTTGACCTTTGTCGGAAACTTCAACGCATTCGACCTGATCTACTCCGCACAAGGCGCGTTAGCTGGTCCTGATTTCTCGACCGACATTCTGGGCACCTTTATGTATCGCACCTTCTTCGGTTTCCAACTGCAGCTCGGCGACCGTCATATGGGGTCGGCCATCGCGACAGCGATGTTCGTGATCATCCTCATAGGCGTTTGCCTCTACCTCTTTGGCATCCAGACCCGGATGCGCCGCTACCAATTCTGAGGAGGTGGAGATGAACAAAGCACTTAGAAGCCCGTTCAACATCTTCGCGTCGCACGCGATACTTCTAACCTACACGCTGATCGCGCTGTTTCCGGTTTTTGTGATCCTGATCAACAGCTTCAAGACCCGCAAGGCGATCTTCAGAGAGCCGCTGAGCTTGCCGAATGCGGACAGCTTCTCGATGATCGGCTACCAAACCGTAATGAGGCAGGGAGATTTCTTTCTCTATTTCCAGAACTCCCTCATCGTAACGGTTTCGAGCCTGTTTTTCGTGCTTCTGTTCGGGGCCATGGCCGCCTTTGCACTGGCGGAGTACCGCTTCAAAGGAAACGCTTTGATGGGGCTCTACTTGGCGCTTGGGATCATGATTCCGATCCGCATTGGTACTGTTGCGATCCTTGAGCTCATGGTCGCCTCAGGTCTGGTTAATACGCTGTGGGCCTTGATCCTTGTATACACAGCTCAAGGCCTGCCGCTGGCGGTCTTTATCCTATCCGAATTCATGCGGCAGGTGTCCGATGACCTAAAAAATGCCGGGCGGGTTGATGGGCTGAGCGAATACACGATTTTCTTCCGCCTTGTCCTGCCACTTGTACGCCCTGCTATGGCGACCGTGGCCGTTTTCAACATGATCCCGATCTGGAACGACTTGTGGTTTCCCCTGATCCTTGCCCCGGCCGAAAATGTGAAAACCCTGACCCTTGGCAGTCAGGTCTTTATTGGTCAGTTCGTCACCGACTGGAACGCTGTCCTATCCGCTCTGTCGCTGGCGATCCTGCCTGTTATGGTTCTCTATGTCATCTTCTCGCGCCAACTGATCCGCGGCATTACTTCGGGAGTCGTTAAATGATCCGCGTCTTGGTTGCAGGCCTTGGCAATATGGGGATGAGCCATGCGCTGGCCCATCATCACAACGCCGATGCGCAAATAGTGGGGTTGGTCAAGCGTTCGGGGCTGACCGACAGACCCGAGTTGCTGGACTATCCTGTCTTTTTTGATTTTCACGCAGCTCTAGCCGAAACCAAGCCCAACTTGGTGGTGATAGCGACCTATTCGGATAGCCATGCCGATTTCGCTTTGGCTGCTATGGCTGCCGGGGCGCATGTGTTTGTCGAAAAGCCGCTTGCGACCAACGTGATAGACGCTCAGCGGGTGGTCGCCAGAGCCGTTGAGACTGGCCGCAAGTTGGTCGTCGGCTATATCCTGCGCCATCATCCGAGCTGGACACGCCTGATTTCCGAGGCCCGAGGCCTTGGCGGACCATTTGTGTTCCGCCTGAACCTGAACCAGCAGAGCTCTGGGCCCCAGTGGGAGACCCATAAAGCCCTGATGCAAACCACGAGTCCAGTCGTTGACTGCGGTGTGCATTATGTGGACGTGATGTGTCAGATTACCGACGCGGCCCCTGTGAAGGTTCACGGAATGGGGTTGCGCTTGTCCGATGAAATCGCGCCCAACATGTACAATTATGGCCAGTTTCAAGTTGTCTTCGACGACGGCAGCGTCGGCTGGTACGAGGCCGGATGGGGCCCGATGATGTCGGAAACGGCCTTCTTCGTTAAAGACATCGTCTCCCCCAATGGTTCTGTATCAATCACCGAAGCCGACAAATCAGGATCGAGCGATGTCGATAGCCACACAAAAGTCGGCAGCATTCTGGTTCACACCCCAGACGGGGACAAACGGATCGACATGCCCTCAGAGCCTGGCCATCAGGACCTATGTGACGCTGAGCAAGCCTTTGTCTTGCGCGCAATCGTCGAGGATATCGACCTGACGCGCCATATGACTGACGCTGTGCAAAGCCTGGCTATATGCCTGGCTGCGGATGAAAGCATCCGAACAGGCCGGGCAATTGACCTTCAAGGAGACGCCAAATGACGGCCCTTAGTCTAAAAAATGTTTGCAAATCCTTTGGCAACGTTGAGGTATTGAAAGATATTAACCTCGAGGTTGATGAGGGTGAATTCGTCGTTTTTGTTGGCCCTTCGGGGTGCGGAAAATCAACGCTATTGCGTGTTATTGCAGGACTGGAAGATGCCACGTCGGGCAGCGTCGAAATTGGCAATGCAGTGGTTAATACAACCCCTCCGGCCAAGCGTGGCATTGCCATGGTGTTCCAAAGTTACGCGCTCTACCCACACTTGACCGTAAAAGACAATATGGCGCTGGCTTTGAAGCAACAAAAGCAATCAAAGTCAGAGATTGACCAACGGGTTGAAAAAGCGTCGAAAATGCTGTCTCTGGAAGACTATCTTGAGCGTCGGCCTGCCGAACTTTCTGGCGGTCAACGCCAAAGGGTAGCAATCGGACGCGCAATTGTTCGCGAGCCCAAGCTGTTCTTGTTTGACGAACCCTTGTCGAACCTTGATGCCGCGCTGCGGATGAATACGCGGATTGAAATCGCTAAACTACACCGTTCGCTGAATGCGAGCATGATCTATGTGACCCACGATCAAACCGAGGCGATGACTCTGGCGTCGAAAATCGTAGTTCTTCGTGACGGTCGCATCGAACAGGTGGGGAGCCCGATGGAGCTCTATAACAACCCTGCCAACCAGTTCGTTGCAGGATTCCTAGGTGCACCCTCGATGAACTTCATCGCAGCGAGCACTGTAGGAGGTGCGGCTGACCAGACTGTCGGCATTCGCCCTGAGCACATTCGCGTCGTCCAAGATGGTCGCCTTAAAGGGGATGTTACCCATGTTGAGAAACTGGGCGGGGATACGAATGTCTTGGTGGACATTCCTGAAACGAGCGGCATAACCCTGCGCCTCTTCGGACAACACGACATCGAGGTCAAAGAACAGCTTCAGCTCGACTTTGACGACGCTCAGAGCTTTCTTTTTGACGCCGATGGTCTGCGCTTCTAGCGCAAAGCCCGAGAAATCGCTCTCAACTGTGCCAAATCTGCATGGGGTGCATTCGCGCTAATATCAAAGAGATAGCGCGCGCAAGCGGGATGCAACTCAGTATAAAGCGATCTAGACAAAGCTGTCTTTGTAGCGATCGCGCAGGACGTTCTTTTGCACCTTGCCCATGGTTTTGCGCGGCAGCTCATCGACAATCTCGACCCGCCTGGGCTGTTTGAAGCGCGCCAAGCTGTCGGCAATGCCAGCGCGCACATCATCAGCGCTGATCAGGGCACCGGTCTGGGGCACCACGATTGCAACCACGCTCTCGCCGAAGTCTGGGTGGGCGCCGCCAATCACGGCGGACTCGTTCACTCCCGGCAAAGCGTCGATCAGCAGCTCGATTTCCTTGGGGTAGACGTTATAGCCGCCGGTGATAATCAAATCCTTGCTGCGCCCTATGATATGCACATAGCCGCGCTCATCGATCTTGCCCAGATCACCGGTGATGAAAAAGCCATCGGCGCGCAATTCCAAGACGCCGATTTCGTTGACCCCCAGGGTCTCGCCGGTTTCGGGCGCGGTGACTTTCAGCTCAACACCGGGAAGAGGGAAGCCGACGGTGCCCGCTCGACGGTCGCCGTCATAGGGGTTTGAGGTGTTCATGTTGGTTTCGGTCATGCCATAGCGCTCAAGGATCGCGTGGCCCGTGACTGCCCGCCAACGATCATGAGTCTCGGCCAACAGGGGAGCCGAACCAGAGACGAAGAGGCGCATGCTCTGGGCGGCTTGCTGAAGACCGGGCGTATCCAATAGGCGGACATAGAAGGTTGGCACGCCCATCAAAGCCGTGGCACGTGGCATGGCCTTGACAATGACCTCGGCATCAAAGCCTGGCATGAACAGACAAGCAGCGCCTGCCATCAAGCTCACGTTGGTGGCTACGAACAGGCCGTGGGTGTGAAAGATCGGCAGCGCGTGAATCAAGACATCTTGCGCCGTAAAGTGCCAATAGTCGCGCTAAGTCAGCGAATTCGAGGCCAACGCGCCGTTGCTCAGCATGGCACCTTTCGAGGGCCCGGTGGTTTCCGAAGATAAAGGATTGCCGCCAGATCATCGCAATTTCGCGCCACACCTGCAAAGCCAGGGCGCTGAGCGTCGCGGGCTTAGGCCAGGCTTCCACTTTCATCAGCCGCAAGGGTCAGCACCTGTGCCACCCCCGCGCTGGCTGCAATCGGCTGCAACTCGGCCAAGCGTGCGGGGTCGCAGACCAGCAGGCGCGGCTCAGCATCGGTCAGAAAATAGGCCAGCTCTGCGCCGGTATAGGCGGTGTCTGACGTCAGCGCCAGTGGGACAGATTTGAGGTTTTCGTAACGGAGGATTTCTGGTTCATCGTAGCCATCAAGGAGCGAAGATGAACAAGAAATCTGGAACATCGAAGGACGCGGCCGACAAGTTGGTCAAGGGCATCCGCCGCAAGACACGCAAACAGTATTCTGCCGAGGAGAAGATCAGGATCGTGCTGGCGGGCCTGCGAGGCGAAGAGA
>JAUIDR010000075.1 GCA_030428565.1 Alphaproteobacteria bacterium
CCGAGAGCCAACACATCCTGCGCATCCATCCTGAATCCCTCCGTTGCCGAAAATGTCAGCAGAGATTAGGCGATTACGCCCTAAAAAGCCTCTTGAATTCCACTTGAAACGTCGGAGAGCCGATATTATACAACGCAATCGACCACCGTTTGAGTTCCATCTTGCTTAGAGTCCCCATGGCTAGATCCGCTCTAATCAATATCCTGATATCGATGATTTACTCATCCATTGTGGTGTTGGTTTATCACGTTGAGATCCTACGCCATTTTTCACATATGAAATTTGAGGGCGCGCGTGGCATGGGGATCTCCCTAGTTATCGCAGCGGTGCTAGCGGGGCTGCTGGCCGCTGCTCTGCCGAGGCGTCAACCCTCGACCGCGACCTTGATACTTACCTTTTTGCACTATCTATTTTTTCTGCCCTCGGCGGTGTTTTTGGCGGTGGCCAGACCGACTGGCGAATACATCTTGGCTCTGGCCTTGTGCTATGTCGTGCTGAACGGCATCTCCCGCTTACGCCTCCCAATACTTGGCCAGCTGGTCGTTCCCAATTCAGGGCTTTACATTTCGGCGCTTGCAATCGTGGGCGCGACTTTGGTGGTGTACTTCTGGTATGGCGGCATCGAGGTGCTGAACTTTGACCGCAAGCAGGTCTATCAATACCGGGATTTGGTCGCCGAGATGATGCCAGGAACGGTCGGGTATTTGCGCTCGAACGCTGCCAATGTGCTGATACCCTTCGCGTTGGTCTTGGCGCTGCAAAGTCGCTCTGTGTGGCGCGTTAGCCTGATTGCGCTCTGCGCTCTGCTGTTGTTTGGCGTGAGCAGCCACAAATCTACGATCTTTACCTTCGGCCTAGTTTTTGCCAGCTATTGGGCGATTTGCAAGGAACCGGCTAGCCAGCGTTGGGGGCTGCTGTTATTGGCGGTCGTCGGCTTTTGTTTGCTTGAGGTCGTGATTGTCAATCTGGTCTTGGGCCTGGATCAGCCGGGTGTCCTGACCAGCCATTTGGTGCGTCGTAGCTTGATGGTGCCGCCCTTGCTCGACAGCCTGTGGGTCGAATTCTTTGCCGATCGAGCCAAATACTTTTGGTCTGGCTCTCGTCTGAGCATGGGATTGATCGAGCCCCCCTATGAACTGAGCGCGCCACGCGTCATCGGCAGTCAGGTGTTTGGCTCTAAGGTCATGGCGGCCAATACGGGCATAATCGGTAGTGGTTATGCGAACTTGGGTCTGCCAGGGGTTGCGCTGTATTCGGCCTTGCTCGGGCTCGTAATCGCTTACCTTGATGCGCTGGGCCGCAAGGTCGGTCCCGCGCTGGTGGCGGTCATCAGCCTGGGTGTGATCCCAAAAATTGCCGTTTCGACCGACCTAACGACGGCATTGCTGACGCATGGGCTGCTGTTGTTGTTGGTGCTGGTGCACTTTCTACCGTCGAGCAAGGCGATGGCAAGGCCATCGCAAGGAGCGCCATACTCCGGCCCGGGCGCCTAGCGCAAGCCGCGAACGAGTGGCAACACGAGTGAGCATGGACCTGCGTTAAAATCAATCAGCTAGAACGGATGGGCCGTTGCAACGCCGGCGCTCGACGCTCTAGACCTGGGCCGCCCGCCAGGCGTCCAAATCACGCAAGGCGCGCTGGCAATAGGCGGCTTTACGATCCGCGCCTTTCAATTTGCGTTTGCCCTTTGGCGGCGGGAAATCGGGATCGCTGGTAATGTCGGGCATCAAGCCGAAATTGATATTCATCGGTTGGAAGCTGTCTTGGTCGGCATTGATCGTGACGTGGTCCAACAGGGCACCGAGAGCGGTCGTCGCGGGCGGGCGCTGCCAGGCTTGGTTCAGGCGTTGGGCCGCTGCAAATCGCCCAGCCATTAGGCCACAAGCCGCGCTCTCAACGTAGCCCTCAACGCCGGTAATCTGCCCGGCAAAGCGAATGCGCGGGTCGCTCTTGAGGCGCAGTTCGGGGTCCAAAAGACGCGGCGAATTGATGAAAGTATTGCGGTGGATCCCGCCCAGACGTGCGAATTCGGCTTCTTCCAAACCGGGAATTTTGCGGAACACCTCTTTTTGCGCACCGTATTTTAGCTTGGTCTGGAAGCCGACCATATTGAACAGCGTGCCCAAGGCGTTGTCTTGGCGCAGCTGCACCACAGCATAGGGCTTGACCTCCGGGTTGTGCGGATTGGTCAGACCGACCGGCTTCATTGGACCATAGCGCAGGGTCTCACGCCCGCGCTCAGCCATGACCTCGATCGGTAGGCAGCCTTCGAAATAGGGCGTATCTTTCTCCCAGTCCTTGAATTCGGTCTTGGGCTCGACGAGCAGATCGTCAATGAAAGCTTCGTATTGGTCGCGATCCATGGGCAGGTTGATGTAGTCCTTGCCGGTGCCCTTGTCATAGCGCGACTGGAACCAGGCCTTTGAAAAATCGATGGAATCGGTATGGATGATGGGCGCGATAGCATCGAAGAAGGCTAGGCTTTCTTCTTGGGTCGCCGCCAAAATGGCCTGTGTCAGAGCTTCAGATGTCAAAGGGCCGCTGGCAATGATGATGCTCTCGCTGTCGATCTGAGCCAGATCGCTGATTTCTTCGCGCGCGAGCGTGACCAGCGGGTGTGCGCTCAAGCTCTGGGTTACGGCCTGGCTGAAGGCGTCCCGGTCAACCGCCAGCGCACCGCCCGCTGGCAGGCGGTGGTCGTCGCCTTTGCTCAAGATCAAAGAGCTGCAGCGGCGCATTTCTTCGTGCAGCAGGCCGACCGCGCTCGCCGTGGCATCGTCGGAGCGAAACGAGTTGGAGCAGACCAGCTCGGCCAGACCGTCGCTTGTGTGGGCAAAGGTCTTCACCTTGGGGCGCATCTCGTGCAGCACGACCGGCACGCCCTGTTGGACGCACTGCCAAGCGGCTTCACTGCCAGCCATACCGCCGCCGATAATGTGGATTGGGGCAAGGGTCACAGACGCCTCCTGATTGTGTCAACTGCCGCCCAGCGCTGGGAGCGTTGGACATGCTATAAAGGGCCCTGTGCAGACGCACAACCGACAAGCGGCGCAATCGTTGACAAGATGGCCTCGGTCTTGAAGGAAAAAGGGCAGGCCTCACGAAGTCTTGCGGAGCTTTTGCAGAGCAGGGCCCTAAACTGGAACCATGCTGGGGCAACAATCTGCGACCGGGCAGAAAGCCGGGAATCGACCGGGGGGGCAAGACCAATGATGACACAAACGCACCTGTTAATGGGTTCGGCTGCGATCCTACCGTTTCGCGGTAAGGCGCTGGCGCCGGCAGCGCTGGTTGGCGCGGCGCTGCCCGATTTGCCGATGTACATATTTGTGCTGGTGGCACGGATCATGGACTGGAGCCGCCAAGAGATGTGGCGCGATTATTATTGGCGCGATGAACTGCAAATTCCCATGGGCTGGGTCAACTCGATCCCCATCTACGCGGCGATTTTTGCCTTGGGCCTCGCGCTGAAGCGCCCCTGGATTTGGGGCCTTGCTTTGGCGGCCTTGCTGCATTGCGTGACCGATCTTTTGTTACATCACCACGACGGGCACATGCATTTTTATCCCTTCAGCGACTTTCGGTTTGAGAGCCCGATCTCTTATTGGGATGACCGCCATCACGCCAACTGGTGGCGCCCCATCGAACTAGTCATGGGGCTCGGTTTTTGCGTGCTGCTAGCGCGCCGATATCGTCGCTGGTGGCAAAGAGGGCTGGTCGCCTTGGCAGGGCTGTTTTATGTTGTCCTGCCGCTGTTGTGGTTTTGGCACTAGGCGCCTCTGGTTTTGTCACTAGGTGCCTCTGGTTTTGGCACTAGGTGCCTCTGGTTTTGGCACTAGGTGCCTCTGGTTTTGGCACTAGGTGCCTCTGGTTTTGGCACTAGGCGCCCCGTGGGCGACGGCTCGCTTGCGGGCGGTGTTGGACGACAAAACGCGCGCCAGGTTGGCCCACAAGCTGGGGCCCATGACACGCAACTCTAGCCGAGGAGCCTTCGATGGAAGCAGGTGTGATTCGCCACATGGTGTTCTTGAACTTCCAAGACAGCCTGAGCAGGGATGATAAGCAGACGCTGTACCGCGACCTTGAGGCCCTGAAAGCAGTGGCGCCGGGCATCCTCGATTTTCAGGTGCGCAACAATATCAGCCCTGAGACGCCAGTCGTGCACGGCTTCTACGATTTCTTCTGGTTTGATTTTATCGACGAAGCAAGCCGCGATGCCTATTTGGAACACCCGGATCACAAGGCGGTGGGCGCGCGCCTGGTGGCTGCTTGTCAGGGAGGGCTTGAAGGCTTGATGGTCGTGGATTTCCGGCTGTCGTAATGGCTGGCTGTCGTAAAGGCTGGCTTGAATTGCCATAGTGCCAGGTTGGCAGCGGCTGTTTGAGAGCAAAGCTGTCGGCCAGTTCGTTTAGCTGCCTAAAGATCGGGCTTGAAGGGAGAGCCTGAAAGGCAGGGCATGGGCACAAGCAAACGCATGTGGTTGCCCGAGTGACGGTGTGCCTCGTCGCCGAGAGCCGGTTGGATCGAGCAAGGCAAAGAAAAACCCTGCCCGCCAAAAGGCGAACAGGGCAATCGATTGCTTACAGGCTCACTCTACAAAGCCGAGAAGAGCGCTTATCCTTCTTGTGGGCGGCTCTTCAAAATCCGGGCGTTTTCGCCGGTGAGCAGCATCATCCTAGATTCCAACGCGTCTTTCAAGTGCTTCGATCAAATTATAATTATGTTCTTCAACCGGCGTTAGACTGAAAATCGTGTTCTGCGAGCGATACCAGGGCTGTTGAGCGAAGTATGCGGCCAAATCGCCTTGCTGGAAAGTGAAGCCATAGCGGGCGTAGATTTCAGCGCGGATAAGGCGCAAAACCTCGCCAACACTGCCTAAATGGGAAAAACTTTCCGCAACGGCCAGCAGCTCCGGCGCGCTTACTAGGCGCGACTGGCTCTCCGGCATTAAGAAAAAGCCTGTACCCCCATTTTGAGGGGCGGCCGCACGGTACAATGCAGAGGTGCCCGCCTTGCCTGCAACGGCGACTCGGGGCTCATTTGCACCGGGAACCGCTTGGTTTAGCGGATAGAGCGCCTGCGGATTGATATCCATGGGTTGCGGCAGGGAGTAACGGTAAGTGCCCATTTGTGGCATCTGTTGTGGCATGGCTGGCAGGCCATAGCCCTGCTGGGGATAGCCCTGCTGGGGATAGCCTTGCTGGGGATAGCCTTGCTGGGGATAGCCTTGCTGGGGATAGCCTTGCTGGGGATAGCCCTGTTGCGCGACCCCGGGCTGTAGGTAGCCTTGCTGGGCCCCCATCATGGGCGCTGGCATTACGGGGCTGGGCATCATGGGCATGGGTTGCATCATCATGCCTGGCATGGGGGGCACCGGCGCCGTGGGCAGCGGGCCGTTGATGACCTGGGCGGTCTGCACATTGGCAGCGCCCTCATCGCCAAGATCTGGCTTTATGTGAACGCTGGCCGAGACTTGCTTTTTGGCGGCCGTTTCCAGCGCTTGCAGCAAACTCACATTGGCCTCTGCCACGGGACTTAGGGCGACCGAACGATGGCGCGCTACGTACCAGGACTGTTGATTGAAGTAAGCCTTCAGATCGGGCTGGCTAAAGCGGTAGCCGCTGCGCGCGAAGATCTCATTGCGCATGAGGCGCAGCACTGCTTGCGGGCTGCCCAGGTGGGCATTGGCCTCAACACGCGCCAGGATTTCCGCTTCTGACCAGCGCCGCTGATCCGCGTCATCCAGCAAGAAGGCGGAGCCGCTGACTTCGCCCAGCAGGGCCGCGCCCGCGCTTTTGACCGAGCCGGATTGGCGGAACATGCGCTGTGGTTCGTTGCTGCCTGACACGGCCCTAACGAGGTCGGAGGTGTTGGGCGCGTAGCTCGCCGGTTGGACGCCAGCGGGTTGGAGCGGCGTATAGCTGGCTGGCGGCAGTCCCGGCGTGAAGACGGGCGCCGTGGTAGGCTGATCCAGGCGCGAATATTGAGCGGGGTTCAAAGATCCCGCCGTCGCACCCGTCGGCGTCGCGTTGATGGTGCCAATAAAGGTATTGGTCATGTTGCTGGTGTTGGCGGCCTGCGGTGCGTTGGGCGCAGTCGCTTGCGGCGCGCTGGGGATTGCCGACAGGGCGCCGCTCGGCACTGCTGCAACCCCAGCACCGCTGCCTGCGCCATTGGTTCGGGTGGTCGTGGTGGTCGTGGTCGTTGTGACCTGCACGCCGTCCTCGCGGTAGACGCGATCACCAGAATTGCGGCGCTCCAGCCCCAAAATGATGCCGACATTGCGCTTTTCAACGCTGCTGAGCGTTACCGGCGCTCGGCCCGCGCGATACCAATCTTGGGCGTGGAAATAGTCCTGCAATTGGGGTGAGCGGAACGGGCGACCCTGGCGGGCGAAAATCTCGTTACGCGCCAGACGCAGCACGGCCAAGCGGTTGCCAAGATCGCCGCGTTGATCCGCCGCCGCCAAAATCTCAGCCTCGCTCAAGACGCGTTGGCTGGACTGGGGCAAAATCATGCTCGACGAGCCACCAGAGACGGTGACGCTGCGGGTCGTAGTCTCGCTGGTCTGGGTCACTTGCGGCGCGGGGGTCACGCCTGCGGAGCCGCTACCCGCCTGGCCAGCGCTGGCCTTCGGTGCTGAGGCGCCGGTCTTTTCTGGCACAATCAGCGTATTACCAAAGGCAACGGTGCCGTAAGGATTATAGCCTGGCAGTGAGTTCTGTGCGTAGTAGGCGCCCGCCGACAAGCCGGTCATCGCCTGCATGGGCACCATGCCGGGTAGCATCCCAGGCACCATTCCGGGCATCATAGCCGTTGGGTAAGGCAGTGCGCCCATAATTGGCGCCGGGAGTTGTGGCGTAGCATAAGCGGTCGCCGACTGACCGAAGACGCTGTTTTGCGCGGCCTTGGCGTCTTTGGCGTTGGTGGCAGAGGGCAGCGAGTAGCCCAATGCTGACATGGCAATGTTCTTTTGGACGTCTGCAGCGGTGAAGACCGGCGCTTCGGGGTGCTCATCGCCGTCAACTTGCAGCTTGGCCGAATCCTGTGCTGGGCCAGCCGGGATATGCTGCGCCAGCAAAGAGGCATCGACAACGCCCGGTGGCGGCGCGATATGGGGGCCAGAGACAACCGTGCCTGCGGGTTGGACTAGCGGTCCTTCAGGTGCCAGCACGGCCTGCAGCGCTTTGGGATCTTGCACGACCGGCTCGGTCTGCTGTTGCGATTGGGCGATTTCTTCAGCCGTCGGGATTTCTGGCATGGGACCGCGGGGCAGCTCGACCACCTTGCGCGAGGCTGCGATTTGCTGCTCAAGCTGCGCATTGGCCTGCGCGAGTTGCGAGGGCGGAATATTGGCACCCGCGACCGGGGCTAGAGCCTGTTGGCTCGCGGCGATCGGCGGCAGGTCAGCGGGCGGCGCGCCGGCCTCGGGCGGCAGGGCCTGCACCGGGGGAACCGACGCGACGACTTTATCGGACTGGTCGTCACCCAAGGTGATGGCGCCATCCTTGGCCAACTGGCCTTCCATCTTTTGGATGGTGGTGACGTTGCTCAGCTCTGTCGCCGACAAGGACACGCTACCGGACTTGGCCGAATACCAGCTCTGGCTGTTGAAGTAGTTGGCCAGGCGCGGATCATTGAAGCGCTGGCCTTTGCGGGCATAGATTTCCGCGCGCATGAGGCGCAGCACAAAATCCAAGGTGCCCAGCGCCGGGTTGTTGGTCGCGATATTGTAAAGCTCAAGATCGGAATAAGCGCGCTTGTCGGCCAAAGGCAGCAGCAAGTTCGACAGGCCACGCAATTGGCTGGGCGGCGTTTGGGCGGTCAGATTTGCGTCTTCGCCGCCTTGCGCAAGGCCGAGCGACACTGCTTGCGGCGCATAGGGGCTGGCTGCCACCAGGGGCAGGGCCAGTGCGCTAGCCAAGAGAGCGATCTTAAAATGCTTTGCCGAGGGCATATCAAAGCGTCCTTTATACAAATGACCATACAGACAGTTCGTGATCGCTGGCTTGCGCTTTGCTTGGCATTGCAGCTTTGCAAAGCGACGAGCGAACGCTAGTCTGACCGACGGGGCTGGGGTATCAGCCATTCAATCGAAATATGTAAAACATGGACAGCAATGTGGCCGTGGTCTCAAGCCTTTCACAACGCCGCTTCCGTTTTGCCTATTTCAACCGCTGGTTGCGTGCATTTTGGGGCGGTCTGTGGAAATTTTTTGCAATTTGAGGTGAATAGGGGCGCGTTGTGACTCTTCTGCAGGTGGTGCTTCAGGCTCTGGGTCCGAGTCGCGCCTTTGGCGCTCTTACGCTTGTGCTGGTCGCGGTTCTGGGGGCTTTGGTATCAAACTATCTGGCCTGGCCTTTGGCGAACGTACTGGGTCCGCTAGCATTTATCGCCGTTTTTCAGATACTTGGTGGACGGACCCTGCCGATACAAAAGCTGCGCCGTCGTTTCGTGGCCGTTTTGGCCTTATTTATGGGCGCGGGCTTTACGCCAGAGCTGGCGCAGACCCTTTGGCATTGGTGGCCGTCGGTCGTCGCCATGCTGGTGCTGGTGCCGCTCAGCTCGTTCGGCGGCTTTTTGCTGCTCTACCTAGGCTTTCGAACCGACCTGGCGACCTCTTGGTACGCGGCCATTCCCGGCGGCTTAATGGAGATGTCGATTTATGGCGAGCAAGAAGGCGGGGATGCCCCGGCGATCGCGCTGTTGCACCTGTTGCGGGTCATATCCATGATCGTCGCCATTCCACTGGCCTTCAGCTTTTTTGTCGATACCAGCGGGCGCGGCGCCAGCGCGGCGGTTCTGGGCGAACCACGGCTCTGGAGCGATTGGTTGTGGTATCTCTTCTTGATATTGATTGCCCCGGCAATCGGCCTGCGTTTGAGAATCCCTGCCGGGGGTTTCTTGGCTCCAATGATCCTGGCATGCTTGGTCTACGCCTTGGGTTGGGCGCAAGCGGCGCCGCCGTTCTGGTTGTTGGTGCTGACCCAAATCGTCTTGGGCGCGGGGCTTGGCCAGCGCTTTGACGCCAGCGTTCTTAGTCGCTTCGCCGCCAATTTTCAGCGTTCAATGGCGCTGTCCTTGTTTGCGGTGGTGCTGGCGGCGATCTTTGCTGGCGTGGTCGGGGTGGCCTCGCATCAGCCCTGGGCGGTATTGTTTTTGGCCTTCGTGCCGGGCGGGCTGGCTGAAATGACCCTGCTGGCAGTCTCCTTGCACGTCGAGCCTGTTTTCGTGTCCTCCCATCATATTGTGCGAATTGTTGTGGCGATCTTGGTCGGGACCGCGCTGTTTTCCTTGATAAAACGTGTGGCAGGCCCTAAACCCAGCGCTGGACGCTAAGGCCCCGTGGCGGAATCGGTAGACGCTGCGGATTTAAAATCCGTTGTCCTTATGGACGTGCCGGTTCAAGTCCGGCCGGGGCTACCAAACGCCAATTTTGGCGTCGTAAGCATTTGAAATTGCTATATAAAAAATAGGGTGCGGGCGGCCCAATCAAAGGTGCGGGCGATCAGGTCCTTTGGTTTTGGGTTTCTGCCCACCCTTCCAACGCCAATTTACGCCGGTTCACAGAGCGCGTATAGAGCGCAGCCATGCGCCCTCCGGTCCAGCCAAACATGGCCTCAAGTTGCGCAACCGACGCGCCCGATTCGGCCGCCCTTACCGCTGCAATCTTGCGAATCCCGTGCGCGGACTTGGTTACCCCCGCCGCATTGCATGCCTGGCGAAATAGGTTCCCAAAGCTCGCGTGGCGCAAAGGCTTGCCGCCCTTGCCTATGATCAGATGGAGATCTCCTATTGGGCCTGCGTCTATGGATGCCTGGAGGGCGCGCGCGACAGGGATGTTGACCTCAGTGTCGGTCTTTGCGGCTCTGATCGTTATGATGCCATTCTTGATATGTTGCCGCCCCAGAATGACGGCATCTCCCCGGCGAAGGCCGGTGTAGAGCAGAACATCAAACCAGACCCTTTCGTTCGTGCCGAGGGGCCAGCGGGCCTCATAGAGCTCAACGTCCTCTTCGGTCCATGCCGGGTATCCGTCTTTGTTGGGAGGCTTGGGTCGTGACACCCCAGCGGTGGGGTCAATCTCGATGTAGTCCAGTTCGAGAGCCCACTTAAAAAGACCACTGAGCGTCTTTAGGAAGTTCCGCGCTTGGGAAGGAG
The DNA here is from genome assembly GCA_030428565.1 of Alphaproteobacteria bacterium. Taxonomy (GTDB): domain Bacteria; phylum Pseudomonadota; class Alphaproteobacteria; order UBA7985; family JAUIBT01; genus JAUIBT01. Next base: position 10,162 of record JAUIDR010000075.1, read on the forward strand.
TCTTGGCCCTGCGGTCGCGGCCATCGGCAATATGTTTCTTTGTAATTGATCGAAAAGGGACCGAGCCGGAGCTGTCAATTACTTGGCCGAGAACATGGTCACGCTGCTTCTTGGTGAGGGGGGCAAGTGCGACATAGGTCGAAGACTGCCGATATTGGCGAATGAGCCATTCCAGGGAGCGTGGATCGGATGCCGCGACCGAGGCACCGGTTTCTTTGCCGTCCCCTCTGAGCGCTGCCATGTAGGCGTCATCGAACGCCGTGTCGTAGAGGTCCGGCAGCCGCACGCGCTTGCCGTGCTTGCGACGAAAATAGTAGCGGACCTGGCCGTGCCGGCTCTGCTCCTTCGAAACATAGGGTGGTATTTTCTTGGGCATAGGGGCATCACAGGCGGATGTCTTCGCATAAGTCAACTTGGCATACCTGCTTGTTTTGCTTGGCTGAATCGGCTTGCGCTTTGCTCTGGCCAGGCACGATACGAATGCGCCCGTCGGGCTCTATGACAACTTCTTTTCCGCCGCCGGTCTGATCGACCGCGCGCAAGGCACGGGCGATGTCTGCCTGCGTCAAACGAGCGGGTGTTCGGCTCATGGTTTGGTGCTCAGTTTTAAGGTGTCGTTGTTGATCGAGGGTAAGCGGGTGGGAATAATGGCCTTACAGCAAGCAAGATGATGGTGTCTCCCTTGGCCAAGGCGCCGATTGCGATGCTGATCAGGGTGGCCAGCGCGTCGAACAGTTTGTCCATTGAAGAAGTCCTTTTTGTATGCCCCTCGCCATTCCGGCGGGGGGCGTTTTTTGCGTTTAGGGCTTAGGCCGCCATCTCCCAGCCCTCGTTCCAGGCGTCAAAGAGCTGTTGGCTGTCGCGATATGCGGGCGGGCAGGCCTCCTTCTTGAGGCCCTTACGGCGGTCCTCTGCGCCCTTCTGGTGGGCCGCCTTTAGCGCCTCTGGGCTCGGAGCGGGTTCGTCCTCAGGATCGGGCAGGGGCTGTTCCCCCTGCTCGGCCGTGCCCGCTTCGGAGGAAGGCTTGGCGGCCGCCTGGCCTTCCTTGGCGATCTCGTCCAGCTTGGCGTTGGTGCCCTTCTTCTGTGCGGCCTGGTCGTCGCTCTTGGCCCCTGCCGGAGCCGGGAACAGGCTCTCTACGGTACCTTCCCCGTCCTTGAGTGCCTTGTGCCAGGCCAGAAGCGTCGGCATGTGGTCGAGGCTGATATCCAGAGGCCCGCCGATCTCCAGGGCACCGCAAATCATGTCGGGGGTAACCCCAAAGGCGCCCAAGGCGCGCAACGCGCCTTCGCGGCGCTCGGTCAAGGTCTTGGCGTCCCCCTTGATGACTTGTAGAGCCGCCTCATAGGCGGGCATCCACAGAGCCTTGGGCACGCCAGCAAGGACCGCGTTTCGCTTGGCAATCGAGCAGGCAGCCTGCCCAGCAACGGCGACCATGTCGTCTTTGAAGACGCGCCCTTGCCGGTCTTTGATCGAGCGGCGAACACGCGCCTGGCTGGCGGTGTTTTTCTCTAGATCATGGAAAACCGCCTCGGCCTCCAGGTAGCCTTCGAAGCGATCAACGTGGACCACCCGCGCGCCAACGCGGCAGTTGCCAAACTCGGCGACCACGATCTCGGCCAGGCGGATCGAGGGGCCGGTCAGGCTCTTGCCGCCGCGGGGCA
>JAUIDR010000076.1 GCA_030428565.1 Alphaproteobacteria bacterium
GGACGTGGCCGCGGCCATCGCGCTCAAGCGTCTGTCGGCCTTTTTGGACAGCCAAGAGCGCGACACGGGCGCGCGCGAACCCCAGCACTGGACTCACAAAGATCGGCAGCACAAAAACAGGCAAAGCAAAGACCGGCAAGGCAAAGACCGGCAAGGCAAAGACCGGCAGGCCGCCCGTGGCCAGCAGCAAAAGACCAACCAATTAGAGGAGAAGCTGTCGTGAAAAGCTTAAGCGTTGGTCTGGGCGAACGCGCCTATGACATCCACATTGGCTCGGGCCTGCTGGCGCGGCTTGGCGAATTTCTGCAGCCCTTCTTAAAGCGTCAACGCGTGTTGGTGATCAGCGATACCGCGGTCTCGGGCCTCTATCGCGAGGATCTGGAGCGCCAGTTGTGCGACGCGGGCCTTGAGGTCGGCTGGATCGCCGTACCTGCGGGTGAGGCCAGCAAGTCCTACGCCTGCTTTGCCCAGGTCTGCGATCAAGCGCTTGCCTTCGGCATGGAGCGCAGCGATTTGATCGTAGCGCTGGGCGGTGGCGTGGTCGGCGACTTGGCGGGCTATGTGGCGGCCAGCTTGCTGAGGGGGCTGGACTTCGTGCAGGTGCCGACCAGTCTGCTGGCGCAGGTCGATTCGTCGGTCGGTGGCAAGACTGGGATCAACTCGCCGCATGGCAAGAACCTAATCGGCGCCTTCCACCAGCCAAAGGCTGTGGTGATCGACATTGACCTGCTCAACACCCTGAGCGATCGCGAACTGCGCGCGGGATTTGCGGAGGTCATTAAGTACGGTCTCATCGACCAACCGGATTTCTATGACTGGTTGGAGGCCAATTTCGCCCGCGTCCTGGCGCGTGATCCGCAGGCGCTGACCCACGCGATTTATCGCTCTTGCCGAGCCAAGGCTGAGACAGTGGCCGCCGACGAGACCGAAAAAGGTCGCCGCGCCTTGTTGAATTTGGGCCATACCTTCGCCCACGCCTTGGAGGCTGAAGCGGGCTATGATGGGCGTTTGCTGCACGGTGAGGCCGTAGCGATTGGCATGGTGATGGCGCACGAGCTATCGGCGCGCTTGGGCTTGATATCGGGGCAAGACGTGGCGCGAGTGCAGGGCTTTATCGCCAAGACCGGTCTGCCGACCAGCCCTGCATTTCCGAGCAATCAAGCCCCAAGCGTGCCGCGCATGATCTTGCATATGCGCAAGGACAAGAAGGCCAGCGCCGGGCAGATGACCTTTATTTTGAGCCGGGCGTTGGGCCAATCCTTTCAGTCGCGCGACGTGCCGCTGGACACCTTGACCCAGTCTCTGATTGCCGCGGGATGTCCCGCCGACTAGTGTGGCGGTTGCCGCCGCGCTGGCCCTAATACGAACGGAGCTGCCATGCTGACCTTGATCTTGCTTTGCCTTGTTGTCGCCGTTCTGATTGCGCTGTCGGCCTTTTTTTCCGGTTCTGAGACAGCGCTAACCGGGGCATCGCGTGCGCGCCTGCACCAGTTGGAGCGGCAAGGCGATGCGGCGGCCAAGCGTGCCAATGGCCTGTTGCAGGATCCTGAGGCACTGATCGGTGCGATCTTGCTGGCCAACAATTTGGTCAACATTCTGGCATCGGCCTTGGCGACTTCCTTGTTCATCGCTTTGGTCGGCGAGGCGGGTGTGTTGCTGGCAACGCTAATCATGACGCTGTTGGTGGTGATCTTTGCTGAGGTCTTGCCCAAGACCTATGCCATCCGCCACGCGGACAAGGTGGCGCTACGGGTGGCCGGGTTTGTGGTCTGGCTGATTCTGGTGACGCGGCCGGTGGTGCGCGCTATCCAAGCTGTGGTGCAGTTTGCCCTCTGGGCGGCGGGAGATCGGCCCGATCCCGATGCGCGTCGCGACGAAGCCGAAGAAGAGCTGCGCGGGGCGATTGAACTGCACACCGACGCCGAAGACGAAGAAGCCCGCGAGGCGCGCGACATGCTGCGCTCGATCCTGGACTTGTCGGATGTGGCGGTCGAAGAGGTCATGACCCACCGGCGCAACGTGGCCATGATCGACATAGACGAGAGCCCGCAAGACATCGTCACTCAGGTTGTCGATAGTCCCTATACGCGCCTGCCGCTGTTTTCGAGCGACCCCGATAATATCGTTGGCATCTTGCACGCCAAAGAGCTGTTGCGCGCGTTGCGGGCCCAGCAAGGCGATGCGGAAAAACTGGATATCAGAGCCTTGGCGGCCGAGCCCTGGTTCATTCCCTCCAGCACGTCGCTGACCGACCAATTGCAAAATTTCCGCAAGCAGCGCGCCCACTTTGCCGTGGTGGTGGATGAATACGGCGGCCTAGAAGGCATCATCACCTTGGAAGACATCTTGGAGGAAATTGTCGGCGACATCGACGATGAGACCGACGTTATCAAGGCTGCGGGTGTCACCGAAGTGGGGGACGGCTCCTTTGTCGTCGAGGGCAGCGTTACCATCCGCGACCTTAATCGCCAGTTCGATTGGAACCTGCCGGATGACGACGCCAGTACTGTCGCGGGCCTGGTCTTGTATGAAGCCCGGCTCATTCCCGACGTCGGTCAGGTCTTCAATTTCCACGGTTTTACTTTCAAGGTGCTGGAGCGTCAGCGTCTGCAAATCACCTCGCTGCAAATCTGGCCCGATCAGATTTTAGAGCGCTCGACTGCGACCCCGCCAGAGCTGCCGTAGGTTTGGCTTCGCTTTGGCTAGAGAAACGAACTTCGCACTACTCTATTACGAGTGGCGAGTAAATTTTTAAATCGTCTAAATTGCATAGCAAGCTTGACGATCCTTGTTTCCGTTGGTAGAACAAATAATGAACGATTAATTCGGCGACTGCCGAAACAACAGATAGGAGCCTATCATGGTTAGCCAAACTGGCATGAATTTCAGCAAAAATGAAACACAGACCTTTGGCCAAAGCCCTAGAACCGGGACAAGCCCGCAACGTACATACTTTTCCGGTCGGGCGTTATCGCGCATCCTTCTTGATGAGCCCCAGCCAGCATCGACAGCCTCTCCATGGCCTAGGGCGCTTCCGGGCAATGGGATCGCCAATGGAAGCGATGCAACCAATGTTTCTGCAGGTTCTCGCCGCCGATCTCGGTTCAATGTGGGGTATGTGAGACCTGGACCAGGCTATCCGGACGGTGGTCCAACACCGGCGACAGCCGCTGACAATTCTGCGCCTGGAGAATATTGGGGACCCGGACCTTGTCAGCGCGTTGCGGCCATAACGTTTTCTGGTGAACTTGCACGTTCGCGCGATCCTCGGGCTGCTGCTGCCGCCGCAGCCATTGCATTTGCAGCATGTCAAGCTAGCAAATAGAAAATAACTACAATTGCCTGGTTTCGAAATGGGAGGAAAACCGTGGACGACACCTATTACTATATAGCGCTGTTTTTGTGCGCTGCCATTGGGGTTCAGACAAGCTTGCCACCCATTTCGACTCAGACAGCGGTTGCAGCATCGTTGGCTATATCACTTTTGTATGCAGCGATATTTCGAGATTTGATAGTGTTATTGATGATTACTCCATATGTATTATTGTTAGCTGTAAATTACATATATAATATAAAAAACTAAATCAGCATCGGTGCGATTGAAGCAATATGGGGTTAATTATGGCGTACGATGAAAATATTGTAATTGTTATATTGTCGTTTTGGCATGCTATGGCGATGTTTCATAAACCGGACAACATAGGTAATCTTGTTTGCAATACTGTGATAATGACTGCTCTGTTGCTGGTTCTCGTGGAGGATAAAACAATGGTTGCTGCCTTATCACTAACACTTGTTGCCTTTACTAGCTTTGGTTTTATGGTGCGAAAAACAATTAATAAATAGAAACCTGTTACGCTTAAAAAAAACGGGAAAGAGCATCGGCGACGCGCTCAAAATCTTCGGCTTCCTCGGCGACAAGTTGGCTGCAAGACGGCAGGCATATCCCGCGATCAAAATAGGTCTCGCAGACCGCGCGATTGGTGTCGGGCTCTCGCCAGCGCGCCACAAAGCGAGCCTCCTTGAACAAGGGCTGCAAGTGCATGGGCTTCCAGACCGGCCGCGCTTCGATATTGTCTTGTTCCAGAGCAAGACGAAGGGTCTCGGGTCCGTGACGATCCAAAAACGCCACGCTTAGCCAGTGGGTTTCTCGACTGTCGGGCTGATCGAGAAGGAAGCGAACAGGGGCGTCAGCCAGCACGCTCTTGTAGGCGTGGTAGAGCTGGCGGCGCTGCTCTACGCGTTGCTCCAAGACCTGCATTTGCCCGGAGCCGATCGCCGCGCAGACCCCCGACAAGCGGTAGTTATAGCCCAGCGTTGTGTGCTGGTAGTGGGGCGCTGGGTCGCGCGCTTGGGTGGCCAAAAAGCGAGCGCGGGCGATCAAGTCGCCGTCGTCGCTCAACAGCGCGCCACCGCCCGAGGTCGTGATAATCTTGTTGCCGTTGAACGAAAGGGCGGCCATTAACGCCCCCTTGCCTGCGTGACGCCCTTTGTAGAGCGTGCCAAGGGCTTCGGCGCTGTCGGTTACAAGCGGCACGCCATGGGCGCTGGTGACATCTAGTAAGGCATCCAAATCGCACGACTGGCCGTAAAGATCGGTGGCGATGACGAGCTTGGGCAGGCGCTTGCCGCGCTTGGCGGCTGACAGCTCGGCCTCCAGCAAGCTGGGGTCGAGCCCCCAGCTCTCAGGCGCACAATCGAAAAAGACTGGGATCGCGCCGCGCATCACCAGGCCGGATACCCCGCCCATGAAGGTCAAACTGGGGCCCCAGACTTCGTCGCCCGCCTCAACGCCCGCCAAGATGCAGGCCAGATGCAAAGCCGTGCTGCCCGATGATAGCGCTGCTGCGTGCGCGATCCCGGTGTAGGCTTCCAGCTCGCGTTCAAAGCGATCCACGGCGGGACCGACGGGCGCAACCATGTTGGCTTCAAAAACCTCATCCACCAGGCCGCGTTCGCTGCCGCCCATGTGGGGTTTTGAAAGAAAGACCCGACGGGCCGGGTTGGGTTCAGAAGAGGCGTCTGGCTGACTCAAAACAGTACCTAACTTGGCTAGTACCTACGTTGGTTAGTGCCGGGGTTGGTTAGTGCCGGTGATCACAAGACACGCCAATCGCGCAGCTTGTCGGCGCGCACCGATTATTCAATCCAAGCTTCAAAAGCGTCAATAGCGGCAAGGCCCGCTGGGCTCTGCCACCACAGGCGGTCAAAGACCAGGCTTTGCTCGGCCTTGGGCACGTCGGGCAAGCCGCGGATACCCGCGTAGGCCTGCACGCGCGTCGGCACATAGGCCAGCTCTTCGGCGAAAGCGGCGCCTGCTGCGGGCGTCAGGGCGTGGCGCAAGAAGGCATAGGCGGCTTCCTGGTTGGGGCTGTCGGCGCGAATGGCCCAGTAATCCAAACCGTAGACGATGGGCGCCCGCGCGAGGGCCAGGACCGGTTGGGCTTGGTCTCGCTGGCTGGCAGCGCGCTGTAGGGCGGCGGTGTAGCCGAAGGCAAAGTCCACCTCACCCGAACTTATGGCGGTCTCCAGATCGCGATTGGCGTGATACCAACGCAGATCGGCTTTCAGCGGTTCCAGCACAGCCATTGCCTTTTGCGGACCGCCGGGCGCGGTCAGTGCCGCGTAGACCTGATCGGCGGGCACCCCTTGAGCCAACATCAGCATTTCCATCAAACCATCCGGGCGGCGGTAGAGGCCGCGGGTGCCACGCATCAGCTCGGGGTCCAAGAAGCCTTCGACCGAGACCGACGGTCCAGAAGCGGTGCCGTCTAAGGTCGGCGCGTAAAAGCTCCAGCTCCAGGCCTGCGTGGCTAGCCCGCAACGGTGCAGCGCGCCTGCGATCAACTCCCCAGCGCGCAGCCCTAGCTGCTTGGGGTCTAAGGCTGTAACCTGGCCGAGCGCGCAGGCTTCTTCCAGGTCTTCTAACTCCAAATCCACCAAGTCCCATTCAGCATTGACGCGATCTAGGCTCTCAAGGTTGCCCTTAAATTTCATCAAGCGCAGGCTGTCTTGTTCGCGTGCAAAGGGCTCGATCAAGGCGGCTCGTTGGGCCTGCGCGTAGCGCCCACCCCAAGAGACCAGCACCAAATTGCGCTCGGGTGCTTCGATCTGTACCAGCGTTGTCTCGGCATCGGGCGATTTTTCATCGCTTGAAGCTTGCGAGGTATCTTGCGCGTCGGCCTGGTTTGATCCTTGGTTCGCGTCTTGAGCGATCGCGCCAATCGCGGCAAGACCCCAGAATATCAAGAGGATCAAGAAGCGAGACGAGACGGAGAGCAAAGCGGGCATGAGGCAAAATCCCTTTGGTAGACCACAAATGAGACCAGACGGCGCGCCTGGGAAAACGGGGCGCGCCAGCAAGAATAGGGTGCAAGAAGCAGCAACATACAAAAACGGCGGCGCTAGGGTTTCAGCGCGCCTGGCTCTATGGCTATTCGCATTTTGCGGCAATTGCATCCCTTTTCTTGCGAGCCCGGGGGCACTACAAAGGAGGCAAAGCCGCCACCTTGGCCGCCAAGCTAGCGTGCCAAACCGATAACCCACCAACCCGCAAGAGCCCCTATGCCTTTGACCATCTTTTCCGCCGACCGTCCGCTCAAGCTAGGCACGCGCGGCTCTCCGCTGGCTTTGGCGCAGGCCGAAGAGGTCAAAGCGCGTCTTGCCGATGCCTTTCCCGATCTGGCTCACGCGGGCCACATTGAAATCGTGGTCTTATCGACCAAAGGCGATCAAATCCAAGACCGCCCCTTGAACGAGATCGGCGGCAAGGGCCTGTTCACGAAGGAGCTGGAGCTTGCGCTGTTGGATGGTCGTGCCGATATCGCGGTGCACTCGCTCAAAGATGTCGGCGTTGCCATGCCCGATGGCCTGGAACTGGCGGCCTACCTACCGCGCGAGGACGTGCGCGATGTGCTGATTACCGCGCAAGGGGGCGGTCTGGATAGCCTGCCCGAAGGCGCGGTTCTGGGCACCGCCAGCCTGCGCCGCCAAGCGCTGGTCAAAGCGTTGCGCCCCGATCTCAAGGTCAGCTTGTTCCGCGGTTCGGTGCAGACCCGGCTTAGAAAACTCGCCGAGGGTCAAGCCGATGCGACCCTGTTGGCCTTGGCAGGTCTGAAGCGTCTGGGCTTAGAGAGTAAGGTGCCCCATGTTGTTATGGAGCCGCACACCTTCTTGCCCGCGATGGCGCAAGGCGCCATTGCTCTACAGATTCGCAGCGATGATGCGGCCTGCCGGGCGGCAGCGGCGGCGCTAAATGATCCCGAGACCGACCAGCAGGTTCGCGCCGAGCGCGCCTGTTTGGCGGAATTGGACGGTAATTGCCGCACGCCCATGGCGGGCTGGGCCCGGCCCACCACCAAGCCAGGTTGGCTCAAGTTGACCGCTTTTGCGGGCGATCCAGAAGGCGGGCAGTCCTTTTGGGCCGAACACGATGCGCAGATGAGCAGTCCCGATGCGCCCGAAGCGCTCGGCCGCGCTGTGGGCTTGGAACTTCGCGGCAAGGCTGGACCCGCCTTTTTTGCCGCGCTCAACCAACATCCGGGTACATGGCGCAGCTAGGGGCCACAGCTTGGGCCATATCTTGGGACCGGCAGCCGTGGTGAGCAGGCCGCCGCTGACGCTCTATTTTGTGCGCGCTCAATTTGCCGCGAGCCCAGGGGTTAGTCCAGGGGTTAATCTAGGGGCTAGCCAAACAGCGGGCCCAGGAACGCCCCCCGCGACGCTTGACTTGCCGTCTAGCCGTCTGGGTCGCGCGGTCCTAGCGTCAGCCCCTCATTATCAGCCGCGTAAGCTGGCCGCGCGTCACTTGCCTTTGAGCCGCTTGCACGTCCGTCCCGAAGCCTTGGCCTTTCTTGATGAGGCGCTGAACCCACCGCCGGGGTCCGGTGGGGGGGCCGCTAGAGGGGCCAGTCAAGAGCCTGGTCAAGGGCAAATTCAGGGGCAAATTCAGGGGCGCAAGGAATCCGGCGCGCATGCCTACCTCTTTACCAGTGTAAACGCGGTCCGCGCGTTGAGCGCCTCGGGCCGATTGGCGCTTTTGGACAAAGACGCGCCCTTGTACTGCGTCGGTGCGCGCGCGCTTGCGGCGCTGCGGGCGTTGGGCTTCGAGGGCCCGGCGCTGCAAGCCCCGACCGCGGCTGCGTTGGAAAACGCGATAATTGAGGGCCCCTTGCGCACTTTAGGCTGTGGCCAAGCGCCGGCTAAACCGCCGCAGTGGCATTACTTTTGTGCAGTGCAGGTCGCGCATGATTTCAATGCCTTGGCAGCGGGTTTGGCGGCGCTTGGCGGCGGAAAACTGAACAAGCATCCCATTTATGCCGCCCAGGCACTGGATGCCAGCGATCCGCGGCTATGCGCCTGCCTCGAACTGATCCAAAGCGCACCCGACCAGGCGCTCATGCTGGTCTATTCGCGGGATCTGGCGCGGCGGCTGGGCGCTTGGTTGGCCAGTGCCAGCGGCGGGTCGGATTGGCGCGCAGCCTTGCCAGTGCTTTGCCTATCACCCGCAATTGCAGTAGAGCTAGAAGCCTGGGACTTGCGAAAGATAATCGTGGCCCAGACCCCTAACGAAGACGGGCTCGCCGTCGAGCTGGATCGTCTGTTGCCCGGTTTGACGCTGGACCTACCGCAGGCTTAGCTGCAGGCTTAGCTGCCGGAATGACTGGCGGAAGACTGGCGGCAGAATTGCGGGCCTGATTGCGGGCCTGATTGCGGCCAGGACCGCGACCATGGTCTTTGGGCCGATGGCCTGGATTCTGGCCCGCATTGCGGCCCTAAAATCGTTGGGGGGATTGCTGACCCGGCTCTGTGCATCTTGCCTTAGGAGAAGGCTTCTATGTCCGATCTGCCCGAAACACCCCACGATCAAACTGAGTCCCCCGCCAAGGGCTCTGCCGATGCGCCTGCGCGCAAGACGGGCGTTGGCCGCGTCTTGCTGGGGCTTATCTATGCGCTGTTATTGATGCTGTTTGTTGGTCTGTTGTCGGCGCTTGTGGCGCTGGGCATTTTCGAATTCGGCGGTTTGGCGGGCCTGAAGGCCATGAGCCAAGGCGAAGCCCAGCCGACCTCGATCAGTCAGCGCCTAGATGATAATCGTCAGCAGTTGGCAGCTCTGCAAGCCTCGCTCGCGCGAACCAGCGACCAGCAAAGCAACCAGGGTGCTTTACAAGCCGCCGATCTTAAGGCTTTGACCAGCGATATCGCGCGGCTGGATCAACAAATCGCCAGCCAGGCCGAAGCTTTGGCGCTGCGCTTGGAAGCCGTTCAGCCCAAGTTGGATCAGAGCCGTGCACAAGGTCAGCAGGCGCTGGCCATCGCACAAGACGCGCTGGCCAAGACCGCAGAGCTAGCTGGGCTGGTCGATCCCGAGGGCGCGTTGTCGGGAGAACTCCAGGTCACTATCGCGCGCCTAGAAGGGCGCATGGACCAGCTGGCCGAACAGATCAATCAAGCCCAAGACGCAGCCACGGCTTTGCAGGCTGATCGCAGCGCCGAGGCCCTAGCATCTCAACGCTTGACCGAGCGCGTCGATGGCCTTGCTGGCGACATCAAGGCGCAACTGGCCACTCTGGGTGGACTAGAAGAACAGCTGGCGGCCCTGGACCGCAGCCAAGCCGAGCTGACCGCCAGCGCCCAAAGTTTGCGACAAAATCTGGAGGGTCAGCTTGCCCAACTCAGTGCGGCGATTGATCCCGCCTATCGCGAGAACCGCGACGATGGCCTGCGCTTGCTCGCCTTGTCCCGGCTGCGCGCTGCCCTGGAGCAAACCGACGGTTTTGCCGCGGAACTGTCTGCCCTGCAGGGCCTCGCGCACGACAAGCCGAAATTGATCGCCATTTTGAGCCCGCTCGAGGCTCTGGCCAACCAGCGCGCCGCCAGCCGTGAGGCCTTGGCCGGTCAGACTGCCGATTTGTGGCGCGACCTGTCGGCGCTGGCCCGCAGTGATGCGGCGGCCAATCAAGGCGTGCTGGGTTCGGTGCTGGGTAAGATGCAGGGCCTTGTCACCGTTGAGCCGGTCGATGCCAGGGGACAAGAGAGCTTGGCGGGATGGCTAGCCGACGCCAAGGCCGCTCTTGCCAGCGATGGCAAGGGGCGCGCCGATTATGCCCTGGTTTGGGACAAGCTGGCCCGTATCCCAAGCGAACTAAGCCAGCGCTCACCGCTCTATCAGACTTGGTTCGAGGCTCTGAGCCAACGCCGCGCGCGCGATGAAGCGGCTTGGGCGTTGGAAGCATGGACCCTGGAAGAAAAGCTAACCCAGCCTTAAATCTTCCAAATCCTACTCGCAATTCCTGCCCTTAAGCCCTGTTTCCTACCCCTACAATCCAACCCTGCTATTCAACCTAGCTTCTCAGTCCCGACCGCCAACAGGAACCGCTTTCATGCTTCGCTTGATCTTCTTTTTGATCCAACTGGCCCTTGTGGTGGTGGCGGCGCTATGGCTGACCGCCAATACGCAAGACATGTCTATGGTGGTCATGGGCACGCGCATTACCATGAATGCGGGACTGGCTGCGCTCATGCTGTTGATCGTGGTCTGGATCTTGTTCCAGGTCTTTCGCCTGGTTAAGGCCTTCGTCGATCTGCCCGCCAACCAGCGCAAACAGCGCGAAGAAAACAAGCATCGACGCGGCCTTGAGGCCATTTCCAAGGGCTTGTCAGCCTTGGCGGCGGGCGATTCCAAGGAAGCCGCCAAACAGTCCAAAGTGGCACAAAAATACCTAGCCAAATCGCCGCTAACCCACTTGATCAGCGCGCAAACCGCCTTGCTGGAAGGAAATAGCGACAAGGCGGATGAGAACTTCATCGCTATGCTGGAGGATCAGCAAGCCGCTTTCATGGGCCTGCGCGGCCTCATCACCCAAGCCATGAAGCGCGGTGATCGCACGGAGACCGTGGCGCTGCTCTATGAAGCGTTGAAGCTGCGACCCAAGACCTTTTGGGTGGTGGACACGCTGTTTCGCTTGGAGGCAGCGCAGGGCCATTGGAGTGAGACCCTGACCATCATCGACCAAGGCCGCAGCAACCGCGTCCTCGCCAAGCCCCAAGCCCAGCGCTATCTGGCTGTTGTGCAAGCCCAGCAGGCGCGCGAGCTGTTGGTTGCCGGTGAACTCAAGACGGCACGAAACGCCGCCCAACGTGCGGTCCAGTTGGCCCCCGATCTGGCCCCGGGCCAGTTGGTCCTGGCCGATTTGCTGCGCCAAAGCGACGGTCCCGAAGCGGCGGCCAAAGCGCTGCAACGCGCTTGGAAGCGCCAACCGCACGCGCTCTACAGCTATGCTTATCTACAGGCGCTGGGCGCGGAAGGCCCGCGCGCTATCCTGGACGCCATGACGGCCTTGCATGACTTGCGGCCCGATCACGCCTTGTCCAAGCTGGATTTGGGTCGCGCGCAATTGGCCGCTGGCGAACTGGAAGCCGCGCGCGAGAGCCTGGCGCCGCTAGAAAACCGCGCACCAAGCCACCGCCTGTTCCGCGCGCTGGCCAGTTTGGCCGAAGCCGAAGGCGGATCGCTGGAGGCCATCAACGCCCTCCAAGCCAAAGCCTCGCTCTATTCGCGCGAAGACGCCTGGAGCTGTAGCGCCTGCCAGGATGAACACCAAGCCTGGCACGCGGTCTGTCCGACCTGCGAGTCGTTTGATACCCTGACCTGGGGCAGCGATGAAGGCGAGCGCGAAGCCCGACCGGCCCTGGAACAGCGCCTGGCTGGCAGCGTCGCGCTGCTGGAGGCGGGCCAGTAGCGCG
>JAUIDR010000112.1 GCA_030428565.1 Alphaproteobacteria bacterium
TGCAATTTTGACGTTCTTTCGCGAAACTCTTCCGAGCAAATGGAGAACGTTTCGCGACAAGGTGTCGGACAACTTCCGCATTATGTCACACGGTAGCTTCCGGATTTTGGAGTGACGGCGGTATAACCGCGTAACCCTCATCGGACGCCTGGGCAAAGACCCCGAGGTCCGCAGCTTCCAAAACGGCGGCCGGGCCTGCAACTTCTCGATGGCGACGACCGAAAGCTGGAAGGACAAGAACAGCGGCGAGAAGCGCGAGCGCACCCAATGGCACAACATTACCGTCCACAACGAGGGCCTGATCGGCGTCATCGAGCGCTTCGTCAAAAAGGGATCGAAGATCCTGGTCGAGGGCACGCTGGAAAACCGCAAATGGCAGGACAGGGACGGCAATGACCGCTGGATCACCGAGGTGGTGCTGCGCGGGTTTGGCGGCACGATTTTGCTGCTGGATAGCAAGAACAGCAACGGCGTTGACAATCGGGGTGGCGGCGACGATCGCGGTCAGCAGAGCCGCGAGTACCACGGCGGCGGCTCAAACTTCGAGCCTGACTCAGAGATCCCTTCTAAAAGGAGGCGGGCCATATGCCGAGCAACACCTGGGACAGCCGCTTCTTGCTCTTGGCCGAGCAGATCGCGGGCTGGTCCAAAGACCCCAGCTCGAAGGTCGGAGCGGTGGCGGTCAAGGACCGCCGCCTGCTGGCCACGGGCTTCAACGGCTTTCCAATCGGGCTGGCCGACGACGATCGCCTAGATGACCGAGATACCAAGTATCCCCGCATCGTCCACGCCGAGGCAAACGTGGTGGCCTGGGCCTGCCGTGAGGGCACCAGCCTGAAAGGGGCGAGCCTCTATGTCTATCCGTATCACCCTTGCCCGGACTGCGCCAAGCTACTGGTCCAGGCCGGGATCCGCGAGATCGTCTATCCAACAGACGCGCCACCCGTTGGTTGGAAAATCCCGTTTGAAATCGCCAACAGCATTTTGACCGAGGCGGGGGTCACCACCCGCAGCATCGTGTTCAATGGAGACCAGAAATGAACCAACAGACCGAAACCAGCGCGCCCTTGTTCGGTGATCCAAACCAGCCCAAGAACGTCCGGGTCTGGGATTGCGAGACCACCGGTATGGCCGAAGACCCCAAGACCGAGACGATAGAGCTTGGCCGCTATGACCTGGACCTGGAGACCAACACCATAGGCAACCCCTGGCGCGGCTTTATCCGGCCCAAGGGGCCCATCCGACCCGAGGCCCTGGCTATCCACCACATCACCCTGGCCGAGATCGAGGCCGAGGGCGAGGCCGAGCGCCCCAGGGGCCAGCTGTGGGAAGGCTGCGGGCAGGGCGATATCGTCGCCGCCCACAATGCCAAATTCGAAAAGGAGATCCATTCCGGCAACGGTCGGGCCTGGATCTGCACCTACAAGGGCGCGCGGGCCGTTTGGCCCTACGCCCCAGGCCATAGCAACCAGGTGCTGCGCTATTGGCTGGGCATCGACGATCAGCCCGACTTCCAGGGCGATGAGGCCATGCCACCGCACCGGGCTTTGCGCGCCCCTGTTTCGGCTACCAAATTGAATGCCAACAAAGCTACCGCTCTCTCTTGACGCGCATCCAGGTAAAAGGTGCAACCTTTAGTGAAAAGATTTGGCAAACAAATCCGCATACCAGCAGATGAGGTGCAAAAACCACGCGAAACAGTTAAAATACATAATTTACAATCAAAAACAATCACTTAAACTTTTTAATAGCCTTGGCTAGCTCCAACGAAATTGTGGCATTTAGGTCACATATGGCAAAAAAAAAGCATCTGAGACCGATTAGATCTATTTGGCCTGCGGTCGTTCGGCCATCAATATCACCACGACGGGCGACGTTAGAGCGCCTGCGTGAAACGGACCCTTTTTAGGAGATACAAATGAAAAAAGTACTTTTGGCGACAACTGCTGTTGTTGCATTTGCAGGCGTTGCCGCAGCACAAGACCTGACTGTTGGCGGTTTCGTTGAGTTTGAGGCGGACTATGGTGATAACTACGATCTGGGTAACGGCGTCCGCTCTGTTGATGACCTTGACTTCAGCGTTGATGCTGGTTTGAACTTTGATTATTCAAATTCAACCAAGTCTGGTCTTGAGTATGGCGCGCACTTTGAGCTCGACATGTTCTCTTCTGACGCGCATTCGGGAACAGGTCACTTCGATGATATCCACGATGGTGGTCAAAGC
>JAUIDR010000077.1 GCA_030428565.1 Alphaproteobacteria bacterium
ACAGTAAAAATGGCCATGGCGCCGCCGCGCTCGTCCCAAAAGCTAGCGGCGGCGAAACCATGGCTGAGCACGCTCTACGCGCAGCGTAAAATCGAACGCTAGCGACAACTACCTTGACAAACACCGCGTCCCTACTTGACGGGCATTACTTGATCTTGCCCGCAAGCATGAGGTCGAGCTGGCGGGTTGCTTCCTTCAGAACGTTTGGCTGGGCTTGTTCAAAGGCCTGCCTAGATGCGTCCTTGAGCAGCTCTTTGGGAATGGACGGCCCGTACATCACCCGGATCGGGAAGCGCTTGCTCGTTTTCCTTTTGTAAACGTTGTTGTTCAACTTGGTCACGATGAAGGCGTGCGGGAAACGCTGTGATCGTCCCCATGGGTTAGCCCGTACTCCGTAGCTGAACTGTTTAGGATTGAAGTGCTTCAAGGTTAGCACGTCGTCTTTGGCAATGATCATAAAGCGCATGTTGCCGACGCTTGCGCGCTCAATTCGAAGGGCGCGGGTGATCTCGGATAGCTTGGCCCCGGTCTGTTTACGAAGGGCGCGTTTAACCTTGGTGGCCACCTTCTGGCCTTCGCTATTCAAGGCGCGTCCGAAGGCCCTGTTGGCCTTCTTCTCTCCGACGCGATGTAAGGCTGCCTCGTAGTGGATACGGGTCTTATCCAGGTCGCGGATGATGACGTTCATTTTTACCGTTTCCTGGCTCAATAAGGCGCGTTTCTGCAGGCGGGTTTTTGGGCCGTAAGGCCATAAAAAAACCCGCTACTGCGGGTTGATGATCTTTGCGATTTGGCGCGAAAGGCCGCGATGGTGCAAAAAATAAAATTCTGCCTCAGGCCCTTTATATATTAAGAACGACTTGTGTTCTTGTGTCTCGGTGTCGATACCGAGCAGCGATGTCAGCAAGTGGGGTGCGGTATTGCCGCTCGCTCGCTGACGCGGCGGCGGCAACCGCCACTCTGTCGATGATGAGGGGGCAAAAACCAAATTGTGTTTATATATATAAAGGGGACGGGCCGAAAATTCGCGATTTTTCGTGATCTTGTCAAGAACCTGCGGTTGCAAGACGCTCCTGATTGGCGTTTGCGGCGCAGCTCTGGCCCGCACACGGGAAATGGCCGATAATCGGCTGATTTCGCAAGATATTTTTTGCTGAACCTAGCAATATTTTACAACGTCATTTTGACACGTTTTACAAACGAAACCCCGTCCGCGCCTAGGGGTTGGCATGCGTCAAAAAAAATTTCACGAACCTAGAAATAGGCGTGAGACAGTCGGCGCGGCTGTGGATAAAAAAAGGGCGCCCGAAGGCGCCCTAGGTCTGCCGCGCAAGAGCCCGCAAGGGGTTAGGCTCAAGCCTTCGGGGGGATCAGGTCGTCAATCTCGACACCCAAGGCGTCGGCAATAGCCCCAGCCGTGGATAGCCGCGGGTCAAGCTTGCCGTTCTCAAGATCGCTGATCGTAGCCGGACGCAGCCCGGCCTTGGCCGCAAGATCGCCCTGGGTCAGGCCGGCGGCGTTGCGCCAGGCGGTCAGAGGATGGAGCGCCCCCTCCATAATGGCCGCCACCGCCTCGCTGGCAAGCCGTGGGGCCGCGGTTGCGCCTTCGTCTGCCAAATCCGCCAGGTCGGCCAGATCGCTAGCGTTTTCGATTAGCTCATCCAATTCCGTTTTGGTCAAGACGACCAGATCGTCCCCTGCCAGATTGGTAAGCCGGAGGGCTCCCCGCTTGCGCGAGGGGCCTTCGTTGGTCATAAATCCTAGTGTTGTTTCGGTCATTGCGTCACCTCTTTCGCTTGTAAATTTCGCCGCGCTTGGCGATTTTGACAACCAGAATGTCGTCTTCCATTTCGAAAATCGCCCGCCACTTGCCGTGGCGAATGCGGTAGCTATTTTTGCTGCCGACCATGAAAACCACATCACCGTCGCCCGTCTTGGCATAGGTTTCGATCTTTTCCATCAGCGCTTTGCGATCCTGCGGGGGCAGTTTCTTTAGGCTGCGGTAGGCGGCGTTAGTGTAACTCACTTCCATGTTTTCTATCTCCCTTGCGATGATTATATATACGTTATTACGTATGTTGCTGCAAGAGCTTTTTTACGTTTTTGCGTATTTTTTGATCATAGATTGCCTATTGCACCCGCTTTCACGTACAATGTTACCGGTCGCCATTAGAGGGGCGACCAACGACGCCGACTAGTCTAATGGCGATGCCCTAGCCTACCGCCGGTATTCCAAGGACTACGTCCCAGCCGAGAACGAGGCCCGCGCCCATAGGCGCGGCCTCTGGGCTGGCCGGTTTGTCATGCCGTGGGATTGGCGACGGGGGAAACGATGAACGCAGTTCGCGCCTACCGCACAACCGGAATGAAAAACCTCTTCCGGTAGATATTTCATAGTTCTATTTCTTTTTTTCTGGCAACCGAACCGGGGCTCCGTCATAGCATTTGGGATGGTATTTTGACAGATTGAACTCCGGATCAATCTCATCTGCTGATATAAAGGCCTTCAACCCACCAATGGCATTGAACAGCTTCACCCTTTGAGCAGTTCGGAATTCTTTCACGCCATCATTGCCTGCAACACTCTCCTCAACGTGTGCGAACACTACATCAGCGTGGCATTTCTTGCTTTCCGTTGGGGTGTCCAACACACAGCAATATGGCTGCAAGTTTGAACTAGAAACGCTCCTGACTTTGCTTGCGGTAAACGACAATACCCCAAGAAGCCCACCAAATTCTTCGTTTTTGGCCGAATGGTAATCAAACTGCTCACGCGCTGTTTCATCGAGTTCCTGATCCGTCACCCTACAATAGCGCACCGTCGACAGGCCGGAGCTAAATACGCGGTCCAGCACCTTTGGCCTTAGCACAGGCTTCTTCGCATCCACGCCAGACGTAGAGGTCACGAAGTGCCACAGGACCTCATCGTCTGAGACATACCCGTGGCCATCTTCCGTCCTTTGAGCTCGCTCGCACATGCAGTCAGGAAACTGACCTGCGAGATCGCCTACTGATGGTTTGTCCTGTTTCGACCAGTCGCGCAGCGCTTCGCGCGTGTGCTTTGGGCAGGCGCTAGTCACGGGTTTCGTTATATTTTCGACTAAGGGTTTTGGAAAGCCTATGCCCAGCTGCGGGGAGAGTTAGGTCAATCGTTCCTGTAGAGACCTCCTGCAATGGGCTTACGACGGCCCAAACCGCTTGGGTGCCACTCCGGTCCACCTCAACTTCAGCTACGACAAGGCCACTTGGTTCGAAGACGTCAAACAGAATACAGCCTTCATCAGAACCTACAACAGGGACATCCAACACTTCAGGCCACACGCTCGCGATGGAGAATGCCCTTTCAATAGCTGTGGAGGATGGACGACTTTCACCTTCAGGCAGAAGATGTTGAAGTGCACGGATTTCAGCTTGAAGTGCTTCGATCTCCTGGCCGCGAGGTATCCTATTTCTATTCGTTTCCGGTGACAGGCGGCTGTTGCCTTCGATTCGAACAACTCCGAGCTCCGACAGCTCGAATTCACACTCGGGAAATGTCCTAGCTTCTGACCGGCGATCAATTAGGCAATCCTCACTATCAATAGCTACGCGTCCAAACAAAGACTCGCAACTTGTCCTTCCAACTGCGACACGTCCGATCAATGTATCCCTTTTCACAGACGTAACAGCTGCAGCGTACCCCCGCCAATCGTAGCTAGGACCATCAGTTCCAGCTAATGTTTGAGGCGGCTTGTATGGCCCCGATGGTGCCCGCACCATTTCAGTGCCGACGGAAGACGCCGGCGCCCCCCTAATCACAGGTCTCTCCTAGACTTAGGCCAATCCTGTTCTGATAGTCTTGGATCAGCACCTCTCCGAAAGTTAGCTTGGATTTGCCATGCAAAACATCAAGGGCATCAAAAACTTGCTGTGCTCCCTCTATGCTGCTTGCGTCCATCATTCTTACGAGCGTATGAACAGTTACGGCGCGGCAATCGCCCCCCTCATGTTCGCTATCTACGGCGGCGATATTTCGATTTACAAGGACTTCCATTCCCTCAGTGAGCTCTATCCAACCTGTATGCGAATGCCAGAGGGAGTTTTCGTCGATAACTTGCTTGGACACAGCGAGCCCAACGCCTGAAAGTAGCTCCATAGGAGCAGCCTCATTTTTCTTTCCAACAAAAAGAAATCTATCCCAGTACTCTAACGTAATTTCCTGAATTTCAACTGTTTCTAGTACGCTGTCTATTGCAACCTCGAAAACCTGTTTGTATCGCCCTAAATATTCGGACCACCCAGGATATTGGCGCGTAAGATAACCAAATGTAAGGCCCCGAAATCCAGCTTCTTCCTGCACGGTCTGCCCGACTGTCCGCCGAAACACCCAACCATAATCGCCGTGCACATCCTCAAGCTGGGCTTCTTTACCGTCGACGATAACCTTCTGAAAACGCTGCCCCGCAGACACTTTCTCATCGAAGCCGTTATCGAGCAAATCTGCTCCGGTCGTCTGCATTGATTTCGCCAGAAGCTTTTCACTGACAGGAGATGAGAATCTCACCATCACCCGAGCCATCTCTATGGCATGAGCTTTATGAATTGGCTCCCAGGTCATAAACGTTTCCTCACTGCTGCGGTGTTTTAATAACGCAACGCCAACAATGCGTTGCATGTGCACAGCTTGCATTGTCTGAATAGAGCGCCGACACATGTTGTGTCAATCACGCGTCCGTCGTTGCCCGCAACGAAATCAGCACGCTTGCACGCGATACCCCGGTGCCTATGGCCGCAAAAATGGACAACCTGTCAATCGAAGACCTAGAGAGTATCTTAAAGATGCTGAGCAAGGAGCATAACGAATGCGTCAGGTATCTTCGAATGCGTCGTCTGGATTACCATACGGAAATTTTTCACCCGATTTCACAAGCCAGACATTGTCACCTTCGACATAGATTCCATCAGCCGCAGTAGTTGGCAGTCCTGCCTTGCCTATGCAACCTGCAATTGTCCCTTTGTGCGTAGTGAATACCATCTCTTCGCCGATCACATATGAATAGCGCGAAAACCCTTGCTCGTAGACACCATCGGCCCCTTTCGGGTATTTTTTATACGTCACACTATTGTATTTCGGCTCTAGCAGCTGCACAAAAGCTTTTTCGGCGTCAGCTAGGATGCGCTTGCTATCATAGGGCGCGTCTATTAGCTCGTCATCAACATCGTCAGCGCTGTCTATTGTAGTCGCTACCACAGGGTCCGCTTTGAAGAAAAAGAGCGTGACCTCCTCCGACACTCGCTCACAACACGCACGCGGATGCTCAGCCGAAAGGATAGCCACACGTTTCTCGTGGCCTTTTTTTAGGAGCCTTTCGAAACTATCGCTCTCCCTCGCAATACCAATGTAGAGCAACTCAAACGTCGATAGAGTTCGGCTGTTTTCCAGGCCATAGATGCCCTTACGCCCCCGGGCCGCATACCAGAGCAACGATTCCGTCGTAAACCATTCGAGGAGTTCCGATTGGCTGGCATGCGGTTCATCGGTCCAAATTCTAAACCCAGTCCCAGCGCAATCTACTTGTACCCGAAAGGTTTCTCCATCATAGGAATCCACACCTGGAAGTTCGCTGATATTGATCGTTACCGGCACATCATCATGTCCTGCGACCGTGAAATTGAATTTGGCTAGGCCGTCCTTCGTCAATTCGAAATCGATTAAACGGGCCCTTGGGCGGATACCGATCATGTATAAATTACTGCATCGCAGCATTTTTTCGACCGCAGGGTCATTTTTCAGGTCCGATGCTAGCGCGTCGGAAATAGGTGGATAGACAGTACGAAGCACTGTCATTTTTGATTTCGTTTTCATATGCCAATCAACCAATACTATTTTTGTCCCGCACACAAAAATAGCACGTAGCACATATATTCAATCCAAGGATATTGTCGAATTGGCTCATGCTGCACCTACCTCGATTTGGTTTCGAAAAGACTGCCAGCCATAAAAGTTGGCGTGCCGCTCGCCTGGCATGGGCCAGGCGGCGTGCTCGAAGGGTGACATGTGGCGGGAGACGTAGAGCCGATGCGCCAGCTCCAGGTCTGCCTCCCGATCCGGCGCTGAGCCGTCGTGGTTGAGGTAGGAGACCCGCGCGCAGCGGGCCGCGCAGACCCGCGCCTCCTCCTCTGAGCAGCCGACACCGCCCGGCAGGTAGGGCGCATGGAACTCGCCCTCGGTCAGGACGCGCGGATTGCTGGCCTGCATAGCCGCCCGCATGGCGTCCGCCAGGGCCTGCATGGTGGGGTCCGCATCCGGGTGGCAGCGCAAAGAGAAGAAGTTGTCCCAGGCGGTAGACGTGACCACCACGGAGATATGGCTGTAGGGCTCCAGCACGCGGTTGACGATCTGCTTGTGGGCACCAAGGGCGTCCAGGCGCTTGGCCTGCCAGACAGCCTCCTCGGCGGCCTCGAGCCAAACCTGGCGGGCCTGGGCGGATTCCTCAGGCGACAGCAGCTCGCGCGCCTGCATGCCCTTCTGGTTTTTACCCCAGGCGACCGGCATGGCGATATCCGCCTCAACATCGGCAATCATGCGGGCGACCGGGATCGCCCGGCTGCTCGATGCTCCGCGCGAGAAGTCCCGGTGGGTCAGGAACTCTGGATGGACAAAGCGCGGATAGCGCAGTCCCATGGTGGTGATGACCGCTGAGGGGCTGGCGGGCCAGACGCTCTGCGCTACGATCTTTGCGGTGATGGTCATAGCTTCGAGCCTCCTATGCCGCCCGACAGCCACTTGAAGCGACCGCCGAGGAAGGTTTCAGCAGGCAAAACGCGGTCCCTGCCGGGGCCAGCGAAGCGCTCATAAAACACGATATGCGGAACATTGGTCTCTTCGCAGATCGCATGGCAGTAGACCACCACGCGCTCGTCTGTCTCCATGTCGATCCATCGCGACAGATAGGGCGCCTTGACCCGGTTGCTCGCCACGGCCTCATAGGCCTGTTCTTTGGTCATGCTCATCGCCAATCCTCCCCGACGCGCTGATCCAGCCAGTAGTTGGCCGAATACTTGGTATCCTCGTTCAGGTCTGATTTATCGCGGATCCAGGTCAGGTAGTCCGTCGGCACCGCGTCATAGCGCTGGCCCTTGTGCTTGCCGAAGGTCAGCGTGGTTAGCAGCACCGGGTTCTTGGTGATTTCGATCAGCTCCTGGGCGGACTTGTGTTCCAGCAGCTTGGCCAGGATGTGGGCGGTGACATAGGCGTCCGGCAGCGCCCGGTGCGGCGGCATGGCGGCCTTGCTGTCAAAATAGGCCAACTCGTCGATGCCCATCCAATAGCGCAAGACCTGGTTCGAATGGCCCGGAGCATCCGGCCAGACGGCCATCGCACCCTTGTAGGTGCAGATCCAGGGCCGGCCGTTGCCGGAATGGATAGCCTGCTCGAACGAGGCGTTGTGCGCGGCCAAGATATCGTTCGGCCCGCAGCCTTCGAACAGCTGGCCCCAGGGGCGCTCGGCCGGTCCCTCGGCCTCGATCTCGGCGCGGGTGATGTGGTGGACGGCCATGACCTCGGGCGGGATCGGGCCGCTCGGCAGGATGAAACCACGCCAGGGGTTGCAGACCTCCAACGTGTCCAGGTCCACGTCATAGCGCCCGAGCTCGATGGTCTCGCATTTAGGATCGTCGGCAAATCCGGTGGTCTCGCAGTCCCAGACCCGTACGATCTTGGGTTGGTTTGGATCGCCGAACAGATCGGCGTTTGCTTGGGGCTGGGTCATACTTGGACTCCTTCGATGGCGAGGGCGTGGACGGCAAGGCCCGCCTCCCTCAGAATTTGGTTAGCGGTATCAAAATCAGCGCGCCAACGCTCAGGCGTTGGGGCCGCGCTGTGGACGATCCGCGCGATGCCGGCCTGGACCAGCAGCTTGGCGCAGTCCTGGCAGGGGTGAAAGGGGCTAACGTAGAGGGTAGAGCCCAACAGGCTGATGCCCTCGCGTGCCGCCCAGGCGACCACGTTGGCCTCGGCATGGACGACGCGGGGGTATTTGGCCGCCCGGTCATACAGGCGCTCGTCGTCGCTGACGCCGACCGGAAAGCCGTTGAAGCCCGTCGCCAGCAGGCGGCGGTCCTTGACCGCCACCGCACCGACCTTAGAGCTGGGGTCTTTGGACCAGCCTGCGATCTGCTCGGCCAAAAGCAAGAAGCGGCGGTCCCAGGTGTGACCGTTTGTGTTCATCGCTGTTCGCCTCCTCTTTGGCCGTCCTGCCTTTCGACCGTTTGGATTTCCTTGTCACGGTTGGCATGCAAATCGTGAACAGCCCGATGGACAGCGTTGTGATCTCCCGTTCGTCGATAGACTTTGAATCCTTCGGCATTCAAATTTTGCTTCTGCGTCCCCCATGCCAAATTCTCGGCCCGGTTATTCGCAGCATTCTCGTCGAGATGCATGACAACGGTAATCCCGCTGTCTGGCTCAGGCGGGCGGGCGCCGTGAAAGGCCTCGCAGACAAGCTGGTGCACCTTGAAGGTCTTGCCCTTGTAGACGACGATGAATCGCCCATCCTGCTTGTTCCAAACGCCAAAATGGGGTTGCCCGCCATACTGGCGCTTTCCGCCGTGGGGCATCCCTGCCTCGTAGGGGGCGACCATGATCCGGCCTTCGCTCGAAACTAAGAATTGAGGCGCGGAGGGTACTACGCGCCAGGTTTCGCCTTGCATAAGCGCCTCCTCTTAAAACGGGATCTCAGTGTCAGGTTCGAAGTTTGAGCCGCCACCGTGATAGTCCCGGCTCTGCTGGCCGCGATCGTCGCCGCCGCCCCGATTGTCACCGCCATTGCTGTTCTTGCTATCCAGCAGCAAAATCGTGCCACCAAAGTTGCGCAACACCACCTCTGTGATCCAGCGATCGTTGCCGCCCTGGTCCTGCCATTTGCGGTTTTCAAGCGTGCCCTCGACCAGGATTTTGCTGCCCTTTTTGACGAAGCGCTCGATGACGCCGATCAGCCCATCGTTGTGGACGGTAATGTTGTGCCATTGGGTGCGCTCGCGCTTCTCGCCGCTGTTCTTGTCCTTCCAGCTTTCGGACGTCGCCATCGAGAAGTTGCAGACCCGGCCTCCGTTTTGGAAGCTGCGGACTTCTGGGTCTTTGCCCAGGCGTCCGACGAGGGTCACGCGGTTATAGTCTCCGGCCATGTTAAGCTCCTGTTGTTGGGGTGTTTGGTTGAGAGGCGGCCCGCTCCAGGTGCGGATCGAGCCAGGAAAGAATGCGTTGGCTGCGCTGAAGGCGCTCGATGACCTCGAAGGCCAGATCGGGATCGATGCGCGGGCTATCGACCACCAGCGCGATGGTCTCTTCGATGATGGTGCCCAGGCGCTCGCGGCCGTGTTCGATCGCGTCGGCGTCTTCGGTATCGCCCAGCCAGTCGAGGTTCAGCAGCTTGGCGCATTCGCGGTTGGGGATGCGCAGCGCCTTCAGCTCCTTCCAGCGTTGTTCCAGATGGTCCGGCACCACCACGCCGCGCTTGGCGATGTTGGCCAGGAACTGCAGGCGCTCGTTGTCTTCTGTAAAGCGCCGGCGGGCGCGCTCATCGCGCGCCGCGGCAAAGCCTGGGTCTTGGTTGAGGCTGCGCAGCGATTGGGCTCTGCGATCAATGGGCCGATCTTCTGGGTTATGATCGTTCATCGATATCCACCCCGCAGGCCTGGGCCAGGCTCTTGACCGCAGAAGCGGTATCCTGCGCCAGGGTCATTTGCACCAGCGTCGTGACGTTGTTGAGGTTGCGCAGATCCTCGCTCAGCTCGCGGATCAGCTTGGCGATCTGGGGACGCTTGAGCTCATAGCCTCCTTCGACATCGGCCAGGATGGCGTTGGCTCGTTTCAGCAGCTTGGCGCGTTCGCAAACGTGGCACATGGGGTCAGTCTCCTGTTTTGGTCTCTGGGGTGGATTTTTCGGCAGCTTTCTCAGCCGCTTTCTCGTCGGCTTTCTGGGCGGCGATCTTGGCCTTCAGCCAATCGTCGGCGCGGTGGCGCCAGAGCAGATCGAGCGCGATCTTCATGCTGGCCAGCTTGCGGGCCTCGGCGAAGGTGATGTGGAACATGGCCCATTCGGGCGTGTATTCTTTGCGATCCGATAGGCGCAGCCCGCAGGCGCGGTGGAAGAGATCGTCGGCAAAGACCGCCATCTCTTCCAGGGTCATTTTGACGGGCGTAGCCAGCTTGGCCTCGTCCTGCCAGGACCACTTGGCGCGCAGGCTCTCGTTGGGGTCGATCGCGGGCTTATCGCCCTTCATTGGGAGGTTCATAACGCCACCCCGTCGCGATCAAGACGCCGCGAGATCATGGCCAGAGCCCGATCGCGCATGCGGTAGGCCGTGGCCCGCGAGACCTTCAGCGGGCGCAGCCCCTTATCGAAGGAGCGGCGATAGACCCGGCAGACCAGCCAGGCCTGCAAGACAGCGGCATCGCGCGGATTCGTGGGGGCAACGTAGCGCGGCACCCAATCGAGCGCGGCATTCATGGCGTCGATCTCAGCCGGGCCATATGTGCGGCGCGCCTGCTCCTGCTCTTGGTCAGGATCGGCGCTCTCGGGCAGGCCCCAGCCCTCCAGGGCGTGATCTTCCAAGCTGGCCTGATAGCCCGGCATGGAGGGCTTGAGGCCCGCAGGCGCGGCCCTGCCCCCACAGACCCGCAGCCAGGCCACAGCCTCCAGCAGGCGTTCTTGGGCCAGCTCTGGAGTCCAGATATCGGCGGTTGCGTTCTGATCCACGGGTTACATGCCTCCTTCGAAAATTCGCAGTGCCTCTTCATCCTCGGCGCTGGCCTGCGGGGGAAACGACGGCTCTGCTGCCTGCTGCATGGGCAGCTCGTCTTGGGCGCTGCCCGCCTGCGGCACCCGGCCAAAGCCGCGCACGTCCTTGCCGGTCAGCCAGAGCCAGTCGGCGGTCATAGCGATGACGCCCTTGGCAAACAGGTGATCGCGGGCGCGGACGGCCTTCTCGGCCACCGCCTTGTGGCGGCGGCGCGCGGCGTCTTGCGGGTCTTCTGTTGGGCCGACCGGCGGGGCCAGGTCGTCGGTATCCAGCACCATGCGCA
>JAUIDR010000006.1 GCA_030428565.1 Alphaproteobacteria bacterium
GCGCACGAACTTTCACTGATATGTTCCACGCCCTCACAGAAATCTGTGACCTCTTCTCACCGGAGGAGTGTTGGAATTACTTCAAAGCTGCTGGATAGGTCTCAGGTTAATGGCCGGAGGCTCTAGCGCGGCTGCGGTCTAAAGATCGCCTGAAAGCGCCCGTCACGATCCCAAAGCAAATGCTTGAGCGCGCCCAGCACGTGCAGGACCAACAGCGGAATCCAGGCGTGTGCGGCGACCTCGTGCAGCTCCTCCATAATTTCGTGTAGGCCTCGGTCGCGACCAATCGGCGAGGACAGGCTCATGAAGCCAAGATCGATGGCATTACCGGTTGACCAGACGGTCAGCAGTCCCGAGATGACCGCAACGGCCATGCTCGCCAACAGACCCCACATGACGACTTTTTGGATGAGCGTGAGCACGAATGGCTGTTCGCCGACGGGCGCAAAACCGAGAACCGACCGCCAGACGATGCGCAGCAAAATCGGTGCGGCCATCAGCGTCGCCCAGAAGACGTGGTTATCGAGCGCGAGCCGCTCAACCGCGCGTGGCGCATCTTCGGTTAGCTGTCCGGTGATAAAGGAAACAAGCAAGCCCAGCACGCCGAGCCAATGCAACGTGATGGAGATCCAGCCGTATTCTCGTGCAGGATTGGGGGATGGCATAGCAAACTCCGGATCAAAGAAACTGGCGGCAGCCTAGAGCCCGGTAGTAACGCTGGTATGTCGCGATTGTTTCACGCGTGTAACAACAGCTAGCGATTATAGAGATGCGGCATAGCGTGCCTGCTCTAAGGTGCTATTCTTGGCGGTACTATTCTTGCTGGCGTTTTTTTGTGGCGTTATTTTTGGTGGCGCTCTTTGAGGCAGGCCACGACGTCATCCAAGCTGAGCCCGGCGTCGTACAGAAGCACCGTCAGGTGATAGAGCAGGTCGGCGGCCTCGTTGGTCAGCTCCTCACGGTCTTGTGCCATGGCGGCCAGTGCCGATTCGACGCCCTCCTCGCCGACCTTTTGGGCGATGCGCTTGGTGCCTTTGGCCATGAGCCGCGCGGTGTAGGATTCTTCAACCGGCGCTTTGGCGCGTTCTTGGATAATGGCTTCCAGTTGGCTCAGCCAGCCCGCGTGGGCCGCCGGCTGCTCGGCCCAGCAGGTGTAATTGCCGGTATGGCAAGTGGGACCTTGCGGTTCGGCCTTGACCAACAGCGTATCTTGATCGCAGTCCAAGCGGATTTCCTGGACCAGCAAGAAGTTGTCGCTGGTCTCGCCCTTGGTCCAAAGCCGTTGCTTGGAGCGCGAGAAAAAGGTCGCCTTGCCGCTGGTCACTGTGGCTTCCAGTGACTCGCGGGACATGTAGCCCAGCATCAGGGCTTGTCCGGTCTCGGCGTCTTGAATGATCGCGGGAATCAGGCCGTCAGCGGCTTTGTCCCAAGCGACTTGGTCGGGCGTAAAATCGATCAGCATGGCAGCGGTTTAGGCGAGGCGCGCGGGCCGGTCAATGCGCGAAATGGCGAAGGGGCCTCAACGCTTCAATATGCGCGAGCGGATCGACTGTTCGATACGCGCTAACGCTGCCTTGCGGCTGGCGGCGCTGGAGCCGACAAAGGCGCTGCAAATGGCCTTCATGTCTGCGGCTTTGATTGCTTTATCGCCTGCCAATCGGTCCAAGACGGGGCGTGTCCTTTCAAAATCGCCGCTGGTCACAGCCGCCTCCAGCGCTCCGACGTATTGATTGATGAGGGCCTGGTCCAGGGGCACTGCACTGCGTGACTTACGGGAGGTTGCCGAGGCCTTGCGGGACTTGGCTTTGTTGGCCGTCTCAAGCGCTGCTATGGCGTCCTCAATGCGGAGGTCTGCAAAGGGCTCCAGCGCAGCAACGGCTTTGTCGAACACGCCCTTCTGGCCGGTAAAGCCACCGTTTCGCGCTGGATTGCCTTTGGCTTTTTCGCGAAATTGTTCCAGGGCAGAGATGAGGGCTTTGGTTTGCATGGCCACCTTCCTTTGTAAGCTTAAGACAGCTCAAGATCGTCAAGCAAGTCTTTGGCGAGCTGATCGTAGACTTGCTGAACGCGATCCGCATTTGCTCCCTGCGCGCAATAAGCGGCGGGCACCCCGTTAGCCGGCGCGCCAATCGCCGTTAGAAGCGGGATGTGATGGTCCCAGATCTTACGTTCGATTGTGCTGTTGCCAAAGCGAAACAGGCGCGCTTCAGCCCTGGCGTTCTCTGCCAAATTGGTTGCGGCGCCGGGAATTTGGCTGAAGACGACTTTAGCCAGGCGAATGTTGGTGCCCAACTGTCGCTGCAGAGCGTGAAAACGGTTGAGCAACTGCTGCAAGCCTTCCATGGATAATAGCTCAGCGCGCACGGGCACGAGCAAGTGGGAGGCGGCCTTCATAGCGTTGGCGGTTGCCAGGCTTAGGCGGGGCGGCGCATCGAATATGACCAGATCAAAGCGGCTCTCGGGCGGGGCGCTGCTTTGGTGCTCGCTGATGGCCAACGCCAGCTTGTTGAGCGCGTCTACTATGTTGCGGTCTGCCAGCGCTTTATAGGTCAGACGTTCTTCGTCGTCCGAGAGATTGGGGTCGCTTGGCAACAGACCGACGCCAGCAAGGCTCGGGTGACGAAAGCCAAGATTGGCGACCAAAGGCCCAAGCTTGAGGCTCCTTGCATTCGGCTCAAGACCAGCGGTCAAGAGGGCACCGACGGCGTTGATGCCCGGGCGGTCCGTCGCGTTTTCAAGCTGCTTGGGATAGCTTTCGGGCACCAAAGGACTCGACAGGCTGCCTTGATAGTCTAAATCGACGAGCAAGACCTTCTTGCCGAAGCTGTGGGCCATAGCAGCCGCCAGGTTGGCAGCGGTCGTGGTTTTGCCAACGCCGCCCTTCAAGTTCATGATGAGAAGGCCAGGCGGCAGGTTGGCAAAGTGCTGGTTGCTGTTGAGTTCTTGCCAGAGGCTACTTTTATCCGAAGCAACTTTGGCTAGGCGATCATAGGCCTGCACGGCCGCTTCTGCGCGTTTGGCGCGTTCGCGCCAGCGTCGCCAAAGATAAGCAAGCCGCCCCAAAGCCAGCGTTAGCAGGGCCCCGACAATGGGTTGTATGAGGCGAATAGGATCATCAAATAGTCCTTGCACATAGGCCAGAGCCCAGTCGATCCAGTCCGCCATACTATCCCCATTTATTAGTGTGCTTTATGCCTTTGCTAACCAGGGTTTAGGCGGCTTGGCAAGCGCCTTTCACGGCCTGCAAAACATCGCTGGCGATGGCTTCGATGGGGCGGTAGCCGCCGGCATCCGCCATGACATCGATTTGTGCCCAAGGGCCGCCCAACTGCCAGGCGGCCAGGCGCGCGTAACGCCCGGCGACCGCCGCTTGCAAGTCGCGGTTGGCCTCATAGGCATCCAGCTCGGCGCGGGCTTCAGCCATGCTGCGCGAAGCCTCAGGCGCGGCATTTAAGAATATGGTTAGGTCGGGTTTGGGCAGAATTTTGAGTTCAAATTCAAAGACCATGCGCGCGAAAGGCTCGAAGTCGCTCTCAGGCAGCAAGGCGCCTTGGTAGACCGCGTTCGAGCCGACGTAGCGGTCAATGACCACGACATCGTTTTCGGCAAGGGCGCGCTGTATCAGCGGCAGGGTCTCAAAGCGATCCGCGGCGAACATGAGCATGCGAATTTCGGGGGCTAGTGCGCCTACGCTGCCAAATTCACCGCGCAGCAATCGAGCAATAATGCTGCCCGCTATATTGTTTTCATACCTGGGAAAAGCGACGCGCGCGGCGCGGCGGCCTTGGTCTTGCAAGCGCTGAACCAAGGCTTGCGATTGGGTCTGCTTGCCCGCGCCATCACCGCCTTCGATGACGATGAGCTTGGCGGCGGCTGGGGGCGGCGCTTGGGTCATGATCGGCGGGCCTCCTTAGGCGGCTTCTTGGGCGAGTTCTTGGGCCGCCTCATAGGCTTCCAAGGCCTCCATCCAGATCATTTCGGCTTCTTCCAAGCTCTCGGACAGTTCGCCGAGTTCGCGCTGTAGCGCGATGGTCTTGGACTGATCGGCCTGCTCGTAGAGGGCCGGGTCGTGCAGTTTGCTCTCCAGGGCGCTCCGCTGTTTGCTGAGTTTATCAACTAGTTTTTCACAGCGCTCGACCTCCTTTTTCAACGGCGCTAGGGCTTTGCGTTGTTCGGCGGCGGCGCGGCGTTGGGCCTGGCGATCGGCGGCGCTGTTGGCCGCATCGCTCTCGTTCTTGTCCTTGGCCGGGCGGCGGGCAGCGGACTTGGCGCGCTGTTCGTCGCGGCGCTGGGTGGTCAAGAACTTGCGATAGTCGTCCATGTCGCCATCAAAGGGCTGGGCGCGACCAGCATGCACCAGCCATAGGCGGTCGGCGGTGGCCTCGATCAAGTGCGGGTCGTGCGAGACGATTACCACCGCCCCGTCATAGGCGTTGAGCGCCTGCACCAGCGCTTGACGACCGTCAATGTCCAAGTGGTTGGTCGGCTCGTCGAGCAGCAAGATATGCGGCGCATCTCTTGAGATAACAGCGAACAGCAAGCGGGCCTTTTCGCCGCCCGAAAGCTGGCCGATCTTGGTCTCGGCACGGTCAGCATCAAAGCCAAAGCCCGCCAGATGGCTACGCAGCTTCTCTTCGACATCGCGCGGGCAGAGCCGCTTCATCTGCTCCAGAGCCGTGATGTTAAGATCAAGCGCATCGCCTTGGTGCTGGGCGAAATAGCCGACCTTCAGTTTCTTGGACTTCTGCAACAGGCCGTCCATGGCGCGCAGCTCTGCGGCCAAAAGCTTGATCAACGTTGACTTGCCGTTGCCATTGGCCCCCAACAACGCAATGCGATCGTCGCTATCCAAGCGCAGGTTCAGTTTGCGCAAAATCGGCGTTTGATCATAGCCCACCGCCACGTCATCCATGGTGATCAGGGGCGGGGACAGGCTGTCTGGCGTTGGAAAAATGAAAGTCGAGCTGCTGTCTTGGCTGACGGCAGCGATAGGCTCCATGCGCTCGAGCATCTTGACTCGCGACTGCGCTTGGCGGGCTTTGGAAGCCTTGGCGCGAAAGCGTGTAATAAAGGCCTGGATGCGCTCGCGTTCGGCCAATTGCTTCTCACGCGCTTTGGCTTGCAGGACCATGCGCTCGCGGCGGACTCGCTCGAAGCGATCATAGTTGCCCTGGTAGGCGTTGAGACGCAAGTTCTCGACGTGCAGGATTTCGCCCACCGTTCGGTTGAGCAGGCCGCGATCGTGGGAGATGAGCAGCACCGTGCCCGGATACTTGCGAATGTATTGCTCAAGCCACAGTGCGGCTTCCAAGTCCAAGTGGTTGGTGGGCTCGTCCAACAGCAGCAAATCGGGTTGGGTGAACAGCAGAGCCGCCAGCGCAACGCGCATCCGCCAGCCGCCGGAATAATCCGAACAAGGCCGCTGTTGGGCTTCTTCATCAAAGCCCAAGCCCGCCAGGATTTGCGCCGCTCTGGCGGGCGCCGAATGGGCGTCGATATCGGTCAGGCGGGCGTGGATTTCAGCCAGGCGCTCGGGTTCTTGGCAGGTCTCTTCTTCAGCCAACAGGGCGGCGCGTTCTTTATCAGCCGCCAGTACAACGCTCACCAGGCTCGCGGGCCCGCCGGGGGCTTCCTGGCTGGTGACGCCGATGCGCCAACGCGGCGGCACAAAGATCTCACCACCGTCCAGCAGGTCGGGATTAAGAATCAAGCGAAACAGCGTGGACTTTCCAATACCATTGCGGCCGACCAGGCCCACCTTGTGGCCAGCGTTGACTGAGGCCGAAGCGTCCTTGAAGATCGGTCTGCCCGAGATATTGTAGGCGATGGAAGAAATCTGCAGCATGGCCAGGCTTTAGCAGGCCCAGCGCTCTGGCTCAATTGTTTAGCGGCGCAATTGGCGACAAGGCTAGCCTAAATGTTGGGGCGCCCGAATGATGGGGCACCCTGTAGCGACAGCTTGCACACCTGCCATGCAGATAAAGGCGTTGAACCCTTGCGCGCTTAATGCTAGCGCTCGCGGCGAAATACGAAAAGGGCGCGTTGTGCCCTTGAACCCAGCATACAGGAAGAACAGACATGGCTATCCAGCGCACGTTTTCTATCATCAAGCCCGACGCAACCGCTCGCAACTTGACCGGCAAGATCAACGCCGTTTTTGAAGATGCCGGTCTGCGCATCGTTGGTCAGCGCCGCATCCGCATGACCGAAGAGCAAGCCAAGCGCTTCTACGCGGTCCACGCTGAGCGTCCCTTCTATGGCGAGCTGGTCGAATTCATGACTTCTGGTCCGGTTGTCGTTCAGGTTCTGGAAGGCGAAGACGCCGTTGCCAAGCACCGTGAAGTAATGGGCGCAACCAACCCTGCAGAAGCCGCTGATGGCACTGTTCGCAAGCTCTACGCTCAGTCTATCGGAGAGAACTCTGTGCACGGCTCTGACTCGGCTGAAAACGCAGCAATCGAGATCGCTCAGTTCTTCTCAGAAGCCGATATCGCGGGCTAAGCCCCGGCGCGCAGGGTTAAACCAGCGTAGCGACATGCAAAAAGGCCAGGGCAACTGCTCTGGCCTTTTTTTGCGCTTTGAGGGCGGCCAGCTGCGATCAATCGTCGTCGAAATAGCCGCGTTCTGCGCCGCGGTGGCAAGCGGCACAGTTGCTCATGGAGCCCGCGCGTTTCTTGGCTGAGCGTGAGACCTCATGATCGTGCTCGTGCGTGAACCAGCCTAACTCGGTAATGCGCAGCGGTGGAGCGGTCTCCAAATCATATTTGCGAAAGGCGCGGCGGTTCGAGCGCGCGGCGTGCTTGACCAAATAGCCCTCGATGGCTTTCAGTGCGCCGTCGTCGAGGCTAGCGTCTTCGCCAAAGTGGTCGGGCAGGGTATTCATGATGGCCGACCAGCTCTCCTTGGGCAGGAAAAAGGCTGGATAGGCGAGGTGGCAGGCCGAACATTCTTCGGTGAACTGGGCTTCAGGGCTGGGCGTTGCGTCCTGCGCGCTGACCAGTGCCGGGGATAAAAAGCTGATAGCTGCGAAAGCAACAAGGGCCATTAGGCGGTACATGGGTGTGTCTCCTCCAGTTGGGATTTCGTGGGTCAAAGCGAGCTCAGCCAGGCCAGAACGTCGGCTTTTTCGCCAGGCGTACACTCGCGGCCCAGAACCGAGTTGCAGTTGCGCCGGAACCATTTGGTAATTTTGCCGGAATCGGTGAAACGAGCGGGGTTAACGCTGCTCGCCATGGGTTCGATCACCTTGCCAGTGCGCGCCTGACCGTTCTTGGTCGGGTCCATGGTGTGGCAGGTGGTGCAAGAGGGGGTGTCGGGTTTGCCGCCGCTGTGGGTGGCCA
Source organism: Alphaproteobacteria bacterium (assembly GCA_030428565.1). Lineage (GTDB taxonomy): Bacteria > Pseudomonadota > Alphaproteobacteria > UBA7985 > JAUIBT01 > JAUIBT01. The sequence continues at coordinate 7,341 of JAUIDR010000006.1, forward strand.
AAAAGAAGGCCTGGCCAGCAGTGGCATCGCCAGCGCGACCTGCTTCCAAGCTGAACGTTTCAATCAGGGCGGCGGGGCTGGTGTCTTGGGCCTGGCTGGCCATAGGCACGATGAAGGCGCCTGCGATCAGCAAGTTGAAAAGCAGCGTCGGTTTTAGCGTTGGTTTCATGGCAGGGATGTCCTTTGTTGGGGCTTGGTTTTGTTGGGTAAAGGTCATTTCTTTGGCGAAGGGATTGACAGGGCGAGCGGGCTAAAGCGGCCGCCTTCGGCGTCTTTGTGACAGGCCTGGCAATTGCCTTGGCTGAAAATGGGCGCGCGTTTAAAGGTCTCCGCGACAATGTCGTGGTGCAGCGCCTTCCAGCCTGGCGTTGCGGTGATCTGACCCAACGCCATTGGGTCGGGGTTGGAAAAGACATGAGCGGGCAGGGTATCGGCGCTCTCGGCGGCATTGGCGGCGAGCCATTGGCTGATCGCAACCGTTGTCTCTGGGGCCAGGCTCGCATCTTCGCCAAAGTGATCGTCCAGACCGGCCATCAAGTGCTGCCAGGCTTGTTTGGGCAAAAGGCTGGCGGGGTAGGCCATGTGGCAGGCGCCGCACTCGTCGGCGACTAAGGATGATGTCACCACCGGCAAGCCATCGACCGGGCGCTTTGCCAGCTTCACCAGGGCGAGCGTGCCGCCAACAAGCAGGATCAGGCCCAAAGCCAAGCTCATAGCCATGCGCGCCTGACGTTCCATTGGGGCGTGGTCGCCAGGGCGACCGACCTTCTGGCCTGTGACCATGGCGCGAGCGAGGTTTTCTTTGCCCCGTAGGCTCTCAAACAGCACGCCACCCAGATGAGCTGCGATAAGGGCTAGGATCAGAAATCCAAAAATCTCGTGGGCCTCGCGTGCTACAGAACCCAAGGCGAAACCGTCGGCGGCAAACGGGCCAATTTTGTAGAGTCCCCCCAGGCTAAGCGCTCCGCTGATGGCCAAAGCAAGGACGCTGCCAAGAAGCGCAAAGACCATCAGCGCCCCCAAAGGATTGTGTCCTAGGTGGCGACCGTCGCGACCTGCTAGGTGGGCCATGATGGCGCGGGGCGAGGGCCAAAAATCGGCAAAGCGCGCGCTGCCGGGACCGGTGAAGCCCCATGTCAGCCGCAAAACCACGACTACCAGCGCTGTAATTCCGACGATGAGATGTAGCCATAGCTTCGGCAGTCCGCCAAAAAAGCCGCTCAGCAATGCGATGGTCACGCTGAGCGCGAGCAGCCAATGGGAAAATCGCAAGAAGAGATCCCAAACACGGATTTTGGGTTCAGGAGATAGGGCCGCGGCGGATGTGGGCCTTGCTGGTTTGGGTTGGGGAGGCTGGGCCATGGGGCACCTTTAGGGGAGAACAGAATCGCCTGCTAAAGGTCGCCACGACTAGCGCAGTCAACAATGGGGTAGAGGTCATTGTACTGCCGCTTAGGCTGTAAGTTTAGTGCGGTGCAAAGCCGGTTTAATAGGGAGTTTCAGCGCTCTAATCCAAAGTTTAGGGCCTGTCGTCTGCCTGCAATCGCCTGCGACGCTGCAATTTGGAGCGAGGCAATAGGGCGGTGCCTTCGCCTCTGCACTGGCTGCCTCTTGGGATGATGGGATGCGAACCGACTAACTGTGACCACAGGCCTTGGCCGCCAGCCAAACCCCGAACGAGCTCAACCCCGAACGAGCCCAATCCAGCGCGACCCAATTTAGCGCCAAGCAGATTTGGCGCTAGGCAGATTTGGCGCCAAGCAGATTTGGTGCCAAGCAGATTTGGTGCTAGGCAAAGACCTCGAACAGGCCCGCCGCACCCTGGCCGCCGCCGATACACATGCTGACCACCACATAACGCGCGCCGCGCCGCCGGCCTTCGATCAGCGCGTGTCCGGCCATACGCGCACCCGACATGCCGTAGGGGTGGCCGATAGAGATGGCGCCGCCATTGACGTTCAATAGCTCGTCTGGAATGCCCAGCTTGTCCCGGCAATAGAGGAGCTGCGATGCGAAGGCTTCGTTGATCTCCCAAAGGCCAATATCGTCTATGCTGAGCCCCTGGCGTTTCAGCAAGCGTGGGATGGCAAAGACGGGGCCTATGCCCATTTCTTCGGGTCCGCAACCGGCCACGGCAAAGCCGCGAAAGGCCCCCAAAGGTGCCAAGCCGCGCTTTTCTGCGGTCTTGGCTTCCATCAGCACGCTGAGCGAAGCGCCGTCGGAGAGCTGGCTGGCATTGCCCGCCGTGATGCATCCCGTCTCGCTTAGGACCGGCTTGAGGCTCGCCAGGCCTTCCAGTGTGGTCGAAGGGCGGTTGCCCTCGTCTTTAGCCAGACGAACGGCTTCTGCGTGGGTCTCACCGGTCTCCTTGTTGGTGACCAGCTTGGTCGTCTCGACGGGGATTACTTCTTGATCCAGACGCCCAGCGGCTTGTGCGTCAGCGGTGCGTTGTTGGCTCTGTAGGGCGTAGGCGTCTTGGGCCTCGCGCGAGACCCCATAGCGTTCGGCGACGATTTCGGCGGTCTCGATCATGCTGAGGTAATAGTTGTCGTGAACGCCAGGGCTGCGATAGCGGTGCCCGTTCCAGTACTTGTTTTGCACTAAAGAAATGCTCTCAAGCCCGCCGCCCATGACGACATCCGCGCCCTCGGCCATGACCATGTGTGCCGCGTTGGCGATAGCGTTGAGGCCAGAGGCGCACTGCCTGTCTACGGTCGAGGCCGCGACGCTGTCGGGAAGGCCTGCGCCTTGAGCAACGTGGCGAGCGCCGTTGGCCGCCATGGTGCCTTGGGTCAAAGCCGAGCCCAAGCATAGCTCTTCGATCTCGCCGCCCTCGATTTTGGCGCGTTCCAGCGCCGCTTTGATCGCAGGCGTCGCCAAATGCGGGGCGTCGGTGTCGTTGAAGGCGCCGCGGTATGCGCGGCCGATCGGGGTTCGGGCGGTGGCAACAATGACGGCTTCGCGCATGGGGTTTCTCCTGGCAGATTGGGGGCGGCTGGTTTTGGGGCGATGCTGGGGGCTAGAGGGCCTCTAGGCCACACCAGCTAGCGATAAACAGCGCGGTGGTCTGGGTGACACGGCGCAGGCTCTCCAGCTCTACGCGCTCGTTGAAGCCGTGGATGGCTTCGGCCTTGGGGCCATAGACCAGCGCGGGCGTGTCCGCGTAGAGCCCGAAAAAGCGCGCGTCGGTGGTTGCGGTGATCGCCAAGCGGTCGAGGGTTTTATCATTGACGCGGGTGTGGGCGTCCTCCAGCGCGTCGATGGCGGCCATGGTGGTGGGGCGGTGGTCATCGGCCAGGGCGTAGCCTTCGGCCTGGAAGCCGTGGTAGACGATCTCGGGCGCGTTGTTGCGCAAGAAGGCGTTGTCCTGCGCCGCCACGCGCAAGCAGGCTTCGATCTCGGCGCGGGCGGCTTCCAGATCCTGCCCCGGATAGACGCCCATGCGCACGTCAAAGACGCACCATGCAGGCACCGAGCTGGTCCAATCCCCGCCTTGGATCTTGCCAACGTTCAAGTTCAGGGGATGGGCGTGCCCTGCGTAGTGCGGGTTCTTGCGCTCCTCACCATTCCAGCGCGCTTCGAGTTCGTGCAAGGCAGCGATCAGCGGTATGCTGGCCTCAATGGCATTGGCGCCGTCGCCTGCGTAGGCGACATGGGTTGGCAGGCCGCGCAGGTGGACTTGGAACCAAATGACGCCAACTTGCGCGGTGACGAGCTGCTCGCTGAAGGGTTCGGGGATCAGGACGGCATCGCCCTTATAGCCGCGCTGCAAGCAGGCCAACGCGCCATTGCCGGTGCATTCTTCTTCGACGACCGACTGAAAGTGCAGATCAGCGCCAGGCGCCCAGCCGCAGCGTCGCAAAGCGTCCAGCGCATAGAGGTTGGCCGCAATACCAGCCTTCATGTCGCCCGCGCCTCGGCCATACATCCAGCCATCGGCGATGTGGGGCGCATAGGGGGGCTGGTCCCACATGTCCAACGGGCCTTCGGGCACGACATCGATGTGACCATTGAGAATAAGGCTGCGGCCTTTATTGCTGCTGCTGCTGTGGCTGGCCACCACATTGAGCGCGTTCTCGTAATCGCCAATGACCGGGGAGAAGCCGGGCAGGTGTTGAATGTCCTCAACTTTGACCTGCCAGCGATCCACGCCATAGCCCCGAGCGCCGAGTTGTTCGGCCAGAAAATCCTGAGCGGTTTGCTCTTGGCCCCGCGTTGAAGGGAAGGCCACCAGCTCTTGCAAGAAGCTCAGCTCTTCGTCGAATTGGGCATCAACCGCGTCTAGAATTTGGGTCTGCAACGAGGCGTCCATAGGATGTCCTTTCTTTGGGCCAGGTGGCTTTGGGGTGGGTGGCTTTGGGTTGGGCGGAATATAAAGGCAAGGTCAAAAACGCGGGATCTCGCCCAGCGGCAGTGCGAGCTCAGCCCCGGTGGCGGCTTGCACCGCCGCAAGGCTGCTGGCCTCGGCCAGCTCACGCAGGGCATAGCCGTCGGGGGTCACATCAATAACCGCAAGATCGGTGATGATACGGCTAACGCAGCCTGCGGCGGTCAGTGGCAAGCTGCACCGCTCCAGCAGTTTGGGGCGACCCTTGCGATCTGTGTGCGTAGACAGCACCACAACGCGCCGCGCCTTTTGCGCCAGCTCGATGCCGCCACCGACGCCGGGGGAAAAGCGGCCTGGTATTCGCCAATTGGCAAGATCGCCGTTTTCGGCGACCTCGAAGGCGCCCAAAACCGTTAGGTCCAGGCGGCCGCCGCGCACCATGGCGAAGGAGGTGAGGCTATCAAAAAAAGCCGCGCCGGGCAGGGTGGAGACGTAAGCACCGCCCGCATCGATCAGATTTCTGTCAGCCTGATCATAGCCCAGTACTGGACCGGTGCCTGCTAGGCCGTTTTCGCTGTGTAAGCAGACCGAAAAGCCCGCGGGCAGATGGCCGACGATCTGGGTCGGCAAGCCGATGCCCAAGTTGACGACCATGCCAGCCTTCACCTCGCGGGCCGCACGTGCCACCATGCGGGTTCTGGGGTCCATTGCGGTGGCGGCTGCCTGGGGGGAATTAGCGTCTGACAATGCCGTACTCCTGGCTGAGTTCGCCCAGCTCAACAAGGTGATCAACAAAGGGGCCGGGCGTGTGTACGTCGTCGCTAGCCAGCGCACCCAGTTCTACCAGGTGCTCGGCCTCGACCACCACGCAATCGGCGGCCATTGCCATGATGGGGTTAAAGTTCCGCGCCGTCGCCTTGTAGCGCAAATTGCCAAAGCGGTCGGCTGTGTCGGCGTGGATCAGTGCGAAATCGGCGCGCAGAGCGGTCTCTAGAACCAGCGTCTCGCCGTTTAGTTCGTGTTGGGGCTTGCCGCGGGTCAGCTCGGTTCCCACCCCGATATCGGTCAAAAAGCCCTTGAGGCCTGCGCCGCCCGCGTGCAGGCGTTCGGCCAAGATGCCTTGCCCGCAGAACTCCACGTCAAGGCTGCCTGCGTTCATCATCTCAATGGCGCGTGGATTGAGGCCAATGTGGGTGGTAATCAGACGCGCGACTTGCCCGCTGGCCAGCAAATGGTCGATCCCCATGCCGGTCTCATTGGCATCGTTCTTGACCAAGGTCAGGTTCTTTTGGCCTTGGCGTACCAGCTCATGGATCAGCGTGAAGGGGGTGCCCGGCACACCAAAGCCACCGATCAGCACTCGGGCACCATCGGGGATGCGCGCGACGGCTTCTTCGATGCTGGTGGACTTATCATTAAGACTCATGCCGTCTTTCCTGTCTATTGAGCCCGGTAGCTATTGCGCCCGGCACCTAGTGATCCCCGTCTTTATTGCGTCCTGTGTATCGCGCCAAGTCATCAAAGGCCATACCGGTAAGCGAAAGCCCCGTCATGCCATCGCCGGTTTCAAAGCCCAAGCGCCGATAGAATCGCGCTGCGCCCCCATTGGAGGCGTGAACGCTGAGCGCCAGATAAGCGGCTTGCCAATCCTTCGCGGCGAAACGCGCCACTTCAGATAACAAGGCCTGCCCTAGGTTTTGCCCGCGCGTCGAAGGGGCGACCCACAGGTCTTGCACATAGGCGCCAGGGCAGCCGCGCGTTGTCGAAAAGTGCGGAAAAAACAGAGCCATGCTGGTCGGCTCTGCGCGTGGTCCGCTGAGCAGGCAAAAGAATAAGGGGCGCGTACCAAAGCCGTGCTGGGCGATGGCCTCGGGGGTCGAGGCAAAAACCTCGCCGTCTCCCAGGTCGTGCGCCAATTGCGCCAAGCAGTGCGTTACCGCAGGTGCATCGCTTGCTTCAGCGAGCCAAAACGGGCCAGCGCCCGAGGCGTGCGTCATGCGGCGCTCTCCATGTCCAGGCCGCTCTCGCGCGCAAAATCGGCCAGGCTTGCGTCCAATTTGTCCATGATCTCTTCAAGGCCGCTGTCGTCCACAATCATCGGGGGGCAGACCATAAAGTGGTCGCCAGACAAGCCGCCGCGTGTGCGCCGTGAGTAGATGATGAGCCCTTTGTCATAAGCGATATCCACCAGCCGATTGAAGGCGTACAGCGCCTTGGGCAGCGGCTCCATGCTGATACGGTCAGCGACCAGCTCGAAGGCCAGCAGCAAGCCCTTGCCGCGCACATCGCCGATAAAGGGGTAGCGGTTCATTAGGCTCGCCAGGCGCGCTTTGAGCTTGTCGCCCATCTGGCCTGCGTTTTCGATCAACTGGTTGCGCTCGATCTCTTCAAGTACCGCGAGGCCCGCCGCACAGGCCAGTGGATTGCCGGCGTAGGTGTGGCCGTGCGCGAAGCCACCTTTGTCGAGAACCGCCTCAACAATATCGTCGCGTGCCACCATAGCGCCCAGCGGCACATAACCACCGCCAAAGCCTTTTGATATTGAGATCAAGTCCGGTTCGGTCTGCCAGTGCTCGGCTCCCCAGAACTTGCCTGTACGCCCACCGCCCGACATGACCTCATCGTGGATCAACAAGATGCCGTATTGGTCGCAGATCTCGCGGATACGCGGCATGTAGCCAGCGGGCGGCTCCAGGGCACCGGTCGATGCACCGCCTACCGGTTCGACAATGAAGGCCAAGATGGTTGCCGGGCCTTCGTCGAGAATTTTTTGTTCCAGCATATTGGCGTAGTGCAGCCCGGTCGCCGGATCATTCAAATCCAAGCCGTCCAGATATGCGCGCGGGGCGGGAATCTTGGGCATGGGACGCATCATGGGATCAAAGGGCACTGACAGCGGCGCGTAGCCAGTGACAGCCAGGGCGCCAAGGGTGGAGCCGTGGTAAGACGGCATGCGCGAGATCACTTTGTAGCGCTGGGCCTCGCCTTTGGTCAGCGCGTATTGGCGGGCCAGCTTGATGCAGCTTTCAACGGCCTCCGAGCCGCCAGAGACAAAAAAGACTCGATTGAGACCCTCGGGGCTGAGCGCCGCGGTCTTGGCTGCTAGCGCCTCTGAAGCTTCGGTCTGGAAGTGGAGGCGGTAGCCGAAGGTCGATTTTTCCATCTGCGCGCGCATGGCTTCCAAGACCGCTGGGTTAGAGTGGCCGATGTTGGAGACCATGGCGCCCGACGAGCCGTCCAAATAGCGTTTGCCCGCTTTGTCCCACATGTAGATGCCTTCAGCGTAATCGAGCTCAGGGCGGGGCAGGCGGCTTTGATAGAACAGGTGGCTGGACATGGGCGGTGGCTCCAAAAAAGGCGAACGCAAAAACAAAGCGGTTGGTTGGAAATTACTTGCATAGCCTGGAGTTTTGGCCAAATTCATAATTATTATGGTCAGCATTAATCAAAACAATGGGCGGCAACCAGTCAGTCGTTTTGCCGACAAACTGGATTGGAACCTGCTGCGCAGCTTTTTGGCTATTGCTGAAGCGGGCAGCATCACCCGCGCCGCTCATCGATTGGGGCGCGGGCAGCCTGCGGTCAGTTTGGCGCTACAACGCCTGGAGAGCGAATTGGGCGAGCGGCTGGTCGAGCGCGGGCGTGGCGGTTTTGCTCTGACGCCTGCCGGACGCTTGCTGCAACGCGAATGCAGCGATCTTTATGCCAGTATCGGCGGGCTGAAGGATTTGGCGCTGCAAGCCAGCGAAGAAATTTCCGGCCAAGTCGCTATCCATTTGGCCAGTAACGTCATGACGCCCCTGCTGGATGAAATCTTGCAACAAGCGCACAAGGACCATCCAAAAATAGTGTTTCGCTTGCGCTCGGAGGCCAGTGCCATCGTCGCCCAGGCGGTCCAGGAAAAGAGCGCGAGTTTTGGCATTTGCTTGGTCAGCCGACGTTTGGCAGGGCTGACCTATGAGCTGCTATATCGGGAGTTCTTCGGCTTCTTTTGTGGGCCCGGACACGCCTACTTCGGCAAGAGCAACTTACCTTTGGAACAATTGAACGACCAAGACGCGGTTGCCTTCGAGACCGAGGATATGAACGATGCCCTGAGGCCGGTTGCGGCGCTGCGGCGCGATCTGGGGCTGGATCATCGCATCGTCGGTCGCTCGTCGAACCTAGAAGAGGTGCGGCGGATGATCCTGTGCGGGCTTGGGATCGGCGCGCTGCCGCTCCACGTCGCCGAGCGCGATTTGCGCGACGGCCAGCTTTGGCGCTTGCCGCCCTATGACGAGCCGCCAGCCGTGGATATTTACCTGGTCAGCAACCCCGATAAGCGCCTCAATCGCGCCGAGACGCTGGTGTTGACCCAACTGCGCACCGCGATTGCCGACTTGCCGTTGGATCAAAGAACCTATCTGCCAGGCCCACAACAAGAAAGAGACCCACAACAGGGGTAGTCCTGCAACTTAGACCGCCAGGCGACTGGGAGCCAGATCGGCGGGTGCCAAGCCGTGCTCCAGGATGTCGGCGGGCGGGTCTTCATGCAACGCAAGCGCGGCGGCGTAGCGCGACAGCGCGGGGCTGGTCTGGATGCCGTAGCCGCCCTGGCCCGCGAGCCAAAAGAAGCCCTCGACCTGTTCTGACCAACCGACCACAGGCGATTTGTCGGCAACGAAGCTGCGAAGCCCAGCCCATTTGTTGGCAATGCGCTTAATGGGCAGATCAAAGGCGGTCTGTACGCGATCAATGCAAATGGCGATGTCCAGCTCATCGGGCTGCACGTCGCAGGGCACGTCTGGGTCTTCGTTGGCGGGCGAGAGCATGAGTCGACCGGCATCGGGCCTGATGTAGAAATCTTCATCCATGTCAACGACAAGGGGCAGGCTATCAATGTCTTGTCCTTCGGGAGGATCAACCAGCAAGGCGCTACGCCGCTTGGGCTGCAGTCCGATGGTCTCGGCCCCGGCCTTTGCGCCCAATGCATCGGCCCAGGCACCTGCCGCGTTGACGATGGTACGCGCGAAAATCGGCTCGGCGTCCTTTTCGGCGCTGTCGATACGCCAGATATCGACCTCGCGAGTCAGGCCCGTAACTTCGGTGTTGGCGCGCAGTTCAACGCCGCGTGCGCGCGCTTGGCTCAAAAAGCCCGTCAGCAAGCCGTGGACATCAATATCGCAGCCGCTTTCATCCAAAGCCCCAGCGACCGCGTAGCCGGGCTTTAAGAAGGGCACCCGCTGCTGAAGCTCGTCTGCGGATAGGCGCGTTAGGACCAGACTGTCGCCCATCTCCTCAAAAAAGGCTTCAAGCTGGGGAAGTTGTTCGGGGCGGGCAATCATCAACTCACCGCGAGGCGACAGCAGTGGGTTTTTGCTAAACTCCTCGGGGGGCGCGTGAAAGAAAGCGGTCGAAGCGCGGGTTAGGGCGCGAATCGGCACGGGGCCATAGAAAGGGGCGAACATGGCGGCTGAGCGGCCCGTCGCATGATAGCCCGGCTGGCTCTCTTGCTCCACGACAAGGATTTTGGCGGCCGGTGATCGCTCGCTAAGCGCACTGGCAAATGAGATGCCCGCAATGCCAGCGCCAAGAATAGCAAAGTCGTATAGGTGTGAAGAGGTCAAGGTCTGGCGCTCCTGTGCTTGGGGTCTTGCGGCTGCAGGTCTGCAGGCCGTCCCAACCTAGGACGCGTCGCTTTCGGTTGGCAAGGCTTGCGGTGTGCCGTTGATAACCTTGCGTGCCAAACGCAGAAAAACAGCGCGTTCCTCGCCGCTCAGCTCGGTCAATATTTCATCCTGCGAGTCCAACACAATGGGCATGAGGGCGTCTAAGAATTGCGTGCCCCTGGCCGATAGCCGGACTTCTCGCGCGCGGCGATCGCGGGCGCTGACGCTGCGCTCAATCAGCCCTTTTTGCTCCAGGCGATCGATGACCCCACCGATGGTCGCGCGGTCGTAGGCGATCATGGCGGCCACCCCAGCTTGATCGATACCGGGGCGATTGGCGATGGCATCCAGGGCTGCGAATTGCACCGGTGTTAGGTCAAAACCAGCACCTTGGACGTGCTTGGCGAAGGTCTGGGTCGAAATCTGATTCAGGCGGCGAATCAGGTGCCCAGCCATTCTGTATGTCTGCATTTTTGTCTCTGTTGGGCCTGATCTCTGGACAGAATATTTATTCTTTTTCATGACCATAGCGTTCTGAACAAAGCTGTTCAATGCCCATGTGGCAACGACCTGGGGACTTCGGGACAAACAGGCCAGAGCGCAGCGGGCTAGAAAAAAATTATGGATCATGCATAACAATATGTATACATACTAGTTTAATGGTGCTATGGATTAATCCAAGGATAAGGGGCGCTGTGGTTGCGGATTTGCTCAAATTGGCGCCCGACATTCAGGAGACAAGACGATGCAATACTACGTTGATGGCTTTCGCCCCGGTGATCCCGATAATCTGCCCGCTGCGCCGGGCTGCCAGCTTGGCACGCCGGATTTGCCCGAGAAAATCGACGTGCTGATCGCGGGCTGCGGACCGGCGGGGCTGTGCTTGGCGGCTCAGCTTTCGGCCTTTCCAGAAATCACAACCCGCATCGTCGAGCCTAAATTGGGGCCGATCGAAAAGGGGCAGGCAGACGGCGTCAATGTCCGCTCTATGGAGATGTTTCAGGCCTTCGGATTTGCTGAGACCGTCAAGCGCGAATCCTATTGGGTCAATGAGACGACCTTCTGGACCCCGGATCCAGAAAATCCGCAGCATATCAATCGCGTAGGCCGGGTTCAGGATGTGGCGGACGATTTGTCAGAGATGCCGCATACGCTGATGAACCAAGCGCGCATCCACGAATTGTTCTTGACCTTTATGCGTAAGTCACCGACGCGCCTTGAGCCGAACTATGGCCTCATGATCGTTGATCTGACAGTGGATGAAAACAGCGATGATTACCCCGTTACCGTCACGCTGGAACACACCGACGAGGCCAAGGCCGGCCAGACCTTCACCGTCCGCGCCAACTATGTTGTGGGCTGCGATGGTGCGCGCTCGAATGTGCGCCGCGCCATAGGGGGCAAGCTGCACGGCGACGCGGCGCACCAGGCCTGGGGCGTTATGGATATTCTGGCCAACACGGACTTTCCAGACGTGCGCATGAAGTGCCTGATCCAGTCCGCTAAGGAAGGCAATGTGCTGATTTTGCCGCGCGAGGGCGGGTATCTGTTCCGCATGTACGTTGAATTGGACAAGTTGAACCCCGATGAGCGCGTGGCCAATCGCAATCTGACCATTGACCACATGGTGGCTGCCGCAAATCGCATAATGAAGCCCTACACGATTGACGTAAAGGAAGTCGTCTGGTGGTCCATCTATGAAATTGGCCACCGCTTGACCGACAAGTTCGACGATGTGCCCGCTGGTCAGACCGCAACGCGCCATCCGCGCGTGTTTACTGCAGGCGATGCTTGCCATACGCACAGCCCCAAGGCGGGGCAGGGCATGAACGTCTCGATGGGCGATACCTTCAATCTGGGCTGGAAGCTGGCGCAGGTCTTTAAGGGCCGCTCCAAGCCTGACTTATTGCACTCCTACTCCGCAGAGCGACGCGCGGCGGCCAAAGCACTGGTGGATACCGATCACCAATGGGCACGGATCATGTCAGCGCCTCCGGGTGAATCTGAATTGGACGGCTCGGACATGCCGCGCTTTCAAAAACAGTTCATCGAAAACGGTGTCTTCACGGCGGGGCTGTCGGTTCGCTATGAGGAGTCGGCCCTTGTCGGACATGATCGCTACCAAGCGCTGGCAAGTGGGCAGCCTTTGGGTATGCGCTTTCACTCTGCGCCGGTAGTGCGCTTGGCGGACGCCATGGCGATACAGCTTGGCCATGTTGCCGAAGCCGATGGCCGCTGGCGGCTCTATGCCTTTGCCCCGGAAGTGGACCAGGGCCAGGACGGCGGCGCAATCGCCAAGCTTTGCGATTACCTGGAGAGCGATCCCAGCTCGCCCGTGCTGCGCCATACGCGCCAGAATGAAGACATCGACGGTCTGATCGATCTGCGAGCGATCTTCCAGCAAGATTTCACCAGCTTGAATCATGCCGCCATGCCGACGCTGCTGCGCCCGGCAAAGGGCCGCTATGGCCTTCGCGATTATGAAAAAGTTTTCTGCGTCGATGCCAAATTGGGCCAAGATATCTTCGACATGCGCGGCATTGATCGCAAGCAGGGCTGCATGATCGTGGTGCGTCCGGACCAATATATCGCCCACATCTTGCCCTTGCAGGCAACGGGAGAGCTGGCCGCCTTCTTCGATGGCTTTTTGCTGCCTCAAGAGCGCAGCTAGTCCGGCTGGGCGCCCGCACGGGGTTGCGCCGACGCAAAACCGACCCTTTGACGGCGCAATCCTTGTTTGCGCCGCCACCGATTCTAGCTAGGCTGCTTGGCATCTGGCAGAAGTGAGTAGGACGGGGGCGAGAATGACGTTGCAGCTTGCAGAAATTCTAGACGACGGCCAAGGGCTGAAGTTGAGCTGGCAAAGTGGGCGGCAAGCCCGCTTTCACGCGGTCTGGCTAAGGGACAATGCCCAAGATCCAGAGACACGAGCGCCCGGCAATGGTCAGCGTCTGATTACTATCGGTGATATTCCAGCCGATACGCGCCTGGTGGCGGCCAGCATCGACCAGGGCGCTCTTAGCCTTACTTTTGCGCCCGAAAACAAGCAGGTGGCCTTTGATGCAACTTGGTTGGCTCGGCACGCCTATGACGTTGGAGCCGGGGATCAAACCATAGGATGGCTGCCGTCAGAGCTTCAGCTCTGGGACGCTCGCCACCAAGCCCAGCTCCAGCAAGCGCCTTTCGCTTCCTTGCAGCGGGACCGGGGCGCGCTGCGCGATTGGCTGGCGGCCGTACAGCGTGATGGCGTCGCCAAAGTCACCGATGGCCCCGCTGAGAGCGGCGCTCTGTTGCAGGTCGCCGGGCTGTTTGGCTTCGTGCGTGAGACAAACTATGGTCGATGGTTCGAGGTTCGCACCGAGGTCAACCCCAACAATCTGGCCTATACGGGACTAGGTTTGCAGGCGCACACCGACAACCCCTACCGCGACCCAGTGCCGACCCTGCAAATTCTCTATTGCCTGGAGAATTCAGCCGAAGGCGGCGACTCGCTGGTGGTCGATGGCTTCGCCGTCGCCAAACGCTTGCAAGAAGAAGACCCCCGCGGTTTCGCACTGCTATCCCGATACTGCGCGCGCTTTGAATACGCGGGCAGCGATGGTGTCAGGCTGCGCAGTAGGCGGCCCATGATTGAGCTGGGCCCAGACGGCGAGCTGATTGGCATCCGCTTTAACAACCGCTCGACAGCACCGATTGTTGACGTACCCTATGAGGAAATGCGGGCCTACTACGATGCCTATCGGCGCTTTGCCGAGATCGTGGATGATCCGGCCATGGCGATGGCCTTCAAGCTGGAGCCCGGCCAGAGTTTCATCGTTGATAACACCCGCGTTTTGCACGCCCGCAAGGGCTATTCGGGGGCCGGTTCGCGCTGGCTCCAGGGCTGCTATGCAGACAAAGACGGGCTGCTGTCGACCTTGGCGGCGCTGAGCGAAGTCCAGCAGGAGGCCGCGGAATGAGCCAAAGCGCGCAAGGTCAGCTGTCCCAAAAGACTATCGTTGCCTTCCTGCAAAATATCTTTGAGCGTCGCGGCGGTGAGGAATATCTGGGCGAACCCGTCACCATGGCCCAGCACATGTTGCAAGGCGCGGCCTTGGCTGAACAACAAGGGCTAGCGGAGCCCGTTATCGTCGCGGCATTGCTGCACGACATTGGGCACTTTACGTCGGAATTTGGCATGTTCACCATGGCCGATACCCAAGATCGCTACCACGAAGAAGCCGGCGCCAAGGTGCTGGAGCGCTTTTTCCCATCGATCGTCACCGACTGCGTGCGCTATCACGTGGCCGCTAAGCGCTATCTCTGCGCAACGCGCCCCGAATATTTTGAGCAACTCTCTGCTGCCTCGATTCATTCGCTGAACTTGCAGGGTGGCCCCATGTCGGCTGAAGAAGTGGCGGCGTTCGAAAAGTTGAAAAACTTAGAGGATATCATCCAAGTTCGATACCTGGACGACGCGGGCAAGCTGGCGGATATGCCAACGCCCGATTTTGCTCACTATGCGCCCATGGTGCAGCGGGTGGTCGATGCCCACTTTGCTGGTCATGGGGGAGCGCATTAAAGAAAAAGGGCCGAGCAGTCGTTTTAGAAATCGACCGGAACAGGCTTGGGCAGACTGGCTCACTCCTGCTTGAGCAGGTGACTCATCTGACCAGTTCGGTCCAGGCCGAATTGGCCTCCGCAGAATCCGCGCAAGCTTCAACGAAACGCACGCCATCCAATCCGGCGGCGTCATCGGCATACTGCACCAGGCCACTCGCCAGGCTGACGCCGCTTCGCCGGGCGGCGATCGCCACCCCAATTTCAGAGTAGAGATTGGCCCAAGCATCGCTCAGCGCTTCCCCATGCCCACGCGGCAAATGAACCAGGCGTTCGGCTGCAGCCGTCATGCCGCCGCCGTGACCACGCCAAAAAATCTGCTCGGGTCGGTCTAATAAACGTAACTTGAGTTGTTCTGGAAACTCCTGGTCCCACTCCAGGCCCCCACGCTCGCCAAAGATCCGCAGGCGCAGGCCGCAGTGATTGCCGGGGGCGGCTTGTGTCACCCAAATCTGACCGGGGGCGCCGTTATCCATCTGCAGCTTGATAAAGGCCGTATCTTCCATGGCACGTGCGCCGCCGCAGCGGTGGAAGTCCGCGCGTACAGCGGTGATGCCCAGTCCGGTGACGGTCTTGAGTAAGTGGTAAGCATGGGTCGCGATATCGCCGGTGGCCGAGGCGCGGCCGACGCGTTCGGGGTCTCGCCGCCAGGCCGCCGAGGGGGCGTCATCGACCGTCGCAGGCGTGCCCCACTCTTGCAGGTATTCCACCACGACCTGCCGGATTGTGCCGACCGCGCCTTGTGCGACCAGTCCTTGTGCTTGGCGAATCATTGCGTGATGGGCGTAAGGATAGGTTAAGGCCAGCAAGCCGTGGCTGGTTTGGGCCAAGCGCGCCAGGGCCTCTGCGTCGGCCAGTTTGCTGGTCATGGGTTTGTCCAAAATGACATCAAAGCCCGCCTGCAAGAAGTGCGCCGCCAACTCGTAATGGCTATTGTTGGGCGTGCAGATACAGACCGCTTCCATGCCATCGGCTCTTGCCGCTTCTAGCTCGGCCATGGCCCTGAAATCGGTGTAGGCGCGGTCGTCGGGAATAATCTGATCGGCGGCGGCCAAGCGCGCCCTTGCAGGATCACGCGACAGCAGGCCTGCGACCAACTCCCAGTGGTTTGATAAGCGCGCGCCATCGCGATGCCAAGCGCCGACGACCGAGCTCCGACCGCCGCCGATTTGGCCTAGCCGTAAGCGGCGCCCGAGCGGCGGCACCCTGAGACCGTGTGGCAATGTGAAATCAGGTATTGTGCTCAAGGTTAGGGCCTTGTCTGCTATGGGGCGACGGTTTCTCGTGGCACGTTGTACCAGAACAGACCGGCTCGCAAGGCCGGCAGTCTTGATTGTTGGTTCAGGCCCTTGTTGGTTCTGGCCTTGTCAAAGCTTTGGTTTGCCGTCAGCTTAGCGCCGCGCAGTACCTCACCCCCTTCTCTACCAAAGGCGAGCAGTTTTGTCCGATCCTATCCTGTTCTGGAGCCTGGCCTTGGTCGCCGCTTTGTTGACGGGGGCCAGCAAGGGCGGATTGCCCATGGTCGCCATGTTGAGTGTGCCAGCCATGTCGCTGGTCATGCCGACCCTGCAAGCGGCAGCGCTTCTGTTGCCGGTCTATTTGATTAGTGACGTATACGGTCTTTGGCTTTACCGGCGCTCATTTTCAGCGCGCAATTTGGCAATCCTGGTGCCTGCGGGTCTGCTGGGCATTCTGGCGGGTTGGCTATTGGCGGAGCAAACCGACGAAGCGGTTGTGCGCCTGGCGGTCGGTCTGGTCGGATTGTTCTTTGTTTTGATGCGCTTGCATGGGCGCTTTGGTGGCCCGCAGCCAGCGCGCCGCGCCGACGTGCCGCGAGGGCTTTTTTGGGGCAGCATTGCGGGCTTTACCAGCTTTGTCGCGCACGCGGGCGGGCCTCCCTACCAGGTCTACACGCTGCCACAGCGCCTGCCAAAGATGACCTTTGCTGGGACATCAACGATTTTGTTCGCCATCATCAACCTGTCAAAGCTTCCCCCCTATATGGCGCTGGGTCTGATGCATTGGGGCGATTTGGCGGTCGCGGCTTGGTTGGTTCCCGCAGCTCTGTTGGGGGCCTGGGCGGGTTATCGCCTAGCATCCATCATGCCCGAACGCCTATTTTTTGCCGTGGTCGAGGTCGCGTTGTTGCTGATTTCCGTCAAACTGCTTTGGGATAGCGTGCCGCTGGTCTGGAACAGACTCTTGGGCTAGCCTCTGCGTCGCGAATAGCAAAGATCGAGTAGCGCTTGTTGGCGCTTCTTACTGGCACAACGGGCGCGCTTTTTCTGGCGCTGGCGTCGCGACAGCCTCTGCGTCCAGCGCGAACCGAGCCGATAGCGCCAACGGGCCTGCAGGCCTTGTCTACCAACTGTTTGTACCTAGGGAGAACCTTCATGAGCGAGTTAAAAAAGAACTACATCGGCGGTGAATGGCTGGCCGGTGACGAGGTCAGTGAGAACCGCAATCCGGCGCGCCCCGACGAGGTCATAGGGCTGTTCGCCAGAGCCACGAACCAGCAGCTCGACGATGCCGTGGCTGCGGCCAAGTCAGCGCAAAAGGCTTGGGCTGCTGCAACGCCGCAAGTTCGCTCCGACGTGCTGGGAAAAGCCGCTCAAATTATGATGGCGCGTAGTCAGGAGCTGGGCCGCCTGCTATCGCGCGAAGAGGGTAAGACCCTGGCCGAGGGTGTGGGCGAAGTGGTGCGTTCGGCGCAGATCTTCCAGTTTTATTGCGGTGAAGCGCTGCGCATTGCGGGCCAGAAATTCGATTCCGTGCGTCCCGGCGTTGAGGCCGAAATCACCCGCGAGCCTATCGGCGTTGTCGGCTTGGTGACACCTTGGAATTTTCCTACAGCCATTCCGGCTTGGAAGACCGCGCCTGCGCTGGCCGCGGGCAACGCGGTCGTGCTGAAACCGGCTGAGATTACTCCGGCTTCGGCTCATGCTATGACAGAAATTCTGATCGAAGCGGGTGTTCCCGCCGGTGTCTTTAACCTGGTCATGGGCTCGGGATCGCGCATCGGCCAGGCGCTGGTCGAACATCCCGACGTGGCCGGCATCTCCTTCACCGGTTCAGTGCCGGTCGGGCGCGGTATCGCCCGCGCTTGCGCCGAGGGCATGAAGAAGGTGCAAATGGAAATGGGCGGCAAGAACCCGCTGGTCGTTTTGGATGACGCTGACCTGGATATTGCAGTCAATTGCGCACTCAACGGGGCCTTCTTTTCGACTGGTCAGAAGTGTACGGCTTCTTCACGTCTGATCGTGCAAGACGGCATTCACGATGCCTTCGTTGAAAAGCTGAACGCCGCCCGTGCGGCGCTGCGCATCGGCGATCCCCTGGAGGCTGATACGCAACTAGGGCCGGTTGTCTCTGAATCCCAACTCAACAGCAATCTGGAATACGTCGGCCTGGCCGCTGAAGAGGGCTGTGAAGTTGTGGGCGGTGAACGTCTCAATCGCGACGGCTATTTCCAGACCCCGGCGCTGTTCTTGGGTGCTAACAACAATATGCGCACCTCACGCGAAGAGATCTTTGGCCCTTGCGCGAGTGTCATCAAGGTGGGCGACTTCGACGAGGCGCTGGCGGTGGCCAACGATACCGAATTTGGCTTGTCGTCAGCGATTTGCACTTCATCGCTGAAATCTGCCAATACCTTCCGCCGTCAGAGCGAAGCGGGCATGGCCATGGTCAATCTGCCCACCGCGGGCGTGGATTATCACGTTCCCTTTGGTGGCCGTAAGGGCTCCAGCTTGGGCAGCCGAGAGCAAGGTGCGCTTGCGATGGAATTCTATACGGCTGTCAAAACCTCCTACATTTTTGCGGGCTAAGAGCAAGGCTCACCAGCGCTTGAAGAGGCGTAGGGCATAGATCAGAAGCTATGCGATAGGTAAGAAAATCTTGCCTATCGCTGGTATTTCTTTGTTTCATTGGGATGCATTCTGCGTCAGCATTGAGGTGCGCAGATTTAGGTACCTAAGGTCTCAAAGGAATTTACATGCAACGCAATGGCGGTCAGCTTCTGGTCGAAAGTCTGGTCGCGCTGGGGGCTCGCAAAGCCTTCGGTGTGCCAGGCGAGAGCTATCTAGCAGTGCTGGATGCGCTGCACGACACACAAGGTCAGCTTGATTTTGTCATGTGCCGCAACGAAGGCGGCGCGGGCTTTATGGCCGCTGCCTATGGCAAGCTGACCGGCAGTCCCGGCATTTGCATGGTGACCCGCGGCCCCGGCGTGACCAATGCCTCCATCGGCCTACATACCGCCATGCAGGACAGCGCGCCCATGATTTTATTTGTGGGCCAGGTCGGCACGGACATGAAGGGGCGCGAGGCCTTTCAGGAAATCGACTATCGCGCGGTATTCGGCACCATGGTCAAGTGGGCGGTCGAAATTGATCGCGTCGAACGTGTTTCCGAGATATTGGCGCGGGCTTGGAAGACGGCCACTACTGGACGGCCAGGACCCGTGGTGGTGGCGCTGCCCGAAGACATGCTGACCAGCACGACCCAAGCCCCCGCGCTGGTTGGCCCCGCTACGATCAGCGAACCAGCGCCGACCGCTTCGGCCATGGCAGAACTCAAAGCCATCCTGACCCAAGCCGAGCGCCCGCTTATCCTCTACGGTGGCTGCAATTGGTCGGCTGAGGCTAGCGGCCAGCTTCAAGCCTTCGCTGAGGGCTCGGACATCCCCGTGGTCTCTGTCTTTCGCTACATCGACCAGTACGACAATTATTCGCCAACCTTCTGTGGCGAGGCAGGGGTCGGCATGGTGGCCTCGGTCAAAAAGCTGATGGCGGAGGCTGATGTCATCCTGGCGGTCAATAACCGCTTTGGCGAGAATTCGACCGATGGCTACACACTGCTGGCGGTTCCTTTGCCCAAGCAGCGTTTGATCCACGTGCATGCTTCGGATCTGGAGATCGGCAAGGTCTATCAGCCCGAGCTGGGCATTCAGGCTGGGCCAAATGAATTTGCAGCCGCCCTGGCCGTTATGGGGACCGTTACAGGCGATTGGTCGGCCTGGCGCCAAGAAGGACGGGCAGCCTACGAAGCTGGATTTGAGCTGGGCGATCTGCCGTCGCCGGTCGATATGGGTAAGGTCACAGCGCATCTGCGCCATGTCCTGCCGGAAGATGTCATCATCACCAATGGGGCCGGCAACTTTACGGTCTGGCCGAACAAATTCTTTAAGTTCGGCCCCAAGGCGCGGCTGCTAGCGCCGCAAGCGGGCGCTATGGGCTACGGCCTGCCCGCTGCCATTGCGGCCAGGGTCGCGAGCCCTGAAAAGACAGTGGTTTGTTTTGCGGGCGACGGTGACTTTCAAATGAATTGCCAGGAGTTGGCGACTGCCCTGCAAGCAGGCGCGCAGCCGATCATCTTGGTCTTGAACAACGGCATCTATGGCACTATTCGCGCCCACCAAGAGCGCAACTATCCGGCCCGCGTTTCGGGCACTACAATGAGCGCCAATCCTGATTTTGCGGCCCTGGCCCGTGCCTATGGTTTTCACGCCGAGCGCATTGAGGCCACCGAGGACTTTGCGCCCGCTTTTGAGCGCGCGTTGGCATCCAAGACTGGCGCCCTGCTGGATCTGGTGATCTCCCCCGAGGCGGTAACACCGCGCCAAACCTTGAAGCAAATGCGCGAAGCCGCCCTGAAATCCG
This sequence comes from Alphaproteobacteria bacterium, assembly GCA_030428565.1. Taxonomy (GTDB): domain Bacteria; phylum Pseudomonadota; class Alphaproteobacteria; order UBA7985; family JAUIBT01; genus JAUIBT01. The sequence goes on from JAUIDR010000006.1 coordinate 27,575, forward strand.
CTCCATCAAATGAGGAATCCGCATGACCAGCCAACAAGACGTGCGCTTGGGCGCTGACATTGGCGGCACTTTCACCGATGTCGTATTGGACCTTCGAGGCCAATTGTTCTCGGCCAAAGTGCTGACCAGCTATACCGCGCCTGAGCAGGCGATTTTGGATGGCATTGAGATCGTGATTCAAGAGGCGGACATTTCTGCGTCAGAGATTGATCTGGTGATCCACGGCACCACCCTGGCCACCAACGCCCTGATCGAGCGCCGCGGTGCGCGGACAGCCTTGGTCACGACCGAGGGCTTCCGCGATGTCATCGAAATGCGGACTGAGAGCCGGTTTGAGCAATATGATCTGAACCTCAAGCTGCCCCTGCCATTGATCCCGCGTGAAGACCGCTTTGCGATTGCAGGGCGCATTGGCGCGCAAGGCCAGGAGCTGCAAGCCCTGGACGAGGAAGCGCTGGAGGCTCTGGCGGACCAGCTCAAGGCGGAAGGTTTTGGCGCGGTGGCCATCGGCTTTATTCATTCTTATTTGAACCCCAGCCACGAAGAGCGCGCGCGCGAAATCTTGGCTGCGAAGTTCGATGGGCCGATTTCGATCTCCTCGGAAGTCTCGCCGCAGATGCGCGAATTTGAGCGCTTCAACACTGTCTGTGCCAACGCCTATGTGCGCCCGCAGATGGAGGCCTACCTTTACCGCTTGCAGGACCGCTTGAAGGACATGGGCGCGAGCTGTCCCTTGTTCATGATCCATTCGGGCGGGGGGCTGATTTCGGTTGAGACAGCGGCGGCCTTCCCAGTGCGTTTGGTGGAATCGGGTCCGGCGGGCGGCGCTATCTTTGCAGCGGATATCGCGCGACGCTTTGGATTAGAGCGCGTGGTCTCCTACGACATGGGCGGCACCACAGCCAAGATCTGCTTAATTGAGGATTTCCAGCCGCAGACGGCGCGAACCTTTGAGGTGGCGCGCTCTTATCGCTTTTGCAAAGGCTCGGGCATGCCGATCTCTATCCCGGTGATCGAGATGATTGAGATCGGAGCGGGCGGGGGCTCGCTGGCTTGGGTCGATGCCATGGGGCGCATTCAGACCGGGCCTGAATCGGCGGGCTCGGAGCCTGGCCCTGCCTGCTATCAGCGCGGCGGTGACCGCCCTGCCATCACCGATGCGGATTTGGTCTTGGGCAAGCTGGATGCGGATAATTTCGCGGGCGGCAAAATCAAGTTGTCTAGTACCAATGCACAGCAAGCCATCGAGGCAGAGATCGGCGGCAAGCTGGCGCTGGAGGCTGAAGCGGCGGCCTTTGGTATCGTCGAAGTGGTGGACGAAAACATGGCAAACGCCGCGCGCGTTCATGCGGTCGAGAACGGCAAGAATATCAGCGATAACTTGATGGTGGCCTTCGGTGGTGCGGCCCCGTTGCACGCCGCGCGTTTGTGCGAAAAGCTGGGCGTTGAGGCTTGCTTGATCCCGCAAGGCGCAGGCGTCGGCTCGGCGATCGGCTTCTTGAAGGCCCCCTTCGGCTATGAAGCCTTGTCATCGCAAATCACCGCGCTTTCGCGCTTTGACCCGGAGGCGATCAACGTGCTTTTGGAAGAGCTGAAGCAGAGCGCAGAGAGCTTCGTTCGCCTGGGCACCGATGGCGCGATTACCCGCGAGATCACCGCCTACATGCGCTATGCCGGCCAGGGATGGGAGATCCCGGTCGCTCTGCCCGACCGTGCCTTTACGAGCGACGATCGGGCCATGATTGAGGCGGCCTTCCGCCAGCGCTATGCCCAGTTCTTTGGCCGCGCGGTTGAAGGACCGGAAATCGAGTTCGTCACCTGGTCGGTAAAAGCGCAAGATCAGCGCCCGCAGGGTGAGACCTACCCCTTCGATACGCAGGGCAGCGCGACAGCCGCCGCAGCACCGGTGTCGCGCGCTGTCTTTGATGCCGCCAGCGGTAGCGCCCAACAGACAGCGATCCATGAACGCAAGAACCTGGCGCCCGGCGCGCGCTTGTCCGGGCCTGCGGTCATCGTGGAAGACGAGACCTCGACCATCGTCACATCGCCCTTCGATGCCGTCATGCAAGCCGACGGCAGCATTCTTCTTGTTCGCAAAGGATCTTGATCCATGTCAGATTTGAGCATGACACATTCCAATCTGAGCCAAGTTGATGAAATCCGCATGCAGGTCATGTGGAACCGCCTGATATCGGTGGTCGAAGAACAGGCCATGACCTTGCTGCGCACGGCATTTTCTACGTCGGTGCGTGAGGCGGGTGACTTGTCGGCGGGGGTCTATGATCCGCAAGGACGCATGCTGGCGCAGGCCGTGACGGGAACCCCTGGCCACGTCAATACCATGGCTGAGGCCGTTGGGAACTTCATTGCCGCCATTCCGCGCCAGAACATGTTTCCGGGCGATACCTATGTCACCAACGATCCCTGGCTGGGCACGGGGCACTTGCACGATATCACGATGGTCACGCCCTCCTTTAAGGGTGAGGAGCTGGTCGGCTTTTTTGCATGTACAGCGCACGTAGTGGACGTCGGCGGGCGCGGCTTTGGAGCCGACGGCAAGTCGGTCTATGAAGAGGGGATTCAATTCCCCATCATGAAATTCGCTGAGCGCGGACAGGTCAATGAGACGCTGGTAGCCTTGCTGCGCGCCAATGTCCGCGAGCCCAATCAGGTTGTCGGCGATTTCTACTCCTTGGCGGCCTGTAACGATGTTGGCCATGCTCGCTTGATCGACATGTTGGATGAGGTCGGGCTCGACAATCTGGATAGCCTGGGCGACTTTATTTTGACCCGGACTCACAAGGCGGTAATGGAGCGCATCGCTGCGCTGCCCAACGGTAGTTGGTACAACGAAATGCTGACCGACGGTTACGACGAGCCGATCAAGTTGGCGGCAACCGTGACCATCGACGATGATAAGGTGCTGGTAAATTTTGACGGCAGCGATGGTGTCAGCCGTTGGGGCATCAACTGCCCGCTGATCTACACCAAGGCCTACGCTTGCTATGCGATTAAGTGTGTCGTTGCGCCGGATATTCCGAACAACGCGGCCTCGCTGGCGGCCTTTGACATTGCCTCGCCGGTCAATGTGGTGAATGCCCAGCGACCGTCGCCGGTGTCTTTGCGGCACGTCATTGGCCACATGGTGCCGGACGTGGTCTTGGGCGCGCTCAGTCAGGCGCTGCCCGGTCAAATCCAGGCCGAAGGCGCGGGCGCTCTGTGGAATATTCACATTTCGGCGCGTCCGGTTGCTGGCCAAGACGGCCGCCGTGCTGAAGTGCTGATGTTCAATTCGGGTGGCGGTGGCGCGCGGCCCGGCCTAGACGGTCTGTCGGCCACGGCCTTCCCTTCGGGCGTTCACACCATGCCAATTGAGGCCACCGAGCATACTGGGCCGATTGTTATCTGGCGCAAGGAGTTGCGCGAGGGCTCTGGCGGGGAAGGGCGCTATCGCGGCGGCCTTGGGCAGACCATCGAAATCGCACCCATGGAAGGCCACGAGTTCGAGTTTTCGGCCATGTTTGATCGCGTTCACACGCCGCCGCGCGGGCGCGACGGTGGCAAGGCCGGAGCGGCGGGCAGCGTGACCCTGGATGATGGCACGGTTCTGCGCCCCAAAGGCTGGCAGTTCGTGCCCGCCGGGCGACGCTTGATCCTGAATGCACCTGGCGGTGGCGGCTTTGGCGGTCCAGCTGAGCGGCCAGCCGAACAGCGCGCCGAAGATTTGCGTGGTGGCTACGTCAATAAGGACAAGGGCTAGCAGGCTTGGTGGCCGTGCAGCAGTGCTGCTCTGCCGTTGGTCTATGTGTCTTGCTAAAGGGTTGACCTTGTTATGAAACCGCCCAGCTTCCGCTTGCCGCCGCTCAACGCCTTGCGCGTTTTTTGGGTGGTCATGCGCATGGGCAGTTTTCGCAGCGCCGCCGAGGAGCTGCTTGTCACGCCGCAAGCGGTTAGCCAGCAAATAAAGCTGCTGGAAGATATCCTGGGCGTGCCGCTGTTTTTGCGCAAGGGGCGCATCGCTGAACCCACCGAGCCCGCGATCGTCTTGTCCCACTTTGTCGAAGCGGGCTTTAGCGAACTGGGCGAAGGCGTGCGCCGTGTCACCAACGCTGCTTTTCGCAATCGTATCAATATCAACGTCTCGCCCTACTTCGCCACGCGCTATCTCATGGAGCGTTTGGAGGGCTTTCATAGTCGCTTGCCCGATGTGGATTTGCGGTTGACGACCCGGATTGAGACCCCCGATTTCACCGCCGATGAAGTGGATGCCTCGATCCAATGGGGCTATGGCAATTGGGGGGAGCTGGAAGCGACGCGGCTGTTGAATGACCACAAGATCGTGTGTTGCACGGCGGCCTTGGCCGATAAGATCAAGCAGCCATCTGATCTTGGTAAATTCCGGCTGCTGCACCCCGTTCAAAACCGGCAGCTGTGGCAACAGGCGCTCGCGCACTTGGGCATAGATGCGCCCGACGGCGGCGGCGTATTAGAGTTTCATGACGCGGCGACCATGCGCCGTGCGACCCTCTCCGGTCTTGGCATCGGTCTGCTGTCCCGCATCGACGCACTCAAAGATATTGAAGCGGGCAAGCTGGTGGCGCCCTTGGGGCTGGAGGCGCTGGCCGACATGCCCATAGAGCAGGTGCCCGGCTTCTACTTGGTCTTGCCGCGCGCGCATCGCCGCGTGCAGACGGTGGCGGCCTTTTGTGATTGGATCACCAGCCAAGACTGGCGCAGCGACGAGCCTTTGGGCGACCAAAGCTTGGACTAAACACCTCACTTCACCGGCTACGCGCAAGGCAGGCAAGCGGGTAGGGCTTGCGCAGCCAGGCGACCGCGCTAGTCTGGCGGCATGAAGCGCTATATCGTTTTGCTACGCGGCGTCATGCCGACAGGGCGCACCAAAGTGCCCATGGGCGAAGCCCGCTCTGTCTTGAGCCAAGCGGGCTACAAACGGGTGCGCAGCTACATTGCCAGTGGCAATTTCCTGGTGGATACGCCCAAGGCACCGGCAGAAGTCGCTGCCGACATCCGCCGCTTAATCGCTCAACACATCGGGCCCGAGCTGGCGGTTCTGGTGCGCGATGGCGATCAAATGGCTGCCATTTTAGCGGCCAACCCCTTTCCGGACGGCAAACCCAACCAAGTGCTTGTCACCTTTCTGGCCGATCCGGCGCCCGCCGATTTCATGGCCGCCGTGCAGGCACCCGATGGCGAACAAGTGGTGATCGCCGGACGCGAGGTCTACTTGCACTACCCCAAGGGGATCGGGCGCAGTAAGCTGAAGCTGCATACTTGCACCAAGCAAGGAACAGCGCGCAATCTAAACACTTTGCGAAAGCTGGAACAAATGGTCAGATCGGCTGACGCCTAGAGGATTTCGCGCGCAGGCCTAACATTGCGCGCGGTTTGGCTTGCCTGCTGGCGGTGCTGGCTTATGCTCGCGACCAATTGCCTTCCCCTTCGTTTTCAGGAGCAAGCCCGCCCATGAATATCGCCGTTTGGTCTGGCCCGCGCAATCTATCGACCGCCATGATGTACGCCTTCGGCGCGCGCGCCGATTTTGCGGTTTGGGACGAGCCGTTTTACGCCGCTTATTTGTCTATGACGGGCCTGGATCACCCTATGCGCGCGGCCATAATCGCGGCAGGGGAGCCTGATCCTGAGCGGGTCGCTGAACGCTGCGCTGCGGCGGCCCCTAGCGGGGCGGCCCACTTCTACCAAAAGCACATGACCCACCACATGATCGATGGCGTGCCGCGTGATTGGTTTGCTCATGTTCGGCATGTCTTTTTAATTCGCCATCCTGAACGTGTGCTGGCTAGCTATGCCGCCAAGCGCGAAAACCCCACGCTTGGCGATATTGGATTTGTCCAGCAGGCCGAGATATTTGATGCGGTGCGCGCGAGCGGCCTGCCAGCAATGGTGATCGACAGTCACGATATTCGCCAAGCGCCGCAAGCCATGCTGACCGCGCTGTGTGGGGCGCTGGGGCTGGCTTTTGATCCGGCCATGTTGGCATGGCCCGCCGGTGGTCATCCAGATGATGGCGTTTGGGCAGCGCATTGGTACGATGCCGTGCATCGTTCGACGGGCTTTGCTGGCCCTGAAGGCTCCATGCCGACCGTCCCCGAGGCGCTGCTCCCAGTCTATGAAGCGGCGCTTGAACCCTATCAACGCTTGCGAGACCTCGCGCTGTCTTGCCCTAAGGAGGCCCGGCCATGACCCCCGATCTCAGCGATACCCTGACCACGCACAGCGCCGAGCATGACCCGCGCAACGATGATTTGTTGATCTATGTTAATGGCGCGCTGGTGCCCAAGGATCAGGCCGTGGTCTCGGTCTATGATTCGGGCTTTATGCTGGGCGATGGCATGTGGGAGGGCATGCGGCTCTATGACGGCCATTGGGCCTTTTTCGATGAGCATATGGACCGCCTGTTCGGAAGCTGCAAGGCGATAGATCTTGATATCGGTATGACGCGCGAGCAAGTGCGGGCAGTGCTCAATGAGACCGCTGCCGCCAACGGCATGACCGGCGATGCCCACTGCCGCCTGATGATTACGCGCGGACGCAAGGCCAAACCCTTTCAACATCCTTCGCTCAGCCGTTGGGGGCCGACGATCGTGGCTATCGTCGAGCATTCTAAGCCCGCCGAAGCCCTAGCGGCTGAGGGCATCCGTTTGGCCAGCGTACCGCAAGTGCGGGGCCTGCCGCACAGCCAAGACCCCAAATTCAACAGTCATTCCAAGCTGAATTGCGTGATTGCTTGCCTGCAAGCCGAGCAAGCCGGGGCCGATGAGGGGCTGATGCTGGACCCCCACGGTTTCGTAAACACCACCAACGCCTGCAATTTCTTCATCGTGCGCAAGGGCGAGGTTTGGACCTCGACCGGGGATTACTGCATGAACGGTGTGACCCGCCAAAAGGTCATCGACATATGTCGCGCTAACGACGTTCCGGTGTTTGAGAAGAACTTTTCGCTCTACGAAGCCTATAGCGCGGATGAGGCTTTTTTGACCGGCACTTTTGGGGCGCAAACCCCTGTGGCCGAGATCGATGGTCGGTGTATTGGGGGCAATGAGCGGCCCGTAACGCTGCAAATACGGCAGCTGTATAAAGCGCTGGTCAAAGGTGACATTGCAAAGCAGAAACTGCACCAGCAAACCTAATATGATGTGACAAAATCCATGCATAGGGCTTTGCTTTAAAAAGAATCGTGATATTTCATCTGAAATGGTGCCAGACGGTTGACAAAGCGACGGATTAAGCTTTGATCGTGCCATTGACCACCCGCTTACGCAGCGACAGCGGAAGCTGGGTTGGCAATCCTGGGGGCAGGTTCGCTTCGCCTCCATCCGACAACAGGGAGATAAATATGAAAAAACTTCTTACTGCGACTGCTGCGTGCGCGCTTTTGGCAGGCGCGGCTGCCGCTGAAGAGATCAAAATCGGTGTGATTTTGGGCTTCACCGGCCCCATCGAATCGACTGTTGCCCACATGGGCCCGGCGGCTGATCTGGCCATCAAAGAAGTATCGGACAGCGGCAAGCTGTTGGGCGGCGCAACCGTCACCCCCGTTCACGGCGATACTGGCTGTATTGACTCGGCTGGCGCGGTTGCCGCGACCGAGCGTCTGGTCACTGCTGATGGCGTTAAGGGTATCGTCGGTGGCGACTGTTCTGGTGTTACCGGTGCCATGCTGCAAAACGTTGCCCGCCCCAACGGCGTCGTGATGATTTCACCCTCAGCGACCTCGCCCGGCCTGACCACGGCTGAAGATGATGGCCTGTTCTTCCGTACCGCACCGTCTGATGCGCGTCAGGGCAAGATCATGGCTGACATCATGATGGACCAGGGCATCGAATCTGCTGCTGTTACTTACACCAACAACGACTACGGCAAGGGCCTGGCGGACGCCTTCCAAGCAGCATACGAAGCTGCTGGTGGTACCGTTACTCTCAGCGCTCCGCACGAAGACGGCAAGGCAGACTACTCTGCTGAAATCGGCGCTCTAGCTTCTGCGGGTGGTGATCGTCTGGTTGTTGCTGGCTACGTTGACCAAGGTGGCTCTGGCATGGTTCGCGCGGCCCTGGATTCAGGTGCCTTCGACACCTTCCAGTTCGTTGACGGCATGATTTCTGACAAGTTGATCGAAAACTTCGGTGCGGAAATCGACGGTTCTGCTGGTCAGCACCCAAGCCCCTCTCCTGAGCTGGCTGCTCGCTTCAAAGAGATCGCAGGCGGCAATGGTTTCGAGCCTACTTATGCCTTCGCACCTGAGAGCTACGACGCCGCGGCGCTGATCTTGTTGGCCATGCAGGCTGCTGGTTCTTCTGAACCTGCGGACTACAAGTCAAAGGTCATGGAAGTCGCAAACGCTCCGGGTGAGCCAATCCAAGCTGGCGAGTTGGCCAAGGCTCTGGATATCCTGGCTGCTGGCGGCGACATCGACTACATCGGCGCCACTGGCGTTGAGCTGGTTGGCCCTGGTGAAGCAGCAGGCAACTACCGCGAAATGACCGTTGAAGGTGGCATGGACAAAACTGTCGGCTTCCGTTAATCGGTTCGCATGAACAACAAAACAGCCCGGACCCGTACGAGTTCGGGCTGTTTTTGTATGACCGGTGGCGAATTGTTGTCCATCCGCTTGCGGACAGGCCATTCGCTCAATAAGAAGGCCAAGCGCGCAACAGGACAAGGGGCAGACCTAGGGCCAAGATACACATGCTGGTCCCATCGCCGATTGGCGGCTATCGTTGCACCCCAAATCGCTCGCTTGGATGAAGATCAAACCGGAGGGGAAAACAGGTGATCAAAGTTGAGAACCTGCACAAGCATTTCGGCGGCTTTCATGCTGTCGACGGCGCCAGCTTGGAGATCGCGGAAGGCTCGATCACAGGATTGATCGGCCCGAACGGTGCAGGAAAAACGACGTTATTTAACGTCATCGCGGGCGTTCACGCCCCGACATCAGGGCGTGTGACCCTGAAAGGCGAAGACATAACTGGTCTGCCGCCGCACGAGCTTTTCCATAAGGGCGTCTTGCGCACCTTCCAGATTGCGCACGAATTTAGCTCCATGACTTGCCGTGAGAACCTGATGATGGTCCCAGCCGGGCAGTCTGGCGAAACGCTGTGGAACACCTGGTTTGGTCGCAAGAAAATCGCAGAAGAAGAAGAAGCCCTGCGCGCCAAGGCCGACGAGGTCTTGGAGTTCTTGACGATTAGCCACCTGGCCGACCACAAGGCAGGGCAGGTCTCCGGCGGACAGAAAAAGCTGCTTGAGCTGGGCCGCACCATGATGGTCGATGCCAAAATCGTCTTTTTGGACGAGGTGGGCGCGGGCGTGAACCGCACGCTGCTCAACACCATTGGCGATGCCATTATTCGCCTGAATAAAGAGCGCGGCTATACCTTCGTTGTCATTGAACACGACATGGATTTCATCGGGCGCCTATGCGATCCGGTCATATGTATGGCCGAAGGCAAGGTCTTGGCCGAAGGCACCCTGGAAGAGATCAAAGCCAACGAGCACGTGATCGAAGCCTACTTGGGCACTGGCCTTAAGAACAAACAGAAGGGAGCCGCCTGATGTCTGAACCCTTCCTGATCGGTGACAGCATGACCGGCGGCTATGGCAATGGCCCCGACATTCTGCACGACTGTACGGTCGCCGTAGAAAAAGGCGAGATCGCCGTCATCGTTGGTCCCAACGGTGCGGGCAAATCGACCGCGATGAAAGCCGTGTTCGGCATGTTGGATGTGCGCCAGGGCGCGGTGCGCTTGGATGGTGAGGATATCACCAATCTGAGCCCGCAAGACCGCGTTCTGAAGGGCATGGGTTTTGTGCCCCAGAACAACAACATCTTCACCTCTATGACGGTTGAAGAAAACCTTGAAATGGGCGCCTTCATCCGAACGGACGACTTCAGCGAGACCATGGAGCAGGTCTATCACCTATTCCCTATTCTGCGCGAAAAGCGCCAACAGCAAGCCGGTGAGCTTTCGGGTGGTCAACGCCAACAAGTGGCCGTTGGTCGCGCTCTGATGACCCAGCCCAAAGTGTTGATGCTGGACGAGCCAACCGCGGGTGTGAGCCCGATCGTGATGGACGAGCTGTTCGACCGCATTATCGAAGTCGCGCGGACCGGCATCCCCATTTTGATGGTGGAACAAAACGCCCGCCAAGCGCTGGAGATCGCTGATAAAGGCTATGTCTTGGTGCAAGGGCGCAACGCCTACACGGGCACCGGTCAAGAGCTGTTGGCCGATCCTGAAGTGCGCAAATCATTCCTGGGGGGTTAAGACATGGACACCTTAAACGCCCTTGTGGCCTTCAGTAACTTCGTTGCCATTCCGGCTGTGGCCTATGGCAGCCAGCTCGCGCTTGGCGCCCTGGGGGTGACCCTGGTTTACGGCGTGCTGCGCTTTTCCAACTTTGCCCACGGCGATACCATGGCCTTTGGTGCCATGATCGTCGTGCTGCTGACTTGGTTGTTGCAGAGCTGGGGCGTCAGCCTTGGCCCGCTTCCGACCGCCTTATTGGCGCTGCCGGTGGGGATCATTGTCACCGCAGGCTTGCTGGTCGCAACCGATCAGCTTGTCTATCGTTTTTACCGAAAGCACAAATCGCCGCCGGTTATCTTCTTGATCGTGTCGCTGGGCGTTATGTTTATCATGAACGGCCTGGTGCGTTTTGTCATTGGCCCGGGCGATCAACGCTTCTTTGACGGCCAACGTTTCATTGTCTCTGTGCGCGAATTCAAGGCCATGACCGGCCTTCGCGAGGGGCTGGCTATCAAGACCACGCAAGGGCTCACCGTTGTGACCGCGGTCATTGTCGTGGCGGTGTTGTTCTGGTTCCTCAACAAGACGCGGACCGGCAAGTCGATGCGCGCTTATTCGGACAACGAGGATTTGGCGCTGCTGTCGGGCATCAACCCCGAACGCGTCGTGCTGGTGACATGGCTCATCGTAGCGGCCTTGGCGACGGTGGCGGGCGCGCTCTATGGCTTGGACAAGAGCTTCAAGCCCTTCGTTTATTTCCAATTGCTGCTGCCAGTGTTTGCGTCAGCCATCGTCGGTGGCCTAGGCAATCCGGTCGGGGCCATTGCAGGCGGCTTCGTCATCGCTTTTTCTGAGGTGACGGTGACTTACGCATGGAAAAAGGTCTTGGTCTACGCGCTACCCGACCAGTGGGAACCGAGCGGGCTCATGCAGCTGCTCACCACGGATTATAAATTTGCCGTCAGCTTTGTGATCTTGGTGATCGTCTTGCTGTTCCGACCGACCGGCCTATTCAGGGGGAAAGCGCTATGATTGATCGTCTTAGAGCACCGATATTCTTCGCATTGGTTGCAGGGGCTTTGCTCTGGACCGGGCTTAACCAAAGTTGGAACACGGCCCTGGTCATCTTCAATATGGGGCTGATCTCAGCGGTAATGTCGCTGGGGGTCAATCTGCAATGGGGCATTGCTGGCCTGTTGAATGTCGGCATCATGGGCTTCGTCGCCCTGGGTGGTCTTGCGGCTGTGTTGATTGCTATGCCGCCCGTTAAGGAAGCCTGGAACGCTGGTGGTGGTGCGATCTTGCTGGGCCTGGCTATCGGCGCGGCCAGTATTGCCATTGCCGCCACCGCCTACCGGCGCATGCACAAGGGCCTGCTGCGCGGTCTGGCCTTGGTGGTGATTCTGGTCGGCGGCTTCTACCTGACCCGCATCATTGCAACGCCTGCCATTAAGGCGGTCGAGGCCATTAACCCCGCTTCGACGGGCTATCTGGGCGGCCTGGGCTGGCCGGTGCTGATCGCGTGGCCGGTCGGCGGATTGATGGCGGCCGGGGCGGCCTGGGTGATCGGCAAGACCGCTCTTGGCCTGCGTTCGGACTACTTGGCGATCGCCACACTCGGCATTTCAGAGATCATTATCGCGGTCCTGAAGAACGAAGACTGGCTATCGCGCGGCGTCAAAAACGTCATCGGTATTCCGCGTCCGCTGCCTTATGAGGTGGATCTGCAAAAAGACGCCGGCTTTATTGAACAAGCCGCTTCGCTGGGTTTGGATCCCGTCACGGCCTCAACCCTCTACGTCAAGCTGGGTTACGGCATTCTGTTTGCAGTCGTCTTGCTCATTTTGCTGTGGCTCGCACAGAACGCGCTCAACAGTCCTTGGGGGCGTATGATGCGCGCCATTCGCGACAACGAAGTTGCCGCGCGTGCTATGGGCAAGAACGTGACCGCGCGTCACTTGCAAATCTTTGTCTTGGGATCAGCGATCTGTGGGATCGCCGGTGCCATGATGACCACGCTCGATGCGCAGTTGACACCCAGTTCCTACCAGCCGTTGCGCTATACCTTCCTGATTTGGGTCATGGTGATTGTGGGCGGTTCAGGCAACAACCTGGGCGCTGTTCTGGGTGGTTTCCTGGTCTGGTTCCTGTGGGTTCAGGTCGAGCCTTTCGGCCAATTCTTGATGGGTGTTATCACCAGCCCCTTGTCCGATGGCTCGTTCTTGAAAGAGCACCTGCAAGCCGGTGCTGCGCACATGCGACTTTTGACCATGGGTCTGTTCTTGCTGCTGATGCTGCGGTTTAACCCCAAGGGGCTTATCCCAGAAAAGTAGCCAGGGTTCTGGCAGCGCTGCAGTCGCTGGCGCAAACAAATAAGACAAACGGTTCGATCCTTGCCGGTCGGGCCGTTTTCTTTTGCCCGTTCTTGGCCGGCGCGCCAACAAAGCTGGGCCTAAGTGCTGTCCAGCACTTTGCAGGCCGAGCGGTTTGGCGCAAGATGGCGGTCAAGTCCAAGTTAAACGGGAGCGCTTTGATGCAGGTTCACATCCTTGATGATTGGTTCGACACCTTGCGCCGTTTGGCCTGCTTTCAGCGCCTGGCCGAGCACGAGGTCACGGTCTGGACCGATCATCTGGACGATGAGGCCGCGCTGGCTGAGCGCCTGCAGGATGCCGAGGCCTTGGTGCTGTTCCGCGAGCGCACCATCATCACGCGCAGTTTGCTGGAGCGTTTGCCCAAGCTGCGCCTTATCTCACAGCGCGGGGTCTATCCGCACGTTGATGTGCAGGCTTGCAGCGATCTTGGCGTCCTGTTTTGCTCAAACACCAGTGCGGGGGCGCCCTCATATGCGGCCGCGGAGTTGACGCTCGGCCTTATGCTGGCTGCTTCCCGCCAAATCCCGCAGCAGATGGCCTCTGCGAAATCCGGGCAATGGCAGATGGGCGTTGGCAAGACCCTGCGTGGGCGACGCTTGGGGCTCTATGGCTATGGCAAGATTGCTAAGGTCGTGGCCGACTATGGCCGGGCGCTCGGAATGCAAGTGGTCTGGTGGGCCTCTGAGGCGGGGCGAGCCCGCGCGCTGGCAGATGGGCAGGCTGTGGCCGCTAGTCGCCAGGCCTTCTTTGCCGAGAGCGATTTGGTCTCCTTGCACCTACGCTTGACGCCTGAGACACGGGGCATCGTCAGCCGCCAGGACTTGGGCGCCATGCAGCCGGGGGCGGTTTTGATCAACACCTCACGCGCGGGGCTGATTGCGCCAGGGGCTTTGCTGGCTGCGTTGAATGCGGGGCGGCCCTGCATGGCCGCCATCGATGTGTTTGACACAGAGCCCCTAAGCGATGCCAACGACCCCTTGCTGGCGCACCCCAACCTGATCGCGACGCCGCATATCGGCTTTGTCACCGAAGACGAATTCGACATGCAGTTCGCCGATGCTTTCGATCAGATCAATGCTTTTGCTGACGGCCAGCCGGTGCATATGGTCAATCCGCGCGTTTGGGGCGCCGCAAACAGCTAGAGCCTGCCAGGATCTTGCTAGGAGCTTGCCAGGAGCTTGCCTGGAGCTTGCCTGGGCGGCCAAACTGGTGCTTGGCGTCGGGAGCCACCGCCGATAGGGCGCTGCCCGCCAGTGCTCGCTTTCGAGAAAAGGCGCGAAAGCTTGCTTTATGCTTTCGAATTATTCTAATATCGAAAGCTCAGTATCCGAGGAGCGGGCATGAAGCCGAGCCGAAACGCCCTGGCGCGCCAAACGGCGATCCTAAAGCACTTGCAGACGAGTGGGCGCGCGCTGGTCGATGATCTAGCGGTCATGTTCGACACGACGCCGCAAACCATCCGTAAAGACCTGACTGTTCTGGAAGAGGGCAACCAGATTTCGCGTTTCCACGGCGGCGCTGCCCTGATGAGCGGCATCGAGTATACCCGCGTGGAAGTGCGGCGAGAGATCGCCCGCGATGAAAAGGAGCGCATCGGTCAGCTGACAGCGGGCCTAATCCCCAATAATTCTTCGGTGATTATCAATTCTGGCACAACCACCGCCGCGGTGGCGCGCGCGCTTGAGCATCATGTCGGCCTAAAGCTTGTGACCGATTCGGTCAATTTGGCCGATGAAATACGTGGTTTTGCGGGAATTGAGGTCATGGTGCCTGCCGGGGTGATCCGCCGATCAGATGGGGCGATTTTGGGCGAATCGGCGGTTGAATTCATTCGTCAGTTTCGGGTCGATGTGGCGGTCATCGGCGCTGCGGCCATTGCCAAAGATGGGGCCTTGCTGGACTACGACCTGCGTCAAGCCTCGGTTGCGCGAGCGATTATCGACAATGCCCGCACTGTGATTTTGGCGGCCGACAGCACCAAATTCTCTCACGTCGCGCCGGTTTGCATCGGCAGAATCGGCCAATTGGATACCCTGGTGACAGATGCTGGGCGACCTGACTGGCTGCGGCAAGCGTGCAGCGATCTGGGGGTCAGGCTGGTCGAGGCCTAATCCGCAAAGACCGACGTTTCGACAAGTCCGCTTGACGCTTGCGTTCGATTATGTAAGCTGACGCAAATAAATATGATAAAAACGAAACTCGTTAACAGATGTTGTCCTTTCCGGGATGATTGCGCGAACCCTGACAAGTCGGGTGCCCGATTTGGGCCAAATGCACAAGCAGGGCGCGCAAACAGGAAGCAGAAGAGCGGGCCTTGGCTCGCAGGGCTGGGTGACAGCTCAGGAGGTGAACACGATGCTGCTGATCTTGCGTCCCCTAGTGTGGCTGAACTCGCACGTTCTGGCCCTTGGTAGGCACATTGCCTGGATGGCGTTGGCTCTGATGGTGCTGGTGATCCTGGCGCAGGTGTTCTTTCGCTATGTCCTCAATAATGCACTGGCCTGGCCGGACGAAGCCGCGCGCTTTCTCATGCTCTGGATGACCGCGCTGATGGCGCCGACAGCGATGCGCTGGGGTGGTTTCGTGTCGATCGATATGCTGCCTTCTGCGCTTGGCCAACGGGCGGGGCAAATCATGACCTTCATCTTGCTGGCCATGGCGCTGGTGGTGCTGCTGGTCGCGGTTCAACATGGCTACAAGCACACCTTTGGTTTTGGTGGCAAATTCAACAGTTCGTCATTGCGGCTACCTTTGGACTGGTTCGGTATGGAGACCGTCAAAGTCAAGCTGCGCTATATGTATGGTTCGCTGTTGGTCTGCGTCGTCCTGTTGATCTCGGTCACGGTTGAGCTGTTGTTGCGTTCTGCGATTCTCATCATCAACCCCCAAGCAAAATTGCCGAGCGTTGGTGCGCCCAGCGGTCCGATTGGAGGCGAGTGATGCTCGCTCTATTCCTGCCGGTATTCTTGGTCTTTTTGTTGATTGGTCTGCCGGTCTTTTTCGCGCTGCTGCTCGCGCCGGGGCTCTTGTTGATGCTCAACGGTCAGGAGCGTGACGTCGCCTTGCTCTATCGCAATGTCTACAACGGCATGGATAGCTTTCCGCTGATGGCGCTGCCCTTTTTTGTTCTGGCCGGCGAATTGATGAACCGCGGCGGGATTACCATTCGCTTGGTGGAGTTTAGCCAAGCCCTGATGGGCCATCTGCGCGGCGGGCTGGCGCACGTCAACATCCTAAGCTCGATTTTGTTCGCTGGGCTCTCGGGCTCGGCCGTGGCCGATACCTCGGCTCTGGGGTCGACGCTCATCCCGGCGATGGAAAAGAACGGCTATTCACGTAAATTTGCGGCGGCGGTGACGGCAGCCAGTTCGGTCATCGGGCCCATCATCCCACCGTCGGGCATCATGATTATCTATGCCTACGTGATGGGGGAGAGCGTTGCCGCCCTATTTTTGGCCGGAATTGTGCCGGGCATTATGGTCGGCCTAGGTCTCATGGTGATGGTACGCTTGTTGGCTGATCGCTATGACCTGCCCAAAGCTGAGCGTATTGTTAGTCCCAATCAGACCATCAGCGCGCTTGAATCCTGGGTCTCCTTTGCCTTGATCCGCGTGAATGTAGCGGGCCTTTTGATGCTGCTGGCATCGGGCCTATCTGCGCTGTTGAGCAGCCTGACCGGCTGGAATGTGAGCTGGAACGGCTGGTTGGTCTTCGTGGTGCTGTTGCCCTTGGCACATGTCCTCATGATGTGGCTGCGCGGCCAGGTCTCCAACGATTTTCGCATCATTTGCAAGAAGGCCGTCGCGCCCTTGCAGACGCCCATTATCATCTTGGGCGGCATTTTGATTGGGGTCTTCACGCCGACAGAGGCCTCAGCTATAGCCGTTGCTTACGCCTTGTTAATTGCCTTCGGTGTGCTGCACAGCTTGCGATTATCTGATCTGCCTGCAGTCTTAGCTAAGGCGGCCTTGTCGTCCGCTAGTGTCCTCTTGTTGGTGGGCGCGGCGGTGGCCTTCAAGACCGTAGTCAGCCTCAGTCACGCCCCAGAACAGCTCACCCACTTGATCTTGGGTTTGACCGAAAACCCGCTGCTACTGCTGTTCTTGATCAACATCCTGTTGTTCGTGGTGGGGATGTTCTTGGATGCCGGGCCCGCCATCATCATTTTGGGTCCAATCTTGGGTCCGATCTTCGTCGATTTGGGCGTTCACCCGGTTCACTTCGCCATCATCATGTCGGTCAATTTGACGGTCGGCTTGGCGACCCCGCCGATGGGGCTGGTGCTGTTCGTTGCGTCTTCCGTCTCGGGCGAAAAGGTCGAGACGATTTCCCGGGCAATTCTGCCCTTCTTAGCGGTCGAAGTCATCGTGATCTTCTTGATCACCTATGTACCGGCCATCTCAATGACAATCCCGCGCTTGACGGGCTTCGTCCAATAACATCCGCATAAAAGCATCCAATCAAGGAGGATAACATGCTTAAATTAACCTTAAAGGCGCTGTTGGCCGCCGCTGTGCTGGTGGGGGCTCCCGTCCTCAGCGCCACGGCTGCGGACTACACTATCCGTGCCACCGCAAACTCGAACGAGAATGATGAGGACTATGACGGCCTGGTGGTCTTCAAGAGCTTCGTTGAGAGTGCATCGAACGGTGCGATCGAAGTCGAGCTGTTCATCGGCACCCAGCTTTGCGCCAACGGCGCCGAGTGTTTGCAGGGCGTGGCTGACGGCTCGATTGATGTCTATATCTCGACATCAGGCGGGGCTGCGGGCATCTTCCCCTACGTGCAGGTTCTTGATTTGCCCTACCTGATGGCCAACGACCGCGTGGCGGAAGCCGTTCTGTCGGGCGATTTTACCCGCAAGATGCGCGAAATGGCGCTGGCAGATTCTGACGGCACCATTCGCTTGATGACCATCGGCAACACAGGCGGTTGGCGTAACTTTGCCAACACCAAGCGGGTCGTTCGCACCCCCGACGACTTGGCGGGACTGAAGATCCGTACCGTTGTTGCGGACCTGCCGCAGGAGCTGGTGCGCGCGCTGGGCGCTTCACCGACTCCCATTCCGTGGCCCGAGCTGTTCACTTCGTTCCAAACCGGTGTGGTTGAAGGCTCGAAGAACGGCATCACCGACATCATGGGCATGAAATTCCCCGATGCGGGCTTGCAGTACGTAACGCTGGACGGTCACGCCTACATGGGCGCCTTGTGGTGGATGAACAATGCTAAGTTCATGGATATGCCCGAAGATCTGCGCCGCGTCGTCGTCGATGGCTTTGCTGCTCTGCAACAGGCTACCTTCGCCTCGCCAAAGCGTAAGTCGATCCAGGCCTATTCTGATTTCGTCGCTGGCGGTGGCTCGCTCTATGTGCCGAGCCCGGCAGAAAAGGCCATGTTCCGCGAAGCCGCAGCACCGGTCTATGATTGGTTCAAGTCCAACATTCAAGGCGGCGGTGAAATCTTTGATGCCTTGGTCGCGGCGGTTGCCGAGGCCGAAGCGGATCTGGAAGCTGGCATGGCCGCCGATCTGAAGTAAGGCCCCGGCCGCGCTTCAACCTCCCTTACCAGGGGTCGGTCCACCGCAAAGTATGGTGGTGGATCTGGCCCCTGCAAAGGGCGCCAAATGGTCGATCCCGCGCCGCCAACTGGGCCACGGTCTTGTGGCTGCATTCGTTGCAAGGGAGACTGTGTTTGCGCGTGTTTTTCGGGTTCATTGCTTCGCCAAGACTGAACTGAAAAACGTGCGCAAACAAAGAGCTAGCAAGAGGGGAGGCGCGAGCGCCTCGCCACCGCCTAGCGAAACGGGTAGAGCCAAACCCGGTAGTCTTCGATCAAAATATTGGCTTGTTCGATTTGCTCGCGTGACATCTTCTTGACCACCTCCTCTTGGGAAATAGCCGCGTCGGGATCGCCCCCGATCGCTGACAGGACGTACCAAGTGTAGGCGCGAACCAGGTCAGGAGCTGGCATGCCGCGCCCCACTTCATAGTACCAACCAATACCCGATTGAGCCCCAGCATGTCCTTTCAAAGACGCGCGCAAATACCACTCGAAGGCGCGCACGTCATCGCGTTCGACGCCCAAGCCCGAAGCGTACATGACACCGATCAGCTCTTCAGCTTCGGCGTTGCCTGCGCGTGCGGCAGGCAGCAGCTCGGCCATGGCCGCCTGGTAGTTGCCAGCGTCCATCAGATCGCGCGCTGTCTCTATTTCTGCCGCCGCGGGACTGGCAAAGCTCAGAAGACAAGCCAAGCAGGCCGTCGCCAAAAAGCCGGGCTGGGGGCGTTTAGACAGGTTGAGCAGCATGGTTATTCCTTGCGGTTTTGGGCCCCAAAGGCCGGTGAAAGGTTGGCGCGAAGCAGTGGGCGCCGATCCCAATCCTGGTTCGCGCGCGGGTGGACGATCAAGCAGGCCGCCATTGCGGTTTTGATCGCCTGCGCTGGTCTGGTCGCTTTCGCGCCTGCCCATGCAAACCCTTTTCCGCCTGCATTGCAATCCTCTGATTTTCTCGATTTCGACGATGATCTCGCCAAGTTGGGACAACTTCTGTTCTTTGATCCGATCTTGTCGGGTAACCGCAATATCTCCTGCGCCACCTGCCACAGTCCCGATCACGGCAGCAGCGATGGCCTCAGTTTGGGCATAGGCGAGGGTGGCGTTGGTCTTGGCCCCAAGCGCAGCCCTGGCCAAGGCGCCAGCCGTATCCGCAAGCGGATTCCGCGCAATGCGCCAGCGCTATGGAACCTTGGCGCTCGCCAGTTCAAGACCTTGTTCCATGATGGCCGTGTCAGCCATTCTGATATCTACGACAACGGGTTTAGCACGCCCGCGCAAGAATGGCTGCCCGAGGGGCTAGATAACTTGCTGGCCGTGCAAGCCTTGTTCCCCTTGACCGCTCAGTTTGAGATGGCCGGCGATCCGCTGGAAAACGAGATCGCGGGGGCTGCCTATGATCGCATCGACGCGGTATGGCCCATCGTTACAAAGCGGGTGCGGACCAACCCCGAATATGCAGGGATGTTGATCGCGGCCTATGATGACTTGGATGATCCTCTGGACATCTCGATCGCCCATATCGTCAACGCCATCGCTGCCTTCGAGGCCCTGGAATTCCAGAGTATCGACAGCCCGTTTGACGCCTTTTTGGCCGGTGATTTGGATGCCTTGAACGACGAGCAACGCGCCGGAGCCGAATTGTTTTACGGCAAAGCTGGTTGTAGCGACTGCCACGCGGGCGCGCTCCAGACCGACCACGAGTTTCATGCGCTCATGCTGCCCCATTTTGGGCCCGGTCGAACACGTCGCTGGGATACAATCGTGCGCGATGTCGGGCGCATGGGGGTCTCGGATCGCTTGCAAGACGCTTATCGTTTCCGAACGCCTTCTTTGCGCAATGTGGCTTTGACCGCACCCTATGGGCACAACGGTGCCTACATGAGCCTTGAAGCTATGGTGCGTCATCACCTGAACCCGCGTGCCAGCTTTGAAGCCTGGTCGCCGGACCAGGCCCGTCTGCCGGCGGTAGCCTGGCTGGCGGCCAGTGATTTCCTGCCCTTTGAAGACAAGCGTGAGCGCGCGCGCCTCGCCCGTCGAGCAGACCTAGCGCCGCAGCAGCTGAGCGATGCGGAAATCGAGCAAATCCTGGCTTTTTTGCATGCACTGACGGGGCGCGAGTCCATTGAGGGCCGATTGGGCCGCCCCGACCGCGTGCCGAGCGGCCTGGAAATCGACTGATGGGGGCTTTGTATCGTGGCTGAGTTGGCTCAATGACCCAGGTTTTCGTTATCGGTGTTGCCGTGGTGGATTTTGTGTTTGCGGTTGGCGCGCTGCCGACCCGTGCCGCCAAACATCGCGCCAAGCAGGCAGAAATTGTCGGCGGCGGTTGTGCGGCTAATGCGGCGGTGGCCATCGCGCGTTTGGGCGGACAGGCGCTGTTGGGCGCGCGGCTGGGCGACGACGCGCTGGGCGATATCATCGTGGCAGATTTGGAGTTTGAAGGCGTGGATACGGCATTGGTCCAGCGCTTTGCCGCTGCGCGATCTTCGTTCAGCTCGATCTATGTGGATGACCAGGGCGAACGTCAGATCATGAATTTTCGCGGTTCAGGTCTCGGCCTTGCGACCGATTGGATTGCCAGCGCGCCACCGGTTGATGCGGTCTTGGTCGATACGCGTTGGAGCGAGGGGGCCGTCGCAGGCCTCCAGCGGGCTAGAGAGCAGGGAGTCCCCGGCATCGTGGACGCCGAAGCGCCGATGGACTTTGAGGTTCTAACCGCCGCCAGCCACGTCGCCTTTTCGCGCGACGGGCTCTTGTCGCTCTGTGGGCTAGAGACCAGCACCGCGGCTGGCCCTCAGCTTGAAAGCGCCCTGCGCCAAGCAGGTCAGCGCTTGGCAACTTGGGTCTGCGTTACCGATGGCGCACTCGGCTGTTTCTATTTGGACGCCGGGCGTTTTGTCCACGAGCCGGTCTTGCCCATCACCGTCAGGGACACCTTGGCCGCTGGTGATGTTTGGCACGGCGCGTTTGCCCTGGCCTTGGGCGAAGGGCAGGGCGAGGGCGATGCGGTTCGTTTCGCCAATGCCGCCGCCGCGCTCAAGTGCCAGACGTTTGGCGGACGTAAGGGCAGCCCTGACCGCGCTGCCGTCATGACTTTTTTGAAGGAGAACCAGCAATGCAGTTAACCCCCGGTAAGCTTTGGGGCCTGCGCCGCATGGCCGACGCCCATGGCGTGTTCAAAATGACGGCGGTTGACCAGCGCCCTCCGATCAAGGGGCCGATCGCTGCGCACATGGGCGTTGAGACCGCGCCCTGGGATCAGGTGGCCCGCTTCAAGGCGCTTTTGGTCGAGACTTTGCAGGAGCAGAGCACCGCAATGCTGTTGGACCCGCACTACGCCATTCCGCTCGCCATGGATACGCTCGCGCCCAGTAAGGGCTTGATCGTGACCCTGGAGGACAGCTTGTTTGACGAGACCGACGGCGGGCGCTTGTCGTCCAACATCGATGATTGGTCGGTCGCGAAAATCAAGCGCATGGGTGGCGATGCGGTCAAGGTGCTGGCCTGGTATCGCCCGGACGCCAGCGATAGCGTCAAGCAGGCGCAGCAAGACTACGTCAAACAAATCGGCGAGGATTGCGCGCGTTATGACATTCCTTTCTTGTTTGAGCTGTTGGTCTATCCCTTGGCCAACGATGCCCATCAGACCAAGGACTACATCGAGATGAAGGGCAAGAAGGCCGACCACGTTCTGGCCTCGGTCGAGGAGTTCGCCAAGCCCGATTACGGTGTCGATGTTTTTAAGTTGGAGAGCCCGGTCAACGCCTCTGACGCCGACGGTTCGGCGGAGGTGCAGGCGGTGTTTGACGAGATGGCGGGGCTGGCGGGACGGCCCTGGGTTATGTTGTCGGCCGGGGCGGGCAAACCCGAGTTTCGTAAGGTGCTGGAGCATGCTTTTGCAGCGGGGGCTTCGGGCTTCTTGGCGGGGCGGGCGATTTGGCTGGACGCCTTCGGGGCCTATCCTGATTGGCAGGCCATCCGGGCGGGCCTCGAAGGACCGGCGCGCGACTATCTTATGGATATTGCTGCCCTGGCCGACGACAAGGCCGCGAATTGGTCCAAGCATGCCTGTTATGGCGATGCGGGCGCGGTTTTTCAGCCGGTTAGTTCAGATTTTCGCCATGAATACAGCGGTTTTTAGGGGATCGAGATGAAGCTTGGTATTCTTGCCCTGGGGCGTGGCACCTTTGACTTGGACTTCGCGGACCAGAACCTAGCCGCCATGTTGGCTGCCCTTGATGCGCAAGGGCACGACTTGGTCGGCCCGCGCCGCCTGCTGCTGGAGGAGGCCGAGACGCGCGCTGCCATGGACGAGCTTGAAGCAGCAGCGGTCGATCAGGTCCTAATCTTGCAAGTGACATTCACCGATGCCTCTCTAACCTGCGCTATTTCGAAACGCTTTGCGCAGCCGCTGTCAATTTGGGCTATTCCTGAACCACGGATCGGCGGGCGGTTGCGGCTCAATTCATTTTGTGGACTGAACTTGGCTTCGCATGCGTTGGGTCTGCAGGAGCGGGCTTTCTCTTGGCTCTATGCGGCCCCAGATGCTGCGGTTCAATCGCAATTGACTGCTCTGCTGACAGGCGAGCGATTGGCAAAACCAATAGCCTTGGGTGCTGTACCGCCTGCGAGTGATGAAGGCCTAGCGCTTGCCGAGGCGGTCAAGGGCCAGCGTATCGCCCGCATTGGCGAGCACCCCGCGGGTTTTGATACCTGTGCTTACGATGCCACGGCGTTAGGCGATCTGGCAGGCGTTGAGGTCGATGCCTTGGAACTCGACGACATGTTCGACGCAGCCAAGGCCGCTCCAGAGGCGACCTGCCGGTCCTTGCGCGAGGTCGTTGCCGGGCAAGTCCAAGGCCTGGATGAGGTCAACGCAGAAGAATTGGCGCGCTCCTTGCGGCTGAAACTGGGGCTCGAAGCGCTGCGTGCCAAGGGCAAATATGATGCCTTCGCCATTCGCTGTTGGCCTGAGACCTTTACCGAATACGGCGGCGCGGTCTGCGGTCCTGCGGGCATGCTGGGTGAGGCGCGGGTTCCCTGCGCTTGCGAAGCCGATGTCTATGGTGCGCTAACGCAGCTGTTTTTGTCAAAGGCAGCCGACGCACCGGTGTTTTTGACGGACTTAGTGGATGTGGACGGTCCAGACGATACGGCTGTGGTCTGGCATTGCGGGCAAGCGCCCCTGTCGATGCGCGATCCAGAAGTTGCGGCCGAAGCCACCATTCACACCAACCGCAAGCAGCCGCTGTTGTATCAGTTTACGCTGCGACCCGGGCCGGTGACCTTGCTGCGCATCTCTCAAGCACGCAACACGCCGCAAATGATTTTGGGGCTGGCCGATATGCAGGCGCGGCCCATGTCCTTTACTGGAACCTCGGGCGTTCTGCGGTTTCGCCGTCCCGCCGACCAGGTGTTGAGCGATATCATCGACAGCGGCCTGGAGCACCACCTTGCCCTTGCTTATGGCGATCATCGCGCGGTTTTGCGCGGCCTCGCCGGGGCCCTCAATCTTCCCATTGTTGAATTGTAAGTCGCGGAGCTTTCGCCATGATTGTTCGTTACGGTGTGATTGGCTCTGGCATGATGGGCCAGGAGCATATCCGCAATCTTGCCCTGTTGGAGGGGGCAAAAGTCACCGCAATTGCGGATCAAAACGCTGATATGAGAGCGCAGGCGGGGGCGCTGCTAGAGCCGCAAGCCCAGGTATTTGCAGACTATAAGCAGCTTGTCGCCTCGGGCGCTTGTGATGCGCTGGTGGTGGCCACGCCAAACGACCTTCATCACGCGATGATGCTGGACTTGCTGGAATCGCCGCTGCCGATCCTGTGCGAAAAGCCGCTCTGTACTACGGTCAGTGAGTGTCGTGATGTTGTGGCTAAAGCGGAAGGTCGCGCGGCCCCGGTCTGGGTGGCGATGGAATACCGCTATATGGACCCGGTGCAGCGCTTGCTTGAGGAAGTGGGGGCTGGGCGCATCGGCCAACCACGCATGGTGGCCATCCGTGAGCACCGCTTTCCTTTCCTAGACAAGGTGGCGGCTTGGAACCGCTTCAACGCGAGCACCGGCGGCACTTTGGTCGAAAAATGCTGTCATTTCTGGGATCTGATGCGGCTCATTCTGCAATCAAATCCGCGGCGGGTCTATGCTTCTGCCCGGCAGGATGTGAACCACAAGGGTGAAGCCTACGATGGCCGAGCACCGGACATCTTAGACAATGCCTTTGTCACGCTCGACTTCGAGAATGGCGCGCGGGCGATGCTGGATCTTTGCATGTTTGCAGAGGGCTCGCGCTGGCAGGAAGTTGTGTCGGTCACTGGGGATCTGGCGCGAATTGATGCCAAGGTGCCTGGTCCTGCGCGTTTTTCGGCCAACGGGCATCAGCACGCCGCCGAACTGGAGATCTCTGAGCGCGCCAGCAAAACTGTCACCCGCGAAACGATTACCGGCGACCCGCGCATTTTGGCGGCAGGCGACCATTTTGGCTCGACCTTCTATCAGCATGAGCGCTTCTTGCGCTTGATCCAGACAGGCGTTGGCAAGCCAGAAGTCGATTTGAAAGACGGCCTCTGGTCGGTTCTGATCGGGCAGGCTGCCGAGCAGAGCGCTCGCAGCGGCCAAGCTGTTGAACTGGGGGACCTAAAATGACTCATTTTGGACAACTGCCGAGCGGCGAGAGCGTCGAACGGGTTGCGATTTCTGGCGGCGGCCTTCGCGCCCATGTCCTCACTTACGGTGCTGTATTGCAGGATCTTTTCCTGGAAGGACACGCCGCCCCCTTGGTGTTGGGCTTCGATAATCTGGCCGCCTACCTAAACCATTCTCCCTATTTCGGGGCCACGGCTGGGCGTTGCGCCAATCGCATTCGCGATGGACACTTGGAGCTAGACGGGCAGAGCTATCAGCTCGACACCAACTTTTTGGGCAAACACTGTCTGCACGGCGGCGTGGCAGGCATGGGCAAGAAGCTTTGGCGCCTTGAGCGCCATGATGCCAGCGCTGTCGTGCTTCGCCATGAGTCGCCCGATGGTGACATGGGTTTCCCGGGCGACTTGCAGGCACGCTTGCGCATCTGTCTATTGGAGGGCGGTGTGCTGGATATCGTCATGGAAGCGACGACCAACGCGCCAACGCTCTGCAACCTGGCCCATCATAGCTATTTCGTGTTGGACGATAGCGGCTCGGTCGCGGACCATCAGCTTCAGATCGCCGCGCAGCGCTATACGCCGGTAGACGAGGAACTCATACCCACCGGCGAACTGGCGTCGGTCGTTGGCACGCGGTTTGATTTTCGCCGGCCCGCCGCTGTGGCGCAGGGCCAACCCTTGCTCGATCACAATTTTTGCCTGTCAAACGAGCGCGAGGCCTTGAGGCCGATGGCTTGGTTGCGGAGCTCGAAATCCGGCGTCAGCATGGAGCTGCGCACCACCGAGCCGGGGTTGCAGGTTTACGATGGGGCCAAGGTTAACATCGACCCGCCAGGCCTGGATGGACGGCCGATGCGCGCGAATGCGGGCATTGCCTTGGAGCCTCAGGTCTGGCCTGACGCCAACCATCATCCGCATTTCCCGCAAGCCATCTTGCGGCCTGGCCAGAGCTATCGCCAGCACACACAGTACATCTTTTCGAAGGGCTAGAAATGAGCGATTTCAACGGACTAATGATGCAGGCCAACCTGGTCGGCGGAGAGTGGATCGCAGCCGATAATGCTCAACAGCTGGCCGTCACCAACCCAGCAACCGGCGCCGTCCTCGGGCAAGTTCCCAACTGCGGCGAAGCCGAGACCCAGCGCGCTATTGCTGCCGCTGCCGCTGCCTTTGATGACTATTCGCGCAGCGATTTGTCATTTCGCGTGGGTCTGTTGCACGACCTTCACGACGCCTTAATGGACAATCAAGAACCGCTAGCGCAGCTCTTGACCGCTGAGCAAGGCAAGCCCTTGTTCGAAGCGCGTGGAGAGATTGCCATCGGGGCGGCCTATGTGCGCTGGTTCGCCGAAGAGATCCGCCGCACTAAGGGCGAAATCGTCCCGGCGCCGGTCTCGGGACGTCGGCTGTTGGTCACCCATCATCCTGTGGGCGTCGTGGGGGCCATCACCCCTTGGAACTTCCCGTCTTCCATGCTAGCGCGCAAGCTTGGTCCTGCGCTGGCCGCGGGCTGTACTCTGATCGTGAAGCCTGCCAGCGCCACACCCTATTCCGGCTTGGCCTGGGGCAAACTCTGCCAGGATGTCGGATTTCCGGCTGGTGTCGTAAATATCGTGACAGGCTCGGCGCGCGCCATCGGTGGGGCCATCATGCAGAGCTCAGAGGTTCGCAAAGTGACCTTCACCGGCTCGACGGAAGTCGGTAAGACCTTGCTGCGCCAGGCCGCTGATACGGTCAAGAAGGTCTCGATGGAGCTAGGCGGCAATGCACCTTTCATCGTTTTCGACGATGCCGACCTAGATGCTGCGGTGGCAGGGGCCATGATCGCCAAGTATCGCAACATGGGCCAGACCTGCGTTTGTACCAACCGCTTCTATGTTCAGGCCGGCATTCACGATGCCTTTGTCGAGCGCCTGACCCAAGCTACTGCTGCGCTTGTTGTCGGCAACGGCGCTGAGGACGGCGTACAGCAGGGGCCCCTGATCGACATCGAAGCGGTCGAGAAAGTGGAAGCTCTGATCGCCGATGCCAGGGCCAAGGGCGGCCAAGTCGTGCAGGGTGGCAACCGCCACGCCAACGCGGGCACCTTCTTTGAGCCCACCGTCATCACGGGCGCGACTGCGGACATGCGCTTTGCCAGCGAAGAGATTTTCGGGCCTCTTGCGGCGGTGTTCAAATTCGACAGCGAAGAAGACGTCATTGAGGCGGCCAACGCCACCCGCTTTGGCTTGGCAGCCTATGCCTATACGCGCGACCTTGGCCGTAGCTTCCGACTGAACGCGCGTCTGGACTATGGTCTGATTGGCATCAATACGGGCATGGTGGCCACGGTTGAAGCGCCCTTTGGGGGCGTCAAAGAAAGTGGCATGGGCAAGGAGGGCGGCAGCCAAGGGCTGGAGGACTATATGGTCGGCAAATACACCTGTCTTGAAGGGCTGGGCGCATGATCCTTGTCACGGAATTCATGGATCAGGCTGCGGTCGATCGCATGTGCGAACAGCACAGCGTTATTTACGAGCCCGCCTTGGCCGATCGCCAACAGGACATTCCGGCCGCTCTGACTGACGCGACGGCGCTGATTGTGCGCAATCGCACGCAAGTTACGACGGCGCTGCTGGCATCGGCTCCAAAGCTGAAGGTCGTGGGGCGCCTGGGTGTGGGGCTGGACAATATCGACCTGGAGGCTTGTGCGGCGCGCGGGGTCGAGGTGATACCCGCCACCGGGGCCAACACCCTGTCCGTCGCCGAGTACGTCGTCACCAACGCTTTGGTTTTGTTGCGCAATGCCTACCAGGCGCGGGCACGCATGGAGGCAGGCGAGTGGCCGCGCGCGGATTGCTCGGGCCGCGAGGTGGCCGGGCGTTGGCTCGGTTTGATCGGCTACGGCGCGATTGCGCGCAAGACGGCAGAGCTGGCAATGGCGCTGGGCATGCAGGTCTGCGCCTATGATCCCGTGCTCGCGCACGATGATCCGGCTTGGTCGGGCGTCCGTCGCTGCGAGCTTGGCGAACTGCTGGCTTTGAGCGACGCAGTCAGCCTGCACGTGCCTCTGGTCGATGCGACCCGCCATCTCATCAACGCTGAGACCCTGGCGCAGATGGATAGCGATGCGGTTTTGATCAACGCTGCGCGCGGCGGGGTGGTGGATGAGGCGGCCTTGGCGGCGGCGATGCGCGATGGGCGGCTTGCCGGTGCCGCGTTGGACGTGTTCGAGACCGAGCCCCTGACTGCCGAGGCTGCGCAGGTCTTTGCCGGTTTGGACAATCTGATCCTGACCCCCCATATCGCCGGAGTGACCCAGGACAGCAACGAACGGGTCAGCGCGCTGATCGCCGACGCCGTGCTGGCCCGGCTTTAGGGCGGGCATTGCCATTCTGCCGCTGTTGGCGGATATTTTGCTGGCGCCGCTTGTCTTTGCAATCGGGTATAAGTGCCTCTGTCCAGAGCGAAGGGCGCTAGATTAGCAACAGCCCGTCCGCTCTAGCCGACTGATTTCTAATGCAAGTCCATGCTCACTCGTGTTGCCACTCAATCGCGGCTTGGTGAAAACGCGGCTTGGTGAAAACGCGGCTTGGTGAAAACGCGGCTTGTTGCGTGGTTTTTCCAAAAAAACCGGGCATTGTTTTGCAAAAACAAAAGCTTACCCGGTAACTAGTGTAGCAGTTCAGAATTTGTGGTCCAGCCGCAAAGAGGGCTAGCCCGCGAGCGCTAGGCCCTGACGCTGGCTGAAGTCCTGCACCACTTGGCGCACCTGCGCCAGGGTCAGGCCGTGTTCTTCGCGCAGGTAGGCATAGCTGCCGCAATACTTGGAGTAGCGGTCGGCGATACCAACGCGCTTGATCGGCAACGGTGCTGCCTCGCTCAGAGCCTCGCAGACTGCCGAGCCCATGCCGGCGAAGACGGAATGCTCTTCCAGCGTCACCACGGCTTGATGCCGCTGGGCTAGTGCGATCAGCGCCGCCTCGGGCAGGGGCTTTATCAGCGGCAGGCTGTAGGCGGCTATGCTAGCGGGGACCTCGGCCGCCAGATCGCGCGCCAGGGCCACCATGGAGCCCGTCGCCACCAGCGCCAGAGGCTGGTTCGAAGCGCCTGCCAAAGGGCAAAGCCCAGCGGCGTCTGGGCCCATAGGCTGAGCGTGGACCGCGCCGACATCGGCTTTGCCGATCCGAATATAGCTGGGGCGTTGACCCGCGTAGGCGCGCTCTAACGCCCAAGCCATCTCAACGTCATCACAGGGTGAATAGACATCCAGGCCCGCAATGGCGCGGCTACAGGCGATATCTTCAGCGCACTGGTGGCTGGTTCCCAGCGTTGAATAGACAAAGCCAGCGCCATCACCAAACAGCACCACCGGTAGGCCATCGTGGGCGATATCTAGCTTGATTTGCTCGACGACGCGGGTCGGGATGAAGGCGGCCAGACCATAGACGAAGGGGCGGTAGCCCCCACGCGCCAAGCCCGCTGCCACGCCGACCATATTCTGTTCGGCCACCCCGCAATTGAGGTACTGGTCGGGGCACGCGCGACGCAGCTCGTCAAACAGCGCATAGCCGTGATCGCCGGTCAGCAAAATGAAGCGCTCGTCCTTTTTGGCCAGATCGACCAGGAACTTTGAGAAGACCTCGCGCACGGTTCAGTCCTCCAATTCGCGGTTGGCTTGGGCAAAGGTCTCGTCGGTTAGCCGCGAGTAGTGCCAGGCGTTGTTGTTCTCCATAAAGCTGACGCCCTTGCCTTTGACGGTCTTGGCGATCAGTGCTTTGGGGCGCGGGTCTTGACCGTCACAAAAGCGGGTCAAAGCGGCGTGCAGCGCCGTCTCGTCGTGGCCGTCCACAACAGCCGCTTCAAAGCCAAAGCTGGCGAATTTGGCCTCCATCGCGCCCAGGTCCATGATGTCAGCCGTGGAGCCCATGGCTTGCAGACCGTTTTCGTCCACGATGGTGATGAAATTGGCAAGCTTGTGCTGAGCGGCCAACAGCGCGCCTTCCCAGATGGGCCCCTCGTTGCTCTCGCCGTCGCCGATAATGCAAAATGTTCGCTGCTGGCTGCCGCTGCGTTTGGCGGCCAGGGCCAGCCCCAAGGCGACGCTGAAACCATGCCCCAGCGAACCCGACGTGACCTCTAGCCCTTGCGTGCGCGAGTCCGACAGGCCCATAAGCGCGCTGCCGTCGGAAAAATAGCGCGCGACGTGGCTGTCATCCAGCCAGCCGCGCTCCAGCATGCAAGCGTATTGTGCCATGACGCCGTGGCCCTTGCTGAGCGCCAAGTAGTCGCGCTGCGGGTGGTCGGGATCATTGCCGGGGTAGCGCAGAAAATCGCGGTGTAGGACGGCCAATATTTCGACCAGGGAAAAGCTGCAACCGATATGAACCGCGTTGCCCGCTTTGGCCATGGCCAGGATGCTACGACGCAATTGCTTTGGATCGAAAGCGCCGGCGAAGTAGTTGGCTTGGGTGCTGCTCACGCGCGCTCTCCCCCTGGCTGATCGGCAAAGTTGATGCGCTCTTTTTCGACGACCAGCGGCTTTTTGCGGACCTGGCTGTGGACCGCCGACAGGTACTCGCCCAAGACACCCATGAAAAATAGCTGCACACCGCCCAAAAAGAAGATGGCAACGATTATGGTAATGGTGCCTGGCGGGGCCAGCGAGCCCGCCGCTAAAAGCTGTGCCACAACGCTGTAAAGGGCAAACAGAACGCTCAAAATGCTGACGGTCATGCCGATAAAAATTGCCAGGCGCATGGGGACATTGGTGAAGGAAATCAGACCGTTAACCGCTTGGTCGAACAGGCGGTAGGCGTTACCAGAGCTAATGCCGCGCTTGCGGGGCTTCATGTCATAGGTGATGCCGGTGGCTTCAAAGCCGCAGTTGGCGATGATGCCGCGCATGTAGGGGTAGTAGTCCTCGTGCTGCAAGACGGCCTTCAGCACCTGGCGGTCGATCAGTTGAAATTCGCCCGCACCTTGCGGAACGTGGAAGTTGGTCATGCCCGAGACCAACTTATAGAAAATGGCGCGGCACTGGCGCAGCAGCCAGCTCTCTTTGCGGTTGGCACGCACGCCATAGACCACCTTTGCACCGTCTTCCCATTTTTTGACCATCTGCGGGATGATCTCCACCGGGTCTTGCAGGTCGGCGGCCAACATGACCACGGTGGCATCGCCGTCAGAGTGGCGATTGCCGTTGAAAAGATTGTGGAAGGGACCGAAATTGCGCGAGTTCAGAACCACTTTTACGCGCTTGTCTTCGGCCGCCAGCTCGCGAAGGATGGCCTCGCTGCGGTCCAGGGAAGCGTTGTCGCAAAAAATGTGCTCGTACTCATAGCCAGGCAGCGCGCTTGCAAAGGTATCGCGCACGGCTTCATAACATAGGCGAATGTTGGCCTCCTCGTTATAACAAGGGGTCACAATCGAGATCTTTTTGGTCATGTCTAACAGTACCTCGCGCCCAGTTCGCGACTAGCGAGTCCAAATGATTTTCGTCCTGTCGCATGGCCCGAAGGCCGTGCTGGGCGAATGATTTGCATGACTAGGTACATGGGCCCGGCGTGCGGGTCAATTCGCGCTTACGACCAGCGCAGACGCTGTCTGTGGCAGGCGGCCAAGCCATTCCGAAAGCAGGTCGATTCGCAGTTCGGGCCTGCGCGCTGGTTCGGCGCCTGTGCCCGGCGGTAGGCGCGGGCAATTACCGCTCATCAATCAGAGCAATTTCTCGTTGGGTTGGCGTGATAAATATAGCAAAATCAGATAGTAAGCTCAATTAGCGCGAGCACCAATCGTTTTGTGCGGCCATTCGGCTTTATGCTAAGCCTTGTGTCCTTTGGCCTAGGCCGTCAATAAGTGGGGC
Organism: Alphaproteobacteria bacterium; assembly: GCA_030428565.1. GTDB lineage: Bacteria > Pseudomonadota > Alphaproteobacteria > UBA7985 > JAUIBT01 > JAUIBT01. The sequence goes on from JAUIDR010000006.1 coordinate 59,286, forward strand.
TGAAGCAGGACCTGTCAATCGAGATCAAGAATGAAACGACCCGAAGTACTGGACGCGGCGCGCGCCTTTTACCGCGAGCAACGCAAACCTGAATTCAAGTGGGGCCAGTCCTATATCCCGCCGTCTGGCAAGGTGTTGGACGAGGATGATTTGGTCAACATGGTCGATGCCTCTTTGGATATGTGGCTGACGACCGGGCGCTATGGCCACGAGTTTGAAGAAAAATTCGCCGCGTTCTTTGGCGCGAAGTTTGCCTCGCTAACGGTCTCGGGATCGGCGGCCAACCTGTTGGCATTTTCTTTATTCACCAGCCCCAAGATGGGCGACGAGCGCATCTTGCCCGGCAGCGAGGTCATAACAGTTGCAGCGGGCTTCCCAACGACGGTCGCGCCGATTGTGCAAAATGGCTGCGTCCCGGTCTTTGTCGACGTAGATATTGCGACCCACAACGTACTGGTTGAGCGCATCGAGAGCGCTATTACCGACAAGACCCGCGCCGTGATGATCGCCCATGCCTTGGGCAACCCCTTTGACGTGATCGCGGTCAAAGAGATCTGTGAGCGTCACAACCTGCACCTCATCGAAGATTGCTGCGATGCGCTGGGCGCCACCATTGGCGGGCAATTGGTGGGCTCTTTTGGCACGGTCTCGACCTGCAGCTTCTATCCGGCCCACCATATCACCATGGGCGAGGGCGGGGCGGTCATGTGCCATCGCCTCAAGCATCAGCGGATTATCAACAGCTTCCGCGACTGGGGCCGGGACTGTTACTGCGACCCGGGTGTCGATAACACTTGCGGCAACCGCTTCGGTTGGACCTTGGGCAGCCTGCCCGAAGGCTATGACCACAAGTACACCTATAGCCACTTGGGCTATAATCTGAAGGTCAGCGATATGCAGGCCGCCGTTGGCGTCAGCCAGCTCAACAAGGCCAATGCCTTTATCGAAAAGCGCCGTCGCAACTTCGACATGCTGCACAGCAAGTTGGTCGCCGCCGGGCTTGATGAGCATTTCATTTTGCCCGAGGCGACCCCGGGCTCGAACCCAAGTTGGTTCGGCTTCTTGTTGACCATCAAGGACGGCCAACGCCTGTCACGCCGCCGCTTGACCGAAATGCTGGAAAACAAGCGGGTTGGCAGCCGTTTGCTGTTCGGTGGCAACCTGACCCGTCAAGTCGCGTTCGAAGGCGTCAACTACCGCGTTCGTGGCGATCTGACCAACACCGACAAGGTTATGAACGACAGCTTCTGGCTGGGCGTCTGGCCCGGGTTGGACGAGCCGCATTTCGACTACATGACCGCTATGCTGACAGAAAGCGTCAAGGAGCTGGTATCATGAAGGCGGTTATCCTGGCTGGCGGCTTGGGGACGCGGCTTGCTGAAGAAACCCACCTGATCCCTAAGCCCATGGTCGAAATCGGCGGGCGACCGATCCTGTGGCATGTGATGAAGATCTACGCCGAACACGGTATCAAGGACTTCATTATTTGCGCGGGCTATAAGTCTGAGGTCATCAAAAATTACTTCTTGAATTACCGCGCTTTGACCAGTGATCTTAGGGTCGATCTGGGGTCGGGCTCTTTGGAGATTTTCAACAATCGCAGCGAAGATTGGCGGGTGATGATCGTCGATTCCGGCGCAGATACCATGACCGGAGGCCGCTTGCTGCACGTCGCCAAATACCTGGAAGCAGGGGAGGATTTTTGCTTCACCTACGGTGATGGCGTCGGCGACGTGGACATCACATCGCTGGTGGCTTTTCATCGAGAGCACGGTCTAGAAGCCACAATGACCGCCGCGCTGCCGCCCGGGCGTTTTGGCAATATCAACTTGAGCGGCGATCAAGTCACCTCGTTCCGCGAGAAGCACGCCGATGACACGGGCCATGTCAACGCGGGCTTTTTCGTGCTCAAGCCGTCGGTCATTTCCCGTATCGACGGGCCCGCGAGCATTTGGGAGCGAGAGCCCTTGGAGAGCCTCGCTGGTGATAACCAACTTAAAGCCTATTTGCATAACGGTTTCTGGCAACCTATGGATACCTTGCGCGATAAGCAGCTGCTTGAGGAGCTTGTCGCCGAGGATCGAGCACCCTGGATGACCTGGCGCTAGCGCCCCATTGAGCCTTTGAGAGAAACGCCGACACGCTATGACACCCAACCGCGCATTCTGGGCAGACAAAAAGGTCTTGATAACCGGTCACACCGGTTTCAAAGGGGCTTGGCTGAGCCTCTGGCTGATAGAGATGGGCGCAGAGGTCAAAGGCTATGCGCTGGAACCCGAGAGCGAGCACGACTTGTTCTGTGCTTTGGGTCTGGACCATTCGATGGAGTCTGTCTTCGCGCCGGTGGAAGATGCCGAACGGCTAGCGCGTGAGATCAAAGATTTCGGCCCTGACTTTGTTTTCCACATGGCCGCGCAGTCTTTGGTTCGACCCTCATACAGCGATCCTTTGGGTACGCTCGCTACCAATGTGATGGGCACGGCCAACGTCCTAAACGCTCTGCGCGATGATGAGCGCGGCGGCGTTGCTGTCATTGTTACAAGCGACAAATGTTACGAGAACGCCGAGACCGGCAGCCATTTCAAAGAAGACGACCCCATGGGGGGATCGGATCCCTACAGCATGTCCAAAGGGGCGGCGGAGCTGGTGGTGCGCTCCTTTCGCAAGAGCTATTTCCAAGAGGCGCCGTGGTGCGTGGCTTCTGTGCGTTCGGGCAACGTCTTCGGCGGTGGCGATTGGGCTAAAGACCGGATTATTCCCGACTATTTTCGTGCCATGGGGGCGGGCGAGGCTCTGATTGTGCGCCGTCCAAGCGCCGTGCGTCCTTGGCTCTATGTACTGGACACGTTAACCGGCTACCTCATGCTGGCCGAGCGCTGTTTTAAGCAAAAAGCCGGAGGCGAACGCTTTGACGAAGGCTGGAACTTTGGCCCCGATGCCTCGGCGATCAAGACGGTAAGCGAGCTGATCGACGCCTTCCATGCTCAGCTAAACGATGCGCCTGAAGCTATTATCCGCAGCGAAGAAGCCCTGAAGGAAGGAGCCCTGAAGGAAGCGCATTTCTTGGCGCTGGATAGCCAGAAAGCGCGCGGGCGTTTGGGCTGGCGGCCGCGCCTGGATTTCAGCCAGTCGGCGGCGGCCACAGCGCAGTGGTATCAGGCCTATTTGCAGGGCGTGCCGATGCTTGAAGTCTCGCGTCAGCACTTGGCCGCCTACAGCGCGCTACCGCTGGCCGCATCGCCGCAGGATGAACGATCGTGAACGCGCAGGCAACGAAGGCGTTGGAGGCCGGGTGGCAAGCAGATATATCCCAGATATTGGCCGCACCGCTGCCCTGGCAGCGCCTCGCGGGTCAGCACCTTGTCGTCACTGGCGCGTCGGGCTTCGTCGGGGGCTATGTTACGCGCGTTTTGCTCGCATTAAATGATAGCGGCGTTTTAGACAGGCCTCTTCAGGTTACTGCTTTGGTGCGCAACAAAGGGCGACTGCAAGAGGCGCTTGGCGAGGCCTCGAATGATCCGCAATTGGCCATTTTGGAATGGGACTTGGGCCGCTTTGAGCTGCCGCCGATCGACCACGTATCTGGTGTCATTCACGCGGCTAGTCCCGCCAGCCCGGTTCACTGTGAAAAAGACCCTGTGGGCACGCTGTCGCCCAACACGCTCGGCACTGTTGCGTTGCTGGAGTTGTTACGCCGGTGCGATGATCCCTTGGGCTTTTTGTACATCAGTAGCTCAGAAGTCTATGGCGCTGAGGGCCTGGCCAATCCCTTGCATGAAGAGAGCTTTGGCACCATCGACCCTTTGGTGCCGCGCAACTTCTACGCGGAAGCCAAGCGCGCGGGGGAAGCGACCTGTGCGGCCTATGGTTTGCAGTACAGCCTGCCGACCTATATCGCGCGCCTATTCCACACTTACGGGTTGGGCCTAAGGGAAAACGACGGGCGCGTTTTTGCTGATTTCCTGTTCAATGCGCTGCGACGTGAGCCAATCGTCATGAAGAGCCAAGGCGCGGCCGTGCGTGCCTTTTGCCATGGCGTTGATGCTGTAACGGGTCTGTTCACCATCTTGCTAACGGGTCAGACCTGCCAGCCCTATAACGTGGCAAATCCTGGCCAAGCTCTGTCGGTGCGCCAGCTTGCAGACTTGATCGCAGGGCTGTCTGGCGTTGCCATGCAGGCCCCGCCGCTTGAAACAAAGTCCGGCGCGGACAACGTGCCGGCAACGGCTCCACGCGCAACGGTTCTGCCCGATATCAGCCGGCTTGAAGGCCTCGGCTGGCACCCAACCATCACCGCCGAAGACGGTTTTCGGCGCCTAATTACGGCAATGTCATGAGCATTCAAAAACTACAACAGCAATTTTCAAACGGCGATTTGAGCAAGGCCGACTTCATTCAAGCTTGTTATGATGTGCATGACGGCCTGTTTGATTATAGCGAGCTGATGCAGCAAGGCGAGGTGGCAGAGATCGCCATTTCTGTGGACGGCGTCGTGTTTACGCTGCGCCCGTTCGGGCTGAAGTTGGCGGCCCCGCGTTATGAATCGCGCACCACCCCCATCGAGGCCATGAACTTTCAGCGCTATGAGCCCGAGGCTCTGCCGGTCTTTGACGTTCTGGTCGATCACGCCTCGACCGTTTTGGATGTTGGCGGCAACATCGGCTATTTCTCAGTGCGTTCGGCCGTTCGCAAGCCAAGCTTAGTGTTGCACGCTTTTGAGCCCATGCCGACCAGCTTTGAGTTTTTGACCAAGAATGTCGCTCTAAACGATCTGGGCGCGCGCATTCAATGTCATAATTTCGGGCTGGCGGACCAAAACGGCGAAGTCACCTTCTATATCGCGCCCTACAACGGCGTGAATGCCTCGCTGCAAAACGTGGCTAACGCGGAGGATTCGATCAAGTATATCGGCCAAATTCAGCGCATGGATGATTGGTGCGCGGCCAGCGGCGTCGCCCCGGACTTGCTGAAGTGCGATGTCGAAGGCGCCGAGCTGTTGGTCTTTAAAGGCGCCGAGCGAACTTTGAGCGAACAGACGCCCATGATCTTTACTGAGATGCTACGCAAGTGGGCTAAGGCTTTCGACTATCACCCCAACGATATGATCGCCTATTTGGAGGGCTTTGGGTATCGCTGTTATGGCCTCAGCCTAGCGGACGATGGGCAAGCGCCAGAGAACGTGCTGCGCTTGATTGGCGAGGTTAGCGAGGCGACCGATGAGACAAACTACGTCTTCTTGCACCCGGAAAAGCACAGCGCCGTGCTGGCCGATCTGAATCGGCGCATGCGCGTCTTGTGCGAATGAGCCTCGCGCGCCTCATCGGCTACCTGCGTTTTCTAATTGCAGGCGGGATCAACACCCTGTTCGGCTTTGCGCTCTATAGTGCGTTGGTGCTGGCCTGGGGCCGACCCGAGCTGTCTTTGGCCTTGGCCTCATTGGTCAGCCTTGTCTTCAATTTCTACAGCTATAAGAAAGTTGGCTTTGGGCACAAAGGCGCCAATCGATACCTCAGTTTTGTGCTGGTCTACGCGGTAATTTTTACGCTGAATTTGGTGCTGTTGAGCTTCTTGAAAGGTCAAATCACCCCCTTGGCGGCCGCCGCCTGGGGGCCGCGCCCTGCTTACATATTGGCGCAGTTCTGCGCGCTCATGTTGGTGGTGCCGATCGCCTATGTTTTGCTGAAACGCTTCGTCTATCCCAGCGCGCCCGCCGACCCGCGCTAGCCTAGATCGTTGCCTAGCTTGGAGCACCGCCTAGCTTAGATCGCAGTCAATTTCTTGGGCGATAGGTCCCTTAGGCGGCGGGCCCTTGGGCGGATAGGTCCGTGGCAGCCTATTTGTGGTCCAGCAGCGTGGTTAAGCAGTGTCGCTGGGCCGTGTGCGGCTGGTCATGCGGCTTCGACTAAGGCGATACCGCGCCGCGCCAAGCGTTCGGCCATACCGGCATTGCGGGCCGCGTTGTCACCAGCCGCGTTGCCAGCGCGCACGCGATCTGCGACGCCGACCCAAATAACGGCAAAACGGAACAAAGCAAAAGCCTTATGGAAGGTGGTTAGCGGTGCCATCCCTGGCGCTTTTTGCATATAGCGATCGACGAAATCGGCCTCGCTGGGCAGCCCAAGCGCGGCACGGTCCAATCCAAGGATGCCGCCGTATTCATCCGGGCTCGTATGCCAGGCCATGCAGCAATAGCCCAAATCGGCCAGCGGGTGGCCAAGCGTTGACAACTCCCAATCCAAAATCGCGACCACGCGCGGTTCGCTGGGGTGGTACAGCACGTTGCCCATGCGAAAATCTCCGTGCGCCAGGCTTACCCGTCCGTCGTCTTGTGGCTGGTGGGCAATCAGCCAGTCGGTCAAGCGATCAAGCTCTGGGATTGGCGGATGGTCGCTTTCTTGCCACTGGCGTGACCAGCGGGCAATTTGGCGCTCAAAATAGTTGCCAGGCCGCCCGAAGTCCTCCAGTCCTATTTGCTCAGGCTGAACCGCATGCATCGCCGCCATCGCGTCTGCCAAGCCCGACCATAGCGCTCGCCGTTCCGAGCGATCAGCAGCGCTTAAGGCGGCATCTGCGAAGACCCGGCCTTCGACGCGCTCCATCAAATAGAAGGGGGTTCCCAGCACACTGGCATCGTAACAAAAGGCGATAGGGCGTGGCACCGGGACGCCCGTGGGGTGCAGCGCCGAGATCACGCGGTATTCGCGATCGACCGCATGGGCGCCGCGCAGAATTGGACCGTTGGGCTGCTTACGCAAAACCATTTGTTGCGCGCCACGGGTCACGAAATAGGTGGGATTGGATTGTCCGCCTGCGATCCTTTCAAGCTGCAAGGCCTGCTGGCCACTAAAGCGGCTATCGAGATATCGACTAAGCTTTTCCGGGTCAAAGTCGAACGCGCTCACGGCATTGCTCATGCATCGACGTCCCAGGCCCAGAACGCGCGGCCTTCTTTTTCCACGTTGCGGTACAGGACCATTTTGTGGACCTCGTCGGCACCATCGACCAGCCGCGCCTGGCGCGCATAGCGATAGATCCACTCAAGCGGGGTGTCCTTGGAGTAGCCCCGCGCTCCGTTGATCTGGATTGCGGTGTCCGCGGCCTGGTGCAGCAAGTTGGCGACGTGGACCTTGGCCATCGACACTTCTTTGCGAGCAAAGCCGCCGCGATCCAGTTCCCAGGCCGCTTTCATGACCAATATCCGGCCCACCTCGATCTGCATGGCCAAGTCGCCCAGCATCATCTGGATGCTCTCCCGCTGCGACAAGCGTTCAGCAAAGGCAAAGCGATTTTGCGCGTACTCGCGGGCAATCTCGACGCAACGCTTGGACAAGCCGAGCCAGCGCATGCAGTGGGTCAGCCGCGCGGGACCGAGGCGAATTTGGGTCAATTTCAGCCCGTCGCCTTCGTTCATCACAAGGTTTTCTGCCGGGATTTCCATGTCTTCATAGACGACCTCACAGTGGCCGCCGTGTTCTTCGGGGCCCATGATCGGGATGCGCCTTTCGATCCGAAAACCGGGCGTATCACGTCGGTGCAAGAAGGCCGACAACCCCTTGCGAGGATCGTCTGACGTGCGCGCAATCAGGATGAAATGATCGCTATCCTCGGCGCCGGTGATGAACCACTTGCGGCCGCGCACGACATACTTGTCGCCAGCTTTTTTGGCCGTTGTCAGCATCATGCCGCCGGGATCGGATCCCGACCCGGGGGCTGGTTCGGTCATAACGAAGGCAGAGCGCACATCGCCCCGCACAATGGGTTGTAGCCATTCGGCCTTTTGGGTCTCCGTCGCGACCTTTTCCAGTACCTGCATGTTGCCGTCATCTGGGGCGGCGGCGTTGAAGACCACGGGTCCAAAGATCGAGCGGTTCATCTCCTCATAACAGACCGCCATGCCCATGAGTCCAAGCTCCTGGCCGCCGGTCTCTTGCTTCAATTGCAGGCACCACAGCCCCTCGCCCTTGGCCTTGTCGCGCAAAGCTTCCAACACGTCGGCTCGGATGTTTTCGTGGGGGTCATAATTGGCGCGGTCGGCCTCAAGTGGCAAGATTTCGGTCTCCACGAAGCGAGCGATCCGGGCACGGAAATCCTCAATGCGAGGCGAGATAGTAAAATCCATGGTCTTTGTCCTAAAGCGAGGCTACGAGGGGCGTCCGTTGACCTTCAGCACGGTGCCCATCTTGTAGGCCGATGTGTCCGATGATAGCAAGCGCAGCGGTCCAAGCGGTCCAAGCGGTCCAAGCGGGCCAAGCGGGTCTGGCATTCTGCTAAGGCTGCTTGCGGCGACGGCATGATAACAGCGCCGCCAGCTCGACTACTCAAAATTCGGCTTTGAGTGCCGTTTCCTGATAGCCCGGGCTTAGGCTGCCACTTGAAAGTTGGGCCGCCACAGCTATGCAGCCATGCAGCTATTCTGCTAGGTTGCAGGCGCAGGCGCGGGGGCCTTGGCCCTGGACTCGCGCCATGAAATATAGCTGACCGCGACCACAATAATGCCGCCGCCGAAGAAGACCATCGGGTCCAGCGGCTCGCCGAACAGCGTGATGCCGACCAGCGTGGCCCAGACCAATTGCAAGAAGGTGACCGGCTGGGTGATGGAGACCGGCGCGGCGCGAAAAGCGATAGTCATGCTGTAGTGGCCAGCCGTCGCCAGCGCTGCGACGCCCAGCAGCAATGCCATCTCGTACCAGCTCGGCGTTACCCAGGTCGCAAGAGCGATCGGTGCCAGTCCAAGCGTGACGGTCACAGACAGCATCACCACGACCAGATTGACCGGCGCTTGGTCGGTCAGCCGCTTGGCGGTCAAATAGGACATACCCATGCAGACCGACGAGCAGAGCATGGCGATGTGCCCCAAAGAGATCTCGCGAAATCCGGGGCGCAAAATAATCAGGGCCCCTGCCAGTGCGCACAAGATCGCCGCCAAGCGTCGCAGCGCGAAGGCTTCGCCCAGAAAGATGGCTGCACCCAAGGTCACATAGATCGGCGGCATGAGGTTCAGCGCGGTCATATCGGCCAGCGGAATGTGAACCATGGCGTAGAACCACAAAATCACAGCCAGCGTATGCACCGCGCCACGGATGGCAAACATGCTCTTGAGCCGCAGGCTCATGCGGTGGCGAAAAGCGCTGCGCATGGCGGGCAACAGCATGACGGTGCCAATGGCATAGCGCAGAAAGGCGGCCTCCGCAGCGGGCAAACGCGGGCCCATGGTCTTGACCAGAATATTGACCCCGACAAACATCAGGCCCGTTACAACCATCCAGAAGATCCCCTGAACGGGTGGGCTAAAACGGGCGGTCATGGGCGCGGCCTTATCGTGTTGTTTGGGAAGGGTCTGGGCCGACAAATCGCACCGGCTCGTGGCTCTAGTCTTGCCACCAACGGGGGCAAGGGGCAACGCAAGCCGGTGTATTTTCCGCCTGCTGGTGTTTAAAGCGCCGCGGGCTGAGCGCTTGGGCTGCTGATGAGGGAAAAGGAGGACGCCTTGGCGCTACGCCGAAAAAGGCGCGGTGCCAGGGCGCTTGAGGGCGCTTGAGGGGGCTTAGGCGGCTTCTAGCTGTTCTTCTGCCAGGCTGCGCATGCGGCGGCGCAGGCGAACCAAGCCAAGGTCGTGTTGGTAGAGAATTTCGTGTCCACGCGGATCGCACAAGATATCCTCTAGCATGACGCGATCTTGTTCCAGCACATGGAAGTGGCGCACTTCCAGACGGTTTTTGTACAAGAACCGCCAAGCATCGCGCTGCCAGCCCTGCACCTTGCGGCAGCGCCAGAAGAAGACCGCAGACTTGCCAGCCGACATGGGCGTAAACATCCCCAGGATGTGGAAGTTGCCGCCCGACCCGCCGGTCTTGGGGTAGGGGATTTTAAGGCGCATCCAGTGGATACCCGTCTCACCCCACTCGGTGAAATCGAAGTTTACCCCGCTGTTCATCGAGCATATGGGCGAAACCGTTGAGACGGTGCTGACCGAGCGCGACCTGATCTCTGTGCCGCCGGTAACAAGAGCCATTCGCGTGCTGCAACACATAGCGGCAGGCAACAATTGCGCCAACATTATCCAGACCTCCAAGGCCCTTAACATCAACCGCACGACCTTGCATCGCCTGCTGTTTACGCTGGAGCAAGAGCGTTTGATCGAGGTCGCCAGCGATGCAGGCGGCTATATTCTGGGAACGGAACTAATTAATTTGGCGGCACGCTCGCTGTTCTCCCGCGATATTGTGCAAGTTGCGCAACCGATCCTAAAGCGTCTTGCGGCTGACTTGGGTCTGGCGGCACACTTGGGGGTCGTCGACGGACAGGGCTTCTTTTTGCGCGATCCGCAGAACCGTCGCTTGCGCATTGTGGCCGACGTTGCTGTCAATGCGGACGCTTCGACCACCTTCGCACGCCCAACCAAGGTGAGCCACGTTGTTCTCAACACAACCGATCTCAAGACCTCCGAGGCCTTCTTTCGCGATCAGCTTGGCTTTCGACTGTCGGATTACTACGTTGAACGCATGAGCTTTATGCGCTGCTCGCACGATCACCATTCGATTGGGCTGATGCAGAACCTGCACGCCAGCGCCAACCACGTTGCTTTCGAGATGCCCGACATGGACAGCTATATGCGCGGCATTGGTCGGATGAAGCAGCAGGGTCATGTGCCAAGTTGGGGGCCGGGGCGTCATGGTCCAGGCAACAATCCCTTTGCCTATTTCGTCTCGCCTTCCGGGTTTGTCATCGAATACACCTGCGAGCTTGAACAAATCGACGAAGCCAACCATGTCGCAAAGGAGTGGCCCTGGGGTGATGCTGAAGCTGGCGACCGTTGGATGACCGCGGGCCCCGCGACACCCGCGATGCGCACCATTATGCTCGGGTGCCCGGACCCCGGGTTTCCAAAGACAGGAGCGGCCTAGCTATGGACCTCGGTCTTGGGGGAAAGGGGGCGGTGGTCACAGGCGGAAGTTCTGGCATCGGCTTGGCGACGGTGCGCCAGTTCTTGGCCGATAGCTGTCGCGTGGCCTTGTGCGCGCGCAACGAGGAGCGCTTGGCAACGGTCGTGTCCGAGCTTGAGCAGGCATACGGATCCGAGCACGTCGCGTCATTTGCGGGCTCGTTCTTAAATGAAAGCGATATGGCCGATCTTGCGCAGTGCGTTGAGCAGCGCTTCGGTGGCGCAGATATTCTGATTGCGAATGCGGGCCAAGGTCGCGTTTCCACCTTCTCAAATACCAGCGACGAGGCTTGGACAGAAGAATTGGATTTGAAATTCTTTAGCCAGATTTATCCCATTCGCGCCTTCCAGTCCCTTCTGAATAACAACGCTAACGCGTCCATCGTCGGTGTTAACTCGCCGCTGGCCTACCAGCCCGAGCCGCATATGGTGGCAACGGCGGCGGCTAGGGCAGGGGTGCAAAATCTCTTGAAGTCATTGGCGAGCGAATTGGCGCCTGTCATCCGGGTGAACTCGATTTTGCTGGGGGTGGTTCACTCGGGGCAATGGGAGCGCCGCTTCGCCACCCGCGAAGACAAAAGTCAGAGCCGCGAGGCGTGGTTCGCAGAGCAGCCAGCAGCACAGCGTGCGGCCCTGTCGGCGCCGTCCGGCCCTGTGAGCCTTGAAATTCCGGTGGATATACAGCGTGCGTTGCTGCCGGTGGCATCGCCCGCTCAAGGCGTCAGCATGGCGCGCATTTGCGCTGCAGATTCGCAGATAGACGCTTTAGCCGAATGGGTATTGGTCGCCAAGCGCCCTATGCTGTGGCTGGGCGGTGACGCGCGTGATGCCCACGACGCGGCTAAGGCTTTGATGGACGCAGGCTTTGCTGCGGTCACAAGCACCAATGGCCAAGGCGTGGTCGATGATAGCCACCCTGCAAGCTTGGGCGCTTTCAACATGAACCCCCAGGCAGCGGCCATTTATGCCCAAGCGGACTTGCTGATCGTGGTTGGATCGCGCTTGCGGGGCAACCAGACCCGCGACTATCGCTTGCCATTGCCGCCGATTGTACAGATTGATGCGGATGCCGCGCAGGGGGGCGCGCAACTATGCGGTTGAGAGCTTCATTCACGGCGAAGCCCGTGACACGCTAAGCCGCTTGGTCGACCGCTTGCCCGGCCGACTGGCCTGCGACCCCGATTTTTTGCACGCGATCGCCGTGGCCAGGGCCACATCCGAAGGCGCGATGCGCGATCAGCTTGGCGTTTACCGTGTCATTGCCGATGCGCTGCAGGAGCGGGTGTCGGTTGGCAAACACCCCTGGGTGCGCGACGTAACGATCAGCAATTCGACCTTTGGCAATCGCTTCGTACAGATCGCAGCACCGCACTTGGGGGCACCAAGCCGAGCCATACGGCGAGATCGCGGCCTTTGCCAAAACTGCTGCCAGTGCCGACAGCGGCTACCAGAACTGTCGCGATAGTCGGACCAATGCCGGGGATCTCCATCAGACGCCGCATATCAACATCCGATTGGGCCAGAGCTGTCAGCTCATCATCAATGGCCGCGATCCGCTCATGGATCACGTCCAATTCTGAGGCCATGTCAGACAAAAGCAAGATCATGCGGCGTGAAAGATCGTTACTGCCCTCAGCGGTTAATCTGAGAAGTTCCTTCTGGAAAATATGGCGCCCTGTTCCAATTCGGATGCCTCGTTCCATCAAAAAGCCGCGACCTTGATTGATCAATCGCCTCCTATCCGAAACCAGGCGCTCCCGCGCACGGTGCAGGGCCTGAAGATCAAGCTGTTCTCCCGATTTGATCGCTACAAATGACATTGCCGGATGTGTCGCGGCTTCGGCAATGGCCTCCGCGTCACGATCATCATTCTTGTGAACCATTTACATAGGGGCGGACATAGAGCGGCGACATCAGTCAAGGCTCATGCCCATTCTGAAGGCAAAAGCGCCCGATGTGATGTGCGCCGCCACAGGCTTCCATCGCAACAACGCAAGCCGGTAGCACAACCAGAAAGTCCATCAATCGATGTCGCTGTATCCGCTTGCGGAAAACAATCGCTTCTGCGTCGTCCAGTTCAGCAAGACTGCAAACGGTCTTGCCAAGATCAATGCCCAAAACTTTCATGTCCACTAGATGCACCTCTCTCCACCTATCCCCGCAATTGTAACAGAGATTTGGTGGAAAGGTCGTTCATCCCATTACTGCAAGCCCATTGACTAGGGTGTGCCTCCACTGGCCATTTGGCGGTGGACCATCAAAAGCATCTGCTGCGCTAAGGGGCCAAGAGGGCGGCCTCGCTGGCGGATGAGATGGTAGGGCGACAAGGTGACGGGCTCGTCCAGGTCTAAGACCGCCAGACCCTGCGAAGCGATGTTGCCCATGAGCTCTGCAACTTCGAAAGCGACCGGAGAAACGGCATGCGTGGCCTGCAAATACGCCAAGGTAACAAGAAGCGATGATGATTCGATGACATTTTGAGGCGGGGAAATCCCCAATTCGATATGGCAAGCATCCACGGCCTCGCGAATGGGCATGCTGGGCGCCTGCATGACCCAGGTGCAATCGCACATGTCGTTCAATGTCACCGCGCGCTTGCCGGCCAAAGGATGCGAATGCTGCGCCAGCAAGCGAAGGCGTTCGACGCGCCCCAATAAGACCTCAAGCCGACTTGTGTCGGTATTGGGCGGGATGCGGCACAGCACAAAATCCAGATCGCCCGACAGCAGGCCGTCCATGAGATCAACGCTAGGAGCGACCTCGACGCGAACATTCGCGCTTAAGAGATCTTGCTCTAGGGATTGAATGGCGGGAACAACAAATCCGACCGCAGCTCCAGTCACCGCCCCAATGTGTACGGTTCCCAAACGCCCCGATTTGAAGGCGTGGAGGTCACTGGTTGCTCGATCAAAGTCGCTCAGCAAGACCGTCGCATGGCGCGCAAGCAGCTCTCCCATCGGCGTTAGTTTAACGCCCTTGGGGTGGCGAACAAACAGACGCTCACCCAGTAAGCGTTCTATCTCCGCCACTGTTCGAGAGGCGGCGGGTTGCGTCATGGCCAGGCGCTCGGCCGCGATGGAAATCTGACCGCTTTCGGCGATGGCTTGAATGAGTTTGAAATGCCGGAACTGCAGGCGGCCAAAGGAATCAGGCATAACAATCTTGGTATATGAATTGCAATAATTGTAATTTGAATATCATGTGACGGTCTGTCAACAAAACAGCAGGCCAAACGGCCTAGCATCCGCAACCACATCGTACCGCTTGGCTCGTCAGTTGTTGGCCGCGGTATCGGGAGGACATTATGAAAAAGTTGTTGTTGGGCCTGACAGCCCTAGCAGTTGGAGCATCTTTGATCTCAGCTCCATCCTTTGCAAAAGACAAAGGTCAGATCGGTATTGCTATGCCAACCAAATCTTCAGCGCGCTGGATTTCTGACGGCGAGTCAATGGTCGCAGAATTCGAGGCTGCCGGTTACAGCACCGACCTGCAATATGCTGAAGACGATATTCCAAACCAGCTGGCTCAAATTGAAAACATGGTCACAAAGGGCGTTGACGTCCTGGTGATCGCGGCGATCGACGGCACCACTCTGTCAAACGTGCTGGAAAATGCGCACTTTGCTGGCATCAAGGTCATCGCTTATGACCGCTTGATCCGCGACAGTGCCTACGTTGACTACTATGCCACCTTTGACAATTTCAAAGTAGGCGTCCAGCAAGCCACCTCTTTGGTGAGCGGCATGGAAGAGCGCTTCGGCGCTGGCCCCTGGAACGTCGAGCTGTTCGGCGGTTCTCCAGACGACAACAATGCTTACTTCTTCTACGACGGAGCAATGAGCGTCCTGCAGCCGCTGATTGATGCGGGAAAAGTGAACATCGTCTCTGGCCAAATGGGCATGGACAAAGTTGGCACCCTACGTTGGGATGGTGCGGTTGCTCAGGCGCGCATGGATAACCTGCTGTCAGCCCACTACACCGACGCCAAAGTCAACGGTGTGCTGGCTCCCTACGACGGTCTGTCAATCGGCATCCTGTCGTCTTTGAAGGGCGTAGGCTATGGATCGGGCGGTTTGGACATGCCGATCGTAACAGGCCAAGACGCTGAATTGCCTTCGATCAAGTCCATTATCGCGGGCGAGCAATATTCAACCGTCTTTAAAGACACCCGTGAACTGGCGAAAGTCGCAGTGGGCATGGCCGATGCCTTGTTGCAAGGTGGCACGCCGGAAATCAACGACACCAAGACCTACGACAATGGTGTGAAGGTTGTTCCTTCTTACCTGTTGGAGCCCGTGTCTGTTGACGTCACCAACTACGAAGCAATTGTCATCGGTTCTGGCTACCACAAAGCCGAAGATCTCCAGTAAGGTTGGCGGTCTTATCTGCCACCTGGCTCCCGCTTGCTTCGGCCGGCGGGGGCCATTGACAAAAATCAGGGGCCATCCCGGGGAAGAAACTTATGGCTGCTTTGCTAGAAATGCGCCAAATCACCAAGACATTTCCTGGTGTTCGAGCGCTAGATCAGGTCAGCTTCAGTGTCGAAGAAGGCGAAATTCACGCATTAGTGGGCGAAAATGGCGCTGGCAAGTCGACCTTGATGAAGGTGCTGTCTGGCATCTATCCCTTCGGCTCTTACGAGGGCGAAATCCACTATGCAGGCCAGCTCGCAAGCTTTAACGGCATCAAGGACAGCGAGCGCCAGGGCATCATCATTATTCACCAAGAGCTGGCTTTGGTGCCGCTCTTGTCGATTGCAGAAAACATTTTTCTTGGCAACGAGTGCGCCACAGCCGGCATCATAAGCTGGCACGATGCTTTCACTCGTACCGAGACCTTGTTGAAGAAGGTTGGTCTCACTGAGGCGCCATCAACCAAAGTGGACAAGCTGGGCGTCGGTAAGCAGCAGTTGGTTGAGATCGCCAAAGCCTTGTCGAAAGAAGTTCGCTTGTTGATTTTGGACGAGCCTACCGCAGCCTTGAGCGAAGCCGACAGCCAAGCGCTCTTGGATCTGATTTTGGAGCTTAAGACCCAAGGGGTGACCTCCATCATTATCAGTCACAAGCTGAACGAGGTGCGGCGTGTCGCTGATACCATCACGGTTTTGCGCGATGGCGCAACCGTCTCTACCATTGATGCGCGCGGTCGTGACATCAGCGAGGATCGCATCGTGCGCGACATGGTTGGCCGCGATATGGCGCACCGCTACCCAGACCGCGAACGGCGCGCAGGCGAGATCTTGTTTGACGTTTCAAATTGGAACGTAACCCATCCAGAGCACACCGACCGCAGTGTCGTTAAGGACGTGAGCTTTCATGTAAGAGCGGGTGAAGTGGTTGGCATCGCTGGCTTGATGGGCGCAGGGCGGACAGAATTGGCCATGAGCCTCTTTGGTCACTCATACGGTCGCAATATAACCGGCCAAGCGCGTTTGATGGGCAAGGAGCTGAATTTGTCCAGCGTGCCCAGCGCCATCAAAGGAGGCTTGGCCTACGTTACCGAAGACCGCAAAGAGCTGGGCCTGATCATCGAAGAGCCCATCCACCGCAACATCACGCTGGCCAATTTGCCCAAAATCGCGCGGGCCGGGATCTTGGACTCTTCGCAAGAAGCGCAGGTGGCCGAAGATTACCGCAAGGCAATGAATATCCGCACGCCCAGCGTCTTCCAGAAGGTCATGAACCTGTCTGGCGGCAACCAGCAGAAGGTCGTGCTGTCAAAGTGGCTCTTCACCGACCCGCAAGTGCTGATTTTGGACGAGCCCACGCGCGGCATTGACGTCGGAGCCAAGTTCGAAATTTACAACATTATCAACGATCTGTCTCGCGAGGGGCGGGGCGTGATCATGATCTCTTCCGAGATGTCTGAGCTGTTGGGTATGTGCGATCGCATCTACGTCATGAACGAAGGCGCTTTCGTTGGAGAGCTGACCGCAGACGAAGCAAGCCAAGAGCGCATCATGTCGCTGATTGTAACAGAATAGCAAGGGGACGGAAAATGTCGGGAACCTTCTCACAAGACCAAGAACAAGAACAAAGCGCCAAGGCCTCCCTTGGTCACTACTTGATCACCCATATGCGCGAATACGGCCTACTCTTTGCGCTGATAGCCATCATGGTTTTCTTTCAAATTGTCACCGATGGGACGCTGATGAAACCCATCAACATCACCAACCTGGTGTTGCAAAACTCTTACATCATCATCATGGCCTTGGGCATGCTGGTGGTAATCGTTGGCGGCAACATCGACCTGTCGGTCGGGTCGGTCATGGGCTTTGTTGGTGCGCTGGCTGCGGTGATGATAGTCAAGTGGCACTGGAGCGTTGAACAAACCATTGTGGCTTGTTTGGGCTGTGGAATTTTGATTGGTGCGGCGCAAGGCTATTGGGTGGCTTACTGGAAGATTCCGTCTTTCATCGTAACTTTGGCGGGCATGTTGGTGTTCCGCGGTGCCTCGCTGTGGCTCCTAGAGGGCCAATCCATCGGTCCCTTCCCGCGTTCGTTCCAATCCCTGTCCACGGGCTTCATCCCTGACTTTTTCGGCGTCGGTCGTCCGAACATGACCGCGTTGGCTGCTGGGGCTCTGATTGTTGCGGTTGTGCTCTACCTGGGCTTGGCCAAGCGCAGTCGCAATCGTCGCTACGGTATCACCGACGAGCCCATGGCGTTTTTCACGGTGCGCAATGCCATTATCGCCGGCGCCATCATGTTCTTGGTCTACTCCTTGTCCACCTTCCGCGGCTTGCCCAACGTATTGATTACCATGGGCGTTTTGACCATCGTCTATGCCTTCTTGACGGAGCAAACCACCTTGGGTCGGCGCATCTATGCTTTGGGCGGTAACGCCAAAGCCGCCAAGCTGTCTGGCGTGCCAACCGAGCGCTTGACCTTCCTAACCTTCGTCAACATGGGCTTCTTGGCGGCCCTGGCTGGCTTGATCTTTGCTGCACGATTGAACACTGCGACCCCCAAAGCGGGTTTTGCGCTCGAACTCGACGTTATCGCGGCGGTGTTTATTGGCGGTGCCTCCATGTCTGGTGGCGTTGGCACCATCATGGGCGCAGTGGTCGGCGCCTTTATCATGGGCGTTATGAACAATGGCATGTCGATCATGGGCATAGGTATTGATTATCAGCAAATAATCAAAGGCTTAGTGCTTTTGGCTGCCGTTATTTTCGATGTCTACAACAAGCAAAAGCAAGGCTAGTTCGGCCAAAGAGCATCAGCACCGCTGGGTCGCTAAGGCCCTGCTTTGGGGCAGGGCCTACAGCTGAGGCTGGCCGCTTGCCACCGCGTTCACGCCGCGGCGCTCGCAACACAAATGCGCAGCCTGCTCTGCCTAGGAGGAAGAAATGAGTTTCAAACCAGCAACTTGGCCTCGAAAGCTTCGCTCGCAAGAGTGGTACGGCGGCACATCACGGGATTCGATTTATCACCGCGGTTGGCTCAAAAATCAGGGCTACCCGCACGATCTTTTTGACGGTCGCCCGGTGATTGGGATCCTCAACACCTGGTCCGAGCTAACGCCTTGCAACGGGCATTTGCGTGAGCTGGCGGAAAAGGTCAAGGCAGGCGTTTGGGAAGCGGGCGGCTTTCCTCTGGAAGTGCCGGTATTTTCCGCTTCTGAAAATACCTTTCGCCCGACCGCTATGATGTATCGCAACCTGGCAGCCATGGCGGTCGAGGAGACCATGCGCGCGCAGCCAATCGACGGTGCCGTCTTGCTGGTCGGTTGCGATAAGACCACGCCCAGCCTGCTGATGGGCGCGGCCTCTACAGATTTGCCCTCTATTGTCGTGACTGGCGGTCCCATGTTGAACGGCTGGTTCCAGGGCGAGCGGGTTGGAGCAGGGACGCATCTTTGGCGCTTCTCGGAGGCTGTCAAGGCGGGCGAAATGAGCCAGGAAGAATTTGTCGCCGCTGAAGAAGCTGTGACCCGCTCGTCCGGCACTTGTAACACCATGGGCACGGCCTCCACCATGGCCAGCATGGCCGAGGCGCTGGGTATGGCATTTTCGGGCAACGCCGCAATTCCTGCCGTAGACTCGCGTCGTCGTGTCATGGCGCAATTGACGGGGCGCCGCATTGTTCAAATGGTCAAAGACGACCTCAAGCCGTCTGACATTATGACCAAAGCCGCGTTTGAAAATGCGATCCGAACCAACGGGGCGATTGGTGGCTCGACCAATGCGGTGATCCACTTGATGGCCATGGCGGGCCGGGTCGGCGTCGATTTGAGTTTGGATGATTGGGACCGGCTGGGTCGGGACGTTCCAACGGTGGTCAATTTGCAGCCATCGGGCAAATACCTGATGGAAGAGTTTTTCTATGCTGGCGGCCTGCCGGTGGTCATCAAGCGCCTTGGTGAGGCTGGCCTTTTGAACAAAGAGGCGCTTACGGTATCGGGCCACAGCATATGGGACGAGGTCAAAGAGGCGCAAAACTGGAACGATGATGTCATTCTGCCGGTTGAAAAGGCGCTGACACAACAGGGCGGCATTGCAGTCTTGCGGGGAAATTTGGCTCCAAATGGCGCGGTCGTCAAACCTTCTGCCGCCAGTGCACACCTGATGAAACACAGGGGCCGTGCCGTGGTGTTCGAGGACATCGACGACTACAAATCCAAGATCAACGACGAAGACTTGGACATCGACGAGACCTGCATCATGGTGCTGAAGATGTGCGGCCCGCGCGGCTATCCCGGCATGTCGGAGGTCGGTAACATGGGCCTGCCGCCCAAAGTGCTGCGCAAGGGCATCACAGATATGGTGCGCATTTCTGATGCGCGCATGTCCGGCACAGCCTATGGCACAGTGGTCTTGCATACGGCACCGGAAGCGGCGCGCGGCGGACCCTTAGCCATCGTGCAAGATGGCGACATGATCGAAGTTGATGTTGCCGCACGCCGCATTCATTTGGACGTGCCTGAGGCAGAAATCGAGCGTCGTTTGACGGCTTGGACTTGCCCAGAGCAGCCGCCGACCAGTGGCTACGCCAAGCTGTTCTACGACCATGTGGAAGGCGCAGATACCGGTGCTGATTTCGACTTCCTGCGCGGCTGTCGCGGGGCAGAAGTTCCTAAGGATTCACACTGATGACCGGCGCACCGTCCCTTAAAAAAGTGGCATTGGTCGGGATCGGCAAGATCGCTATTGATCAGCACGTTCCCGCCTTGGCCGCGAGCCCCGTTTGGCAGCTTGAGGCGACTGTGTCGCGCAGCGGCCGTGTAGAAGGCGTTGCTGCATATGACGATTTTGAGCGCTTGCTCGAAGAACGGCCTGACATAGAGGTGGTGTCTTTGTGCCTGCCCCCCGTGCCACGCTTTGACTATGCGGCCCAGGCTTTGAAGGCCGGGCGTCATGTCATGTTGGAAAAACCCCCGGGCGCCACCTTGAGCGAGTGCCACGAACTGGAAGCACTGGCTCGCAGGCAGGGTGTTGCTCTCTACGCAAGTTGGCATTCGCGCGAAGCTGCTTGCGTGAGAGAAGCCAAGCGCTGGTTGGCAGACAAGACGCTTCATCGCTTGCAAGTCACCTGGAAAGAAGATGTGCGCCGTTGGCATCCCGGGCAGGATTGGATCTGGCAACCTGGGGGGCTGGGGGTCTTTGATCCCGGCATCAACGCCTTGTCGATTTTGACCGAGATTGCGCCTGAGGCCTTGCATCTAAACGCGGCTCACCTGTTGGTTCCAAGCAATCGCCAAACGCCCATTGCAGCGCAACTCCAGTTTCAGGCCGCCAGCGGAGCCGCTGTGTCTGCGGACTTTGATTGGCGGCAAGAGGGTGAACAGATCTGGACAATTGCGATCGAGACCGATGCGGGCAACCTGACCCTATTGGAAGGCGGTGCGCGCATGGTGGTGGATGGCGCTGAGATCGACACCAGCGCCGAGGCACCCTTGGGCGACGAATACCCACGGCTCTATGCCAACATGGCAGCTTTGGTTTCCACAGGATCCATCGACATGGATTTGGCACCCCTGCGCCATGTGGCGGATGCTTTCACGCTGGGCGAGCGAAGGCTGGTCGCTGCCTTCGACTGGTGATGGCCCCAGAGGGTTCAGCACCAAAATTTTCTCATCAGTCGCGCTTTGCTTTTACATGGGTCACCTTCAAGGGCTGGCAGCAGGCGCAGACCAACGACTTGTAAGGAGTGATCATGGATCATTTGACCGGCATTTTGCCCGTAGCCCCAACGCCATTTCGTGCGGACGGCAGCCTGGATCTGCCCTCTATGCGCCGGGTCTTGGACTGCCTGATCGACCAAGGCGTCGATGCGATTTGTATCCTGGCCAACTATTCCGAGCAGTTCTTGCTCTCTGATGAAGAGCGCGCCGTCCTGACCCGCTGTTGTTTGGAGCATGTCGCAGGGCGGGTGCCCGTGATCGTGACGGTCAGCCACTTTGCGACCCACATCGTTGTCGAGCGCGCCAAAGAGGCTCAAGCAATGGGCGCCGCCATGGTGATGATGATGCCGCCCTACCACGGTGTCGGATTGGTGCCTGGCGAGGCAGGTATCTATGAACATTTCGAGGCCGTGAATGGCGCAATTTCCATCCCGATCATGGTGCAAGACGCTCCGCTATCCGGGGTCAGTCTGTCGGTGCCGCTTCTTGCCCGCATGGCTCGAGAGATGGAGAACCTCAGTTATTTTAAGATAGAAACGCCCTTTGCCGCCGATAAGTTGGCGGCACTGATTGAGGCGGGCGGCGCGCATATTCACGGCCCTTTCGATGGCGAAGAAGCTGTCACCTTGCTAGCGGATTTGGACGCCGGAGCGACGGGCACTATGACCTCTGCGCTGCAGCCAGAGAAAATTCGCCCCATAGTCACTTCGTATCTGGCTGGAGACCAGGCCGCTGCCCTAGAGCAATGGCGCATCTGCTTGCCATTGATCAACCACGAAAACCGGCAATGCGGATTGCGCGCAGCCAAAGTCGTTATGGCTGCCGGCGGGGTCATCGAGAGCGACGCTGTGCGCCATCCTCTCAAGCCAATGAGCGAGCGCAGCAAGGCACGCTTGCTTCAGTTGGCTGGGGAGCTGGATCTCATCGCAATGAAGTGGGGAAAGTAGCAGCACTATGGCACAAGGGAACCATCTAATCGCTGGCGCTTGGCGCGATGGCGCGGCGCGCTTTTCATCCTCACCGGCAAGCGGCGCGCCCGCAAGCTATGCGCAAGGTGACGCCGACTTGGTCGATGCGGCCTGCCAAGCGGCTGAAGAAGCATTCTGGAGCTACAGCGCCACCAGTCGAGAGCAACGCGCGGCCTTTTTGGAGGCCATCGCCGAAGAAATCGACGCCCGTGGCGCGGAAATTACGGCCACCGGCGTTGCAGAAACCGGGCTGCCAGCGGCGCGCCTCGAAGGTGAGCGAGGGCGCACCACGGGGCAATTGCGCTTGTTTGCGACCCACATCCGCGATGGTGCCTATTTGGATTGTCGCCACGATCCAGCTTTGCCTGATCGTGCGCCCTTACCGCGCCCCGACATCCGCATGATGCAACGCCCGCTTGGGCCCGTCGCGATCTTTGGAGCGTCGAATTTTCCGTTAGCGTTTTCGACCGCAGGCGGCGACACGGCCTCAGCCTTGGCTGCTGGCTGTCCGGTCGTGGTCAAAGGCCACGAAGCGCACCCAGGGACCGCCGAGCTGGTGGCTGAGGCTATCCTGGCGGCGATTTTGCGTTGCGGCTTGCATCCTGGCACATTCAGCCTGGTTCACGGCGGCAGTCATGAGGTTGGCGGCGCCCTCGTCCGCCATCCCTTGATCCAAGCTGTGGGATTTACAGGGTCGTTGGGTGCTGGCAGGGCACTGTTCAATCTCTGCGCCCAACGCCCGGTTCCAATCCCCTTTTTCGGCGAGCTTGGTTCTGTCAATCCCATGTTCTTGTTGCCCGGAGCCCTCGCCGCGCGCGCTCAAAGCATGGCCGAAGGCTGGGCGGCGTCCTTGACGATGGGCGCTGGACAATTTTGCACCAACCCCGGCCTGCTGATTGCTCTGGAAAGCCCAGAGACCGAGGCCTTTGTGCAGGCGGCATCGCAGGCTCTAGCAAAGGTCGGCAGCCAAACCATGCTGACGGATGGTGTTGCCCAGGCCTTCCGCGATGGACGTGACCGAGTGGCGAAAAGCGCCGGTGTTCGGGAGGTCATGACCAGCGTCTGCGATTTGCGCACGGCGACGCCCTACTTATATGCAACCTCCGGCGCGGCTTGGCTCGCCAATCAAGAGCTGGCAGAGGAGGTCTTTGGTCCTTTGGGTTTGATTGTCAAAGTACAAAGTCTGGATGAAATGCTGAGCGTTGCTGGCAGCTTGCAGGGTCAGTTGACCGCCACCTTGCAGATGGAAGAGAGCGATACAGATTTGGCAAGACAGCTAATGCCAATCTTGGAACGCAAGGCTGGGCGGCTTCTCACTAACGGCTTCCCGACCGGCGTTGAAGTTTGTGATGCCATGATCCACGGCGGGCCCTATCCGGCATCGACGAACTTTGGGGCGACGTCAGTCGGTACCTTGGCAATTCGCCGCTTTCTTCGACCCGTGAGCTACCAAAATATGCCGCAAGCGCTTCTGCCTGCGGATCTTGTCTAGGGGGCGCTATGTCAGCCCCAAACCGAATGGGCTATGAGCCTGCCGATGTTTGGCTGGCGGTGGACTGGGGAACGTCAAATCTTCGCCTTTGGGTGATGACGTCTGACAAAGCCATCGTTGCGTCTTTGGGTTCCGACCAGGGCATGGGGCGTCTGGCACCCCAAGAATTCGAGCCAGCTTTGTTGGCTTTGGCGGAGCCTTATTTGCAGGCAGGGCGCTGCCACCCGGTGGTGATTTGCGGTATGGCGGGCGCCCGGCAAGGTTGGGTCGAAGCCCCGTATCAGCAGGTCCCCTGTGCGCCAGTCGGGCAGGGCTTGCAAGAAGTAGTGTGCCAAGACCCGCGCCTTTGCGTGTCCATTCTTCCCGGCTTGTCGCAAGAGGCGCCCTACGATGTCATGCGCGGCGAGGAGACCCAGATCGCCGGTTTCCTGTCATGCGAGCCTGATTTCGGCGGTTTGGTCTGCATGCCGGGCAGTCATACGAAATGGGTGACGTTGAAGCGTGGTTTGGTTCAGCACTTTACCACCGCTTTGACGGGCGAGTTGTTTTCTTTGCTCGCGAGCCAATCCATTCTGCGGCACTCTATGAGCGACGGTTGGCACGAGCCCAGCTTTTTGGCGGGTCTGGAAGAGGGCTTTGACCAGCCGGAAAAGCTGACTACATCTTTATTTGCAATCCGGGCGCAATCCTTGCTGGCGGCTAGCGAACCAGCGCAGGGCGGCCAAAGCGCGCGCCTCTCTGGCTTGCTGATTGGCCAAGAACTTGCCGCCCTTTCTAAGGTGTGGCAGCAGCACAACCTTGTTGTAATCGGAAGCCAGGACTTGGCCGCGACCTACGCCAGGGCTCTCGAGCATTTGGGCCAACCCGTGCGTCAACTGCAGGGCGATGTCATGGCTCTAGCCGGTTTGTGTCAGGCCTATGAGCGCTTGCAGGAGCAGCGAACAGCGGGAGCCCAAAGATGAGTCGTGCAATTATTGCCATTTTGCGTGGCCTGGAGCCGCAAATGGCGGTCGCTGTGGGGGCGGTCTTGATCAGCTCTGGGATCAGGCGCATCGAAGTGCCTTTGAATTCCCCTCGGCCCCTGGACAGCATCGCGAGCCTGGCGAAAGCCTATGGCGCTGAGGCTTTGATTGGCGCGGGAACGGTCTTGTGTGCAGATGATGTTGCGGCAGTTGCGCAAGCTGGCGGTCAATTGGTGGTATCTCCCCATGTCGATGCCAAGGTCATACGGGCGACCAAGGCGGCGGGCTTGCTGAGCTATCCTGGGGTTATGACCCCCAGCGAAGCCTTCGTTGCGCTTGAGGCTGGCGCGGATGCTCTGAAAATTTTTCCAGGTGAGATTGTCGGCCCGAAAGGCCTCAAAGCCATGGCCGCCGTTCTTCCAGGCGGGACGCAACTGTGGCCGGTAGGCGGGGTCGATGGCGATAGCCTTGCCGCTTGGCGCCAAGCCGGTGCAACTGGCGTCGGTGTTGGCGGAGCTTTGTTTCAACCCAGCGATGATCTGCAAACCCTAGAGCAAAAAGCAGCGAGGCTGGTCGCTTGCTATGACGCGGTGTGGTCATGAGCGAACATAGCCAATCCGCTCGTCCGGCGAAAATATACGACCCTAGGCTTTGCGAACTGGGAGAGGGGGCTTTGTGGCATCCGCAGCGCAAGCAATTGTTTTGGTTTGATATTCTAGGAAAAACCCTGCATTCGCGTCTTGGTGATGAAGTCCTATCTTGGTCATTTGACGCGTATGTGTCGGCGGCCGGTTGGCTAGACAAAGACCGATTGCTTATCGCTTCTGAAACGCAGCTCTTCAGCTTTGATCTTGAAACCGGAACCTCCTCTGCGCTGGTAGGTTTGGAGGCAGACCAGCCCAAAACGCGATCCAACGATGGGCGCGCGGATCCCTTCGGTGGCTTTTGGATTGGTACCATGGGCAAGCAAGCACAAAGCGGCGCGGGTGCGATCTATCGCTTCTATCAGGGGCGTCTTAGACGCTTGTACGACGGCCTGACGATTCCCAACGCCATCTGCTTTTCGCCTGATCGGCGCTGGGCCCATTTTGCTGACACAGCAGAGCGGAAAATTTGGCGCGTGGCGCTTGATAATGCGGGCTGGCCTTGCGCCAAGCCGAGCCTATTTATTGATCTTTCAAAGGAAGGATTGAACCCAGATGGCGCTGTCGTGGATACGCGGGGCGGCCTATGGAATGCTCAGTGGGGCGCTGGACGGGTGGCCCGCTATGACACCGACGGGCGCTTTGATTATGCCTTTGATGTCGCTGGCAAACAGGCCTCATGCCCGGCATTTGGTGGCCCGACCTTCTCAACGCTGTTTGTGACGACCGCGCGCGAGAGCATGGTCAATCCCACCCCGGCGGACGGCTGTGTGTATCGACTTGAAACGGGAGTTAACGGCCTTGCCGAACCGCGCGTGCTGCTGACTTGAAGCAAGAAAGCGGCGCCTTGTGAGAGACTGCTTGGTGCGCCGTCACTTTCTGTCGCCTATGACATCGCGCAGCATGGCCTCGCATGCCAGGTCATCCCCGGCGCTGAAGGCCGCAAAGAATTCTAGCGCGGCCTCGGGGACGAAGTTAAACACGGCTGAAGAATAGGTAATCTACGCCCGCTCCGCGCATGGCCTGGGCGAAGAGGTCGTGGGTTGGCATGCCTCCGATAAAGGCCAGCTGGTCGCCGGGGCCGACCGTGATCCGGCGCACGGTATCGATATTGCCGGTCCCGTCCTTGAAGCCAACCAGGTTCAGGCAGTCGTCGACCAGTTGGGCAAGGGTTTCGGCGGACACCACAGCCTGACCGCGGCTATAGACGATCACGCCCATGTTGGTTGCCTTGCAGACAGCGCGAATGCGGTGCGCGATCCCGGCTTGCGGTGCGCCGATCAGGTAATGCGACAACAGTAGCATTCCGTCCCTGCCACCAGCAACGATCAGATCGGCAACCTTGTGCGGGCCCTATCCGAGGCGCTTGGCACCCCTAAGGACCGCATTGATCCCCAGGCTCGGACCATCACCACCAGTTTCCAACTCAAACGGCGTGGGGTTGAGGCCAAGATTATCCTGGGCGCTGCAACGGTTCAGCTTGATCCTATTCTAGCGCAAAACCTGGCTGTAGCCCGCAAATGGTATGCTGCCATCAAGGCCGGCTCTAGCTTTGGTGATTTGGCCAAACAAGAAGGCACATCGGTCAACCGCATTCGTCAGATCATCGGCCTTGCCTTCTTAGCCCCCGACATCATGGAAGCCATAGCGGCCGGCAGCCAGCCATTGGGCCTAACCTCAGAGTGGATCAAACGCCGTAGCTTACCGCTGACGTGGCAGGATCAACGCGCCCTGATCGCTGACCTCTAGCCTAGTCCGCTAACTGCGACCTTGCATCCCGGGTAGAGGGCCAAACCGTCCACACTCTCCAGTGGCATTCACACCGCATGCGAGCAATGGTGTTCTTCAATAAACACCAGCCTACCCAAGGAGATGCGCATGACCCTCTTGCTCAATATGATCTCGCTGTTATGCCTGGCCCTGCCGCTCCTAGCCCTGGTTCGCCC